>JAUCFP010000006.1:4637500-5291719 GCA_030348385.1 Cytobacillus sp. NJ13 | reverse complement strand
ATTTCAGCTGCTATCTTTTGAAGCAACTTTTATACTATATCACTTACAACTTTCAGCGTCAATAACATTTTAAAAATAATTTCTTTCAGTTATCTTGTGAAAGCTGTTCTTAAATAATAGCATCGCAAGTGTTTCAGGTCAACGTTTTATTCGTGGTATTTTATTCCAGTTGTTTTTAGATCATCAGATAACATTTTGAAAGTATAAATTTCAGTTTGATGAGAACATATAATTATTTAATTTCCTGATTAACATCAGCAAAAGCATAAGTATCACACTAAAGTAAGCAGGATTCCAAAAAGCGTTTATTTCTAGAATGTCCATTTTTACCATAAAGGAATGAAAAGCTAAATCGGAAAAAAATAATAAGGCCATCCATTTAATTCGATAATATTTTATTATGATAATGGTCAGCAGCAGTGCATAGATAATCCAAATTAGAACACTGAAAGCTATATGGTCCTGATAAGGTGATTCAAACCATCCGATTTTATACTGATGAGTTCCCAGGATAGCCGTTAAACCAAATGATATCCCCTGAAAAATTGTGGTGATGGCCATATACACAGTTATAAATTGAATAAATAAAGTGGGAGCTTCAACACTATTCCTCCACCATTTAATAACAAAAACTGAAGCAAACAAGATTATTGGGGTAAACCAGGATTTCCACCAATTATGTTCATAGATGCCCAGCCAGAGAAACAGCTCTTCTATCCCAAAAATAGCGGCGATTATAAAAATAATCCATCTGAAGCGCATTCTAAAAGCAGCTATTGCCATCAATACACCAGGAATAAAAAAAGCCTGTGATATACTGGAACCAAAAACATCATCATACCATTGGATAGAAAATAATTTCGGATAATAGGAGTATGCGTCGCCTAAAATTAATACGATGTATTCCATTAAGAAAGAAAGTCCCATAACGAAGAAGTAAACCGCAAGATTATACCGAAATTCAGTTTTAATATAAGTTATATAAATAAGGCCTATGCTGATGAGCACTAATCCAAGAAACCAAAGTAAATTTGACATTCTTCCACATCCAGTTTAGCACGTTTCCGTTATTTTGTTCTTCATGGACAAACATATACTTCACCTTTGAAGGAAGGGCAAATTGACGTAAGATTTCCCCTTACTTACACTTATAAAGTTAAATATGATGAAAACGGGTAAAATGTATGGATTTTGATATTGAATCTGATTATGTTAAAAAGGCTTTTCCCCTATTGGATTTCTAAGACCGGATGAGCTTGCAAGCGCAATAGAAAAAATCAGCAAAAAAATAAAGGGCGATGTCATCGCCCTTACAATTATTTAGAAAAGATGCTGTTATTGTTAACGACTTGCAATTCTTTAGTCGTTTCTTTCATTTCACTTTTGCAAATCGGACAAATAGGTACCTGGCTGCTTTTGAAATTGTCCCTTACCCAGCAGTTGCAGGACTCAGATGTACACTCCCAGATTTTCACTTCTTCAACCTTGATTTCTTCCAAATTTTTTCTGCCAAATCCCATTGCCATAATCAGGCACCTCCCAAAGAGTAAGACCCTTACCCAAAATAAAAATCACTTGCTATATAAAGTGACGAACCACTGGCTCTATATAACAAGTGTTTATGGGCAATATATTATATTCTTTTAACTAAAATTAGTATAACATATTTAAATGGGTTCTGTCAAAAAGTTCTAAACTTACACAGCAGCCTTAGAAACACGGCAAAAAATTGATAAATACTATTAAACCAATCTGGGAAAAGTGTATAATGACATGTACAGCAGCGAAAGAAAGGGTGAAGACCATGAACATTACGAGTTATACTGTTGAGTACATACAGGATCCCACTGGCATTTTAACGGGAGACCGCTACGAATACTTTTTAGATATCGATGTAGATGAAGACGATGAATTATATTCAGAGAATGGCCTTAAGTTAAGAGTGCTTTATTATAAAAATGGAGAAGATGAGAGGATTCTTAATTATCATTTTGTTGAAAGTCATTCAGGAAACATTTTGGATTTCGCTTTAGATGAAGAGGAAGAAAAAACGGTTTCGGCTTTCTGCAGAGTGAACCTTTCTCAAACACAAGAGTAAGAGCAGGTTCCCCTGCTCTTTTATTTTATCACTGAATTTCTTTGCCCTCTTCAACAATGTGATACATTAAATGTGCCAAATGCTGTATCGGTGTATAAGCTTCTTCTTCCCTATCCACATTATTCCCTTCATTAAAATCAAGGTCATTCAGATAAAGAGCTGTGAATTGATAGAAATCTTTTAATTCAAAAGCAAAGCATGCACTGGGTTCTTCCGATTCCCCTTCATATTGGAGAACCAGGTAAGACTCCTTCCCTTCCTTATCAATTGCATCAAAAAATATAAAATAGCCAACATTTGAGTTCAATTCAAATAAATGCCTTGTGCCGCCTTCTGTGTATAGTTCAAAGTCATTTTCATTTAATTTTTGAACAACCATCGGCTGTACATTGTCTTCCTTATGGAACATCACTGTGAAATTCTTCATTGATTCTCCCCCTTTTTCCATACAATCCTAACATATTGCTATATTTATTTACATAATTTCAAACCAAGGCAAATAGATTGAAATTTAGGACTATTCATATGAACCTTTTTCTAATATTATTGGTTTATTATTTCTTTTATACAGGAGGCCGCCTGAATGCTGACAGAAAAACAATTAGACGATATCCATTCTCTCCAGCAAATATGCGAAGAGACGGAAAATATTAATTTAAAATTAAACTGGGATACCTTGAAGTCGAGACCTGCCGGCGAGGAAAATGACTATTTCCAATATGATAACAGCGGGAATTTATTAGGTTACCTTGCTCTATATAATTTTGGAGGTCCTGTTGAATTATGCGGAATGGTTCATCCTAATCATAGACGAAAGGGCATCTTCTCCAGCTTGTTCAATCAGGCAGTAAAACAATTGGCCCAAGCACGCAAATTGCTTATTAATGCTCCAGCCTCTTCCCAATCAGCAAAAGGTTATTTAAAATCATTTCCCTGCATCTATTCATTCTCCGAGTATCAAATGAAACGCCATAAAAGCGCAAAAATCGGAACAGCAAATTCTCAAGTAACTTTGCGGCAAGCAGTGAGCAGTGACCTTTTTTTCATTAATCATCTGGATACTGCATGCTTTCAAATCCCCAAAGACGAGGCAGAGGCTTTTTATAACAAAATCTTTGATTGCGAAAATGAGAGGACTTTTATAATTGAATACAAAAGCGAAAAAGCCGGCAAAATCAGGGTTCAAACAGAAAAAGATGCTGCGTGGATTTACGGCTTTGCTGTCGATCCTTCATTTCAGGGAAAAGGAATCGGCAGGGGCGCTCTTACCAATGCTGTTAATCTGGAACACAGCAAGGGAGTTAACTGGGTGCATCTTGAAGTAGCTGCAGAAAATGACCATGCACTTTCATTATACAAATCATGCGGTTTTGAACCATACGGCACACAAGATTATTATGAATATGATCTTAACACACTCAAGATTTGAAGCGTTTTATTCCTTTGAATCGAAATAAACATGATTGAATGTCATCTCATCTGTAATTTTCAGGATGCCGAACGAATAGTTCGGCTGCCTGCGCTTGTCTGTAGGAGACCCGGGATTAAACAGGATTACTCCATTATGGAGTTTCTTTATTGGGATATGAGAATGCTCAAATATAATAGCATCAACATTTTCCTTATCAAAAGCTTCTATACTTCTTTTTTCAGTTGTTTTTCCCTTTCCATGTCCATGGACAACCCCTATTTTATAACCTTCTATTTCAAGCAGTATTCTTTTCTTAAAAATGGTGCAAAGTTCAACACTGTCGGTATTTCCATATACCCCCTCAACAGGAGCATAGTTTTTTAATTCATAATACAGATCGACGCTCTGCCAATCCCCTGCATGGATAATTAAATCACAGCTGAGAAGTTCATTCAGCAGAATACCAGGCAGTTGTTTTGTCTTCTTTGGCATGTGGGTATCAGACAGAATGAGGATTTTAATCACTATCATTCCTTTCTTCTTACTTTTATACCCTATATTACCCCAAAATTAAAAGAGCCCCTTAAAAGGGACTCTCTTATCAATCAATTATAACTTTGTTACATTTACAGCTTGCGGTCCACGCTGGCCCTGCTCTATGTCAAAGTTAACTTCCTGGCCTTCATCAAGGGTTTTGAAACCTTCTGTCTGGATTGCAGAATAATGAACAAATACATCTTCTCCGCCTTCAACTTCGATAAAACCAAAACCTTTTTCTGAATTAAACCATTTTACTTTGCCTGTTGCCATGTAAATTTCCTCCTAATATCTATAACTCACAGAGTGATTATTTACCCTGCATTTACTAATATGGGTAAATTCCTCAAATTTTATAATAAAATGTTTAAAAAGTACCGAAAAAAAATCAATTTATCCATTTTCTCTCGGATATTAGACTGCATTATCCCTTATTGCTGCTGCTGCGGTTTTTACTGCGTCTGTCCCTGCCGCCTTTAAAATCTCTTCTATCACGGCCGCCGCCTCTGGACCTGTCGCTGAATCTTCTTCCGCCGCGATCGCCTTTAGGTTTTCTGACACGTATAGGTTCCACCGCAGTTAATTTAACCGGTGTTACATCAGGACCTTTAGTCAGCAATTTGATGGCTGCAGCAAGCAAAGTAACAGAATCTGTATCTTCAAGAAGACTTTCCGCCACTCTCTTGAAGTCTGCATGTTCTTCTTTTTCAATAACTTCCATAAGTTTATTAATAGTCGCCTGCTGATTGCCTGCAACAACATCCTTAAAGGAAGGAACAGGCTTTTTCGCCATTTTGCTTTTTGTAACACTTTCAATTATTTTCAGGTGGTCAATTTCTCTTGGAGAAACGAACGTAATTGCCAGCCCTTTATTTCCGGCACGCCCAGTACGTCCAATCCGGTGAACGTAGCTTTCAGGATCCTGCGGGATATCGAAATTATAAACATGGGAAACGCCTGAAATATCCAGACCTCGTGCAGCAACGTCAGTGGCTACCATTATATCGATTGTCTGCTCTTTAAAACGGCGGATAACCTGATCTCTTTTCGCCTGGGGAATATCACCATGAATCCCTTCAGCCGAATAGCCTCTCTTGATAAGACCCTCCACCACTTCATCTACACGCTTTTTAGTTCTTCCAAACACAATAGCCAGTTCAGGTGACTGAATATCCAACAGGTTGCAAAGCACATCAAATTTTTGTTTTTCATGCACTTCCATATAGTACTGCTCAATATTTTTAACAGTCATTTCTTTCGCTTTGACTTTAACCATTTCTGGTTCCTGCATGAATTTTTCAGCAAGAGACTGAATTCTTTTTGGCATTGTTGCAGAGAAAAGAAGGGTTTGGCGCTCACCTTTAATTTCACTTAAAATTCTTTCAATGTCCTCGATGAATCCCATATTAAGCATTTCATCCGCTTCATCCAGAACTACCATCTTGATGTTGCTTAAACGGATTGTTTTTCTTTCAATGTGATCAATTAACCTTCCCGGTGTAGCAGCAATAATATGCGGGCGCTTTTTAAGCGCACGGATTTGGCGGGTGATATCCTGACCACCGTAAACAGGAAGTGTCCGGACTCCTTTTACCTGTCCTATACGGTTTAATTCTTCTGCCACCTGTACAGCAAGCTCCCGTGTTGGCGCAAGGACAAGACCTTGAATACCTTCGTTTAAATCAATCTGCTCTAACAGCGGCACACCGAAAGCAGTAGTTTTTCCAGTTCCAGTCTGCGCCTGGCCAATCATGTCCTTACCCTTCATTCCGATGGGAATCGCCTGTGCCTGAATTGGTGTTGGTTCCTCGAAGCCCATATTGGAAAGGGCTTTTACTATTTCATTACTTAAGCCAAAATCTGAAAAAGTTGTCAAAATATAAGTTCCTCCTTGAATTGCATCTCTTATTAGGTACTGAAAGATTGTTTTTGTATAAAGACATGGACACTTTACTAGGCTTTCCAGTTTGTATCTCTTTTTTACATTTCCGTTTGCACTATTTTTAAACTTTTTGTAAGTGAAGTATTTTAATTGGGTGAAATGAAAAATACATATTCCTAAAAGCAGTTTTTGCAGAAGATCTGTTTTGAGGAATGCTGAAGGCTACAAAGTGGATAAGCAAACATAAAAAGGTGATGCATGATTAGACATGCATCACCTCATTTTAAGCAAAATTATGCTTTTGTTACGTTAGCAGCTTGAGGTCCACGGTTACCTTCAACGATTTCGAAAGTTACGTCTTGACCTTCTTCTAGAGTTTTGAAACCTTCAGTTTGAATAGCGGAGAAGTGTACGAATACGTCTTGACCTTCTGAAGACTCGATGAATCCGAAACCTTTTTCTGCATTAAACCATTTAACTTTACCTGTGTTCATTTGTGTTGCCTCCCAATAAATTGTTTTTCACTATAATGTACCATATAAACTTAAACATAAAAAAGTCGCAGCTGCCAGAAATGAGGATGAACGATCGCCTACATTTCTTTGCAGCTACGACTACTTATCCAAAAAGTATATAACGAACTTTACAGCGTTAACCTAATAATAAACGACACCCAGTTATAAGTCAATCCTTTTAAAAATCAATTTTCATTTAGGGATAAATGGACTATTTATGCTTTCCCTGTATTTCAGCGATTTTTCCGCAGCATGAACAGTATGTTTCAAAAGCATGGAGATCGTAACAGGACCAACTCCTCCAGGTACGGGTGTAATGGCAAACGCCTTTTCAAGACAGCTGTCATACTCTGCGTCCCCAATATTCCCTTCATTATATCCGGCATCAAGGACAATAGCTCCTTCTTTAATCCATTCACCCTTGATGAAGTTAGGTTTTCCTACAGCTGCTACTACAATATCAGCTTGCTTTACAATTTGGGGCAGGTTTTTGGTATATGAATGGCACGTAGTGACCGTTGCGTTACGATTGAGTAAAAGGGCAGAGACCGGCTTGCCCAGGATTGGGCTTCTGCCTACGACTACTGCATGCATACCTTCAGCATTCAATTTATAAAAATCCATAATTTCCAAAATAGCTGCAGGTGTACAAGACGGATATTCACCAAATCCGAATGCAGTCTGTCCATATCCAAGGCTTGTAACACCGTCTACGTCTTTTTCAATAGCAATAGCTTCGAAAGCTTTTCGTTCATCTATATGTCCAGGTACGGGATGCTGGAGAAGGATTCCATGTACAGAAGGATCATCGTTTAATTCTGCAATCTTCTCTAATAGTTCTTCTGTTGTTGTATCCTTTGACATATGAATACGTTTTGATAAAATGCCAAGTTTTTCACATGCATTTCCCTTCATCCTTACATACGTTTCAGAGGAAGGGTCATCTCCCACCAAAATAGTCGCTAAGCAAGGGACGACATCCTTCCCCTTCAATTCTTCAATTCGATTCTTTAATTGGTCTTTCACATGTTTTGCTACAACAATTCCATCAAGAATAATCTTTTTTTCCATGCATATTCCTCCTATAGGAAAAGCACCTATTCGGCTGACGGGCTTTTCCATTTTGTTATGAAAAAAGAGACAAGGGTATCCCTTATCTCTGCCCAGACGACCGGCTATACATAGACGCAGCTCCCCAGCGGTTCATTCCGCATTGTCGTCAGTCACTGCGATTTTGAAAAGCTATTCTAATGAATACATCATACCACAAAAACACAAATGATTAAACTGAAACTTATTAAATTGTTCGTGTTTTTTCGTAAAACAAATAAAAAAGGACAGCAAATACTGTCCTTATAAGTGATATATTTGAGTTAATTAATTATTACCTAAAACAATGAAAGCCCTGCCTCTCTTCCATCCTTGCGGCTCCTAGACCGCGCCAGTGGGAATCAGGTTGGCCGGAATCCTTTCCGACTCTTAGATGCTCTCTGAGATTTTAATATTAAATGGTAAGAATCTTACTGAAGTAAAAATACGGAGAAGTGTCTGGTTTATAGAAGATGATTAAGAAGAAAATTCAGCTTTAAGCTGTCCACACAAATTATTCTTAATTACAAACACATGCTTACTCTTTCAAAACCCTAAAGAGCATAAAACATAATAAAAAGCCGCAGTTTCACATAAAAGAAGGTTCGGCTGCCGAACATTCCAAGTGAATTAACGACTTCAACAATATACCTCAAATACTTCAATCATTATGTTACCTTATTTGCGGTAATGTGTCAAGAAAATAACTTGTCACTCGTTATTAGCCTTCTCCCTTATACTCAGTTACATCAAAATAATCGGTTGTGTCTTTATAGTCATTAAAACCAATATCCAGATCATGAAAATATCGGTGCAGTTTAATTAGAACATCCTTTTCCTTAGTTCCCGACTGCACAGTTTCTGCCAGACTTGTTATAGTGCCCAGGTCAGTCTGCAGATCCTCATTCTCCGCTGATATTTTTTTCAGCGAGTTTACGATTAATTCGGCCTGCTCTCTTTGTTTAGTCCAGCTGACTTTACGGTCTCTCCCCCATCCAAGTGTTTCATTATAAAAAGTATGATTGGAGGCAATGAAGTCTCCTAAATCATGGTACATTAAACCCTGTTCGGATGTCTCCGCATTTGCCGAGGTTTTTTGCACCTTAGATTCACCCTTATTTAAAAAGACAAGTACACTATATGCTACGGCAATGGCTATGACCATCCCCAGAATTGAAAGAAACCTGTTTAATTTTTTGTTTTTTAGCAATTTGGAAGCCTCCATTTGATTTGATTAATGAATGCTGAAAATTAGTGGATTTGTTGCCATTTCCTAAAGAAACTTTCTCTGACTTCAAATGTTTTCCATGTTAATACATTCTATGCAATCTTCCCATTCCCCTTCAACGCCAAATAAAAAAGCTTTTAACACTATGTGTCAAAAGCTATTTCTGCTGAACTTTCTGAGTGAGGAAAACTTCCATAAAATCAATGACAAAACGTTCCAGGTCAAGCTCCATCGCTATATTATCAATTGTTTCGGGCGGATCAACTTCAGGCACCGGCCTAAAGTCAGCTATGCTTTTTCCCTTTGCCTTTCCAAACTGTTCAATTCTCACTCTTCGTTTTACATACTTGGCAAGATCAGGATTTGTGAGAACACTTAATACAACAACATCATGAAGAGGTGCCCCCTTAATTCCCGGGACAAGCTTTTGATAAGCTTCATAATAATAATCATAAGCAGGTTTGATTAAATCTTTAAAAGGCGATTGGGTATTATCTGCAATAAAATCAATCGTCTCAGGACGGATAATCGCTTTATTTGTTACATTTAGAGGAAATATATAAATGTTCCTTGCTTTTTCAAGCACTGAATCCGCTGCAATGGGGTCAGCGAAAAAATTCGCCTCAGCCTCTGGTGTTACATTTCCCGGAACTAAAAACGCACCGCCCATTAAATAAAATGCATTCACATCTTTATATGCATCCTTTCCATATAGAATGAGCGGCAATGCCAAATCAGTCTGCCTTCCAACCCCAACGATCACAAGGTCATTTTTGTATTCATTTACAATTTCAATAATTTTATCTATATCATATACCTTTATTTTGCTGTTGAAGTCCTCCGGAGGCTGAATGGGCCCAAGGCCCTCCTCCCCATGAATTTCAGGATAAAAGACAGCGGTCTCACCGGATAGCGGGCCGCTCGCCCCTGCTATAATGGGAATGTCCTCTCTGCCTGCAAGCTTAAGTAAATAAGCAGTATTATTAATGGATTCCTCTTTTGTTATGTTGCCATAAGCGCTGACTACACCCACTAGATTAATCTCGGGATGCTGAAGGGCATACATTAGGGCAAGTGAATCATCAACCCCCGAGTCAACAAACATGAGAACATTGTACATAAGCCACCTCCGATAGCTATTTAGTCTATGGTATGCCTAAGGTATGTCCCGTTTGTTTATGAAAATACTCCTTAAAAAAAGAAAACTCCCCAATTGGAGAGTTTTAATCCTGATCAGCCGGCTTTACCGCAAAGCTGAGTTCCTGGTTCAGCTGGTTTTCAAAATTACTTTCTGCAGCTGTATCCCATTTAAATGCATCAGCCATATATGAAATTACTTGTTTTTGATAATTTCTTACCGTTTCAATATCAAAAAGAAGAGCTCCTGTTCTGCGGTTAAAAAAGTCAACAGGGGTGGCAGCCATTTCATGTTCAATTGCATATTTCAGCTTAGCCCATAATATAATCGGCAGGCCATAATTCTCAGCTTCATTTCTTTTCGTTTCAATCATATTAAAGATGATACCAACGTTAGAACCATACATTTTAACTAGGTGTTTTGACTGTTCAGCTGATAAACCAATACTTCTTCCTTTTTCAGTCTGGAACCCGATAAATTCCTGGAATTTGAATGATCCTCCTACATTTCCTCCTGAAATGGGTAATGTTTTTGTAATACTCCCGCTATATGTTTTATTTGATTCCTGTTTGAATTTTTCAGCAAGTATATCAACAATGGTTTCGGCCATTTTCCGGTACCCGGTCAGTTTCCCGCCTGCAATTGTCAGCAAACCAGTATCCGACTCCCAGATTTCATCTTTGCGTGATATCTCGGAAGGATCTTTTCCTTCTTCCCAAATAAGCGGACGAACACCAGCCCAGCTGGATTCAATATCCTTCTCTGCTATTTTCACAGAAGGAAACATAAAGTTAATGGCGTTAATGATGTATGTTCTGTCACTTGCAGTCATCTTTGGATTTACGGGATTAGAATTATAGAATGTATCTGTTGTTCCCACATAGGTTTTACCATCTCTCGGAATAGCAAATACCATCCTTTTGTCAGGCGTATCAAAGTACACAGCCTGTTTTAACGGAAACTTGGATTGGTCTATTACCAAATGAACCCCTTTAGTCAAACGCAGGGTCTTTCCTTTCTTTGATCCGTCTTTCTCGCGGATGGAATCAACCCAGGGACCTGCTGCGTTGATGACTTTTTTTGCTCTAACTTCATGAACATTGCCTGTTAGCTGATCTGCAGCTGCAGCTCCGCATACTTTTCCTTGTTCATCATATAAAAGTTTTTCAACCTTCACATAGTTAACAGGCATTGCGCCTTTTTCTGCCGCAGCTTTCATTACCTCAATTGTAAGACGGGCATCATCTGTGCGATATTCCACATAATAACCGCCGCCTTTAAGTCCATCTTTTTTTATAAGCGGCTCTTTTGATAGTGTTTCCCTGGTATTGAGCATGCTTCTGCGTTCAGACTTTCTGACGCCTGCAAGAAAGTCGTAAACTCTAAGGCCGATTGAGGTTGAAAATTTTCCAAACGTGCCTCCTTTATGCATTGGAAGCAGCATCCACTCCGGTGTAGTCACATGTGGTCCATTTTCATATACGATTGCCCGCTCCTTGCCGACTTCCGCTACCATTTTAACTTCAAATTGTTTAAGATATCTTAATCCGCCGTGAACCAGTTTTGTTGAACGGCTGGAAGTTCCGGCTGCAAAATCCTGCATTTCGACGAGTGCTGTTTTCATTCCCCGTGTTGCCGCATCCAGAGCAATTCCCGCTCCGGTTATGCCGCCGCCAATAATCAGAACATCAAATTCTTCCTTTGTCAGTGTTTCTATCATTTCAGTACGATTTAAATTAGAAAATGTCATTGCTGTCTCCTCCTTGTCGAAAAGGCTAGTAGTTGTAACTGCCCTTTAAAAGCAGGGAAATAGAAAAGCGCAAGCGCCTTGCCCAGCCCCGACAAGCACAAGACGAGCTTTCCGGAAAGGCGTTCTTTGCCTTTTTGGAAAGATTGACTTGTGACCTCGAGGGGTTAGGCGCTGTAGCTAGACATAAAAAGAGACCACAAAATACATCATCGATTAGCCGATAATGATTTTGTGGTCTCTCCGCATCTCCTGCCGAACTATTAACTTGAGCTTATTATAACATAAAAGATATGATTTGTGTGTAAAACTTGCTTTTGATTATTTAAAAGCAATTGCTGCCTTTACAGCTTTTTTCCAGCCTTGATAAAGATCTGCACGGACTTTTTCTTCCATTGATGGATGATAAGATCGATCAATTGCCCATTGCTCAGCAATTTCCTCCTGTGATTTCCAGAACCCGACGGCCAATCCAGCAAGGTAAGCTGCCCCAAGCGCAGTAGTTTCATTAATTGTCGGTCTTTCAACCGGCACCTCTAAAATATCTGACTGGAACTCCATCAAGAAGTTATTTTTCACGGCACCTCCGTCAACCCTAAGCGTCTTAAGTTCAATGCCTGAGTCCGCTTCCATAGCAGATAGAACATCTTTTGTCTGATAAGCAAGTGACTCAAGTGTCGCACGGATAAAATGCTCTTTGGACGTTCCCCGTGTGACTCCGAATACTGCTCCCCTTACATCACTGTCCCAATATGGTGTCCCTAGACCTACAAATGCCGGTACTACATAAACTCCATCTGTCGAGTCCACTCTTTTTGCATAGCTTTCACTGTCCTTTGTATCCTTGAGCATCCTCATTCCATCACGGAGCCATTGAATGGCAGAACCAGCTACAAAAATGCTGCCCTCCAATGCATATTCAATTTTCCCCTCAAGCCCCCAGGCAATGGTGGTTAGAAGTCCATGTTCAGATTGCACGGCTTTTTCACCTGTATTCATAAGCATGAAACAGCCGGTTCCGTAAGTGTTCTTAGCCATTCCTTTCTCAAAGCATGCTTGTCCAAATAGCGCAGCCTGCTGATCACCCGCTGCTCCGGCGATGGGTACTTCCTTGCCGAAAAAGTGATAGTCAATTGTCTTAGCATACACTCCGGAAGATGGCTTCACTTCAGGCAGCATCGTTTCAGGAACTCCAAGAATGTTAAGCAGTTCTTCATCCCATTTAAGTTCGTGAATATTAAACATTAATGTGCGTGACGCATTGGAGTAATCAGTCACATGCGCTTTTCCTCCAGATAGTTTCCAGATTAGCCATGTATCGATGGTTCCAAATAATAATTTGCCCTGTTCAGCTTTTTCCCTTGCCCCTTCCACATGGTCCAGTATCCACTTAACTTTTGTCCCTGAGAAGTATGCATCTATTAAAAGACCGGTTTTTTCTCTGAATAGATCGTTATAGCCTTTTTCCTTCAATTCATCGCAAATTTCGCCTGTCTGCCTTGACTGCCAGACAATCGCATTATAAACCGGGGCTCCTGTTTCTTTATCCCAAACTACTGTTGTTTCCCTCTGATTTGTAATGCCAATGCCGGCAATTTGCTCAGGTTTTATGCCGGATTCCGAAAAAACACCGGCAATCACCGATAAAATTGAACCCCATATTTCATTAGCATTATGTTCAACCCAGCCAGGCTTTGGAAAATGCTGTGTGAACTCTTTTTGTGCCGTGTGAACAATTTCCCCTTTTTTATTAAATAGGATAGCACGCGAACTAGTAGTCCCCTGGTCTAATGATAAAATATATGTTTCCACAATTAACTCCTCCCAATTTTGTTCATTATTCTTATTTATGCTGCCACTTTAGAAGAATCAACTTCCCCTGGCTGTTTTTTGCCAAAAATATATGAAAGAATTAATACTATTATATTAACACCCAGCACTGCCCATAACATACCTGAATCTTTCCCATCAAACATCACTTGATAGAAGCTTGAGCCCATTAATCCCCCCAGGATTGGCCCAGTTACCGGTATCCATGCATACCCCCAGTTCGATTTCCCTTTTCCTGCAATGGGAAGAAGAAAATGAGCAATGCGCGGTCCCAGGTCTCGAGCCGGATTAATCGCATAGCCAGTTGTCCCTCCGAGCGACATTCCGATCACAACAATCAAAAGGCCTACAGCAATAGGATTTAAGCCTTCTGTAAATTGATTTGCTCCAATAAACATCAATCCCAGTACAAGAATAAACGTCCCAATCATTTCACTTAATAAATTTGAAAATGTATGGGGAATCGCAGGACTGGTTGAGAAAACAGCAAGTTTTGCACCCTGGTCTTCTGTTTCTTTCCAATGCGGCAGATAGTGAAGGAATACAATAACTCCTCCCAAAAAACCCCCGAGGACTTGAGCCAGAATATAGGCAGGCACGTCTGCCCAAGGGAAATCCCCGCTAAGCGCAAACCCGATTGTTACAGCAGGATTCAAGTGTGCCCCGCTAATCGATCCTACAGCAAAAACCCCCATCGTTACAGCAAGTCCCCAGGCAATTGTGATAACAATCCACCCTCCATTAAAAGAGAAAGTCTTTTTTAAATTCACCCCGGCAACAACGCCTCCTCCAAAAACAATCAAGATCATCGTTCCAATTATTTCTCCCATAAAAGCAGACATCTGAAAATCCCCTTTCCCTTTTAGCTGATCGGATACAAAAAAAGGAGATTCACGACAGATTAAGCCTTCTAAGGCTAAACTGTGTGAATCTCCTAATCTCCGACACATAAATTAACTTGTAAACCGAGTATACAAGTCTATGAAAACGTTGTCAAACGTTTCTTGAACATTTTCATGAAAACATTTCCCATAATTCTATTTTCGAAGTGGTAATAGCAGCTGCTCCTGCATCAAGCGCATTCTTCACTTCTTCTTCTGATCGGATAAGCCCTCCCGCAAATATTGGGGTATTCAAGCGATCATTCACTTCTTTTATCATCCATGGCATGGCTCCCGGCAAAACCTCTATAAAGTCCGGCTTTGTCTTCTCGATTAATTTATAGCTCTTTTCGAGTGCGTGCGAATCGATCAGAAAAATTCTCTGAACAGCAATCACTCCTTTTTGTTTTGCTTTCAGGATGACACTGGACTTCGTAGAAATTAATCCGTAAGGCTTAAATTCCTGGCAAATATATTCTGCGGCATAGTCATCACTCTTCAAGCCATGAATCAGATCAACATGATATATCATTTTTTTGTTATGTACTTTCGCCATCTGTGAAACATTTTTCAGCTGTGAAATGTGCATATCGAGAAATACGCCAATTTCATAGGGACTTTCCAGGAACTTTTCAAATTCTTTCATGTTCGAAGATGCGGGCAAAATCCTTTGATTCATTCTTTCCACTCCTGTTTCTGTTATTCCCCTATGTTATAAAGAATGCGCGCATTTCTCAATACCCATTAAACATTTTTGCGGTACTCATAATAACGGAATCCAATTATCATTATCGTCAGCCATGCACCTCCGGCAGCAAAACCAGCAATTACATCACTGGGAAAATGAACACCCAGATAGATGCGGCTTAATCCAATCATGATGATAAAACAGCCCAGCAGCACTGTCCACGCAGCTTTCCAGCGTTTTCTTTTTGCCAGATGGATGATCATATAAGCCAGTGATCCATAAAAAATAAAAGATCCCATTGAATGTCCACTCGGAAAACTGAATCCCTGCTCCTCGATCAGAGGTCTGATATCCGGTCGTTCTCTTTTGAAAATCCATTTCAGCAGCAAGTTAAAAAGTGCTCCGAGACCAGATGAAAGAACCATGAACAACGCTAGTGACCTCTTTTTAAAAACAAACAAAAGAACGGCCGCCATTAAGACAGCAAAAGCCAGCCACTTAACCGACCCCAAAAAGGTAACCACATTCATAAACTCCGTCAGCCTGGGAGAGATAAATGCCTGAACATACTCAATCACAGTTTCATCGAAACGAATTAGCTCATTTTCCTTCAATTCGTCCACTATTTCAATAAAAAGCAGCAAAAATCCGCCAATAATGGAAGCTGCCAACGCTAAGTAGATGATATTTTTCGATGTTAAATTCTTCCTGTTCATTTATACAAATCCTTTTTATTTATTGTATTACCACTAACTTTGGTAAACGGAACACTTTTTTAAGTATTATTCTAAAATACTCCATGGCGATTTTCTTCAGCATTTCTTCAAAATATGAATAGCTTTCAATCAGTTAAAAACCGAGTTTGCATCAGCAAAGTCGGTTTTATTTCTACTAAGCCTGCTTTTTAGCTTTTGTTTTTGCAGAGGCGCGTTTCTTTTTAGCTGCCGGTTTTTTCGTTGTTTCAGCATCAGCAGGCTTAGTTTTATCAATGGATGCCTGCAGGGCAGCCATAAGGTCGGTTACATTGGCCGCAGGTTCTTTTTCAACAGGTGTGACTATATCTTTTCCAGTCCGTTTTGCTTCGATAAGCTCCAAAAGAGCTGTACGGTAGTCATCATTATATTTCTCCGGCTTGAATTCAGTCGTTAACTGATCAATCAGCATAATGGCAGTATCGATTTCTTTATCAGTCACTTTGTCCTCTGCAGGGACATTTGGAACGTCAGCAGCCTTTCGCACTTCATCAGGGTAATGGATCGTCTCCATAACGAGTGTATTTTCATACACCCGGACAACTGCCAGCTGTTCTTTGGAACGAATAATGATTTTGGCCAAGCCTACCTTTTCTGATGTCTCAAGCGCTTTTCTTAAAAGAGAATATGCCTTCCCTCCTCCATCCCCGGGAGACATATAATACGTGCGATTATAATAAATCGGATCAATCTCCTGTATTTTTACAAAGTCCATAATCTCGACAGCTTTATCCTCATTTTCCTGTTTAAGCTTTTCTAAATCCTCATCCTCTAAAACGACAAACTTTCCTTTTGTGTATTCATAAGCTTTTACAATATCTTCGTTTTTGACTTCTACTTCACAAACAGGGCATGTCTTCTCATATTTAATTGGTGAATGACATTCTTTATGAAGATTCCTCAGCTTTATATCCTTATCTTCTGTAGCTGAGTGCAGCTTAATTGGTATATTCACCAGCCCAAAACTGATGCTTCCTTTCCACATTGTATGCATAGCCAAACTCCCATTCTTATTAGATGTAGTAATCATAATTTGTGTATTAACAAAATCGGAGATACGCTAAAACATTTGGAAACTGAGTAGTTTTAGCGGCAATGGCCAAAACTATAGTAACGATTGTAAAGGGAGGCCAAATTGAATGAGACCTATGCTTCCTACATTAACTTTCGATGTTCCGGAAGAGAAGGCATGGCTATTTGAAGCAAAGTATGATGGTTTTAGAGCAATCCTGCACTTGGACAAGGAACCCAGACTGACAAGCAGGAACGATAAGCCCTTATTACATCTTTTCCCAGAAATTAAGACTTTTTTGGAACAAAACAAAGATAATTTTAAACCATATCTTCCACTTGCACTAGATGGAGAATTAGTCTTTCTTGAGAATGCCTATAAAGCTCATTTTGGGTCCATCCAGGTCAGGGGCAGGATGAGGTCTGAAAAGAAAATTCAAGAGAAAGCAAAAACTGCCCCCTGCCGTCTTCTTATTTTTGACATATTAATGGCAAAAGGCAAAAAAATGAACGATAAAGAGTACTTTATCAGAAAAGCAGAACTGGAAGCATTGTTTAAAGATTGTAATATGCCCTTAAAACCTGATGAGAAGGATCCGAGATTGATACAATTAATCCCTCCATACCGCAGCTTTAATGAACTTTGGGAAAAAATTGTCCTGCATGACGGTGAAGGAATCGTGGCAAAGCAGATGAAGAATAAATGGGAAGAAGGAAAAAGATCATCTTTATGGCTAAAATTCAAGAATTGGAAATACGTTTCCTGCTTTATCACTGCATATGAAAAATCAAATGGCTACTTTTATGCTGGTGTATACCAGGAGGATGCTGTCATAGCAATCGGACAGTTTCTTTTTGGGTTGAAGCCCGACGAAAAACAAGCCTTATTCCAAATAATTAAAGATAATAAAACAGATGAAAACAGCCAATTCATTTATGTAGAACCAGCCATATGTGTGGAAGTTAAATATCTGGAGATTTATGAGGAACAAATGCGCGAACCTCATTTCCACCAGTTTCGTTTCGATTTGAAGCCTGATGCCTGCACTTATGATAAATTTATACAGAAGCAGAAAAACCTGCCTCCCGAAATAGAAATTACCCACCCAGACAAGCCATTATGGGAAACACCAGCTATTCAAAAGATTGATTACATTCACTTTTTAAGAGAGATTGCTCCATATCTGCTGCCATTTTTAAAAAACAGGCTTTTAACTGTAATCCGCTATCCGCATGGGATCTTTGCAGAGCCTTTCTACCAGAAAAATTGCCCGGATTACGCACCGGATTTTGTGGAAACCGAAATGTCAGAGGGCATCAACTATATTGTCTGCAATAATATTCAAACGCTGCTCTGGCTTGGCAACCAGCTTGCATTCGAATATCATATCCCCTTTAAAACCATTTACAGCAATGGACCAAGCGAAATAGTGTTTGATTTAGATCCTCCTTCGAGAGACGCTTTTCATCTTGCCATTAAAGCTGCTCTATTGATTAAAGAGGTGCTTGACCAGCTGAAATTAATCAGCTTCGTTAAAACATCCGGCAATAAAGGTCTGCAAATCTATATCCCGCTGCAGGAAAATACGTATAGCTTTGATGATACTCGGCTGTTCACCGAATTTATTGCCCAGTATCTAGTTTCCAAAGCCCCCGATTCTTTTACAACAGAAAGATTAAAGAAAAATCGCGGAGGCAGGCTTTATGTGGATTATATCCAGCACGCAGAAGGCAAGACAATCATTGCTCCTTATTCAGCAAGAGGAAATAAAGCAGCGACTGTTGCTGCTCCTCTGTTTTGGGAGGAAGTCAACGAGAAATTAACAATGGAGCGGTTTCAGATAACCAATCTTATAAAAAGGATAAACAGCGATGGAGATCCATTCAGTTCTTATTTTCAAACAAAGGAAATTCAGCCCTTTTCCCCGGTGCTCGAATTTTTAAAACATCAAAACAAAAAAGGATAAGGCCAGTGCCTTATCCTACATCCATTCTTTAAGTACTGCTTGGGCATATTCCTGAAGTTTAGCATACTGCTTAATTTCACCAGTATGTTCCGCTTTCGGGGACAGGGAGAACTCTGCTGGATTTTCCATATTGACTTCCGCTTCACAGCGGTAAACATAGCTGGCATTCCCAATTAAATCAATGAACTGCCTGCCATTCTTCTCATGAACTACACAGCGCACTTTTCCGCCATTATTGTATACTTCAACAGGCTCTTCGATTTTATTCAGCCCATTCATGCAAGTAACAAGTGTTGAAGCGGACATGGCCGTACCGCAGGCATTGGTAAATCCTACTCCCCGCTCAAATGTCCTAACATAAATATGCCCTTTTTTTAATGGCTTTACAAAGCTGACATTTACTCCATCAGGAAAGAATTCATTCGGCCCGTTCAAATATTCGCTGATATTTTTTTGCAGGTCAGATGTAATTTGCTCTTTCTCCACAATGGAAACAAAATGGGGATTAGGGACTGCTAAGGCTGTAAAAGCTAATTCCTCTGAAATCCCGCTGACTTTTTCATTAATTATAGTATCTTTATCATCGAGAACTAAAGGAAGATCCTTCAAATCGAATGAAACAGGTGATATTTCAACAAGATAAGTTGGGATGTCCTCAAAGATGTCCTCTTGCTTTTTCACCTGCAAATCCGCTTTCATGGTTTCAATGATGGCTTCTTTTAGACCAAGAAGTTCACATACATAACGGGCAACGCATCTTAATCCATTTCCGCACATTGAGGCTTCTGATCCATCCGGATTAAAAACACGCATCCTGGCATCTGCTTTTTCGCTTTTTAATACAAAAAGAATTCCATCTGCACCAAGTTCAGTGCTGCGGTCACATATTGCTTTAGCAAGCTCAGCACGATTCTCTTCTGTAAAATTATACGTATGGGAAATTTCATCTATTATAAAGAAATCATTTCCTGATCCATGACATTTCAGCAGTTCAATGTTCATAGTAATTCCTCCAAACCATTTGTAGCTCAACTTATAATTAAGAGTGCCATAAAAGCATTTATTATTCAATAATTGTTTTCTTTATTATATTATTAACTTATCAGAAAACTGATAAGTTCCTTCATTTAGGGAAGTGACCGATATTAATACTGAACTTTATACATTTAAATTTTTCATTCAGCGGATCGAAGAGTTTAGCAGCGTTATTAATGAAAAAAATGCCTTTGTAGAAACAACGGCATTTTTTAATAAAACTATTGTTTATGAAGGGATTATCCGGGTGCGTTTTAATGACTATAGGATTTTCCCCTTCCCCGAGGACCTTTCCCAGGCAGACATTCCGGTGTCTGTTAAAAGGAAGATGGCAGCAGAAATGAAAAGATATATTAAGCCGCAGAAAAAATATCTCAAATACCACTGCGGCTAACATATTAGCTGCGGCTGTTAGCTGGTATATTTTCCAGGATTCATAAGCTGACTGGACCACGCTAATGATTCTGAATAGATTACATAAAAAGGATGCCCCAATAGGGCATCCCAATGTCTATATTAACTAATCACATGAAAAACAAAGTTGAATAAAAACAAAGCAGCTATGACATACAATGCAAATGAAACTTCCCTTGCTTTGCCAATCGAGATCTTTAAAATTGGATACAGAATAAATCCAATGGCAATGCCGTCCGCAATACTATACGTGAACGGAATCATGGCAATGATAAAGATAGCTGGAAAGCTTTCGCTCATATCCTTTAAGTCAAGGTTGCGGATGTTTTGAAGCATCAGTCCGCCAATAATGATAAGAATAGGTGCAATTGCACTGTTGGGAATCAATTTAATAACAGGAATAAAGAATGCTGATAGCATAAACAGCAAACCAGTTGTAACTGCTGTTAATCCTGTACGTCCGCCGGCAGCCATACTCGCTGTACTTTCCACCGTTGCTACAGTTGGGCTTGTCCCAAAAATACCTGACAATAATGCAGAAACCGAAGTTGCCTGAAAAGCACGCTTAAACTGTTCCGGCCTATTTATAAAACCAACATGACCGTGAACTAATCCGATATTTTCAAAGACAAGAACCATTGTCAATGAAAAAATGGCAATCCAAAAAGTGACGGAAAGCAAGTTATCGAATGACATCGCTCCAAATACTTCCATATAATCAGAAAGAGCAAACGGCTTTTCCTCGGTATTTTGCACATTAATCAGCCCAAAAGCCCATGCTATCAATGTTCCTGCTACAACAGTAATCAAAAAGTTGCCAGGCACATTGCGCATGAATAAAATGATGGCAAGCAAGAACGTTAAGATGCTTGCAAGCACTTGCGGGTCTCCAAGCTCACCCAGAGCAATAATGGAGTTTGTCCCTTTTTCAACGATTCCGCCCTTTTCAAGTCCGATCAGCATCAAGAAAAGTCCGAGTCCCACTGTTATTGCTTCTTTAAGTGAATGCGGAATCGATTCGCTCAATGTCTTTGCGAATCGCGAAAAAGCCACGAATACAAAGATCAGACCAGAAATAAAGACAACAGCCAATGCTTCCTGCCATGATAAGCCCATGGATTGGACCATAGTATAGGAAAATAAAGCGTTAATTCCCATTCCAGGCACAAGGAGAATCGGTACATTTGCCCAAAACCCCATTATCAAACAGCCGACAACCGATGTTATAATGGTTGCAAAAATGGCTGCTTCCAGCGGAATTCCTGCTTCAGAGAGAATTAGAGAGTTAACTGCGATAATATAAACAATCGTAAAAAAGCCGATTGCCCCAGCCATAACCTCCCTTTTTACAGTTGTTCCATTTGAATCAAGCTGAAAAAGCTGGTTAAACCACTTATTCATATATACTACCTATCTATTAAATTAGCCCTCTCCCTACCCGCTCTCCCCGCATATATCTCCCTCAGTTAAGAGGGATCCCTTAAAAGCACGGGTGAGCCACAAGCAGTATTTTATCAAAAAAAACTCATCTTGCCAATAGAAAGGTCAGACGTCTGCTCATATATTTCTAAAAAAATCGGCGGAAATTTCCCCGCCGATTTTGATAGATATAGCAACAGGGCAAGACAGTTGCACCTGGAAGCATCCTCTTATTTTTTCATGCCGGTAAAAAATGCGGAACATTATTCACCGTCGGATAATTGTCTATAAAGATTGCCCATTTCAATTGCTCCAACAGCCGCTTCCCATCCTTTGTTTCCGGCTTTGGTGCCTGCACGCTCAATTGCCTGTTCAATCGTGTCCGTTGTAAGAACACCGAAGATAACAGGGACACCGCTTTGCAATGCTGTCGCAGAGACCCCTTTAGCCACTTCGCCGCTGACATAATCAAAATGCGGAGTTGCTCCGCGGATAACTGTGCCAAGTGTAATGACTGCATCATATTTTCCGGATTGGGATAGCTTTTTAGCTGCCAGAGGGATTTCGAATGCTCCAGGAACCCACACAACTGTCACATCTTCTTCGCTTACTCCGTGGCGCTTGAGTGCATCTTCCGCTCCGCTTAAAAGCTTGCCCGTAATGAATTCATTAAAACGCGACACTACAATTGCCATTTTTAATCCTGTTCCTACTAGATGTCCTTCGATTACCTTTTTCATCTCTAATCGCTCCCTTAAAATTGTAATAAATGCCCAAGTTTTGTTTTCTTTGTTTTTAAGTAATTTTCATTTTCAGATTTGGCAGGCATTTGAAGAGGAACCCGTTCTGATACCTCCAGCCCGTAGCCGCCCAGTCCAGCAATTTTGCGGGGATTATTGGTTAGCAGGCGCATTTTTTTTACTCCCAGATCCCTAAGGATTTGTGCACCTACCCCATAGTCGCGTAAATCGTCCTTAAATCCGAGCTTATGATTTGCTTCAACGGTATCGTAGCCCTCTTCCTGCAGCTTATAGGCTTTCATTTTATTGATCAGGCCAATGCCGCGCCCTTCCTGTCTCATGTATAAAAGGATCCCCCGACCTTCTTCTTCAATCTGCGCTAATGCTGCTTCAAGCTGCGGTCCGCAGTCACAGCGGTTAGACCCGAATACATCTCCGGTCAGACATTCCGAATGAACACGAAGCAATACGGGGTCATTTTCATCGATTTCTCCCTTTACAAGAGCAACATGGTCTTTTCCATCGACTGTGTTTGTATAGCCTACTGCTTTAAAATCTCCAAATTCTGTTGGAAGCTGTATCTCCACTTCCCTTTTTACAATGGAGTCATGCTTCAATCGATACTCTATCAATTGCTGAATAGTAATCATTTTTAAGTTAAACTTTTCAGCCACTTTTTCCAGGTCATCCACTCGCGCCATTGTTCCATCATCTTTCATAATTTCACAGATAATCCCGGCTGGTGCAGCACCGGCAAGGCGAGCCAGATCAACCGCAGCCTCTGTATGGCCTGCACGCCTTAAGACTCCACCCTTTTTCGCCACTAGGGGAAAAACATGTCCCGGCCTGGAAAAGTCTGAAGGTTTAGCGTCATCCTCAAGCATTTCCTTTATCGTGAAAGCACGCTCAAATGCACTGATGCCTGTAGTGGTTTTCACATGGTCAATACTGACTGTGAAAGCTGTTCCATGGCTGTCAGTGTTCACTTCTGCCATTGGATTCAGTTCCAGCTTTTCAGCCAGCTCCTCAGTGATAGGTGTACAGATCAGGCCTCTGCCTTCTTTGGCCATAAAGTTGATTGTATCGGGTTTCGCATATTCCGCGATTGCCAGGAAATCACCTTCATTTTCCCTGTCTTCATCATCACAGACAATGATGACTTTTCCTGCTTTTAAATCTTCTAATGCCTCATTTATTTCACTGAACATGTTTGATTGACCCTCCTTTTGCTAATTATAAGAAGCCATTCTCTTTAAGGAATCGCTCTGATACTCCTTCTTTAGGCGAAGCGGCTTCCTGCTGCCTATTCATGAAGGAATATAGATATTTGGCAAGCATATCGAACTCGAGGTTAACAATGTCTCCCGCTGCTTTGAAGCCGAGTACCGTTTCACTTGCTGTGTGGGGAATGATTGAGACAGTAACAGTATTGTCTTCATTACCGAAAACAGTCAGGGAAATCCCATCCACGGCAATTGATCCTTTCATGATAAGCAAATGGCTTAATGCAGGCGGCACAGAAATTTGTATATAAATGGCATTTTCACTTGCTGATTTTTTTATGATCTGACCTGTTCCATCAACATGCCCTGTCACAAAATGCCCTCCAAAGCGGCCATTTGCCGACATCGCCCTCTCCAGATTAACTTTTGTTCGTTCTTTAATGGCAGAAAGCGAAGTACTTTTGAATGTTTCAGGCATGACATCTGCTGAAAATTCATTTTTCGCAAATTCCGTAACTGTAAGGCATACGCCATTAACCGAAATGCTGTCCCCCAGTTGAACATCTGATAAAACTTTGGAGGCCTGAATCGTCAGTTTCATGGCCTTGCCTTGCTGAACTACTTTTTTTACTGTTCCCAGTTCCTCAATAATTCCAGTAAACATTATTCCCTGGCCTCCCTCAGCGGTTTTGCGGTAATTCTAAGGTCTCCGCCAATCCTTTGAATTTCTGTGAATTCCAGTAAAGGGGCGTCTTTTACATAGTCGGCACCATCCCCGCCAATAAATGGAATCGCCTTATTGCCACCAATAATTTTAGGAGCCACATAAAGGATTATCTGCTGAAAGAAACCGCTTTTTATAAATGAAGCATGAACCTCTGATCCGCCTTCAACAAATAAAGACATAATATTTCTTTCACCTAAATTTTTCAATACTTCTTTAATCGGCACCTCATTAGCAGGAAAAGAAAAAACTTCAGCATCATACTTCTTTATCTCTTCTGCCTTTGACCGATCTATTTCGCAACCGGTAAAAATTATGGTCTTTACAGATTGATCTCGGATGACATTTGCGTCTGCCGGAATTCTCAGATTTGTATCTAATACAACTCGAATGGGATTTTTTCCGCCTTGGGGCAGTCTGGCGGTTAAAAGGGGATTATCGTGAATGATCGTATTTACGCCTGTAAGTATTGCGTCATGTTCATGCCGTAGCCGATGTACATCCTGCCTGGATTCTGGAGAGGTAATCCATTTGCTGTCACCGGTTTTTGCAGCTGTTTTCCCATCAAATGATGAGGCTGCTTTAATGGTTACATATGGTGTCTTTGTTTTTATTAAATGGAAAAATGGTTCGTTTAGGGCATCTGCTTCCTCCTTCAATAAGCCGGTCACTACTTCAATCCCGGCATCCTGCATCCTTTCAATTCCTTTGCCGGAAACAAGAGGATTTGGATCGGCAGAAGCAATAAAAACCCTATTAATTCCTGAATTAATGATTAAGTCTGCGCATGGCGGAGTCCTGCCAAAATGGCTGCATGGCTCAAGCGTGACATAAATATCAGCGCCCTTAGCCTTATCGCCAGCTGCAGCAATCGCATGGACTTCAGCATGGTGAGTTCCTGCTTTCAGGTGAGCACCCATCCCCAGAATTTCACCATTTTTAACAACAACCGCACCCACCTGCGGGTTAGGACTGGTTTGGCCTTTAGTGGCCGCTGCCAGGCTGATGGCTAACTTCATATATTCCTGATGGTTCAAATTATCTGATTCCTCCTTCCCTTACAATTTCTCCAGATTAAGTTTGAAACGGCAAAACCCCGTACACCAGCTAGGCGAAACGGGGCAAAATCACATGACAAAATAAGCGTTTAAAAAAGGTTTTTTTGAACGCAGTACTATAATCATTCCTTCTCCCATCCAGACTTTCACTGTCGGCTTTGGAGTTTCACCAAATCCACCGCTTTTATTAGAAAAGCATCTCTACTAATAAAACCGGGTCACGGACTAAGAGGGCGTACCCTCATCACCGCCGGTTGGGAATTTCACCCTGCCCCGAAGGAAATCCTATTCTATTATAAGAATCTTACCATGAATAGTCGGAATATACAAAGAGAATTGCTTGTGAAAGAATTGAAACTTTTGCTTTAAACAGCCGTATAGTTAATTATATAAGAAGGAGAGGACTTTAAATATGATTGAACCAAGAGAACATCTAATAAATGAATTAAAAAAATGTGAAGAATGGGAAAAAGACCAAGGTGATTTATGGTTTTGGGAGAAGCTGGGAAGACTCCCTTTTAAGCTTATTGATAGATTCACACCGGAGTTCATACAAAAAAAAGTTGGAGTGATTCTTGATGAGCTTGGCACATATATTCAATCAGGAGGAAGATATTTAAGTTCAGCTTCGGCCTTAAAGAATTATTATCCTGAACAAAATATTCATACCTTACAGGATGTAGAAGCCCTGCCCATATCAAAGATGAATGAAGCCGCCGAAAAGCTAAGCTCAAACCGCAAAAGAACCGCTGCATTGCAAGGTGCGAGTACTGGGGTGGGAGGGATTTTCACCCTGACGATTGATATCCCGCTTCTCCTTGGCATTCAGCTAAAAACCCTGCAGGATATCGCGATTTGCTATGGCTTTGATCCAGCTGATAAGAATGAAAGAATGTTCATCGTAAAAATTCTGCAATTTGTTTCCAGTGACATTGTAGGAAAAAAAGCCATTCTGCAGCAGCTTTCCATGTTTGGTTCTAAAGAAGACGGACAAAAAAGGGAAGTCGTTTCAGAGCTTCAGGGATGGAGAGAAGTTGTGTTTTCTTACAGAGATCAAATTGGCTGGAAAAAACTTTTCCAATTGATCCCGATAGCCGGACTGCTGTTTGGGGCTTTCATAAATCGCTCAGCCGTAAATGATATTGCCGAAGCAGGCAGTATGCTATACCGAAAAAGAGTAATCATTAATCGTCTGCACCAGAATATGATTACAGAAATAAAACCGGAGAGCTAAAATGGCTCTCCGGTTTTATTTAAGGAAGCTTTTTAATCTCCTTCTCCATATACTCTTCATTTAAAGCTCCCAAAACTTTCTCTCTAATAACACCATCAGAATCAATAAAATAGCTTGTGGGATAAGCCATTATATTATAGTCAGAGCCCGCCTCTCCTTTTACATCCATAGGAATTGTAAAAGTCAGCCCCAGCTCTTTTACGAATTTCTCTGCGTCACCGCTATTTTTTTCTGTGTTTGTGAGATTAACGGCAAGAATATCGAAATTTTCATCTTTATACTTGTTATACAGCTTCTCCATATGCGGCATTTCCGCACGGCAAGGAGGACACCAGCTTGCCCAGAAATTCAAAAGCACTGCCTTGCCCCTGTAGTCGGAGAGTTTTACTGGGCTTCCTTCCATATCTGTCAGTTCAAAATCCGGAGCAAGATTTCCTTTCTCCAGACCAACAGGCAAATCTTCAGGATCATCCATTTTATCGTATTTCTGCATTTGTCCGGCTTGCTCTACTACCCCTTTTTCCTTAAGAATTGTTTTGTCGACAATAAACAGCAAAAGGACAATAACTGCTGCTGCGAGTAGAAACTTTTTCATTCCAACACCTCTATACTGTTATCCCTATATTTTAGCTGAACTTATCATACTATATGGGGAATATAGAATCTATAAATGTGCACTCTGTTTTAGTGATTGCGGTAAAGAAAAAGTGTCGCAAAAATGGCATAAATTCTAAGCTTTTCTTTTGCTGTCAGACTCTCATCAAAGGAAAGTACAGGTGTATTGGGGTCCCTAAACTGCTGCCCCCATTCAAGCGGCATCCATCCTTTGCGAAGACGTGCAATCCTTTTTGATTTCTCATCAAGAACTTGAAAATCCGTATGGAAAAAGGTTTTAGCAATCGAATATCGATCACAGCCATTCTCATATACCAGTTTGGATCCATCTTTTTTATTAATTATTGTTTCTTTGCAGGAGTCTTTCGCAAACGAAATATCTATGCCCTTTTTAGCGATTAGGATTGATGCCTCCAGATTATCGTAATGATCATAGATTTCCAGCCTTCTTGGAAAAAGCCGGTCCAAATAATAAGGCAAGAACCATCGAAACTTCCACATTTTCATATCCCTGATTTCACCAACCTGCCTTCCTTCCGGATCAAAAAGCACCATTCTAAGGGAAGGAGCAGGCATAAAAGCGATCATCAAATTTGACTGGCATAGCAAGGCTTGTCTGCTTTTCTTGGAATTTCTCTCCACAATCTCGTCCGCCCTTTGCTTATTCAGCAAGTGAATTTGATGGCACAGAAAACTATAAATGATGAAAGGGATTAGAAAAAGGATTAAATTAGTCCGTGGAGATTCATTTATTAAAACCAATAGAAAGAAAAATGGAGGTACAAGTGCGGCAAGGCTTGCATTTATTGAGATGTCAGCTGTTTTCCGGTAATATTGCTGGATATTCATCAGTATGTCTCCCCCGCTATATGTATTTCTCTATATTCTATTAAATAGTTCCAAAAAAAATGAATTTTTGGCAGGATTTTATAAAGGTACATATTACAGCATCTGCAGGTAGTCTGTTTGAGTTTTTTGTTAACATCTTTATTCGCTGATTTTCCTTCAAATAAAAAAGCTGACGGACACTTTCCGCCAGCTCGTTTGATGGAATTATTTTAAAGCATTAACTGCATTAATTAGCCCATGGCCAGATTGTTCGTCGTATCCAGGCTTAAAGATATCTTCTGATGAAGATTGAATGATCTGCTTTACTTGTGCAGGAGAGATTTGGTCTTTCCCATGTTTCGCGATGATAACACCAGCCAGTGCCGCAACTTTCGGAGCAGCCATAGAAGTCCCGCCTTTATACCCATACCCGCCGCCTGGGATTGTTGCTAATGCTAAATAAGTATTGTCTCTGCCAGCTCCAGTATTTGGATCATAGTTTGGTCCCAAGTCTCCGCCAGGTGCCATGACATCAATTTTGCCGACACCGTAATTGGAATAGAAAGCAAGATTCTTTAAAGCGCCTCCCGCAGATACACGAATCATCAATTGACTGCTGGGGCTTCTGTGTGTTGCACCGTTATCAGAACCTGACAGCTGTCCCGGGCTCTTTAAATCAACAGCGTTATTGCCTGCTGAACCAACTACAGTAACACCTTTTTGAATCGCATATTTGATGGCTCTGTTAAACATTTGCACGTCCGCTACGGTTTCCTTCGTTGTATATTCGGGATTCTGGAACCAGTCATAGCCGCCAAGAGACATGTTGACAACATCCACATTGTCATCCGCAGCTGTTATTAAAGCTTCGGCGATATGGGAAGTCGCTGCGCCGCCTTCAGGACCGAATACACGGTATGCTGCTACCTTCAAGTCAGGTCCGACACCCATTGTTCTTCCTTTCGCTGCAATGGATCCTGCAACATGGGTTCCATGGCTGTTTTCATCCATTGGATCTGGGTAGCCAGGAACAAAGGATTTGCCATATGCGTAATTCTCTTTTAAATCAGGATGATTATAGTCAATACCTGTGTCAATTACACCAACAACGATATCTTTACCGTCAGCTGTCTTTCCAGTCCCTCCTGGAAGATTCCATGACGCACCATCATTCGTTACTTGTTTGATATCCCATTGCAGACTGTTATATAAATCAGCATTATCTAATGGAAGATCTGCATCTGCTGCAGGAGCTTCGGGATAAATAACATTTTCAGCGCCAGCAGACAATACCAGGGAAGACTTCCGGATTTCATTAAGAAAATTAGGATTTTCTGATGAAACCTCAACAGCTCCTAATTTGTCAAGCTTATTCTCTACTTGTCCTCCAGATTTTCTCACTAATTCTGTATAGCCTGCAGGAAGCTTTGCTTCATCTTTGAAAACGACTAAATAACTCTTTTCAGCCGTTTGGGCTTGTCCAATGCTGACAGAACCCGCAAAAACCGCTGAGGCACTTAATGCCAAACTTAATGTACCCGTTACGATGCCCTTCTTGATATTCATTTTTTATTGAGACCCCCTTATATTTTCTAATTTTCATTATATTCAAAATAAAGATATCGACAATCTTTGTATTTCGACATACTTCTTCGTCATTTTGCAGAAAACAATACTTAAAACCCATTTTTCTTACATAAATACCATTTTTTTAAGTTTTTCTGGGTCTATTAGCTTGATCCTTAATGAAAAACTTTGTTTGTTCCTCGACAGCACTGTCGAAAAGACAAGACTATTTCCTTAATAAAAAACCGCATCTTATTAGATACGGCTTGGCTAAAATTGATTGATCCTCTTAAAGGATTTTCTTGCATCTTCATATCCTTGCAGATATAACTTTTCCAGTTTTTGAGGATTCCGTTCCATCCGCCCCACTGTTAATGTCTCCTGCGGCTGGATGACAAGAACTGTTCCATTCTTCTCTTCCTGTTCAATATATCGGAGGGTCTCATTATAGGTCCGGCAGCGTTCCGCCAATGCTTTATGAAGCCCAGTGTATTGCGGATATTTCCTTTTGACCATAAAAGTAAATTTAGATGGCTTCTTGGAATATCCCCTGTTTCTTGTCAAGATTACTATATTTTTTTTGAATCCATCTTGCTGGGCTTTTTTAATCGGTATAGGGTCGCTGATTCCTCCATCAAGGAGGACCAGACTATTAAAATCTACCTCCGGAGCAATAAAAGGCAAGGAACTGGATGCTTTTAAAACCTTAAGCATATCTTTGCCGTAATCTTTTTTACTGAAATACACCGGTTTACCTGTATGGCAATCTGTTGTTCCAATGACAAATTCAGACTCATTTTTATAAAACTCATCATAGTGATATGGGACAAGTTTATTCGGTATTTCATCAAAAATAAAATCCATCCCGAAAAACTGACGGGATTTAAAGTAATTCCGCCATGAGATATATCGGGGATCTGTAACATAATCCACATTCACGATTCTATTCCTGCCCTTTTGCTTGGACAAGTATGAAGCTGCATTGCAAGCCCCTGCAGAAACTCCAATTACATAAGGAAAGCAGAGGTCCTGTTCAAGAAAATATTCGAGAACCCCCGCTGTGTATACTCCCCGCATTCCTCCGCCTTCAAGCACCAGACCTGCTTCACTGATCACCCTTCATCTTCCTCTCATTCTTTTAAAGCTATACTACCAAAATATTTACCTCCCTATATACAAATATGCCCAAAAAGAAAGAACATGCCATGATTCAGGCAAGTTCCCTTCTTTTAAAAATAGCAATTGATGCAAGCATGGAAAGAATAATTGTAAACACAGATACAATGATACTCGGCAATACTTCATCCGGGAAATTCCGGCCCATAATAAAAGCATTTGTATAAGCAGACAGAAGGGCCGGACTCCACTCCAGCAGATGAGAAAGCGAACTGCTTAAAAGGCTTAATATGACTATGATGCCAATACTGATAAATCCGATCGCACCAGGAGATTTTATAAAAGTATTGAACAGTATTACTACAGTTACTATAAGGGTAAGCCAGATACCATAGACAAAGAAAGATTGGAGAAAATTCGAAAAAGGAATAAATTCAAACAATATGCCTACATAGTACCAGGAGAGGAAGTAACCTAAAAAATATGAGAACCATATGAGAATCATAGAACCAGCCCACTTTGAAGTTACAAACCGGGCGTATGAAACAGGCTTCACCAGTATAAGCCCCGCCACACCGCTTTTCCTTTCCCCAGCAATAGTCCCCATTGTAATTAATACTATAATAAGCACACCAAACGTATTGAACTGGCTAAGACTTGCAGCGAGTGCTTCACCTGCAGAAGGAACTGGAAGCTCGATGACTGCCCCTTCCGGAAGACCGCCTAAAGAATCAATAATCTGAGGCATATAATATAATGTCAGCGGCTCTTTTACAGCTATCAGAATAAAAGTAAGAGGCACCCAGATCCATTTGTAATTTCTGGACATTTCAAGTATTTCTTTTTTAAATAAAGTTAACCATTGGTTCATTTTCGCACCACCTTCATGAAGACATCCTCCAGGCTTGTTTTGCTGATTTCAAACTTAACCAGCGGCAAGTTCCGTTTCATAATCTCAGTTAAAAATAGTTTTCTGGCATATTCTATATCCTCAACCAAAAAACTCGCACACTCTCCATCCAATTTCATTGAAGAAACAGGCTGAAGCAGAGATAATTCTTCGGCAAATTGCGGAGTATTCTGCTTAAAAGCTAAGTCAATCTTTGCCTGCTGATGTTTAGCTCTCAGGTCTGCCATTGTTCCAGACTCAACCAGTTCACCATTATGGAGAAATAGTATTTCATCACATATTTCTTCGGCATCATTTAAGATATGTGTTGAAAACAGGATGGCAGTTTCTTTTTTCAGCTTATCCATCATTTCCAGCACTTCTCTGCGTCCAAAGGGATCAAGGGCAGAAACTGGTTCATCTAGCATGACGAGCTTCGGACGATGGATTATAGCCTGAGCGATGCCAAGCCGCTGCTTCATGCCTCCTGAATATTTTCCTATACGGCGATTCTTTGCATCAGCTATGCCTGTAAGTTCAAGAAGCTCCTCTGCTCTGTCTTTGGCCGCTGCTTTCGATAGTCCAGTAAGCTGGCCGGCATATTCAAGAAATTCCTTACCTGTCATCCATTCATAAAAAACGGGAAATTGAGGAAGATAGCCTATTAGTTTTCGGAAATCCGTTAATTCTCCCCCTTCAAACACGATCGAGCCGGAATCTGGCTTCATCAGGCCGGCCAGCATTTTGAGTGTGGTTGTTTTTCCTGCCCCGTTTGCTCCCAGAAGGGCAATACATTTTCCTTCAGACAATTGGAAGTCCAAACCTTTTATTACTTCCTGGTCCTGGAACTGCTTTTTAAGGTTCCTTATGCTTACAACCGGCATTTTCAGCTTCTCCTTCCGAAAACAAAATAAATAATTGGCCCAAGCAGGTTTATAAATAAAATGACAAGAGCCCATACCCATTTTGGCCCATTTGGTTTTTCTATTTTTACCAGGTCAATAATTGCAGCGGTCATTAAAATAAGCTGAATAATGATAATTGGTGCAAGGATTGCCCAGTTAATGCTTTCTAAAAACTCCATTATGATGTCCTCCCTTATTTGTTATGTCATTCATATGACGTGCAAGTTCATAAAACGTTCAGTATGAATTCAATTGTTTTTAAACAAAAAAAACACCCCAATAATGGAGCGCTTCAAAGTTTAATAGAATAAAGAAGGGGTTAATCCGTTACTTTTTCATAAACAGACATCATATTGCGGATTTCGTTTGTTACTTGATCAATGAGCGAGGACGGCGAGAGTACCTTCGCCTGGTTACCCCAGTTAAGGAGCCATTTGACAAGACCATCACTCACAATAGCTTTTGCTGTTAAAACGAAATGGTTTTCATCAAGCTTTCTAATGTCTGCATCCCGCCCGAATTTATCAATTATTACGTTGATCAGATCGTTATGGAACCGGATTTTTATCCACTCTTCAGAGCCGGCATACATATGAAAGGTTGAGCTCACATACCTGGATACATCAAAGGGTTTATATGCGAACTGTTCCTCCGTTATATTTACATTGCGCAGACGGTCAATTCGATAATGGCGGATTTCTTCTTTAGCAAAGTAATAGGCTATTAAATAATAAAAATCATTTACCCAGGTGAGCGCCAGCGGCTTGACCCTGTATTGCCCTCCATTGTGGCTTAAAACAAATTCCTTGTTGAGATTATATCTCCCATATTGAAATGAGACGATTCTCCGCTCAGAAATGGCTTCATGCAAATCATTGATAGCCAGCCGAACCAGTTTACTTTCACTTTTTACAGAGGAATCGATCAAAATTTCATTATGCAGCTTTTTGGCATGATGAATGCTTGTCAGCTTTTTAATTTTCCGGATCAGCTGTTTCGTCTCCTCTTTCGTGATGAAGCGTGCAGAAGCAACAGCATCAATCAGCATACGCAATTCATAAAGCTCGAATAGACGGTATTGATGGCTGTAGAACTTCGGCATCCCCTCTTTTTCCTGGTTGATGGTAATATCGAATTTTGCTTCAATCAGGTGTTCAATATCGTCCCTTAGTGAGTTTTTGTTTAATTTCACATCCGGTCCATATTCCTTTTTAAAGCATTCAGTTATATCGTCCAGTGTATATTCATTTTCTTCATCTGTCTGCTCTCTTAGAATATCCCTAAGCTTGAGCATCCTTTGTTTGTTATCAAGTCTATTCATTACATCACCCCGTGTACTTTATAACTAAAAGCTCTGCAGAATTAATTATCCATTAAAAAAAGCCCAGTGGCAACGGCCCTGGACTCTGTTTAATTACTTTAAAATCCTGAAAACTAAAGGTATTCTGTACTCCTTGCCCTCATAAGCTTTGACTGCAGCTACTATCGTGAAAATAAAAGCAAGGATTCCCACGATCCAAATAGTAATCATCCCAATTAAGATGATCATTAGCACTACGCTGATCGCACTGTAAATTGTATAGGAAATTAAAAAGTTTAAATATTCCTTGCCATGATAATCTACAAACTCAGAGTCATTCTTTTTTAAAAGCCAAATGATAAGCGGTCCGATAAAAGCTGTAAAAAAGCTGGTTACATAGATGGCTGCTGCTAAAAGCCTTTCATCATTGGAAGGCATTTTATAATCATTCATTCTGTTTCCTCCTAATAATCCTCAATATATTATGCTTTCTTCTATATTATTTACGTTATTCATTTTTAAAGGTTTCATGTATTTTTTAATTTTTGCGCCCTTCCCCAAAATCCGTAAAACCTTAATTTCAAGTTCTTGATTGGGACAACTTGAATACAAATGTTAAAGACAGGCATTGCGCCATGACTTTGCCTAATTCTCATACCTGCTTAGGAAGGTGATATATAGATGATGTCAAAGCTGGAGGCATTCATTCTGGGGATCATCCAGGGACTTACCGAGTTCCTGCCTATATCCAGTACAGGACATTTATATCTGGGGAGACATCTATTTGGGCTTGATGAAGCAGGCCTCTTCCTTGATACAATGCTGCATATAGGAACTTTACTGGCAGTCCTTGTCGTTTACAAAAATGAATTGCTTCAAATTGTAAAGAAGCCATTCGGCAAGCTGTCGATGCTTCTGATAGTCGGGACGATTCCAGCCGTAATCGTTGGGCTCCTGCTGAGTGACATGTTTGATTCAATTTCAAAATCCGGTGTTACAATCGGCTGGGAATTTCTATTTACCGGGTTCATACTCTGGATTGCTGATGGTGTTAAGAAAGGTGCAAAAAAGATGGACCGCATCACATACGGAGATGCTCTGTTTATCGGCACTTTTCAGGCAGCTGCCATCTTTCCGGCAGTCTCCAGGTCCGGTTTAACTATTGCAGCAGGCCTGTTCCGAAAACTCGACAGGGAAACAGCTGCTTATTTTTCCTTTCTGCTATCCATTCCGGCCATCGCAGGCGGCATTGTCATGCAATTTGGAGAATTGATGTCCGGTCACACAGAAGCCATAACCCTTGGCAGTATGTTAATGGCAACTTTGTCATCAGCACTCTTTGGCTATGCAGCAGTCGTTTGGATGATAAATTTCCTAAAACGAAAATCCTTGAAGATATTTGCTGTATACGTTTGGTTATTAGGGTTCACCATTATATTCCTGCAAATGACCGGGATTTTTTAAATTTCTAATGGGGAGGTATCAGTATGGAAGAGATCATTGCCCGCATTTTTGAAATACTTTCCCAGCTGGGTTATGCCGGCATTGCACTTGGTTTAATGGTTGAGGTGATACCAAGCGAAATTGTCCTGAGCTATGGCGGCTTCTTAGTCAGCACCGGTGACATCCATTTTATAGGAGCCCTCCTTGCAGGGATTGCAGGCGGAACATTTGCCCAGCTGTTTCTTTACTGGCTTGGCGCGTATGGCGGAAGGCCTGTACTTGATAAATATGGAAAATATTTGCTGATTCAAAGAAAACATTTGGATGCATCGGAGAAATGGTTCGAAAAGTATGGAACAGGAGTAATCTTCACTGCAAGATTTATACCTGTAATACGGCACGCCATATCCATCCCTGCAGGAATAGCCAAAATGCCATTATCGGTCTTTACTGTTTACACCATAGCTGCCATGGTGCCATGGACGGTCCTCTTTTTATTATTGGGAATGGAACTTGGTGACCACTGGAGAGACATCAAAGAATATGCAAAACCATTTATATTGCCGATAATAGTCATCGCGTTGGGTTCGGGAGTGTATTATTTTTTTTACAAAACGCGGAAAAGTTAATATAACCTAAATTAGCTTATTACTCAAAAGTGTAGAATGATCATTTTACACTTTTTTTATTTGTTCAAACAGAAAATGTTCACCCTTTCTTATCATTTTTGTAAAATAAAGCAAATACTACAGGATCAAAGGACGAGATCATGTGATGAAAATTTTATTAAAAAATGCAATCATTTACCCTGTTACTTCCCCTACTTTCCATGGAGATGTAATAGTAGAAAACGGAAAGATTTTAAAGACCGGCAAGAACTTAAAGTCTGATTCAAATGTAAAAATTATTGACTGCCATAGCCACCACCTGCTTCCAGGCTTCATTGATGTTCATACTCACTTGGGTCTTTATGATGAAGGCACCGGATGGGCAGGCAATGATGCCAACGAAACAATTGAACCGCTGAGCCCGCACATTCGAGCGATGGATGGAGTATATCCTCTTGATCCCGCTTTTACCGATGCTGTGAAATATGGCATAACAACTGCCCATATCATGCCAGGCAGCGCCAACGTAATTGGGGGAACTACTTCTGTTATTAAGACTGCAGGAAAAAATATCAGCAAAATGATTATCCAGGAAACAGCCGGACTTAAGATTGCCCTTGGAGAAAATCCAAAACGGATTCACAGTCATGGCAACAAGGATTCTATTACAAGAATGGGGATCATGGGAATGCTGAGGGAAGCCTTTTATGAAGCTATACAGTGCGATACCCCTGACTCTTTAAGGTTTGCACCGCTTGTAAAAGCACTTAAAAGAGAAATTCCCGTCAGGATTCACGCGCATAGGGCAGATGATATTATTTCTGCCATCCGCTTTGCAGAAGAATTCAATCTGGATCTTCGGATCGAACATTGTACAGAAGGCCATTTAATTGCGGAAGAATTGGAAGGGCTGAACTTAAAGGTATCAGTCGGGCCCACTTTAACAAGAAGATCCAAAGTGGAGCTGAAAAACAAAACCTGGAAAACGTATCAGCAGCTGACAGAGCATGGTGTTGAAGTTTCCATCACTACAGATCATCCCTACACACCTGTGCAGTATTTAAATATGTGTGCAGCTATTGCAGTCCGGGAGGGCCTTTCCGAACAAAAGGCCTTAGAAGGAATCACCATTCTGCCTGCAAAAAACCTCAGGATCGATAATCAGCTTGGGAGCATCGAGGAAGGAAAAGATGCCGATTTAGTATTGTGGAATCATCACCCATTTCACTTTCTTTCCAAGCCGAAATGGACTATGATAGGCGGAAATTTTGTGTATAGGGAATCGTGAAACCGTGTCGAATATCGCTGGTGTAATTTGACATAAAATCGCAAAAAAAATAATCAAAAAACCTATTTCCTTTTTGATTTTTTTTTAGTATTATACCTAAAGTGAAGTGAAAATTTTGCTTCTTAATGATTACAATCTAATATCGGAAACGATAGTAATAGGGAAGGCAAATGGTGCGCCACCAGTTATCTGGTTCTAGTGGGTTCGATTCCCACCCCGAAATTTTTTAGCAGCATAATAAAAAATTTCGAGGGTGGACCGAAGGCTCTATTTGGCATGGAGTAGGACTGCCCTCAATTGGAGGGATATCCTATGCTCAAGAAACGTGATCTTCACGACTGCCATGCTTTATTTGATTTGATGACGCACCCTGATGTCTTCCCTTTTGTTCGCCAAAAAGCCAATTGTTATGATGAGTTTATGTTTATTACAAAGCAGACAATCGAAGCAGAAGAACGCGGTGAATTGATTTCACGCACAATTCTTGATGAATGGGGCGCTCCGATTGGGACGATCAATTTGTATGACATCCAGGAAAATGCCGGCTTCTTAGGCACATGGCTTGGCAAGCCCTATCATGGCAAGGGCTATAACAAATTAGCGAAAGATGCTTTCTTTGAAGAGCTCTTTTTTGAAACTGGCATTGAAACAATCTTTATGCGGATCCGCAAGGAAAATATCCGCTCGCAAAAAGCTGCAGAAAAGCTTCCTTATGTCATCCTTGCAAATGAAACGAGAAAGTCTGTTTATGATCAGCTGAATGCAAATGGAAATATTTACAATTTATATGAGATCCCGAAAGATCTATATACTCTTCATGTAATGCGTCATGGAGCAGCAGTCCAAGAATCGTCCCAATTACTGGAGGCTTAATAAAAACGCAAAGCACTTGCATAGAGGCAAGTGCTTTTTATTATTCTTTCAATTGATAATATTGGATTCCGGTTCATCTGTTTTTTCTCTAATTCCGTACTGGGACAGCAATTCATCCAGCTCTTCATTTGTAAGTGTTTCAAAACGCCCGTCCACAAATGAAACTTGAGTCTGATTTGGATTAATCCTATTAATATTGAAGCTCATCTTTCTGCCTCCTTCAAGTCGAGTTTTGGAAATGGCTGCTTTTAATATTTATATTCGCCGATGGAAGGATTTTTATTCTCGTTATTCAAAAGTTCACATAATTGAAACATTTTGTTTTCTTGATTTGTTCAGATCTCTTTAACTGTTTTTCCAGGTAAAAAAGGCCTGAGTTGCTCCGGCCTTTCTTTAGAGTATGATATAATTCTCTAGTCACTTTAAAGAAAGAGGAAAGATTTATGAATCAGACATACAGCAAAAAACAAAAGCTGCATCAGCTGCTGGTGATTTTAATTCCAATATTAGTAACACAGCTGGCGATGTACTCCATGACATTTATTGATACTTTAATGACCGGCCGCTATAATTCACAGGACCTGGCAGGTGTAGCGATTGGATCCTCACTTTGGGTTCCTGTGTTCACCGGTCTCAGCGGCATACTCCTTGCTGTTACACCGATCGTGTCCCATTTGGTGGGAGCAAAGAAACAGAGTGAGGATGTTGCTTTTTCTGTCATTCAAGGTGTTTATCTATCCATCATTATGGCCGTCCTTGTATTTGCCGGAGGAGCACTCTCCTTAAATCCAATCTTAAGTGGAATGAATCTCGAAAACAGGGTCCAGGACACAGCTTTCAACTACCTTGCAGCCTTAAGCACAGGATTGATTCCCCTGTTTGTCTATAATGTATTAAGATCGTTTATTGACGCTCTTGGAAAGACTAGGGTGAGTATGATCATTACTCTTCTTTCACTGCCAATCAATGCTGTGTTTAACTATATGCTTATATTTGGAAAATGGGGATTTCCGGAACTCGGAGGAGCAGGTGCAGGTTATGCTTCTTCTATTACTTACTGGCTGATCATGCTCATTTCCTTTTTTATTATTCATAAAAACTCTCCATTCTCAAATTATGGTATTTTTAGGAATTTACATGCTTTTTCAATCGGCAAATGGAGAGAAATTCTTATGATTGGCATCCCGATTGGCTTATCGATTTTTTTCGAAACAAGCATTTTCTCAGCAGTTACTTTATTAATGAGCACATTCGAAACTGCCGTTATCGCAGCTCATCAGATTGCCCTCAATTTTGCATCGCTTCTTTATATGATACCGCTCAGCATCTCAATGGCATTAACAATAGTTGTAGGATTTGAAGCGGGGGCTGCAAGATATAGGGACGCTAAAGAGTACAGCTGGATCGGGGTGGGCATTGCCGTAATTATGGCATTAATTTGTGCAGCTATCCTTTTGGCTTTCTCAAAAGAAGTTGCATCTATTTATACAAAAGACGGTGATGTTTTAAAATTAACGGTCAATTTTTTAATTTATGCCATGTTCTTTCAGCTTTCAGATGCCATTCAGGCTCCTGTCCAGGGAGCGCTGCGGGGATATAAGGATGTGAATGTCACCTTCATTATGTCACTTATTTCTTATTGGGTCATCGGGCTGCCCTTTGGCTATTATCTAGCCATTAACACGAACTGGGGGGCATATGGCTATTGGATCGGCTTAATTACAGGACTTGCAGCTGGCGCCATTACCTTAACAAGCCGGCTGATTTATCTGCAAAACAAAAAGTACCCAGCATCCATGGAAGTATAAAAAAAGGCAGAAGAATCCAGTTCTTCTGCCTTTTTTATAAATTTACACCTGATAAATTTTCCCCAGGACGTCTTTGCCCCCTGTAACCGGGATAATGCTGCCTGTAATAAAATCGGATTTCTCATCGGTCAGAAAGCTGATTACACGGGCAATATCCTCACCTGTTCCCGGTCTTCCCACTGGTGATGCATTTTCCTGAACCTCAGCAGCTTCTTCGATATTTTTTTCCTTCCATTCACCGGTTATATCCCCCGGACAAACCATATTTGCAGTAATTCCATTCCCGGCCTCTTCAATTGCGATGGATTTCGTCAAAGATGCTGCACCCGTTTTTGCAGCGGCAAAAGCGGAACGGTATATCCAGCCGGAAGCTGATTCAACACGATCAAAGCCAATCGTAATAATCCTTCCCCATTCATTTTCCCGCATTTTCGGGATAAACAGCTTGGATAAATAAAATACCGCATTTAAATTACCATTAATCAGATAATTCCATTGTTCGAAGGTATAATCCAGCATCTCTTTTCTTTCATGTACATAAGGGCCGGCATTATGAATGACTATATCGATGACTGGGAATTCATTCAAAGCAGCTTCTGACATCTTTACACAATCCGCCGGTATAGAAATATCTCCCTGCAGTGCAATATTTTTAGTTCCATGCATTTTGGTCAGTTCCCCGCATAATGAGACAGCTTCCTTTTGACTGTTACGGTAATTGATCACCAGATCGATGCCTTTAGCGGCAAGCACATGCGCCGTTCTTTTTCCGATCCCTGTTGCTCCTCCCGTGATTAAAGCTGCTTTATTTCTCACAAAATTACCCCTCAGTATTTAATAAATTTTATATACATCAATACCAATATACTAGTAATTACAGTGTATTAATGCAAATAATAAGAAGTTTTTTTCACCTTCTTCAACTGGGCTGTGCAAAACTTAAAGATCCATTATTAACGGATAGGCGTCTATCCGCATAGAATATATGGCATAGTGATGAAGCATTAGCCTTGCCGGCAGTTTAGCATGGAAAGGATGAGAAGGATGTTTCCATGGAACCTTTTCCCATTTAATAAAGACATGAAAAACCCTCCCCATCAAATGAAACCGGAGGATATTGATAAATATGTTCGAAATATCATGGGGCAAATGTTTCCTCAAAATATGCAGGGAATGGCCGGAACATCAGATTTTATAAAAGGCTTTAATACAGCAGCCCCCGGAGCTAATCACCAGCCATATCCTGCACCACTGAATGCATCCGTCTTTGAAACACATGATTATGTATTTGTGAGATTCCCCGTCAAAAACGAGGACTGGTTAAAAGAAATGAAACTTTACCACACATCCAACCAAATGATTATTGAACATATTCCTGAGAAAGACGATAAGCATATCATAACCCTCCCTGCTATTGTCAGGAAAAAAGGGTCAGCAGCCAGCTGCAAAGAGGGGTATATGGAGATAAAAATACCTAAAAACGTCGATATGCAATATTCAGAAATTGAAGTAACCGAAATATTATAAAGGGGGCATCTTTATGGAGCTGGATAAATGGAAAGATTTAATAAAAATGTCCGTCCAATATCAGAACCAGGATTTCTGGGGAACCTTTGTATCCCCTGAAAATTCCAGCCACAATAAAAAACATTCCTTTTCAGGACTGGAGCAGGAAAAAATCAATCGCTTTTTATCGAATCAGAATATTTATCCGCGATGTGACATGTATGAGTACAATGGGAATATCAAAATTGAAGCTGAGCTCCCCGGTGTATGCAAAAATGACATTAAAGTATCTCTCGTACAAAATGAACTAATTATTAAAGGAAAATGTTCATCATTTCATCAGCACTTGCGCTATTTTCTGAAAGAAAGACATAGCAGATCTTTTGAAAAAGTGCTGACCCTCCCTATGCCTGTTGATAAATATTCGATAGAATCGTCATTCGAAAATGGAATACTTTCCATTTCTCTTCCCATCTTATTCGAAGAGAAAGAAATAATACCCATTTTTGTAAAGAGTGAAGAAAAGCTTTAATCCAGCAGTTTATCATAACAATAAAAAGGGTTGTCCCTATCCATATAGATTGTACCTGTATTGACATATCCGTTTTTTTCAAATAATCTTTGAGCCTTTTTATTCAGAGAGTATGTATCTGTTCTCATATACAGAATCCCTTTGCTGACTGCATGTTCTTCAGCAAATATAATTAACTTGCTCGCAATTCCCTCGCCTCTGATCTCAGGATCTACTGCCAGACGGTGAAATACAAAACATGGCTCATCCTTTCTCCACGAGGCATTTATATATTCCTTTGCCTGGGTTTGATCGACAGTAATGGAACCTGCAACTTTTCCATCATATATGGCCGTATACAAATTGCCTGCTTCAACATCAGCTAAAAAATCCTGATCCTGGGGATAAGTCCGGTTCCATTGGTCATTCCCCTCGGATTCCATAATGTTAACAGTCTGCTGGACGATATCCATAATTTTTTTCAAATCGTCTCTTGTTCCTTTTCTAATATCCATTGAAATCACCTGTTGATTCTGATTTTAGTGTCTTTTACTAATGTTCCTATGAATGATTGAATACATACATAGAGGCGAAGCAGATACTATATTGAATCGCAAGGAAAAAAACGGAATTCAGATGACAATGCAAAAACAAATAAAAAGACAGCCTAAAGAGGCTGCCTTTCACTCAATCACATATTATTTTCCAATGAACATTTGAGTCCAGTAGTTACCGTCAGCAACATGGCCAACACCAAGGTGCGTGAAGTTTGCATTCATGATGTTTTTACGGTGGCCTTCACTATTCATCCAAGCTTGTACAACTTCTTCAGGAGACTGCTGGCCCATAGCAATGTTTTCGCCTGCTGAAGTGTATGAGATGCCGAATTGCTTCATCATATCAAATGGTGAACCGTAAGTTGGGCTGTTATGGTCAAAATATCCTTTAGACTGCATATCACGTGATTTTTCACGAGCAACTTTGCTTAATTCAACATCCAATTTAAGTGCAGGCACTCCTGCTTTTGCACGTTCCTGGTTAGTTAATTCAAGTACTTTCTTCTCGTAAGCACTTACTTCAGAAGTTGCAGGTGCTGCTTCTTTTGTCTGTTCAGCAGGTGCTTGCTGCTGTGCTGGAGCTTTTGCTGGAGCTTTTGCTGTTTCTTGTGCTTTTGCAGGCTGTGCTGCTGGAGCTGCTGGAGCTGCCGGCTTCTGAGCATCCTGTTTATTTACTTGAACATTTCCCCAATTAATATTGTAGTTTTTAAGGTATTTTTGAAGAATGTTATTAATCTGCTCCTGGCTTAGGTTGCCAGATTGAGAGATTTGAATTTTTTTAGCTTGCTCAGGAGTAGGACAATTTGAAGCTGCGTCCGCTTGGTTAGCTCCTGGTGCTGATACTAGTAATGCTGCTGCCGCTGCTACTGAGTAAATAACTTTCTTATTCATATATATAAATCCTCCCTGTGTTTGTTTTTTCTTTGGTGTGTGGTGCTGTGTGACTTGCACAATCATCATAACACAGGGTTTTTCGTAATATTTTTGGACAGATTTTACAAATACCTGATTTCAGCTCACCTAAGAGACTTTGAAACTAGTAAAAATAGAGTTACAACTTTTCATAAATCCTTATATTAAAAGGTTTAGGGTTATTCATAAATGGGTATTCAAATGTCTGGATTTTTTTCTCTTTAGTGGAAGCCGCTCTGAACAAATGCCATTTATATACTAAAACATCGCTATTGACAGGTTTTTAGTCTGATACTATTCTTTACTTTTATTACACCAGTGTAACAATTGTTGTAGGTATATGTACCCGAATTTGGGTATTTATACCCTTAAAGGAAAAGTTTTTGGAGAATTTCACAGATCCAAAACAAAAAGCAGCCATTGCTGCTTTTTACTGGCTGCCATAACCACTCTCATCCTTAGTTTCCATTTCCGGGCTGCCTGATTCTTCTTCAGGTTTACTCGGCTGGCCAATAACAAATTCTTTTTTAGGCATATTATGCATCCTTCGAGCCGTTACATGTGAATATATATAGTAGGTTCCTTCTTCCTCAAAGCTTTTCTCCAGACGATAAATCCCGTTTTCCGCATGTTCAACTAGAATTTTTTCATGTTCTTCAGCATTCGCTCTCCAGATTTCAAACTTTACTTCATCAGCATCTGTAACCTCTTCTTCCCCATATGTAACTTTTGCTTCAAAAACTACCGGCTCATTTGCTTTTGCTTTTTCAGGATTAATGGATAAATCGACTTCCAGGAATTGCGGTTCTTCCTCAGCTGCATTATTATTGCTGCAGGCTGTCAGGCTTACCATGATCATTACTGGGAGCCAAATATTTAATAGCTTCTTCATCATAATCTCCTTTATCTTACCTTATTTCGAACAGCGGCAGCACGATTCTAACCGTCGTCCCCTTATTTAATTCACTTAAAACAGTCAGCTCACCTTGATGGAGCTTGACTAGCTTTTCTGCAATCGCAAGACCAAGGCCTGTGCCGCCATCTGATCTCGTTCTGCCTTTATTCACTCTATAAAACCTTTGTTTAATTTTGCTTAAATGTTCTTCAGAAATCCCTATCCCTGTATCCTCTATTTCAATCACGCATTTATCTTTCTCTTGAGATAAACGGATCATGATTCTGCCTTCGGCTGTATACCGAATTGAATTGTCCATAATATTTTGGATAACCTGCTCAATCCTGCCTTCATCCCCATTGACGATTACTTCAGGATCCAGGCGGTATTGTAAATCCAAATTTTTTTCACGGAGGATAGGCTTGTATTTTTCAATAGCATCCTCTATAAGCTGTCCCAGCGGCAGCGGCATTTTTTCAAGTTTATATTCGTCGGATTCAAGTTTAGATAAATCAAGCAGGTCTCCCACCAAACGTTCCATCCTTTTTGACTCTCTAAGTATCAGCTGCAAATATTTTTGCCTGTCCTCCTCAGATTCTGCCATCTCGGAAATGAGTGCTTCACTGTAGCCCTTTACATAGCTAATGGGGGTTCTTAACTCATGCGATACGTTTGCCAGAAAATCCTTTTTCTTTTCGTCTTCTTTTTGTATGGATGAAGACATATGGTTAAAAGCATTTGCCAGCTGGCCTATTTCGTCCTTGGAATCAATGTTTAAAGTAATATCATAGTGTCCCTTTGATACATGGTCTGCTGCAGCCTTCATATCCATTAGAGGCTTTGTCAGTTTTTTAACCAGGATGGTACCTAAAATGATGCTGATAACCGTAAAAACCATTGCGGCTGCAAACCAAAGATACGTAAAATCCTGGGTAATCTCTGAAATTTTTACAAGAGGAACATATAAATATATTATGCCCTGCAGCCGATTATCATCGAGAAGCGGAATAATGACACCCATAATCTTTCGGTCGAACCTTTTTTCATAGCCCAATTTTTCAACTGCATTGCCTTTAAGCAGCTCTTCACGTTCTTCTTCACCTATTAGTGTCTGATAGTCAATTTCAAAAGGCAGACAGGCGCTAAGCTCTCTGGGATTACTGACAATAAAAACCTCTGTTTCTGATTTTGAATTATACCAATCGATTTTTCCCCTGAGATCCTCTGTCAATGGACCCCCCTCGTACTCTGACGAAAGGCTCCTCCCTTCAGTCAGCAGGGATTCCCTTACATTTTCCACATAAATTTTTTCATAAAATAAATAAGATAAAAAATAGGAGTATAAGATTGTAATGATAATCGCGGCTGTCACTGTCAGCCACATTTTTTTGGCCAGGCTATTGGTCAGGAATTTCATTCACCTGGCACCTCGAATTTATAGCCTACTCCCCAGACTGTTTGGATATAGTCCCCGACCCCCAGCTTCATTCTCAGCGTTTTAATATGAGTATCCACAGTTCTTAAACTTCCTGTATAATCAATGCCCCATATATATTCAAGCAGCTGCTCCCTGCTTAATGCCTGGCTTTTATGTTCGATAAAAAATAGAAGCAATTCATATTCTTTAAGAGTAAGCGTGACCTGCTTCCCCGCAACTGAGACTTTCCTTGCTTTTTTGTCAATTGTGATCTTTCCAATTTGAATAGAATCCATGTCATTTTTTAATCCGCCTGTTCTTCGGAGGACAGCATTCATTCTGGCAATAAGTTCTCCAGGACTGAAAGGTTTGACAATGTAGTCATCCCCTCCTATCTGCAGAGCTTTCACTTTATCCCATTCCTCTCCCTTGGCAGAGAGAAATATAATTGGCACATTTGATTTTTCCCTGATTCGAGAACATACTTCAAATCCATCTTCACCAGGCATCATTATATCCAGAATCACTAAGTCCATCACATTATTTTCCAGTATGCCATATGCTTCAAAGCCGCTTTCTGCTGAAAAGCATGTAAATCCTGAATTCCCCAAGTACATTTCAATCAAATGCCTCATATCTGCTTCATCATCTATAATCAGGATATTCAGCATGTTATTTCACACTCTCCCTAATGACTATTTTAAAAGGGCCCTCTCCAACCTTAATATTTTTAAGGGTTTTTAAATTTTTTGGCTCTAGTATATGTAAATCATTGCTGTCATAACCGGCGACCAAAAGTATATCTTTTGCAAAAGCCATTTCAAAGGGATTTGCTGCAACCGAGACAGAGGCAGCTTCTTCCCCTGATTCATTAATTTTATATAACATATTTGATCCATGGCTTAAGACATATACATGATTTTCTTGTCCAAGAAAATTAATCGGCATCGAAGCAGCTGAAATTTTCTTTTTTAACTCCCCGGTTTCAGTGTCATACACATGGATATTTTGTTCAATCTCAACTCCTTCTCCATGACCGCCAATCCAGATTTCACCGCTTTTCTCATTAAGCCAGGCACCGGCTGCTGAAGGATGGATTGTAAATTCCCCGCTTTTTGCTTTTGATTCAAGATTGATAATTCCCAGTTTTTCATGATTGAAGCTTAGGACAAACAACTTATTCTCTTCAACAGATTCGAGGAGGGTAAGCGGATCTTTTTCCGTCTCGACCTGTTTTTCCTCCTCTCCATTTACATTAAAGAACCTAATTTTATTTAAGTTTTGATCGGCAAAAGCTATTTCATTAGTATTAAGCAGGATGCCATTGACGATACCTTCTCCTGTCTCCCAGCTATCAATCAGTTTTCCTTCCTTTAAGGAATATTGATCAGCCGTTTCAAGCTGTTTTCCATAAAGAAGAATGGAATCATTGTCCGGGAGAATCAGTGCCCCTGTATAAGGTTTCTCCATGATCCACTCTTCCGCCAGCTCCTTTTTATCCAAGTCCACAAAAGATAAGGTCATATCCTTTATATTCACTGTAGCAGCAAAAGTTATATCTTCAGGAATTGCAGGCTGTCTCTTTTCTGAGCAGGAAGTAAGGAAGGCGGCTAATATCAATAATAGGAAAAACCAATAAATTTTATTTGACATACCATTTCTCCTTATGACTATCTTACCTTCATCTTACCTTAAGAATGTGAGATAAATGTGAAAGGATCATGAAACCTATAGAAAACCTGCTGAATTCAAAAAAAATAGGAAGCTTTACCCTTCCTATTTCAAATATTCAAATTCATTGATATGCATTTGGATAAGTGCGTTTTTTGCTGTTTCATCCAACTCTGAATGTGTTATCCTCTTAACCGCAAGGTAAAATTTTTCATAGATCGTCTTACGGACTCTAGGATGGGAATTTTCATCCTTTAGTTCCCTGGAGATTGCTTCTTTCAATATCATTTCAGCATTATGATCCTCTTCGAGTTTCCGGTTATTCCAAAGCTTCCGGTATTCATTCAGAAGCTTTTCATAGTCTGCACTCATTACTGCCACTTCCCTTCCAAAACAGGAAACCATTATATTTCCTTAGATGTATTTTTACATAAATAATTTTATAAATGCAAAAAATATAGCTAATATGCCAGAAAGGAGAATGAGTTAATGAATTCACCTTATCGGTGCCCAAACTGTAAAACCAACAGAAGCCGATTTAATATTATTCAGCAGGTGCCTCAATCCATCAAAATGGATCCGCAGACAGGGAATGTATTAGAAGAGTACAGTAATGAACAGCTGTCCCCATTCCATATGCCTTATAAAGGTCCTGACAAGAGAGTGCAGTGTGCGGCCTGCGGACTTGTAGAAGACGAGCGCACATTCATCAAATTTGGCGAAAAACAGTAGTCTTGCTGAAAACGAATAAAAGCTTGAGATATTATTCTCAAGCTTTTATTCGTTCACTAACTTATTTTCATTTAGGAATCTTTTATTGTCCACTTTCCATGGGTCCGCTTGTGAAAAGCGAACAAGATAGATGCTGCCTCGAAAATGCAGTCTGCCGCGGTTTTTTATAAACCAGTCTGCTTCTACCGGCACTTCCAAGCTCAGCTCGTCTGTCAAATCCTCAGCAGGAAGGACAGGCATCGCACTTAGCCTTACATTTTCTATGCTGGGCAGGATTTTTTTCCAGGCTGAGGGCTGGAGGGAAATGGGCTGTACCAGCTTGGGATCCTGCTGTTTTAATCCGGCCATGAATGCACTGATTACTTCAAATGGATTTGCATTATAGAGATATTCATCAAGTTTTCCTGCTGCTTTTAAGATCATCAGCATATGTGATAAATCCATGTAATTGGTACGGTGGGTGGTGCTGCCATAAAAATGAATACAGAAGTGCCCAGGAAAGTTGTTTTTCAGTGCTCCGCCTCCATGGGGCATTCCATGCATCGAAGCGGCAATCCACTGATTTCCATTAATAACAATGATTGCCCGCCGCTTCCAGCTCCATTTTCCTCCATAAATGCTTTTCATTATTTTTGTCTCTTCAGCATTTAATGGCTGAACATCAGCATGATGGCTGCCGGCTCGTCTTTGAACTTTAAACTTCTTGCCTGTTTCAACATCCAGAACAGTAAATTTACTGTATTTAGGCAATATCCCATTCACTTTTTTCCAAGGGATCATCTCAATTTGCCAGCTTATCCCCTCTTCGCTTGCAGCAGTGTGTGTGCCTCCTGCAGCAAGAAGAACAATGAAGATCATGATTGCGTGTATTGTTTTCATAAGTTCCACTCATTTTTTAAGTTTTTTCGGTTCAGCATTATATATTGAGTTTCCCAAAAACAGGTTTTTTTCATTCATCTTAGGAATAAAAAAATCGCACAATTTGAGTGCGATTTTTCTTAACTTTAATTAATGCCTTCTAAGGTTTTTAACCTTTTTTCAATTTTTCCCCAGTCAAGATTTTCTCCTATAAAAACCATATTCAGGGGCATATTTATGTTCTCCTGCATATACAGCGGCATTCCATAAGAAAACTGAAAAAGAAACGGGTACTTTGATGAATTCAGTTTCAAATAACCTTTTATTCTGTAAACAGTATCAGGGATACCTCTTAGAAAGTCCTCAAATTCAGACTGATTGACAGGTTTTTGAAACTGATAAACAAAAGTGCTCAAGCGTAGATCAGAAAAAACATGTGACCTGGATGCGGGGCTTTTTTTCCCGGAAGACATGCCTCTTACCTCCTTCACAGCGACCTTTGAGTACGATGTTAAGATGCTGAATGCCTGGCTGTTTAGACCCTGAACCTCCATCGTAAGCCGCGCCTGTTCCGCTTCGGTAAGTTCATCTGCTTTATTTAAAATTATTAAATCCGCATGCCGCACCTGCTCAATTAAGAGCTGCTGAATCTGAGGGCTTAACATCTTTCGATTAAGCCATCTGGGACCGTCAACAACAGAAAGAACCCCTTTTACCAGCATGCGTTCTGCAAAGAGGGGGGAAAGGATGCTATCCAGAACTTCAATGGGATGTGCAGCGCCTGTTGTCTCAATATAGATCGCTTCCGGCTTATCAGCCATCAATAATTCCTGAAGCTGAGCTTCCAGCTTATCTGAGATTGTACAGCATATGCATCCGTCAAGCAGCTCCTTTAAAGGTACATCCTCATCGACCACGTCTGAGTCAATTGATACTTTCCCAAGCTCGTTCATCATGACTGCCACTTTCCTGCCTTGCTTTTTTTCATCCTGGAGCAGCTGCTTAAGAAGTGTAGTCTTCCCGCTCCCAAGAAAACCTGATAATATATATATTTCTGTTTTATTCATATTTTTCCCCTTCTTCACGATCTGCAAGCATTTCTTCAATCATAATTATCATTTTCTTCTCTATTGCATCAATATCAAGATTTGTTAAATAACCAACTGAATGAAACATTTCCTGTTTGCATTTCCAGATGGGAATATATGCATTTGGAAAAAAATCATCTTCCGTTTCAATTCCCAATTCCAAAATGGACTCATAATCAACTTTAAAAACATCATTTTCTGATGCACAGCGGCCTTTAATGGTTCTGATCAGGTCCACTACCAGATTTTCCCCGCCGGTTTGAAAGACTGATTTATAGTTATTAAGAAGTTTTTCTGCAAGCTTTTCGCACTTTTGTTCTATATCTGATATTTGATTGCGGGTCTGCTCATTAAGTTCCACTATCTGCTTCAAAGGATCACCTCTTTATAGCTATCCTGTCTAATGACACATTGTATATGATTTTATCAGTCCATACAAACCATAAGTCATATTTGCTATAATCTCTAATAAGGATGGTGGAGTTAATATGCTAGAAAATACCGGAGAAAGAATCATACCGGAGGAAATGCCCATTACAAACGGAATGCTTCTGGAACATTTGGCGCGTTACTATTTTGCCATTTATTATGCCAGAGGAAGAGTCCTTGATATTGCCTGCGGAACGGGGTACGGCTCAAAAATTATGGCAAAAGCCAAGAAAAAAGAAATCAATGAAATTATCGCAGTGGACGTTGATGAAGATACACTGAAATATGCCAGGCAGCACCACTATCATCCTCTTGTACAATTTGTAAAAGCCAATGCAGAAGATGAAAACCTCACTGATCAATTAGGATTCTTTGATGTGATAACGAGCTTTGAAACACTTGAACACCTGGCATCAGAAGAAATATTTCTTAACAGCCTTTATAAGATGCTAAAGCCTGGAGGGACTCTCATTTTATCCACTCCATTCGGCGCTGGAAGGGGACAACCAACGAGAGAGCCATTCCATTATCATCAGCTGACTGAAGATGAATTCACCGATCTGTTTAAGTCATACGGAGAGACGGAATTTTATTATCAGAGAAGTGTTCTTATTGAACCGAAAAGAGAAGGCAAACACTACCCTTTTGGGATTGCGGTCTGCAGAAAAAATAAATGAGGAGCCCCACTGGCTCCTCATTTTTAAAGCGCTATGGCTCATATCTGCACTATTCTTTTTCAGCCTTCAAAAACTGCTTAAGTGCTTCAGAGTTTTCCTCGAAATCCAGCTGGAGAACCGATCCGGCATGCTCATATGTTTTATTTTCAAAACTGTCTGTAATCGGCACCCTCAGTGTTTCAATATCAGTAACAGGATCCATTAAAAATGAAACACCCAAAGCTATTGCTTCCTCAATCTTTAAGTCAGTTTCAACGTATTTCAATGCCTGGCTGATCACTTCCGGAAACCTTGCCAAACCAGCAGGTGATGAGAATTGATTCATCACTTCATCTTTAAGCTCTATCAAAATTTCCTGCTGTCTGTCCACTCTCCCAAAATCACTTTGTCCATCATGGCGAAATCTCACATACGATAAAAGGTCGCTCCCCTTAAGTTTTTGCTTGCCGGGCTCCAAATCCAATCCCATATCGTCAATCATTGCAGAACTGACTTCCAATTCAATACCGTCAGGGGCAATGGCATCAAGCATTTTTGTAAATCCCTTAAAATCGATAATTGCTGTATGATCGATTTGGACTCCGAAGTTTTGTTCTATTGTATCCTTTAATAAATCCTTGCCGCCTATATAATAAGCATGATTCAGTTTGCTGTACATATATTGATAATCAGGAATTTTTACATAGCTGTCCCTCATTAAAGAGACCAATTTAATCGAATCTCCAGAAGGTGCATAACTGGCTAGAAGAATAGCATCTGAACGTGACTCCTCTTCTCCCCTGCTGTCAACACCTATCAGCAAAAAGTTTTTCGTTTCATTTCCAAGAGCGGATGGCTCTTTATCTTCCTTTTCAGCCTCATCAGCTGAAGAATCCTGCCTTACCTCATTGCGATCTTCTTTTTGCTGAAAGGAAGTACAGCCGGACAGGATGGCTGCAGCCAATAAAAAACCAATTATTATATTCTTCAAGCGAATCACCCCACCGTTGCTTATTGTAAAGTTTACTATCATTGTGGGAAAGATGAATGCTTTATATACCCATTTTCTATAACAGGAATACATGTATCCATAGAAAAAGCTCTCCAAAAAATGGAGAGCTTTTACCTTAAGATTCTATTTGTTCTTTCAGCACTTCGGCTGCTTTTTGAATTTGCGTATCATTTTGATCAATTTTTTCACGGAGTTTTTCCATCAGTCTAAGGGTAGACTGCCCTGATAATACTCCATTTTGTTCAAGCTTTTCAGCAGCCTGAAATTCCTTGACAGCCTGTTCTGTTTTTTCATCAAAGAAACCGTCTTCTCTTCCAGGATCATACCCAAGTGCTTTCAGCATTTGCTGTGCTGCTTTAACCTGAGCTGAAGAAGCAGAAAGCTTTAATTCAGTGTCAGGATTAATAAATGGCAGTGTAGCATAATCAGGCAAGGCCACTTTGTGGTCTGGTGTTATTCCCTTTTTATGAATCCAATTTCCATCCGGAGTCAGCCATTTTTCAGTAGTGAATTTCATGTTAGATCCATCTGAGAAGTCCTGTGCACGCTGGACTGTGCCTTTTCCAAACGACTTTTCACCGACAAGCGGCACATCTGCAGACTCGTGTACTGCTGCGGCCAAAATTTCTGATGCACTTGCGCTTCCTTTATCAATCACAACTACTAAAGGAATATTCGGGTTTTCTTCTTGCGTTGATTTAACTTCTTCCCTGTTTCCATTGCGGTCTTCAATTTGGAATAAAATCTCGCCATCCGGGACAAACAGGCTGGAAATTTTCACTGCCTGATCCAGAAGGCCCCCAGGATTCTGGCGAAGATCAAGGATTAATCCTTTCATGCCCTGCTTTTGCAGCTCATTCAGAGTTTCCACCAGCTCTTTAGAAGTATTTTCCGAGAAAGTAGTAATCTGCACTTTAGCAATACCATCTTCAAGCATTTCCCCATAGACGGTTTCAAGCGGGATAGTATCGCGAGTAATGGAAATATTCATAGGCTCATCCCCGCCAGGGCGCTGAACTGAAAGTTCTACCTTAGTGCCTTTTTCGCCTCTGATCAGCATAACGGCTTCTGTAGAACTCATTCCCTGAAGGCTTTTTCCATCAACTGACAGGACCTTGTCATTCGGTTTAAGCCCTGCTTTTTCAGCAGGTGAACCTTTTAATGGTGAAACAATTACAATATAGCCTTCCTGCTCCTGGATTTCAGCTCCGATTCCTTCAAATGAGGATGAAATACTCTGATGGAAGCTTTTGGCTTCTTCCTCGTTCATATAGTCTGAGTATGGATCATCCAGCGCTTCAAGCATACCGTTAATAGCGCCGTTTATAAGGTTATCCTGGTCAACTTCCTGGAAATAGTTTGTTTTAAGGGTATCATAAGCTGTATAAAGCTTATCAAATTCCCTTCTTTCGCCTGTTCCAACATCTACTGCTTTTTCATCTCCAAAAGCCAATGCAAAGGTAGTAATTCCAGCTGAAAGGAAAACAATAAAAAACAGCAGCATGACAAAATGAAACTTTTTCATGCGGATAAAACCTGAATGGTTAGTATCTGGTGTTTCGGAAGTTTCTTTGTTTACATCTTCATTTTGCAAACTCTTCACCACTTTCGTTACCGTAAAATAACTATGTACAATCCTTAATGATTAGAATAACATTTTTATCGAAAAAATAACAAAGAAAAATGCGTATGTGTAAAATTTGAAAGAGCGCCAGCGAAATATGCTAAAGCGCTCCTTCTTTTTGTTAGGCTACCCCATAGCCTTGATCTTCTATCGCTTTTATTAAGTTTTCCTTATCAGCTTTTTTCGAGTCATACTCAATATCTGCATGTTCGTCGTGTAAGGCAATTGCGACGCTTGCCACGCCATCAATGGAGAGAAGGGCATTTTTGACCGCCTCTTCGCAGTGGCTGCAGGTCATGCCCACAACTTTAAGTGAAACCTTTTCCAATGTATGTGCCTCCTTTTTATAATGAAACCTGGTATATTTATACCTCATTAAAGGAAGTTAATAAACATACGGTCAACAGCCGGCAATACCAACAGGCCATATAACAAATAGCTTAATAAAGTTTCTTGCAGAATACCATGGCATCAAACTTCTCACCATTAAACGGCAAATGTTTTTCCAGTTTTTCTTTTTCAATAAATCCATTTTTTTTCAGAACCTTGCCTGAAGCTTCGTTGAATGACATGGTCAGTGCTTTAAGACAGATTAATCCTAATACCTCTTTAGCTTCTCTGATTATTAATTCAACTGCTTTTGAAGCATAGCCCAATCCTGTATGATTCTCCCCAATTCTATAGCCGATTTCCCCTGTAAGAGTCTCTCGGTTAATATTGTAAACATTTATCCGCCCGGCTATTTCGTCATTTTCATTTTTAATTAGGTACATATAATACTCATCATAACTTCTCGATTCCTTCATTTGCAGGATTGAAGCAATAATGAAATCCACTGAATAATATGCATCCCCTCGCGAAGGGACATATTGTTCAAAATACATACGGTTTTCTTTTTCAAAATTTAAAAGTTTTTCCGCATCCCTGCCTGTTAGCTCACTCAGAAAAATCATATTATTCCCTCAATTACCCTTTTTATTATATTTTACATGGGAGCATCCAGAAAATAAAAGATTAATGTTTTGCCGCTGTAAACCATATTTTATTATAAAGTCTCTTTTCAAAAACCCACAAGAATTCTCCCAATCCTTTCGAAACAGCCAGACTTCAGCTATTCCATCACTTTTTAAGGGGTGAATATTATGATAAGCGCAGTATTATGGCTAAGTTTCGCACTTTCCCTGATCAGCCTTATTGCCGGAGTCATGAACCAGTCATGGAAACTTGCATTTTTCAGCTTCCTTCTTCTGCTGCCTTTAGGATATTATTTATCAGGAGCAGAAAACACACTCCGCTTTTTATCGGCCCTTCCGGTTGTTCCTCTTATTTTAGCAGTTATTTACTATTTCCAATCGGGGAAAAGCAGATCAAAGCAGAGAAACAAATGAAAGAGGCCTTTTTGGCCTCTTAGATTTTTTTAACAATATCGAAGTATTCTTCCAAAGTCCATTTCTTTTCATAAATGACTTTTGCAGCCTCTGTACCCACATATCGGAAATGCCAAGGCTCAAATTTATAACCTGTGATGGCTTCTTTTCCTTTTGGATAGCGGAGAATAAAACCGTAGCGATGTGCATTTTCAGCAAGCCACTTTCCTTCATTTGTTTCCCCGAATTCTTCTGAAAGCTCAAGGTTTGCACTTCTGCTGGAGATATCCATTGTAAGTCCTGTCTGATGTTCACTGCTTCCGGGAATTGCCACAGCCTGAACCGCTTTTTCTTTCCCCACTCTATTTACTTCTGCCTCAAAAACCTGTGACTGCCGTGTAAATGAGCGATATCCGGAAACAGCAAATAATTCCACACCCTCATTCAATGCTCCGGTAAATAGCTTCTCCAAGGCCTGGGCTGCGTCCTGCCGCATATAGCTTTTTTCCAAATCTAATTTACCATATGAAAATGCAACATCCGGGATCATTAACTTGGATGGTTCATAGCCATCCGGAAGGCTGAATTGTTTGTTGACAAGGACCATCACATTATCAGGGTTCTGGATTATATTTCTGCCATCGACAGCTTTTATATCATTAAAATATGAAGCTTCCAATGAAAGAGGATCATCTTGAATTTCTTCATTCTCTTCGTTGCCTGCTTCCTCCGCACTGTTTTCTTCTTTTTTTGAGGATTCATCTTCTTGAGGAGGTTCCTCAAGGCTTTTTTCTTCCCCAATGAACGGTATTTTTTCAATAAGCGGCTGGACCTTATCCAAATATGGATCAAGCTGGCTGCAGCCGGAAAGCAGGAGGCTAAGAGTCCCTGCCATAATTATAATCTTTTTCATTCAAACTCACCTGTCTTTTTTTGTCTAGCGCAAGCAGCCTGCCCCCTCGAGTGTCGTGGGTGAACACCAAGGAATGCTTCATTGGACTAACTTCGCAGGAACAAGTGATCTTTACTTGTTCCGAAGGCGCTTCCGCTTTTCTTTTTCTTTGCACCATTACTATTTTAACACTACAAGTCAACTAGTCCATAATTGTGTAAAAAACAGGACAAACGGCACAAATTGCGTTTTGCAGATTTGAATTTTTTTAATTTTTTTATTTAAATTTCAAAAAAAAATAAAACTGGCTCTCAATGAACCAGTTTCCATTTCCTTTATTCTTTAACAGCAGCCTCAAGTGCAACTTCAATCATTTCATTGAAGGTAGTTTGTCTTTCTTCAGAAGTTGTTTCCTCACCTGTTAGGATGTGATCGCTGACTGTTAAGACAGAAAGCGCCTTACGGCCAAACTTCGCTGCAAGTGTATATAGCGCAGCCGTTTCCATCTCAATAGCCAAAATCTGATATTGTGCCCATTTTTCGTGATCAGCATTGTCATTATAGAACATATCTGCTGTAAATACATTTCCGACTTTAAGGTTTAATCCTTTTTCAACACCTGCATCATAAGCTTTTTTCAAAAGATCGAAGTTAGCTGTCGGCGCAAAGTCAACTCCTCCGAAAGTCAGCCTATTCATTTGGGAGTCTGTAGAAGAGCTCATTGCCAGGATTACATCCCTAACTTTCACATCTTTTTGAATCGCACCGCATGTGCCTACTCTAATTAAGTTTTGAACCTTGTAGCTCTGCATCAGTTCATTAATATAGATAGAAATGGATGGAACTCCCATGCCTGTGCCCTGAACTGATATGCGTTTCCCTTTATACGTTCCAGTATAGCCAAACATGTTGCGGACTTCATTGTAGCATTCTGCATTTTCCAGAAATGTTTCTGCAATATATTTTGCACGCAGAGGATCTCCAGGAAGCAGGACCGTTTCCGCAATTTCGTTTTCTTTAGCACCGATATGTATGCTCATAATCAAAACCTCCAAATTATTTCTGAAGCCTCTGTAAATGCTTCCAAGTCAAACTATACCATATGTGCCATCACTTAGAAACAAATTACATAAGGCATGTTTTTTTTCTGTAAGGGCAAGCTATTTTTAGCTTTTCCAAAGGAGGTTGTAATCATGCCGCAAAAAGGAATGAGCAAAAAAATCAGGCAGGCCGTTCAGCATGCCAATGAGACAAATCCATCATCAAGGGCTAATACCGAGCCTCATACATCCAAAACAGTCAAAACAAAAAGCAATCGATAATCGGAGGGATTAGGATGGGCAAAAAGCACCGTAACCGTATAAATTCTCCAAAGAAAAATAATCATATTCCTGCTGAAGCAATTATTGCAGAGCAAGAAGCCCACGGCAAGGAGTACACTGCCAATAAACGCAAAAACAGTCCGGGATCAAACATAACAGAATAAAATATTTAATAAAAATAAGCAGGAGAGCTATACTGACCTCCTGCTTTTTCATTTAGCGTATATGTATTCGATTAACTTCTTCCCAGCCGCCCGGCTTTAGCTGGTAATAAAATTGCCCTCTCCTGCCTTCATCAATATAGAGTATATCCCCTGTGGAAATAAATCGGCCATCAAAATCCCCAGGGATCCGGTCATGCACATTAAACTTCCTAAAAACTGAATCCAGACATTCCACATGGGTTAGTGCTTCGACATTTAGGCGATATACTTGCTGAAAGCCTTTTTTGTCCCTAAATTTAGGTGTTTGAAAGATCGTCACATCATATTCTTTTCTTTTGATTCTTGTTAATTCCTTCAGCATTTGGTATCCTCCTCTTTTCTATGCATCCGCTTTTTTGACTTATTTACTTATTAATCGCAGTGATCTGTCAGCTGCTTTGACGAATAAGGTCTTTAAAAGCATTTTTTATGACATTTTTTTACTTGCCGGCCAAAATTTCTAAGAACAATTTTCTATTACTGTTTAATTAGCCATTTTTCTTGTCGCTTCCTCCATCAAAAAAATACTACTTTTGTCGATTCACGGTTTTTTTCATAAAGAAAACGCTTTCAAAAGTGTTTAACCTGCATATTATGTATAAAAGTCTTCTCGGGAGGTGATGAAAATTGTGGGTATCTAAAAAGCCTGTTATATATTCAATCCTTATCGGATTGGTAATAATGACTATTTCTTATTTTTTTCAGCCTCTCATGCCTTTTCAGTCTATCGCACACAGAGGCGCATCCGCACTTGCACCGGAAAACACGCTTGCCTCCTTTGAAAAAGCTATTGAATTGGGCTTTGACTATATCGAGTTAGATGTAAGGCTGAGCAAGGATAATCAGCTAGTCGTTATCCATGACGCTAATGTTTTGCGCACTACCGACGGCGAGGGGCTGATTGAGGATTTGACGGTTAAGGATATAAAAAAGCTTGATGCAGGATCTTGGTTTTCTCCTGAGTTTGCCGGTGAAAAAATCCCATTATTAAATGAAGTATTAGAAAAAGTCAGCGGAAAAACAGGAATCATAATTGAAATGAAATCACCTGAAAATCAGCCTGGCATGACAGAAACTCTGGCAGACATGCTAAATTCTTATAAACCAGACAATCACATAAAAGTCCAATCTTTTCATATTAATGAGATGAAAAAATTCCACCAGCTTGCTCCCGAAATTCCTGCTGGCCTGCTGCTGAGCAAACACCTGGATTTGTTTCATTTGGCATCCTACCGCGATTTTGCCTCTTTCCTATCTGTTCACCATCTCTTACTTTCCAAGTCTTTCATTAACCAAGCTGAGTTATTCGGTTATGAGATTTACTCGTGGACCATCAGCAAGCCATACCAGTTTGCAGACATGCAGCGGCTCGGTGTTCATGGAATTATTTCCGATGATGAGAAGAGAATTCCCGACTCAATCATGTACGCGTTAATCACCCCATTTTTAAAAGGACAGGATTTCTTAAAAACACTTCTGGCATAACTATATGCATTCCACAGCCACAGTCTGAGCATAAAAAAACGATGGGCGTCACCCATCGTTTTCGTCAGCATTTATTTAAGCATATTTTGCAATGACAGACTGTAGCTTTTGCTGCATATAAGGAATATCTGCATTTGTAACAGTGAAACGGACAAAGGCTTCATCCATTTCCAATGCTTCTGCCAGGAATCCGCCCAGCCCTCTCGCTTTGCGGTCTACTTGCATCAGGATCTCAGTCTCTCCATTTGACTGTGGAAAAAATACAACTTCCAGTTCATCCAGCTTTCCTCTGAAAGGACCGGAGACTGGAACAAATTCAAACTCTTGTATAAACGGCAGCCTTCTGCGGAGGCGGTGCGGAGCCTGTTCGCATTCTGCTTCCCGCAAACGGAATCCCATACTCGAAACAGCGTTCAATACAGAATCCATTAGCGGGTTTGCCACAACTCGAATATAATCCTTATCGGCAGGATCCACCGCGTTTTTTATATCCAGCCCAGTCGCCACCCAAATTTTTGTTTTCCCAAAAGACAAAGGTGTGTCAGCTGGAAGGTTAAAGGTAAATGGAATCTCCTTTCGTTCATTCGCAGCCAGGGTGAAGGATTGAGCAAGCCTGAAACGGTCAATCAAACCGGAGACTGTATATTTTTTATCATCTGATTCTTTAATATAAGTAGTATTCAATGAAAGATAAATATCATCGATTTTCTGTTCGGTGCTTCCCCCTGTAATCTCGACAACGCCTCTGAGGACTTCACCTGGGGCTGCTGAATCCTTTTCAAGTTTCGTATCGACTTTTGCCGATCCAATTCCCACACTTGCCAGGACCTTATTAAAAAATGACATATGCTTCTCTCCCTAGTTCTTTTTTTATTTTATTTCTTTCCCAATTGAAGATTTACCTTCAAGCCGGCCAACTTTTTTAAACATTTCCGGCAGTCTTTACTATATATAACACAAAGCACTTGTTTCATTTAGATATACGTGCTCATAACAAGAAAAGTTTCATTTTTTTGATGTGCTGCCGGATATTTTTTATATTTGCGGAATTTGCTTTATCATTTCTAAGCGTTTTCTTGAAAGATGATGTGTGCTTTTATTCGATGTTTCAGAATATGTATGTGCTTGATGCTCCTGCTGCTCCGCAAAAAAATGACGAGCACCTTTCCTCGTCATTTTTCTATATTAGTCGTCTTCAATTTCTTCATCAATGATGCACTTTTGCAGGAGGTATTCAAATGTGATATCTGCAAGTTCATCCAATTCTCCTTCAGTAGGAACATAACCTCTTTTTGCCAGCTCATGAAAGAAAAACTCAGCAATTTCTTCCGTATCTATTACTACCTCTATTTCCTTCACAGCAACGCCCCCTTTGTACAAAATGTATGAAGCACTGACTGGATTCATGCAAAACAACTTTCAGAAAAGTAATTCTTTATTTTGTCTTACAGTGCATTTTTCTCTAGTAAGGACATACATATAGGATAAGCAGCTAATAAGGATCCATTTTATTCAGTAATTGAGGAGGAGCGACATGTCAAGTATATCCAGACTGGCCCTAATAATTAAAGAAGATGTCAATCGTGAAGAAAGCTCCATCATAAATCTTTATAGCAATCTATTAAATGCCTGGTTTAAGCTGGTCATATGGTTTGGCATCCCGTTTTTACTGTATCTCCTAATCACTTGGCTCTAAAAAGAGCTTAAACCACTGAGCTGTTTTTAAACAGTGCTCTTATCATCATTATTGGCAATATGCTTAAGTTTTCTGAGTATAACCCGCATGATATGCTTATACTCATCATCCTGAAACATTTCAAAAAGAATACGATAATCATTATATATATCAAGCAAACCATCAATCAGCACTTTTCTTTCTTTTATGCCTTCAAGCAATTCCTTTTCTGCCTTGCGGAATGAATGAGCGGATTCCTTTAATTCAGGCAGCTTTTCTTTTTTGTTGATCATATAAAGGAGTCCCAGCTTCTGGATAAAAGCATCTGCACTTTCAGCATCCGCAACGAGTGTCAGCTCTTCCTCGCCTGCCTCCAGCCATTCCCCGTCATTTATTCTCGAAAGCTCATATATAACATCTTCCCATGCATCTTCTTTGTATCTCCAAATTTCCGTCCTGAAGCCTACTATTTTGAAAAGATCCGAACCATACCCCTTGACTTGGACAAGGTCGCCAAAAAAGTATTTATATTCGATGTCAATATGTTCCTTTTCCATAATCTCACCTTCATACTCAGACAGCATTTGAAGGCTGGATTCCATATATAGACCTTCGCTTTTATTGACTTCATAGACGTACATATCATCTAGCCATTTCACATCTGTTACTTTTCCGACTGTACCATAAATAGTGATCACGACTGTATCACCGATTTTGTACTTTGGTTTCTTCTTTTTGCTCATTTCCTCCATCCTCTCAATGACTGAGTCGTGAGTATTGAATACAATAGTATATGCACTTTTTATGAAAATCGTCCGTACGTTCATCACAATCAAGCAAAAAGCGCAGACGTCCTGAATTGATTTCAAATAAAAAAACACTCCAATAGACGGAGTGTTTCCAAGAAATCATTTAGCTTTCAGAAAGAATATACAATTCCCAGACTTCATCAAATACAGACATGCTCTCAGGATAACTTCCATTCATTTCAAGGTAAGAGCTGATCTCATCATAATCATAGGCTGTTTTCGGAAAGCTGTGATCCTCATAAGCATCATTGGCAAAACGGCTGATGTGATCCTTCGGTGCAGGGTGCCTGTACTTCATTAAAAAGTGATAGAAAGTTTTGGACATACTAACGCCTTCCTTTTTTCTGTCGTTCATTAATTTATTTTCTACTATAATTGAAATGTGCTCAGTTCGTCTACTAATTCATAAGAAAAGCGGAAGGCGCCCGCTTATAAAGGAACGCAGACTAAAAGCGCCACGTCCTGTGGCAACGTCTGCTTGACCCGCATCCTCCCAAAAGCTATCGCTTTCGGTCGTGCGATGTTTATGCTGACGAAGCCTTCCATGTCCTGCGGGCCTCAAGCATAAGACGAGCCGGCTGAAAGGTTGTTCTTTAACCTTTTGGCCGGCTCGTCTTATGACCTCGAGCCCTTATCACTTACTTATCATAGGAAGAGAAATCGAAATAATTTCGCTTCAGCAGCCTCGGCTGCTCCATCAATTTTTCAAAATTTATTTCTTTTCCGATCTTTTTCGCATCAATTAAAAATAGTTGGTCCTCAATCTCCTTAACAAGATCATCGGACTGGTAAACCATATCACAATCGCTGCAGGAAATGGAAGGTGTCTCATTGATTTGGATGGCCCTTGTTCCATCAGGCAGCTCCCAATAAACAGTTTCCCTGCTCTCATTTATATTTGGGCTTTCACACCATGCGCATTTAATTTGCATTCTTAGCCTCCTATTCCTTTGCCGCTGCCGTCTCGGCATCCGTTTCAGCTGATGGATTCTGCTTCGTCTGCTGGGCATTGAATTTCTTTTCCTTTAGTTCATCCCGTTTGTCACGTTTATCCTTCAATGAACTATGGGACGGATCGCTTTCATATTTTTCTCGGCGGTCAAGTCTTGCAAGCCCTTCAGGTACAAGATTAAACTGCTGATCATTCATCAGCGCGGCTATTCCGACATTGGACCGTTTTTCATCCATTTCCGGGTAAACTTCTTTAAAATACCCTTCAGCACGGCCAGGAACATAGTTTTCCGGCTCCGGATAAGTGGTTATGACTCCTTCAAAATTACGAAGGACCACTTTATCGGCACTTTGTGATATCAGGTAATTCGGCTGCAAGGAGATTTTTCCGCCTCCCCCAGGCGCGTCCACAACAAAAGTTGGAACCGCATATCCCGAAGTATGCCCTCTTAATCCCTCAATGATCTCAAGCCCTTTTGAAACTGGTGCGCGGAAATGGCCAATGCCTTCAGATAGATCACATTGATAAATGTAATAAGGCCGGACCCGGATTTTAACAAGGTCATGCATTAGTTTTTTCATAATTGGAACGCTGTCGTTTATGCCCGCCAAAATAACGGATTGGTTGCCAACTGGAACACCGGCATTTGCCAGCATCTCACATGCTCTCTTAGAATCTTCGGTAATTTCAATAGAAGTATTAAAATGTGTATTTAGCCATACCGGATGATACTTTTTCAGGATATTGCATAAATTTTCGGTAATCCGCTGCGGAAATACAACCGGTGCCCTCGTGCCGATTCTGATGATTTCAACATGATCGATTTCCCGCAAATTCTTCAGAATGTATTCAAGGATATTGTCATTGATTAAAAGTCCATCCCCGCCAGATATAAGAACGTCTCTAACCTGAGGGGCACTCCTGATATAGCTGATCGCTGCATCAAGCTGTTTTTTCGGTACTCCCATGCCAATTTGACCGGAAAATCTCCTCCTTGTACAATAGCGGCAATACATGGAGCATTGGTTTGTCACTAAAAATAAGACACGATCAGGATAACGGTGCGTCAGGCCAGGGACAGGTGAATCTTCATCTTCATGCAAAGGATCTTCAAGGTCATATTTTGTTTTATATATTTCTTTTGAAATTGGTACCGATTGCATTCTAATCGGACATCGCGGATCATCCGGATTCATTAGTGAAGCATAATAAGGTGTAATGTTCAGCGGAATCGTCCTGGTCGAGATCCTCACCCCTTCTTCCTCATCCTGAGTGAGATTTATGACTTTCTTCAGATCATCAACAGTGCGAATTGTATTTGTCAGCTGCCAAAGCCAATCATTCCATTGTTCTTCTGTGACATCCTTCCACAGCTCAATGTCTTTCCAGTGCCGATCCGGTTTATATAAAAAGTTCTTCATTTAAATTCCCCCTATATGGATTTCTTTCAAATACATACTGCAAGAATCATGCCAGTTTTGAAGCTTTCCTATTATCATATGAAAACCTTGCCGGAGTGGCGATTGTTAGCAGCTGAGGGAATATTTTTATTAAACTGGTGGTCTATGAAACAAAAAAATGCCGATTATTCGGCACTTTCATTAGTGTTGCAGACTAAGCTCCTGGTATTTATCTCAATATTATACTTTGCCAGTTTATATTGCAGCGTTTGACGCGGAACCTCCAATAGCTTTGCGGCTCTTTTTATATTTCCATTCGTCTCTAGAAGAGCTTTTTCAATTAATGCTTTTTCCTGTTCTTCCATGCTCGCCTTTAATGGCTGAACCTTTAGTGAAACATCCTGTTTATCCTTTTGCAGCTGCTGTCTCATTATAACTGGCAAATCCTCAGTTTTAAGGAAATCATCTTCACAGACATTCATCATGTATTCGATTGTATGCTTTAATTCCCTGACATTTCCGGGCCAATGATATTGTCTGAAAAAGTCAAGCACATCATCCGCGATTCCTGAAAGGTTTTTGTGTAAAACCTGATTAAATCCCCCAATAAAATGATATGCAAGAAATTCAATATCTTCTTTCCTATCCCTTAGAGGAAGGAGCCTGAAAGTGAGAACATTTAAACGGTAAAATAAGTCTGTTCTGATTTGGTTTCTCTCCAGCGCTTCAACTGGATGGATATTCATGGCTGCAATCACTCTCACATCTGCCTGGGAACTCTTCGGGCTTCCCACTCTTCTGACAATCCCATCCTCCAGCACTCTAAGCAATTTTGCCTGAAGCTCAATTGGCATGGCATGTATTTCATCAAGGAAGAGTGTTCCCCCATCGGCTAATTCAAATAGCCCTGGCCTGTCTACAGCTCCTGTGTAGCTTCCTTTAGCCGTCCCGAATAGAATGCTTTCAAGCAATGGTTCCGGTATAGCTGCACAGTTCTGGGCAATAAATGGCCCGGCAGCTCTTGAGGAAGCATGGTGGAGTCCCTGAACAAAGAGCTCCTTTCCGCACCCGCTTTCGCCAAACACCAGAATGGAGGAATCAGACTTAGCCAGTTTGGCCGCTTCTTTTTTAATTTTTTGCATTTCCTGATTTATAGTGAGAAGGCTATCCAGTGTGTACTGGACATTATCAACAGCAGTCTTTTTTTTGACAGGCTGTTTTATTTTTTTTCGCAAATCCAGAAGGCTTTCAGAAAGAAGCTTCAACCTGGAATAGTCCTTTGCAATCTCAACAGCTCCCGCTACTTTCCCACCTACAGTAATAGGGAGAGTTGTATTAATGGTTTCTATTTGTGAGCCATGAAGGTTCACATAGGATTGCGTCTGATTATAGATCGGTTTTTTTGTTTTCATTACTTTTAATAAGGTGCTTGTCTCTTTATCCAATGAAGGAAAGACTTTCAGAACAGGTTTTCCGATAACCTCAGAAACCTCCAGACCATCGTGTCTTGCAGCAATTTCATTATAAAAAATGGTATTTCCATTCAAATCTACTACATGAATTCCTTCATCAATGCCCTTTAATATGGCTGCCAGAACTTCTTTTGAAATGCTTTGAGTTTCAGTCATCAAAATCCCCTCCCATATATATGTATATGACAGGGTGCCGAAAATTTGTCAGGATGGTGCCGAAATACCGGCACTATTTTTTGTGGCCCGAGTAATCCGCTGCAGCCAAATTCTTTACCCAGACATTCATATTTTCAAGTTTATCGAAAATATAACAGTTGTTAAGAAGCCGGCCCCGATAGGAATAGCCCAGCTGATGCAGAACGGCATTCATTCCAAACGACAGCGCTCTGGCAATGGAGTAGGCACAGAATACACCCTGCGATTTTAAATCTTTTTCCAATTTTTCAAGGAGTATTTTCATTAAACCATGTTTACGGTGGGATGGAAGTGTCGCACAATCTGTCAGTTCTGCGTTTCTATAAAAAAGATTGACCTCCGCTGAAGCTGCACTGACAAGGTCATCATTATACTGAAATGCATAATAGATGGTACCTTCCTGGATTGTCTTTTTAATATATGAGGGATCATGGAGAGGTGTTGGATAAATTTGAAATACTTCCCGGTAAAGTGCAGCAAGTTTTTCAGTATCTTGCTCCGTTACTTTCAGGAGCTGATATTCGGAAGGAGGCAAGATGACATCCGGGTTTCTTGAAAGGGCAACTACATTTGTAATGATGCTGTCTTCAGAAATCCAATGGGGATTGATTCTTCTTTCGTCTGAGAAATATTTACAGAAAAAGTATTGATCAGAGCCCCGGAAATACCCGTCAATAACAGCTTCGCATTGAAAACCATTAGCAAGCAGATCCGTATAATTTTCCACTCTTCCTCTAAAAATTAATTTCTCACACTGGTGTTCTTTTGCCGTTTTCTCTGCTTCATGAACAGCATCTTCCAATTTCCCTGCATAATCATCTACTCTTAAGCGTTTATTGAATGGATCAAGGTATAATTCGGCAAGAACGTTTTCTTTTTTTATTGTTTTTACAGAAGCTGTATTATGCATCGCTCAGACCCCTTTCTATTAAAAAACTGCCCGGCCAAACGGCCAGGCATTATAGATATATTAAGGAATTCAGGCCAATACTGCCTTTTTCCGGCCGAATCAGCGGTTTTACCGGCCAATTCGGTAAATATACCGGCCAAACTCAGGCATTTACCGGCCGAATAAAATTCCTGTCCTTCATCTTAGTCAATTTTAAAGCTGATCAGCTTCATCTCTGTCATTTCTTCAACAGCATATTTTATGCCTTCACGTCCCATTCCGCTCATTTTCACTCCACCATATGGCATATGGTCTACACGGAAGGTTGGGAAATCGTTAACCATCACACCGCCAACATGAAGCTCTTTTGCTGCTTTGAAGGCTTTGTTCACATCATTGGTGAAAACACCAGCCTGCAGGCCATAATCAGAATCATTCACAAGTGCCAGCGCCTCTTCAAAGCTGCTGAATGAATTAATATGGACAACAGGTGCAAATGCTTCCTCACATGAAATTTTTTCTGATTTATCAACGTTCAGCAGAACGGTTGGGTGCAATGTATTATTTTCTGCCTTACCGCCAAGAGCAAGTTCTGCTCCACTCTTAACGGCACTCTCGATCCAGCTTTGCGCGCGGTCGGTGTCGCTCTTGGAGATCATTGCAGAAATATCTGTTTCCTCATTAAGCGGATCGCCGATTTTTAGCTTTTTGGTTTCCTCAACAAAGCGTTCGGCAAATGGCTGGTACAGGGATTCATGCACATAAATGCGCTGAACGGAAATACATACCTGCCCCTGGAAGGCAAATGCCCCAGCTGCAATTCGCGGGACAATTTTCTCCACGTCTGCATTCTCATCCACTACAACGGCCGAGTTGGAACCCAATTCAAGGGTTACTCTCTTTAAGCCTGCATTTTCGCGGATCTGCTTTCCTACTGCCGGGCTCCCTGTAAAAGTAATCATCGATATGCGGTCGTCTGCAACAAGTACATCCCCGACCGTTCCGCCGCTCCCTGTTATTACATTCAAAGCTCCATCAGGAAGTCCGGCTCTGTGAAAAATATCAGCTATTTTATATGCCGACATTGGCGTTTGGGATGCAGGCTTTAATACAACCGTGTTGCCGGCAGCAATTGCAGGACCTACTTTATGGGCAACCAGGTTCATAGGAAAATTGAATGGAGTGATGGCGCCGATAATTCCAAGCGGCTCCTTTACTGTATAAGCAACCCTGCCTTCGCCTCCAGGAGCAGCATCCATTGGGATAGTCTCTCCATAAAGCTTGCGCGCTTCCTGGGCAGCGAAGGTATATGTCATGATGGTGCGGTCCACTTCTCCTCTTGCAGCCTTTAGAGGTTTAGATGCTTCACGCGCAATGATCATTGCGCACTCTTTTTTTTCTTCCTTCATGATGGCAACTGCATTTTCCAGTATTTCTGCCCTTTTATGAGCAGGCATTTCAGCCATTATTTTTCTGGCATGATCTGCTGCATCAATTGCTGACTTCACATCGGAAGGAGAAGCCATGGCAACTTCTGCAATAACCTCCCCGCTGTAGGGGCTTTTCAATGCTTTGTAGTTCTCTGTTTCCTTGAACTTTCCGCTGATCCATAAATGTTGTTTCATTGGAATTCCTCCTTATTTGCAGCATTCACCTATTACTTCTTCTAGTACGGTTAATCCTTCATTGAGCTGTTCATCGGTTGTAATTAGCGGGGTGAGCAGGCGAATGATATTCCCATAAAGGCCTGCGCTCATAATAATGAGGCCGCGCTTGTGCGCTTTTGACAGGATCTCCTGAACGATTTCCTTATTCGGTTCCTTTGTATCCTGATCTTTAACAAATTCAATGGCACACATTGCCCCTAAAGAACGAACTTCACCCACTTGCTTATATTTTAAAGGAAGATCTGAAAATTTTTCAGTAAAAAGGCTTCCGATTTCATTTGCCCTTCCTAATAATCCTTCTTCCTCAATTGTTCGAATCACTTCTAATGCGGCTGCACACCCGAGCGGACTGCCTCCATAAGTTCCGCCAATTTCACCGATATTCGGTGAATCCATTATGTCAGCCCTTCCAGTTACAGCACTGATCGGCAATCCGGCAGCGATTGATTTTGACATCGTAATTAAATCCGGCACAACATCATAATGCTCCATAGCAAACATTTTGCCAGTCCTGCCAAATCCCGTCTGGACTTCATCAGCGATAAAAAGGATTCCATGTTTTTCACAAAGCTGTTTTACACCTTTTACAAAACGGGAAGACGGCATAACGAAACCGCCCTCACCCTGTACAGGCTCCATAATGACAGCAGCAATTTCTTCAGGAGGCACCTCGCTGAGAAAAAAAGTTTCGAATCTCTTAAGTAAGGCAAGATCATGTTCTTTATCCTTCAGACCCTCGCTGCGGTAATAATAAGGGTAAGGCCATTTATATGTTTCAGGCGCAAATGGCCCGAATTCATATTTATATGGTTTAACCTTGCTCGTTAAACTCATGGACATATAGGTACGGCCATGAAAACCCCGCTCAAATGATATGATCCCTTTACGGCCTGTATATTTCCTTGCTATCTTTACGGCATTTTCCACTGCCTCTGCGCCGGTGCTTAAAAAGAATGTTTTTTTGCTGTGATTTCCGGGTGTAATGCTGTTGAGTTTTTCTGCTAGCTTAATATAAGGCTCATACATCATGACATGGAAGCATGGATGAAGATATTGGTCAATTTGGGCATGCAGGGCTGCCACTACCCTTGGCGGGCAGTGGCCAACATTTAGTGTGCCGATTGCCCCGGCAAAATCAAGAAAAGTATTTCCGTCTATATCTGTCAGAAGTGCTCCAACCCCCTTATCCGCAAATGTCTGCATCGTGTTAAATGGTCCCTTTGGCACATTCTGTTCTTTTTTAGACAACAATTCCTTCGCTCTCGGTCCCGGTATCTCCGTTCTTATTTTAATTGATCCCAACATCATTTCCCCTCTCACTGATTAGTGCCGCACCATTCCAGTATGGCCAGAGCAATGATTTCAGCAGCTTCAAAAACTTCCGGCAAGGAAATATATTCGTTAACATCATGGGCTGCTTCAGTTACACCGGGCCCGAAGACAACTACAGGTGTATTCCCCACTTTTGATAATATTCCTCCATCCGTGCCCCAGGGTGATGCTTCAACTGCCGGCTGCATGCCTTTTACTTCTTCAAAAGACTCCGATAGTACGGTCATTAGAGGGTGATCCTGTTCCAAATTACCGGGCAGCCAGCGTCCGCCGAACCATTCAACTTGGGGAGGATTCTTTTTAAGCCATGCATCAATTTGTGCTGCTTCCTTCAGACACTGCTCCAGCTCTTTTTCGGCAGATTTCATTTCCTCATCTGGCGCCACCCCCATCCTTCCCTCTATGACGGCAATATCCGGCACTGAAGAAGGCCATTCTCCGCTATTTATTTTTCCGATATTAATAGGGATCGGGATAGGAATCTTGGAATATAGCGGATCCTCAATTTTAAGGTTTCTTAATTTCTCCAGTTCCTGAAGCTTTGTCATCACTATCATGGCTTTTTCAATTGCATTGATGCCTTCATATCGGGTTCCTCCATGAGCGGAACGCCCTTTGACTGTTATCCGGAACCACATTGAACCCTGCTGTTTTGGGAAAAGCTTCATATTTGTCGGTTCTGGAATGATTGCCCCGTCTGCTGTATATCCCCGGAGGACAGCAGCCAAAGTACCCGCCCCTCCACTTTCCTCTTCTATGACACTTTGGAATATCACATCTCCTTTAAGCTTGATTCCAAGCGTTATAATGGCTTCCATTGCAAGCAGGATCGAGACTGTTCCCCCTTTCATGTCCGTCGAACCCCGGCCATATAGTTTTCCATCTTCGATTCTGCCGCTAAATGGATCATGATCCCAATCGTTTCGGTCTCCCTCTGGAACAACATCAATATGGCCATTCAGGATAAGGGACCTGCCCCCGCCTGTTCCTTTCAAAGTAGCCACCACATTGGGATTACCGGAAAAATCCTTTCTATCAGAACAAAAGGCAGGATGTTTGATCAATTGCTCCTTGCCAATCTCCCAAATATCAAGGGTTAGTCCAAGTTTGCGGCATTTTTCAATGATGACAGCCTGTGCACTGCTTTCTTTCCCACGGATGCTTCCTTCCTGGACAAGCTGCTGAAGAAGTCTTGTTCCCCTTTGCCTATTTTCTTCCAGCCACTGTTTAATCTTTGCATGAGCATTCATATTCTCACTCCTTTTTTGAGACCACAGCCAAACATAGGATACTATCTATCAATTAATCATTCTCACATTCTCAGCAATTGTAAAACTGCAGCCGGTTTTCGCCTTTACTGCATTAATTGAGTGCGGCGCAAACAATTCAGTCAGTGTCAGACCATGATTTGTTATTTGAAAGACAGCCATCTCCGTAATAATCATGTCTACACAGCGGGCAGATGTAAGAGGCAGACTGCACTCGTTCACAATTTTTGAATTTCCATACTTGTCTGTCTGGTTCATAAGGACAATTACTTTTTTGGCTTTTTGGGCAAGTTCCATTGCCCCGCCCATGCCAGGCACTTTTTTACCGGGTACAATCCAATTGGCCAGATCTCCCTTTTCACTCACCTGCAGGGAGCCAAGGATGGTCATATCAACTCTTCCTCTGCGTATCATCCCAAAGGCAATAGTACTGTCACAATAAGAAGCACCTTTTACAACGGAAACGGGAAAACCGCCAGCATTACAGAGATTTTCATCTTCCTCCCCTTTCTCCGGACTTGGCCCGATACCTGTAATGCCATTTTCAGCATGAAACATCACTTTTGTCCCAGCTGGCAAATGATTGGGAACAAGCGAAGGGATTCCAATGCCGAGATTTACAATCATCCCGTTCTTTATTTCTTCAGCAGCACGTTTTGCAATGCGATCTCTGATTTCTACTCCCATGCCCATTTCCAATTCACTCCTTTCGAAGGGACAATATAATCCACAAAAACCCCTGGTGTTATAATTTCATCAGGATCGAGGCTGCCAAGAGGGACGATTTCCTCCACTTCTGCAATGGTCATATCTCCTGCCATAGCAACAAGCGGGTTTGTGTTTCTCGCACTTTTGTCATAAATCAAGTTTCCGTAGGGATCCGCTTTTTTTGCAAAGACAATGGATATTTCAGCCGTTAGAGCCGATTCGACGAGATATTTTTTCCCACTCAAATTACATGTTTGTTTATTGCTGGTTACAATGTCATTATCAAGGCCAATATCGGAAAGAATGGCAGGGATGCCGACCCCCCCTGCACGGATTCTTTCTGCCAATATCCCCTGTGGTGAAAATTCCACTTCCATTTTCCCATCTGTCATTAATTGGCCGGCTATGGGATTTGAGCCGATATGGGAAGCAATCATTTTTTTTGCCCTTCCCTGGCTGACCACTTTCCCTATGCCAATATGGGGAAAACCTGAATCATTGCCAATAAGCGTTAAGTCTTTGAATCCATTCTCCAAAATGCCATCAATAAGGGCAGGAGGGGTGCCAATTCCGCCGAATCCGCCAAACATAATGATTATGCCATCCCGAAAATGCTTCATTGCATCATCAAGTTCAATGATTTTGTTAAAAGTGTTTTCCATATTTATTCAGCCTCTTCCTCAGCAAAGATCAAGTGTTTTTTTGTGAAAATCTGTAAAGTTCTATCTAACCGTTTCACCAAATCATCAATTTCCCTTTTGGTAATGGTAAGCGGCGGTGCAATCAATACAGCATCTCCTTCTGTGCCCGTTTTGCCTGCACCCGCAGGGTAAATAAGCAGTCCCTGTTCCTGAGCTTCCTGTATTAATCTCTGTGTCAGGCTGAACTTTCTTGAAAACGGCTCTCTGGACAGATGATCTTTTACAAATTCAAGTCCGATCATTAGTCCTTTTCCTCTTACATCACCAATAAAAGGAAATTTGGATTGCAGTTTTGTCAACTTATTTCTCAAATACACACCTTTGCTATCCACTTCAGGAATGATGTTATTTTTCTCAATATACTCAAGCACTGCGAGAGAAACTGCGCAGGACTGAGGATTGGCACTCAAGGTATGGCCACTCATAATGCTCTTTGACCCTGCCAATATAGGCTTCATAACTTCATCGCTAACAAGGGCAGCCGCAATCGGTGCATACCCGGCCCCCATTCCTTTACCAAGTGCGACAATATCAGGTTTCACATTCCATTGCTCGCAGGCAAGCATTGTACCCGTTCTGCCAAAACCAGTCATAACCTCATCAGCAATAAACAAAATGTCATACCGGCCACAAATTTCTTTTATTATCCGGTAGTAATCCTTTGGAGGGGTAATAGCACCCCCTGCAGCCCCAATGACTGGCTCTGCGATAAATGCAGCTATATTCTCTTGTCCTATCCGTTTAATGACAGTTTCAAGTTCATGGGCACACAGATAACCGCATTCAGGCGCTTCCAGATTATAGGGGCACCTATAGCAATATGGCGGATGAACGACAGGAAAATCTTCAAGCAGCGGTATGAAGCGCGCCCTTCTGCCCGTATGACCTGACATCGATAAAGCACCCAGGGTTATGCCATGATAGCTCATCCACCTTGAAAGCACCTTTGTTTTTGTCTGAATGCCTTTTTCCTGCCAGTATTGAATCGCTATTTTCATAGCTGTTTCAGTGGCCTCAGACCCGCTGTTTACAAAAAAGCTCCAATTCAAGTCGCCAATCGCTGCCTCTGCTATTTTATGGGCAAGCTTTTCAGCTGCCCCGCTGGTAAATTGCGAACGATACACAAAAGACACTTTCTTAGCCTGTTCATGCATTGCCTCAATGATTTCCTCAATACCATGGCCAATATTGGCCGTTATCGCACCAGACGATGCATCCAAATATTCCTTTCCGTCAGTATCATATAAATAGACGCCTCTGCCGTAATCAATAACTGGATAATGTGCATGAAGCATTGGCTTTATTAGGTTTGATTGATCCATTTCAGAAACCCCTCCATTGTTATTCGTGCAAAAAAGCGTCTTGGTCTCTAAAGTTGAAGCAGAAATATAAAGTGTGACGCTATCTTCCGGGCCAATATATTAAAATATATGAAATGACTTCCAAAATCTTTCTTAAAGAATATTCATATCCTTAAAATGAACCATTTGCAGGAATTAAAAAAACAGCCGGTTTAATAACGGCTGTTTGATTGGTTAAATAATGCTTTTTTTCAGGTTCATTAGATCAATATCTTCCTCTGCAAGTTCTTGAAAATATCCTTCTTCATCATGATGAAAGACATACTCAAGTTCTTCTGCAGCTTCTTTCAATCTATTTAAGATTGAAAGATAGCAAGCTTTATTATATCTCGCTATCAAAAGGTCAGGATCAATTTCAAGCGCTTCCTCCATTAGTTTTAGTGATTTTTCAACATCCTTAATTTTATGAAAAGAAATAGCCAGTTCAATATATAAGGAAGTATCCTCGTTATGAACCTCTAACCCTTCTTTCATAATCGCTATCGCTTCTTCATACCGTTTTCTTTTATTTAATAATTGTCCGTATCTAAAATGGGCCTCTTTTTCATACGGATTTTCTATTAACACCTTTCTAAAGATTGTTTCTGCCTGGGTGAATCGCATCCTGTGTGTAAATGCAACTGCCTTTAAGAGCATGAGATGTGTATCGTCCGGCTTTTCTTTTAAGCAGGCATCCAGCAGTTTTATTGCTGTATTCATCTCTGCCGCTTCCTCAATGGGATCATTCCCGCCCGCTAAATGCATCTGTGCAAGCTGGTAGGCTGTAATAAAATCCCAATCTTTTTCAAGAGAAGACTTCAGAACCTTTTTGGCATCCTCCTCAAGATTTACAGATTCATAGAATCCGGCAAGACCGATTGGTGCATTTTTATTAAGCGGATTATGTCTGATTGAGGATTCATATAAGTCGATAATTACTCCAAACAAAGTGATTTGCTTTGTCTTTTCTCTCATCTTTTGAACAAACCTTCCAATGAAGGAGGATTTTTGTTCAGCTTCCCAATCCACACCGCTTGCATGCAGGGCCAATGCATCAGCTGCCTTTAAGAATACCTGGCTCTTTTCCGTTTTTTCAGTTCTAATTTTCCCGAGGAATGCCGGAAGGTGTATAATTTTATTGGTTTCGATGAATAGCACAATTAAAGTTTCATATAAGTCTTCGTCATCCCAATATTCTTTAATAAGTTCCTCCAGAGATTTCCTGGCCTCTTTATATTTCTTATTCTTTATAAGCAATTTTGAATAGTGATGTCTTAATTCAGCCAATTGAGAATCCAGATTCAGAGCCTGCAATAGACATTCCTCTTCCTTGACTCTGTCTCCTGCAGCTCCATAAGCATAAGCAAGGCTATCCAATCTCCATGTTTCCAGAACTTCTCCCTGCATACGAATTAATCTTTCAATAAATCCCCGAAGCTCTTCCATGGATAGCAAGCTTGATAAATATTCAATATTAACTCTTAACGGAGCCTTATCAATCAGCTTGAGCATATACTCTGTTTCCTTCAGTTCATTTCCCAAAATCCCATAGATTTGTGCGATGCGGCTATATGCCCCCTCTGTTTCAGGATTAAGATCAAGACATTTTCTTAATGCTTTAACCGCCAGTTCAAACTTTTCAAGTCTAAAATACGTTTCCCCCAGCCTGTAGTATGGAAAAGCTGTTTCATTTCTCCCGATGGCTCTTTTGTATAGGCTAATTGCTTCAGCATATCGCTCAGCACTTTCATATAAAGTGCCCGCATAGCATAGATAGTCAGTTTGGGAGCCTTCACCAGCCTTTGCTTCCAGAAAAGCGATTGCACGATTCACGAAAGAGGACTCTTCTGCTATGTTTACATAAAGCTCCAGGGCTTCATCCATATTTTGATCAACGTAGTTAAAACCTCTTTCAATTAAAGACATTCCTGCCTCCAGCAGGCGGGAATCCTTCAGGCCTTGTGCGAAGTCTGCGACCAGTTTGCCGCCATTTATTAAAAATTCGCTATCCTCACAGAAACGTTCTTCATGTTGTCTTATAAATTCAGCTGCTTCATCAGGCCTCTTCGTTTCAGAGATAGCCAATGCATAACCTAGATAGGCAAAAACCTCATCTGGATTTTCTTCAATACAGGAGAAGTAAATACTCTCTGCTTTTTCATATTCCTCATGATCTTTGTAAAGATCACCCAAGCGAATTAAAATCTGCGGACTTCCTGATAACCCCACTCCTTTCAGTAAAATCTCTTCAGCACGCATTTTGTCTTCAAATAAATATTCATAGCAGTCGGCAAGAGACAGATAGGGATAAGAAATTTCCGGATCAAGGCTGGCTGAAATCATGTAGCCTCTTTCTGCTTTGCGGATTTTTCCTTCTGCCTGGTCAAGCTTTGCTCTCTCATACCATACATGCGAATCACCATGATCTTCACGAAGCAGCTGGCTGAATATCGAGCGTGCTTCATTGTACTTATCCTGGTCCGTAAGAATTATGGCATGATTTACTCTAATAAAGCGGTCTTGCTCATTTATATTTAGGGCAATGTCTGACATTTCTTTCGCATTTTCCGTCTCAGAATTATAGAGGAAGCACAGCGCTATATAACTCCAAATATAGTATTGATCCGGGTCAAGCTGAAGGGATTTTCTGAAAAAACCGATCGCAGAATGGTATTGGTCCTTATACATCTGAATCCTTCCATTCAAATATTGGTACAATGGGCTGAAGGTTTTTCTGTTGACAAGTGTTAAAATCTTTTCCGCTCGATCGATTTCGTTTAAACGTATATATGCCTGAGCTGCATGCAGCTTAAAAAAGTCAGACTCAGGATAAATGGCAAGCAGCTTTTCGGAACATTGAATAATGAATTCTTTGTGTTTATCCCCGGAAAAAAATTTTAATGTATATATGAGCGTATAAGGTTCATTCATTGAAGATGATAAAAAGTCTGCCATAACCGGTTCATTTTTCATTATGTCTTCTTCAACCATTTCCGAAAGGGAGTGAAGTTTCTTATAATACAGGTGCTCTTCCATAGGCAGGAATTCAAGCTCCGCCTCTCTCTCTATTGGCACTGCCGCAATCGACAAAAAATTTGTATTATCAGCAAGCTTTTGGAACTCTGCATAAGGAACATACATTGTATCAAGAAAGTTTGGATCTTGGACCAAATAAAAGCCAAATCGTTCATCAATCCCAATCATAACCTGGACATGTGAAGATGCCTCAAAATCCACACTAAGGATGACGGGTATCCCCTGCTGCAATAATGCCTTATAACGCTCCTTATCACCTGTAAAGAAACGGCATGCGAAACCTTCTTTTTCAAGGTATTCTGCAGATGCAGACAGCTTTGAACCAGTCACATCAAAAATATGTTCTGCAATTTCATCCTGAGTTTCCTTTTTACCAAAATAAGAAAAGAGCATTTCAAAGCTGGCAGGCACACAGTAATTGCTTTTCTGTACAACTGGATTGATTGAGAGCTTTACTGCATCACCTGTTTCAGAAAACCCCTTTTCTCCTGAGAAAGGGCTGTCCTTCATTTTCTTCTGAGAGATAAAGTGTTGTAATTTTTCAAGTTCGTTTTTTTGATAATAGGAAAAAGCTATAAGATGTTCAAAATAGCGCTTATAACTGTGAAAAGGAACAAGCCGATCAAGCTCACTCATTTCTGATAGCATGTCCTCATGCAAGCCGAAATCCCTGTATCTGCGAATAAGCTCCAATTTTATTGCAGGCGCCTGGGGGTGGACTTCCATTCCCTCTTTAATCGTTTGAAGAGCTTTTTCCCTTCCTCCATTTGATGCGTATAAATCTGATAACAAAAGATAACAAACATGTCCCCGTTCTTCATCTCTCAGGCCAGCCGTTAAATAAGATTCTGCCTTTGCACGTTCACCTGTCTGCAGATAATAAAATCCAAGTTTATCCCATATTGGCTTGTCGCTGACCGCCTCCATTTCAACGAGCCTTTTCACTGCTTCTTTTGTTCTTTTTAACTCAAGAAGGCTATGTACTTCTGTAAATATCGCACTTATCCTCAGCTCATTTTCTGCTTCATGCGGCATCTTTTTCAAATATTCCGTTATAATATTATTTGCTTCCAGTGACCTGCCGCTGTCAATTAACTCATCGCAATACCAAATGGCGGTTTGAAGTGTTTTAAAACGCCTGTGTGCATAACGGGCAAGAAACCCGCTATATTGGTACATCAATCCACGGTCAAATAATCGTATGAGCAGCTTAAAATCTTCAACAGAAGTTATTTTTGCTAATTGATTCTTAATAATTGAGAACTTTGATTTTTTCATATCTTCCAACTCATTAGCGAGAACATTCAGCGCCTTTAAAAACTGCCTGTCTTCTGCCAGGCCACTTAGATTTTTCAAAATTTCCATTCTGCACCTCATTTGGGTATGTTAGAAATATAATACAAACATTTACAGAGATTGACTACAGGAAATGGTTGTATTTTATGCTTCACATAAAAATACCCCGGCATATTATCCGGGGATGAATGATTTCTGTTCAATCCAAATTTCACTTTCAGAAGCTTGTGCTTTTATTGCTGCCTTTCCTCCAATCGGAATAGTGGCATAAGGCTGTACATGGCCAAAATTCACATCAGCTATCACAGGAATGCCGTGAAGCTCTTTTTTTGAATCAATAATCTTTCTCAGTGCCTCTTCGGTAACCTGGGAATTCTTCTGAAATCTGCCAATCAGGATTCCTTTGATGCCTTGAGCATCAGGCAGGTGCAGCAGTGATTGAAGATCCCGATCAAAGGTAAGAGCATGTGATTCCTCATCATCTTCAATAAATAAGATTGAATCTTTTAATGATGGCATGAATTCTGTCCCCTGCAGCAAATTAAGGGTACATAAATTTCCTCCTATTAATCTGCCTTCTGCATCCCCTTCCTGAAATACCGTATACCCATTATGTTTGATGAAATGCCTGTCTTCCTGATCAAGATACCATGGATCATCACTCCAATGTGACGATGCGAGAATTTCATAGGGAGCGTCATTGGTTACTGCATTAATAAAAGAATCAAGAGTGTACTCAAACCCATGTTTCACACCAAAGCTTGAGAAATGCGGGCCTGAATAGGTGATCAATCCTGTTTTTTTATAAATGGCCCCCTGCAGTGCTGTGATATCACTAAATCCGCAAAATATTTTCGGATTGTTTTTTATTATCTCGAAGTCTATGTAATTCAAAAGCTGGTTGGCGTTATAGCCGCCAATCACTGTCAGGATTCCCTTTACATCAGGATCAAGAAAAGCATCATGCAAATCTTCAATTCTCTCTTCAATCGAACTACTGAAAAACTCATCATGCTGTTCTGCATTTTTGCCGTATGTTACTGTGAATCCAAGCTGATTCAGCCGTTCCTGGGCAATTCGCAATTGTTCGCCTTTTATGATGGCCATGCTTCTTGACGGTGCAATGACCCGGATCTCATCCCCTGGCTTTAAACGCTCTGCAAGCATTTTTGTCCTCTCCTTTGCCGCTTTTTAGTCTAGTTTATTGTTTTACATTTTATCAGATACAGTCTCGTTAAGAAATGACTGTTTTTACATATTGAAAAAAGGCCAGCTTTTCAGCTTGGCCTCCTTGTTTTTATACTATTGCAGGTTCCCTTCTTGGTGCATTGCTTTTCTTTTCTACGATATCCCTTGCAATCCAAACTCCGCAAGCTCCCGCTTGTGCGAGCCCTCTGGTGATGCCCGCACCGTCCCCGCCGACATAAAGACCGCTGATTTCCGTTTCGAAACAGTCATTCAGTCTTGGGCGCGCAGAGTAGAATTTTGCCTCCACGCCATAGAAAAGTGTATGTTCTGATGCAAGGCCAGGAGATACATGGTTTAAAGCCTCAGTCATTTCAATCAGGCTTTTCATTGTATTATATGGAAGCACAAGGCCTAAGTCGCCGGGTACCGCCTCTTTTAAGGTTGGCTCCAGGAAACCTTCTTTAATCCTCTTCTCAGTTGATCTTCTTCCTTTTAATATATCTCCATACTTTTGAACAATGATTCCGCCGTTTGAAAGGCTGTTGGCAAGCCTTGAAATTTCGTGTGCATATTCATTTGGCTTATCAAACGGCTCTGAGAATGTATGGGATACAAGGAGCGCAAAGTTTGTATTCGGGCTTCCCAGTTTAGGGTCTTTATAAGCATGGCCATTCGCCAGCATGATTCCGGAGTGGTTTTCCACTACGACGTGGCCAGAAGGATTGCTGCAAAATGTCCGTACTCTTGTACCGACAGATGTATTAAATGTGAACTTTCCTTCGTAAAGATGTTTATTGATCTCTTCCATGACAATATTGGAAGTTTCAACCCGGACGCCAATATCGACCTGATTATTGATCATCTTTAAGCGGCGGGACTTCAGGAGATTTGCCAGCCAAACAGATCCATCTCTTCCGGGCGCTACAACCACCTTATCAGCATGAACCTCATTTCCGGACTTAAGCTTAACTCCCTTAATGATATGCCCATCAGGCGTTTTATCGGTTATGAGATCATCAACCTCTGTCTTATAGGACATATCAATTTTCCCACGCAAATATTCATAAATGCTTTTTAGTATTTCAAGGTTCTGCTCCGTACCTAAATGCCTAACCTGTGCACGAAGAAGTTTTAGTCCCGCTGCATAACCACGGCGCTCAATATCTCTCACTTCATCAGTCATTGGATCTGTGATGCTTTCAGTTGCACCGTGTTTCAAATTAATTTCATCTACATATTTTATCAATTCAACAACCTGGGAATCAGGGAGATAATCTGTCATCCAGCCGCCGAATTCACTTGTAATATTGAATTTTCCATCTGAATAAGCACCTGCTCCGCCAAAACCATTGGTAATTGAACATGCCGGCAAACAGCCTGCATATTCTTTTCTTCCCGCGGCCGGAGGGCATTTCTCAATTTTTTTCTGTAAAATCGGACAATTCCTCCGATAAATGTCATGACCTTTATCAATTAATAAAATATTTGCTTCAGGCATTTTTAGTGTTAGTTCATAACAAGTAAATATTCCAGCCGGTCCAGCACCGACAACAATAACATCATAATTCGCGTTCATCGTCCTATTCCCCCAGACGCATTATTCGTTAATTTCAACAACCCTAGGTAACTATATCAAACACTGAATAAATGATCAATCTATTTTACGAACTATTTAATTAAATTAGTATATATTGTTCGTATTTACGATAATTTATGTAAAATTCCGTTAATACCAGAGCATCTGCTGGATCCTCAACAAACAGAAGGCTGCTCCTAAGAGCAGCCTCCACAAGATTCATTTTATATTACCAACTTCCACAGCAGCATGCTCCGATAATGATCAATAGAATGAACAATACGACGATCAAAGCAAAACCGCCACATCCACATCCTCCAAATTGAGCACCCGCTACAGGATATCCAAATCCTGGATAGCATGGGTCGTAGCCAGCACCAGCAACTGCACCTTTATACATTAATAATCACTCCTCAACAAGTTTTCTTGGGCATTTTCAATATTAATGTATGTGGGGTGAACTTGACCCGCATGTGTATTTGCCCATTTTTATAAAAAAACGCTGAACTCCATTTTAAACCTTCCACCATAGCCATTATTAGGGTACGATAACATTAAGAGATTCGGAATAGAAGCGGGGGATTCAAACCAATGAAGAAAAGGAAGATCGGCATATATTTTTTTATCATCACTTTTATATATGGTTTGTATCATTTGTTTGATAGCCTATCTAAAGTTGAAGGGGCAAATCCAACTAACGTGTATCAAAAGCTATCTTCAAAAGAGAATATCAATTACCTTATTATCGGGGATAGCATTGGCAGGGGGTCAGGCGCGACCTCTAAATCTACTGCATGGTTTACAAGGCTTGAGCGGCATCTGCATAGTGAATTTGGGATTAAAGCCAAAAGGCATTCCATAGTCCAAAGCGGTGCCACTGCCTTTGAAGGTTTATATAAGCTTCAGCAATCCGAACATTTAGGGAAAATTGATTTAACTTTTATCGTGTTTGGGGAGAATGACCGCAAATATATGGATGAAAAGCAATTTTCATATTTCTACGAAGGGCTTATCCGGAAAACCAAACAGCTCTACCCTGACACCGAGATCATAACCATTACAGAAAATCCGCTTGATAATGAGGCATTTGTTCAAGCAATTTATGCAATCTCTAATCACTATGGTGCAAAAAATGTGGATATGAGAAAGCCATTCGGACAATCCGGATTGCCTGCAGAGGAACTGACAAAGGATATGGTTCATCCAAATGATGAAGGCTATAAAATATATGCAGATACACTAATCAAGAAAATAAGAGAATTAGCCGGCAGTCATGCAGAGATTGCTGAGCTTTCTGCCCCCATACATGAAAATGAGGATATCGAAATAGCATCCATCCCTCATGTTTCCGATATATCGGGCTCATTTATTCACAAAGACGGCATTTGGGAGAGCAGTCAGGCGGGTGACATTCTTGAATATCAATTTAGCGGCCCTTTCCTTGGGGTCCATATGATTCGAAGCGAAAAAGGCGGGAAGATGGATGTTTTTATAGATGATGCTTATATTACATCTTTATCCGCTTGGTGGCCACTGACTAAAGAGAGATACCAGTATATCGTTAGCGGCCTAGATAACGGACCGCACCATGTAAAATTTATTGTGTCGGATGAAAAATCAGTAAACAACAGCACTCACAATGCTGTCATTCAAATTTCTTCCATTCTTGCAAAATCAGAATAGCAAAGTTTTTTCGTTTGAAAGAGGAGAGCAATTCATGAAGAGTTTATTCAAGAATTTTATTAATGGGATTCTAACGATTGTACCCATTATTTTAGCAATATTTGTTGTGGTCAAAACCTTTTTGTTTCTTGATGGCATTACAGGGAAACTCTTAAAGCCTTATTTAAAAGATGATTATATCCCTGGAATAGGATTGCTCGCTACACTTATCCTGATTACCTTATTAGGATGGCTTTCAACAAAATTCATTACCGGATCCATTATTAAGCTTGCAGATCGCCTGCTGGAGAGAATTCCTCTGGTTAAAACGATTTACACTGTCATTAAAGATATTGTTCATTCCTTCCTTGGTGAAAAAAAATCATTCTCAAAAGTAGCATTGATTACAATCCCAGGAACTGAAATGAAGAGCCTTGGGTTTATTACTTCGGAAGGACTGGAAGATTTTTATGACCCGCTGAGGGAATATGCAGCTGTCTATGTACCCCAAACCTTTCAGGTTGCAGGCTTCACGTTTCTAATACCTAAAGAGCAAATTGAGATCATAGATGTTAAGCCTGAAAATGCAATGAAATTTATTCTATCTGGGGGAATGACCTCGAAGGGACCAGACAAGGAACGAAGTTTATAAAAAATCATGAAAAAGCCGCCCAATCATTGGCGGCTTTTTCTAATTATTTTACAGTAACTGTCATAACTGTAGATGTACCTCTCGTTACAGCTCCCCCAGCATTCATCTCAAGAGATGCAACCTGGTCGCCATTGGTGACTATAATCGGTGTGACTGTACTCTTTGCTTTTTCTTTAACTAGAGCTAAATCAAACGTGACAAGCTTATCGCCTTCACTGACCTTTGTACCTTCGGAAACATGGGTCTCAAATCCTTCACCTTTCATTGAAACCGTTTCAAGGCCAATATGAATTAAAATCTCGGCACCATTTTCAGCCCGAATGCCAACTGCATGCTTAGTTGGGAACACTTGTACAACCTCTCCATTTACCGGGGAAACGACTACCCCTTCAGAAGGTTGGATTGCAATACCGTCTCCCATCATTCTTTCTGCAAAAACTGGATCGGGCACTTCTTCCAGTTTAACTGCTGTACCTGTCAAAGCAGCCTTAACCTCAATTGCTTTGACCGTTTCCTTTTTGCCGAATAATTTTTTAAACATAAAAACACCTTCCATTTCTTAGTTTGCACCATTAAATAATGGCAGAAATTCTTTATAGCCTTCTTCCTCCATCTTTTCCTTGGGTATAAACCGAAGCGCAGCAGAATTAATGCAATAACGGAGGCCAGCAGGTCCCGGTCCATCATCAAAAACATGTCCCAGATGGGAATCAGCCGTTTTGCTTCTCACTTCAGTCCTGACCATAAAGTGACTGCGGTCTTCCTTTTCCAGAACTTCTTCATCTTCAATAGGCTTAGTGAAGCTCGGCCAGCCACAGCCGGCATCATATTTGTCTTTTGAGCTGAAAAGAGGCTTGCCAGAAACAATATCAACATAGATTCCGTCTCTGAACTCATTCCAATATTCATTTCGGAATGGCGGTTCTGTCCCATTATTCTGGGTTACTTCATATTGCATTGGAGCAAGCTTTTGCTTTAAATCTTCTTTATTTTTTGTCATTATCTTTCACCCCAATGCTTATTAATAAATGCCTTTCTTCCAGAACCGGTTTGATAGGCATTGTATCTTTCCGGATTCTTTTTGTAATAATGCTGGTGATAGTCTTCTGCAGGGTAAAAGTCAGAAGCAGGCAGAATCTTAGTAACAACCGGTTTTGTAAAAGGACCGGTTTCTTCAAGCTTTTGTTTTGATTCTTCTGCTGACTGTTTTTGTTTTGCATTATGATAGAAAATTGCCGTCTGATAGGATTGACCTCGATCATAAAACTGGCCGCCTTCATCAGTAGGATCTATCTGCTGCCAATATAGTTCAAGAAGCTTTTCATAAGGGAAGACTTCAGGATCAAATGTTATTTGAACCGCTTCATAATGGCCAGTGGTTTCAGAACAGACTTCCTGATAAGTTGGATTTTTCACATTCCCTCCGGTATATCCGGATTTTACTTCTTTTATTCCAGGCTGTTCATCAAAAGGCTTTACCATACACCAAAAGCAGCCTCCTGCAAATGTTGCCTTTTCAAATTGTTTCTCTGTCATTTACTCCACCTCTTTCCGGCACTTTTCTATCTTTTACTTTTTCCCTTAGAAAGATGATTTAAAGCTATATACATAAGATTAATGAAAAGATTCTTTATATGCAAAAGAAACCTCTTTGCTGAAGAGGTTTCCGAATTTTCACATTCTTTTATTCTTTACTCCAGCGCTCAATTTTTTCCAGCGTTTGCGCTCTTCAGATTGGGCTCTCTTATCCTGCTTTCTGTCCAAATAAGCGAGTTCCTTGAGGAGCTTTTTATAGCTGATAAGACGTGCCCTTGATATGCTTCCATCCTCTATTAACCTAAGCACATCGCAGCCTGGCTCATTTTCATGTGTACAGTCCCTGAATCTGCAGTTTTCAGCGGCTTGCTCAATATCTGTGAAGCTTTCAGAAAGCCCGCTTTCACTTTCCCACAGCTGAAGCTCTCTCATTCCCGGAGTATCAATTAATATGGCACCCTCAGGAAGAAGGATAAGTTCCCGATGGGTAGTTGTATGCTTTCCTTTATCATCACTTAGTCTAATATCCTGGACTTTTTGCTTATCCGCGCCTAGAAGGTGATTTGTAAGAGTGGATTTCCCTACGCCTGAAGAGCCGAGTAAGGCGATTGTTTTTCCCGGCTCTAAAAACGGCTTAAGCTGGTCTATTCCCTTCTCTTCAATGACACTGATTGAGATAACAGGAACACCCATGGCAACACTATCCACCTCAGCAAGCTTATCCTCCAGATTTTCACAAAGGTCAGCCTTGGTAAGAACAATGACAGGAGTTGCCCCGCTTTCCCATGATAAAAGCAAATAACGTTCTAATCTCCTTAAGTTAAGATCCTCGTTAAGAGAATTAACCAGGAAAATAGTGTCTACATTAGCTGCTACAATTTGCTCTTCAGTATTCATCCCTGCAGTTTTCCGTGAAAATTTGCTTTTTCTTGGAAGGACTGCATGAATCGTCCCTCGCTGTTCGCCCGCCCTTTCTTTGATGACAACCCAGTCACCGACAGCAGGATAATCTTCCCTTGATGATGCATCGAAAGAAAACTTCCCTGATACTTCACAAAGCATTTCCCCGTTATCTGTCCAAACGCGATACATTCTTTTATGCTCTAGTGCAATACGGCCAATTTGATACTCTTTTTCTTCATATGCTGAAAACGCCTGTTTAAAGAAGTTATTAAATCCAAATTTATTGATTGTCAATGTTTGTTCCTCCATGCTTATAGAAATTTAATTTACATTTAAAAAACCATAGGCAATCAGCCCATGGTTTGATAATGCAAAGTTCAATAAGCAGTGGAAAACTAACTGGTCCGCTCGATTAAACGATCTCCATTTGGGCTGTGCCTGAATTATTTACAATGAACGTATTTGCATAAAGTTCTCTTTTCATAGCACATCACCCGCTTTCGTTTATTTGTTTATATTATATGGAATATTGCACCAGAAGTAAAGCCCCTTCTTTACTTCATTTTCCAAGTGTGGCATTCACCCAGGCATAAGCATATGTTATTGAAGCAGATTTAGGAGGGAGAAGCATGGCTTCAGAGAGAAATCGGCAATGGTACTTCCAAAGAGCAGCTAAGTATGATCTTCTGGCACAGTATTTTAAAAATATTGACCCTGCACAGCATATTGCATATTACCATAAACATTTACATTGCCTGAATCAGGCTTTTCAAATGATGCGTACAAAAAACCAGCAGCCTTCTGTAAGGGTTCAAGAGGGACAGCAGGCAAGAGTACGAATCTTTCATGGTTCACCTGATGCCGGTCAGATTGATATTTATGTAAACGGTACGCGAATTTTGAAGGATTTCCACTATAAAGAAGCAAGCGGTTATGCTTCACTGCCAGCTGGCAAGCATCAGATAGACATATATCGAGCAGGTAACATGGTGTCCACGCTTCTAAGCAGAAAAATCATTGCTGCCGCAGGTAAAGCCTATACAATTGCTGCCGCAGGAATTGCATTGAAATTAAAGCTTGTTATTTTAGAAGACCACCCTGAAGTACCTGCTGGAGAAACAAAAGTCAGATTTGCCCATCTTTCAGCTGATGCTCCTGCGTTTGATATCGCCGTAAAAAACCGGGATGTCGTTTTTTCCAACATCGCTTTCAGGCAGGCCAGCAAATATCTGGCCTTAACTCCTATGGCTGTCGACTTGGAAGCAAGGATTGCAGGAACCCCCAATACAGCCTTGTCAATTCCCCGAATGCAATTTAAAGCAGACCAGGCTTATACCCTATTAGCTGTAGGTTCCGTTGCCAATGAGCCTGTGCTTGAAGCAATTCTGATTCCAGATTAATGGGTTCAAATACTCGTTAACAGAAAAAGGAATCCTTTGCGAAAGGATTCCTTTTTCTTATTTAACCGGCACAAGAAGAGTAAAACGAATATCATCCTGCTTTAAATTAAATTCATCCACTTTTACTTTTACATCACTTTTCAGCTTCATTTCCTGAAGCGATACATAAATTCGTTCTTTCTGCGGCTGGATTGTAACCCCTTCTGGAAGCTTGTAACGGTCTTTTACCAGCTTTAGGACATGTGATACGGGGAGATTCAGCTGTCCTACAGATATGGACTTTTGCTGGAGGACAACATCCCCATTCTCCAAGGCTTCTGGTTCAAATGATAATTTCATTTGCAGATCCTGGCTGAAGAAAGGGATTGTCCCATATAAATCAACTTCATCATTCAGGAGAACTTTATAATCTATTGCCCCTGTGAGTCCTTCTTTTTCAAGATAGTGGTTAATGACTCTATTCAAGTCTTCTTTATTGGCTTTTATGTTAAAAGGAACATAACTATCACTATTCTCGGTGATGGCTGAATAGTCTTCATCATCTGCCGGCATGCTGATAAAAATAAACAGCACAATTAAAATGATTGCATTAATGACCAGCAGTGCAAAAAACAGCTTTTTCCATTTACTATCTTTCAATCGTCTTCTCTCCATTTCCTTCTGCTTTCCTTTTATACGGAATTTCTTTCAGAACTTCTTCTGTGAGGATTTGATGAACTCGGCCAGCTATTAATTCATAGCCTTTGTCATTTGGATGAAAATAGTCTGTATATAAAAGATTATCATCGGTATTTTCGAATATATCATCTATTTCAACAAAATACGTCCCCGGATAATCTTTTAATATAGCCTGGCTTGTGCCATTCCAATCTTCAAGAATATCATTTATTTCCGTTATTTCGGAAAACCATTTTAAGAATGGATTATACAATCCTATTAAAACGATGTTACTATTAGGGTTTACCTCTTTAATCGCATCTAAAACCTCAATCAAATTCTGCTCATAGTTTTTCTTTTCTTTAGTAAAAGCCCTCAGCTTTAGGTTTGAAAAATTCTCACGGACAACTTTCATTACATCATTACCGCCAATGGTTATGATAATCGCGTCTGCTCTCTTCACAACATCTTTTACTTCTTCAGTCCCTAATTTTTTCAATAATTGATCGGAACGATTGCCTCTTACTCCAAAATTATAAAAAACAGCGTCTTGAACACCTTTGTCTTTTTCCAGTGACATTTCAAGATATGGCACGTAACCTCCACGTTCAGTACTGTCTCCAACCCCCTGGGTTAAAGAGTCCCCTACTGCAGCAACTGTAAGATTTCTTGGGAAAAAGTCGAGGGGAATTTCCTCTTTAAGTGCGAGTTTAGATTCTTTTTTAGAATGAATGATTTCGCTGTTATTTGATGAACTGCAGGAGGCGAGAAGCAGCATGATCAAAAAGATGAAGGTGAATTCTTTTATCATACTATCACCTGCCTATATAAGTCTTCATATTATAACATGTACTTTACTATTAAAAATAATTTGCTTTGCCCGGAAGGTTCCCAGGCTTATCCGAAAAGAAAAATAGACCTTTTCCAAGGTCTATTGCAAGGCTTTAATATCATTCATTATTTCATCTAATGGAATTTCATTAAGTCCAGTATAGTATTTCATTACATTGCCGTTCTGGTCAACAAGATAAAAATCAGTTCCATGGATAACCTGATCGCCTGATTGCGGCTTTTTCACAATGGTTTTAAAGTATTCCATAGCATACTTCTCAATTTCCTCCTGGGCATAACCTGTCAGAAAATGCCAATTGCTGAAATCTGCATTGTATGTAGATGCAAATTCCTTTAATACCTCAGGTGTATCAACGCTGGGGTCAACACTGAAAGAAACAAATTCAATATTTTCAATGCCTTCCTTCTTGGCCAAATCCTGAAGCTTTTTCATATTAGCTGTCATTGGCATACATACATCTTCACAGTTTGTAAAAATAAAGTCCGCAACCCATACCTTGCCTTCAAGATCCTTTAAACCAAATTCCTTATTGTCCTGATTTGTATACTTAAAATCTGCAAGTTCCCAGTTTAACGCATCCTTTATACCGCTCTGTCCGCATGCTGAAAGGACTATTAGCATAAAAGCTGAAACGATAATAGCAAATACTCTTTTTCTCATACATTCACCTGCTTTAATTAGTTACGATGCTAATTTTAGCAAATATTCTTGAAAGAAGAAAGAAGTACTTGTGACAAACTTGTGAATAGAAGCTTTTGCCTCATTTTTAAGAAATAGCGGGATAAGCAGGAAGCATTCGCAAATACACACTTCCTTTTAGGGTGTTTTCGTTTTATGATTGGTCATTATCTCATAAAATGTCCTGATAAAATTTGAATAATTAAATTGCACAGCAATACGATGAATCCGGTATTTCATCTTATCTTCAGGAGGTACATTCCTAAAATCTCCAATGCTCTGGCCAAACGCCTCTCCTCTGTCGACAATTATTTTTATCGGGACATCCATGTATTGAATTTCAGCTCCTTCAAGCATTGCCCAAAAGGTTAACAAATCGTGCAGGGGACTGCCGCTTATGCCAGGATAGGTTTCTTTATAAAAATTAAAATAATAATCCACCATAGGCTTAAGAAGTAAGCCTACTTTATTTTGTACAGACAGATAATAGGCATTAAGTGCGTCGACAATTGCTGGTGTAATGATCGCAGACATTGTTACATCCAAAGGAAAGATATGAATTTTCTTCGGTGCATTCACAAACACAACATTAGCCGCATACGGATCACCATAAAAATTTGCTTCAGCCACTGGTGTCACATTACCGGGAACATTAAATGCCCCTCCCATTATATAAAAGTCACTGACTTTACTCATGAGTCCAGGGTAAAGAATAAATGCCGCAGCCAGTGAAGAAAGTCTGCCTACATTTACTATGATTATATCATTTTCATACTTCTGGATCAGGTCTTTAAAATCACCGAAATTTTCAAATAGGATATTTGAATACTCCAGATTCGGCACAATTGGGCCGAGTCCCTCTAAACCGTGGACGTCCGGATAATATACTGGAACTTCCCCGGTTAAAGGCAGCTCGGCTCCACTGAATACAGGAATATCTTTGTGTCCAGTTACTTCTTGAAGGTATGCAGCATTTCGGATGGCATCTTCTCTGGATACATTTCCATAATCAGCAACAATCCCCACGATATTGATTTCTTCTGAGAAAAAGGCAAAGATCACCGCAACAAAATCATCTATTCCAAAGTCACTGAATAAAAGGACATTTTTTCTCATCAACCCTACACCCCCATAATTCATTTTATTCGGGGGATAAACAAGAATGGCAAATATTTTCAATTAATTATAGGATAGAAGTCTATAAATTTAATCAATAGCCAGCGGAATGAATATCCGGAAAACCGTTCCTTTTCCTTTTTCACTATTAACCTCAATACGTCCCTTCATCCGGTCGACAATCTGGTAGCACACCAGCAGGCCCATTCCAGTTCCCTTTTCTTTCAAAGAATAAAAAGCGGTACCCAATCTATCCATTTCTTCCTTTGTCATACCGATTCCAGTATCAGAAATTTCAAAAACACCATATGTACCTTCACTGGATACTGAAAGCGACAAACAGCCCCCATTTTTCATGGCTTCAATGCCGTTTTTATAAATATTGATCAAAACCTGCTTTAACTCACTTGCATTCCCTTGTATCCATATTCCTTCAGATATCTCCGAAACAACAGATATATTTTTTGACATCATGGCATATGAGTTCATTAAATCAATTACACTGGCAGCAAGTTCTCCGGCATTGATCGCCTCCACTTGTTCTAAATCAGGTTTGGCAAGTGATAAATAATCGTTTATGATTGTTTCTGCTCTGTCCATCTCATCAATCATAAGCTTTATGTACATTTTTTCTTCTCCGGTCATTTCTTCCTTGGCCAGAAAAATCTGGAGAAATCCTTTTACCACTGTCATTGGGTTTCTGATCTCATGTGCCACCGAAGCAGCAAGCTGGCCAATTGCGTTCATCTTTTCAGCTCTTTGCAGCTCCTTAATAATCTTTGTCCTTTCCATGATATGCTCCATTTCCCCTATTGCTTCTTCAAAGCGATGTGAAGAGGGAGTATTCCTTTGAACTGTCCCAAATTGCTCGGAAGTGGCAGACAGCCTTTCAAAAAGGATAGCCAGCCGGGTTGTCATAAAGTTAAATCTCTCAGAAAGAATGCCTAAATCTGCTTGATTAGAAGGCTTTAACTTTACGTTAAAGTTACCGCTGCTGACTTCCTTAAAACCCGAAATAATATCATTGATTGGCTCTAATACTTTTGTAAGACCCCGCTTCAAAACAAAATATACTAAAAAGATAATGATTAAAAACAAACCTGATAAATAAAGGGCTAAATCTCTTTGAATCGATTTCAGCACAGCTGCATCAATATCTATGCATAATATGGCAATTATATTTCCTTTAGGATCCTCTATAGGTGCAAAGGCAGAAACCCAGGTGCCAAACTGATCCTCATAAACCTCACTGGATACAGAGCTTTTTTTCTGCACTGCCGCCGTTAAACCATCTGTAAATTCGTCACCTGCCGAATAAAGTGAAAATGATTCCAGGCCCATTTCTTCAAAGCTTTTGGAAGTTACTAATAACTTTACCGAATTATTATCACTTTTTTCCGGCATAATCAGAGATGCATTTGAAAAGGCTGCCTTTTCATTTACCAATGAAATAAGATGATGCAGCCTTTTATAAGCAGGATCGGACGGATCCTGATATTCCTTTACTTTTTCAACATCTTCGTACGCTATAACAGAGCTCCAAAGAGAAGCCATGTCAGTCACTCTATCTGTAAGCTGCTTCTCCAGCTGCCGGGTTTCAACCATAAAGCTGATGCCTGCTGTAAAAACCGTGACAAAGAAAGAGATGAGGAAGGAGAATAACAGCACTTTTCTGAACAAAGGCAGATTTTTTATTTGATCCTTCATATAGCAGTCACCGATTCCTTTTTTCTAAGTAGCTATCTAACCTTTTTCGGCAAAATTCTGCTGAAATCCTCTAAAAACGCCAAAGTTTTAGAAGTGCAGGCATTTAATCCAGCAAAAAAAACGCATAGCCTTATAAGCCATGCGCCCGTATTATTAATCTTCCAGATGATACATAAATCCAATTGCTCCTGGTCCCGTATGTGTACTGATAATTGGAGTTGTTTCTTCAATTTCAATCTCTGAAGCAGCATCCAGCTCTTCAATCATCTTCTTCAGTTTAGAAGCTAACTCAATGCCTTCTGCATGGACAAGGCCTACACCTTTTATTGTTTTCCCTTTGATATCCTCTGCAAATTGCTTGGCCAAATATTTGGCAACCTGGGTATGGCTTCTTACTTTGGCGACAGGTGTGTATACACCGCCTTCAAGCGAGGCAATTGGTTTTATATTCAGCAAGGAACCGATCATGGCCTTGCCTTTGCCGATTCTTCCGCCTTTTACAAGATTTTCTAACGTATCCACTACTACAAACAATTTAGTATTTATGCGAATGGTTTCCAGCCGGCTGACAATTTCCTGAATACTTTTCCCTTCGCTGGCCATTTTTGCAGCCTCCAATACTTGAAAAGCCAGTGCTTTGGAAATATATCTTGAATCTACCACTGTAACATTTGCATGTGACATAGCTGCTGCACTTTCTGCTGACTGAACAGTACCGCTCATTCCGCCAGTCATATGAATAGAAAGAATATCATAGCCCTGGTCACCAAACCTGTCATACACCTCAGCGAATACTCCCGCAGGAGGCTGTGAGCTTTTAGGCAACTCGTCCGCTTCTTTCATTTTTTTCATGAATTCAGATGGAGTAATATCAACCCGGTCTAAGTATGTATTACCTTCTATGTGAATAGATAGCGGGACGACTTCAATATCGAATTTTTCAATCAATTCGCTGGATAGGTCAGCTGTAGAATCTGTAACAATTTTTATTTTAGCCATTATGCTTTCACTTCCCCTGCATTAACAATTAGTTCATATTATACATTCAAGCAAAATACAAATAAAGCAATAAATATATAGCCTGTATTTCTCCTCCTCAAGGGGTCAAAAAAATACCGGCTGGCTGCCGGCATCAAAGTTGTTAAGCGTTATTTTTTAATTCTGGAGTCTTAAAAATCTCTTCATAGACGGGCCACTTTAAAACTCTCTTTAGATATTCTCTAAAAGAATGGTTCTTAAGTGTTTTCTCATTGGCGTTAGTGGCCGCAATAAAAGTTTTCAAACGGACTTGGATCATAAAATAATAAGGGCTATCTTTTGCCAATACAGGAATTTCAATAATTTTTACCTTCTGTCCAACAGCATTTTTGAACTCTAGGCTTTTAAATAGCAAAATATCAATCCTCTTTTTTACCCGTTTGTTTATATTATACCCCAAATTTGGCTCGAAATGTGTCTGATTATGCTATCTGATTAATTTTTTTAAGAAGATGCCTCTCCTGAATTCTCTGCCTTTTTCAGCTTTCTTTTGTAGACAATTTTTGATAAGTTGATGCTTATTTCATAAAGCAGAAGCAATGGAATAGTGACAAGAATATCAGACATAAAGTCAGGAGGTGATATAACAACTGAAATCACGACAAGGACAAAATAAGCATACTTCCTGATTTTAGTAAGTACATAAGGATTAATGATTCCAAGCGAAGTCAGGAACATGATGACTACAGGGAGTTCAAACAAAACTCCAAAAGGCAATGTCATATTAAGGACAAAGCGGAAATATTTATCCGCAGTGAAATTGGCCTCAAACATTTCTCCACCCAATTCAACAAGAAAGCTTAATACGGTGGGGAAAATGACAAAATAGCCAAAGCAAAGGCCAATAATGAACAAAATAAAAAGCGCCGGCACGTAAGAAAGAGAAATCCTCCGCTCAGCTGCTGTCAGAGCAGGCTTGACAAACAGCCAAATCTGCAAAGCCAGAATGGGAATTGTCCCTGCAACCGCAATGACCGCAGCAAGCATAAAGTAAACCCAGATAATATCACTTGGGCCCAGGACAATCAATTTGACGTCCAGATCTCTTACCAGCCATTTATAAATATCCTCCACAAAAACAAAGCCTGCAATAAAGAACAGGATAAATGCTGATGCCGTTATAATGAGTCTTTTTCTTAATTCATCTAGATGTTCGACTAAATTTAACTCTTTTTCTTCCATACAATTCTCCTGCTAATTTTATAAAAAACCAGGCTTTGGCCCAGCCTGCTGTATCTGAAACCAAAACAAAAAGGCGCAAGAAGTATATCCTTACACCTTATTTAACCGTTTTTTTCTTAGAATCCTGTTCAAGTTCTTCCATTACGTCACTCGTTAGGTCACGGGTGGATTTTTTGAATTCTCTAAGTGTTTCACCAAAAGCACGGCCAATTTCCGGCAGTTTTTTGGGTCCGAATATGATTAACGCCAAAACAAGGATTAAAATTAATCCCGGAACACCAATATTTGAAAGCATATTCACATCTCCCTTTAAAGTACTTCCCTTCTGAATCTAATACGATTATAGTACTTTTCAAAGGAAATGTCACAGATATCATAAAAATTCATATTTCAGTCACAAATCATAATAAGTAATATGAAGCTGCCAAGTCATCCGGTTACTTATACCAGCAGATGAAAAAGGTTACTGTCTTTGTTTATTTCTTTGTATGAGAATCCTTTTTTATTCATTCTCAAAATGAGGTCACTATAGTCCTTTTTATGCTTCAGCTCAATTCCAACAAGGGCTGGACCATTTTCTTTATTATTTTTCTTCGTGTACTCAAACCGTGTAATATCATCTGTTGGGCCAAGAACCTCGTCAAGAAACTCTCTTAATGCTCCCGCACGCTGAGGGAAATTCACAATAAAGTGGTAAAGCAGGCCTTCATAAAGCAAGGACCTCTCTTTTATCTCCTGCATTCGTCCAATATCATTATTGCCGCCGCTGATCACACATACGACATTCTTCCCTTTGATTTGCTCCCTGCACATTTCAAGTGCGGCTATTGGCAGCGCACCGGCAGGCTCAGCCACAATCGCATGCTCATTATATAATTCAAGGATCGTCGTACACACTTTCCCTTCAGGAACCATGAAAATGTCATCAACAAGCTCATTGCAGATCTCATAGGTTTTTTCACCGACACATTTTACTGCCGCTCCATCTACAAACTTATCAATTTCATCGAGAGGTGCTACTGTTTGAACCCTGATTGATTCACTCATCGATGGTGCTCCTGCCGGTTCTACTCCAATCATCTGTGTTTCCGGTGATATACTTTTTATGTAAGTGCTCAGACCGGCCATTAATCCGCCTCCGCCAATACTCGCAAAAACAAAATCTGCAGGCTCCTCACAGTCATTAAGGATTTCCACCGCTACTGTCCCCTGTCCTGCAATCACCATTTCATCATCAAATGGGTGAATAAATGCCCTGCTTTCCGCCTCTGCACATTTAAGTGCTTCGTAATAGGAATCATCAAAAGTATCTCCTACGAGAATGATTTCCACTGAGTCCCTTCCAAACAGCTCCACTTGACTTACTTTTTGCCTCGGTGTGGTTGCCGGCATAAAAATTTTCCCCTGGACTCCAAGATGCCTGCACGCGTAGGCGACTCCCTGTGCATGGTTCCCTGCACTTGCACAGACTACACCATTTTCCAGTTCCACTGCAGTTAAAGATTTAACTTTATAGTAGGCACCTCTTAATTTAAATGAGCGGACATGCTGAAGATCTTCTCTTTTTAGATAGACATTGCACCCATACTTTTCTGATAGACGTTCATTTTTCTGTAAAGGTGTATGGGCAACAATATCCTTTAGCTGCTGGTATGCAATCAAAATATCTTCCAACTGCACCCATTTTTTTGTCATTACCTTCTGTTCCATTTTGCCACCCTCTTCTTTACAAGTTATTAATTTGTACATTATACCATGACAAATCATGATTTCAATTGGGTTTTTTTAAAATTTACATTTTTCGAATTATTTTAAGGGTAGAAATCCCTCAAACCGACATATAATAAGCAAAAGTTAATTTATATCTCAAAGGGGTGCAGGAATGGAGTTTTCTTTATGCAGTCTGGATAGCGCTTTGCCTGTGGAAGTAACATTGGATGAAGATAATGGCCGGTATATGATTCGGAAAAGCGACACGAGCGGAGAGTACTTCAACAGTGCTGATGAATTAATACAGTGGGTAAAAACCAACTTTACAGCAGAAGAGTTTTGCGATCCCAAAGAATACCATGGAATGATTCAGAAGCTGACAGATTATTTAGTGAATCCCAATTTCTAATTTAATTTACCGCTTAAATAATGACAGAAAAAGGCCCCTGACTAAAAAGGGGCCTTCTTCTTATGACGCGATCTTCTTGCCTGTAAGGCTGCTGCAGATTATTTCTCTTACTTCCTGAGCAAGAAACTTTGCATCCATATCTTTAACAATCTTAGAATTCACAGGTTTACACACCCGGATTTCTATTTTAGCCGGCTTTATAAGCCTCCCATTCTTTTCAAAGACATCGGCTGTTCCTTTAATAGAAATTGGCACAATCGGAACTCCTGCATCCTGTGCAAGCCGGAATCCGCCCACTTTAAAAGGCGCTACCTGCCCGCCCTTGCTTCTTGTTCCTTCCGGGAAAATCAGGAGAGAGTGTCCCTGCCTTAAAAGCAATGCAGCATCCTTTAAAGAATTGATAGCCTTGCTGCGATTGCTGCGATCAATAAAAACACAGTTCATGACTTTCATCCATGAAGAGATAATGGGTGCTTTCTTAACTTCAACTTTTGAAATAAAACCAAAAGGTTTATGAATAGATGCAAGAAGGACTGGAATATCAAAATCCCCTTCATGATTGCAAACAATGACAACAGGCCCCTTGGGAATCAATTCCTGCCCCGTAACTTCCACTTGAGAGCCTGAAATTTTCATTATTGTCCTGGACCACTTCTGCGGCACATTATGGATGATGCGGTCTCGTTCATCAACAGGGAGCGCTGCATTCAGGTTCCTCATGCGGGATAGTGCAGGCAGGCTATAAACCAAATATCCGCCCATATACAGAAAAAAGATTATTAATCGAAGCATATTGACCTCCAGGTATTGGAATGGTTTACAAATATAATAATCAGGTTCCTTTCACAATATGTTTAAAGTTTAAATGATTAAAAAGGCAGCCCGCCGGTGCGAGCTGCTTTTAAGGTTATTTTCTTTTATAAATGAGGAATTCAAAATCATATGGATTTTTTTCATCCCTGGTGCCCTTCTCCCTTGATAAGAGGTCCCATTCTGACATGTCTAATTCCGGAAAGTATGTGTCTCCTTCAAATTGATCATAAATCATAGTCAGATAGAGACGATCAGCTGCAGGAAGAATGGCTTTAAAAATCTCGGCACCGCCTATGACGAAGATTTCATCTTCCCTTTCACCGCTGTACTTCAGGAGCTCTTCAACCGTATTTACAACTGTGCATCCTTCACAGGAAAAGGATTTATTCCGGGTAATAACAATATTCTCTCTCCCTGGCAGAGGTCTTCCGATTGAATCCCAGGTTTTGCGTCCCATGGCAATCGGATGCCCCATTGTAGTTCTTTTAAAGAACTTTAAGTCCTCAGGCAGATGCCAGGGAAGTTTATTATCCTTGCCGATCACACGATTCTCATCCATAGCCCACATTAAAGAAATCATACACTGACAACCCCTTTAATATGAGGGTAGGGATTATAGTCTTCCAGCTGGAAATCATCAAACTTAAAGCTGAAAATATCTTTCACATCCGGATTAATAATCATTTTTGGAAGCTTTCGGGGATCTCGGCTCAGCTGGAGGTTTACCTGGTCAATATGATTCTGGTAGATATGCACATCACCGAAAGTATGAACGAATTCACCAGGCTCCAGATCGCACACCTGTGCAACCATCATAGTCAGTAAAGCATAGGAGGCAATATTAAACGGCACTCCGAGAAAGACATCTGCAGATCTTTGATAGAGCTGGCAGGATAGCTTTCCATCTGCAGCATAAAACTGGAACATGCAGTGGCAAGGCGGCAAAGCCATCTTTTCAATCTCTCCTGCGTTCCATGCATTTACAATCAGCCGGCGGGAATCGGGATTTGTTTTAATCTGGTGAATCAGGCTGCTGATCTGATCAACTGTATTTCCATCGGCACCTGTCCAGGATCTCCACTGATGACCATAAACCGGCCCAAGATTGCCTTCCTCGTCAGCCCATTCATTCCATATCCTCACACCATTTTCCTGAAGGTATTTTACATTTGTATCACCGTTTAAAAACCATAACAGTTCATGGATAATGGATTTCAAATGCAATTTTTTTGTTGTTACCAATGGGAAGCCTTCCTGAAGGTTAAAGCGCATCTGATAGCCAAATGTACTTATTGTCCCTGTCCCTGTACGGTCTTCTTTCTTTGTACCATTTTCCAAAACATGCCTGCATAAATCCAAATATTGTTTCATTTCAACCCAACCTTTTTTTAAATACTAATAATATTGTACACGAATTTCCGGAAGTTTCACATCCGATAAAAAACTTTAAGAAACCCCTGTTTTTTTCTACAGGGGTAAACTTAGTTTAATTTGTTTATAAAATCATAGGTTTTCGGAGCATTCACTCTTAATAATTTCCTGGATTCCCCTCCTGCAAAATACATGGCAAAAGCCTCAGCGAAATATTCTTCAGGGAAGGAAAGAAAATAATTTTGACCCGGGAACAATTTAGCTTTCTCGGCTTTCCAGACAGAGAGAAATTTTTGATTAAATCGGATGCCATTGTAAACATGGCGATCAACAGAATGGGCAAGTTCATGAAGTTCCAGATTAACGGACCCATGGCCTTTCCCCTTATCACTGTAGCCTATTTTAACAAGGACTGTTTTTGCCCCGCCAATCCCCGGGACATCATCCCAGGTGGTACCCCCTGTATAGCCGCGGGGAATTACCCCTTCAAGGTGCTGGGCTGTAGGATTATCAGTAAGCTTTCCTACGAATAATTTAACCTTGATATCTTGATCCTCTATTTTGGACAGCAGGGAAGCGGGCAGATTATCCACTCGGGAAATCATTTCTGCAGCCTCCCCCTCATCAAAAGGTTCGAGCGGCAATATAAAGATGTCGCCAAGCTGGCGTGGAGATTTTAAACTGAGAAACTCTTTAAGCTGGGAGGAGTGCGGATAATCCTTTAGTTTTATCCCGCCCATGGCTGCCTGAGAATTCCCCAGCAGTGCAAGGGAAACCATCATGATTGTAAATGTCAGTACCATTTTGCGCATTTTAAAAGCCCCTTCTGCTATTCTAAGATGTATAATTTGCGGGCAACAGAGCTCTATGAAGTGTAAAAGCTGCGGAACTGCCTGAATGGAGTAAAATCTTTAACCGTTCTGGTAAACTATTAAAATTATAACATAGGCAGGAAGGAATTGAAGGAAACAAATGATGGGAAAATTTAATGAAAATTCAAAAAGGGCCCGAGAAATTTCGGGCCCCTGCCAATGGTTATCTTTCTTATGAATATGAACGCACAACATCTGACAGGCCGGGAGAAGCCGTTCCAGTGCCAACTGCAGCAAATTTCCAATCGCTTCCATGGCGATAAATCTCACCAACAATTAAACTAGTTTTTCCGCTGTAATCATCTGTAAGATTGTATTTAATCAATTCTTGATTATTTCCCGAGTTTACGACACGAATGAATGCATTCTGAATCATTCCAAAATGCTGCTTTCTTTTTACACTATCATAGATGTTTACGACAAAAACCATTTTGTGAACGTGTGCCGGCACTCTGCTTAAATCAATCATTACCTGCTCGTCGTCTCCATCTCCCGCTCCGGTAAGATTGTCCCCGGAATGCTGTACACTTCCATCGCTGCTTTTTAAATTACCGAAATAAATAACATCTTTATTACTCTTAAGCTTTCCATTTTCACCAAGCATAATAACAGAAGCATCGCAGTCGATATTTGCACCGCCGCCTCCGAATAAAGATCCCAGGAGACCGCCGCCTCCGCTTTTTTGTACTGGATCCCAGCCTAATCCTACCATAATTTTAGATAATCCCGGATTTCCTTTAGTTAAGTCAACACGCTGGCCCTTTTGAAGATTTATTGCCATTTCAATTCCACCTCATCAATAATTTATATTTTATTTTAAAATGAGCAGCTGCCTAACCCTGCTGCTTCATTTTTTTAAAATTGTCCTGCAGCTGTTCCAGTCTCCTGGTTCCATCTTGCCGTAAACGCTTGTTTTCTTCTTCTATTGATTTTGTCTCCTGCATACCTTTCATGATGATATTCCAGGATTCCTCAATGGTTTCTATCTTAATGCTCGGACCGCCTGCCAATCTTGCGATATCAGCACTTTGATTAGAAATATTCTGGGCATTGCGCACAAGCATTTCATTTGTCCGTCTGTCCAGCTCGCTCATTGAATCTGCAACAAGCTTTTGTCTCTTTGCTGCCACTGCCTGAATCAGGCCATTTTTAAAGATTGGAATAGTGGTAACAAATGCAGAATTAATCTTGCCGATCAGCTTAGTATTGCCCCGCTGCAGCAGCCGGATTTGCGGTGCTGTCTGAAGGGCAACCATTTTAGCCATTTCAAGATCATATACTCTTTGCTCCAGCAATTCGATGGCATTTCTTAACGTATCCAGCTGCATCGAAGCCATTTGATCCCCCTGGGCCGCCCTTCCTTCCAGCAGAGGAAGCTGATTGGCTTTTAAATCGTCGGCTTTCATCTGCCCTGCCACAGCATATTTTTCGAGCGTCAGATAGTACTGATAATTTTGCTCATACATTTGTTCAAGCATGGTTGTGGAATCAACCATTTCACTTTGGTATTTGGAAATTTCAACATAAACTTTATCAATTTCCGCGCCCATTGTCTGATATTTTCCGAAAAGCTTTTCAATCATCTTTTCTCCGCGCTTGAAAAGCTTGCCAAAGATCCCTTTTGATCCCTGCTCGAAATCCTTCTTGTCAAATTTGTCCATAATTCTGCCGAGCTGTTTTAAAAGCTCACCTGAATCTTCAACCTTGGTTGTTCTCATGTTGCTCAGTATCTGATCGGAAAAGCGGGAAATCTGGACAGCAGGCTCTTTACCGAATTCAAGTATTTGAATTTGGTCCTTCTCATCGATGGACCTGGCCAAATTTTGCACCTCAGGCTCCTGCCTTAAAGCAAGCTTAATTTCAGATACCTTATTTTCGGTTAATTTGTCATCCTGCACCTGAGTTGTTAAATTCAAATCTGTTGCTTTAGTCGGATTCATTTTCAATCACCCTTTAAATTTTTTAATAATCCTTGAAAGAGAACCTTCTTTAAAAAGGATGGCTCCTTAAATTCCTGTTCAAAAACAACATCCTCAAGCCAATGGACATCATATAAATCTTCCTCAATGAAGTTTTCAATGTCGTTATGGCCCGGCGGATTATACAATACAATATCCAGTCCAAACTGATTAAGCAGCAAAAGAAGAGCGGCATCCGATCTTACCATCGTCCCGTTCAGCTCGTTGTTATAGAGGATAATCTTAGGGACGTCCTGCGAATAATCAAATTGCTGCATTAATTTTAGAATGCTCGGCGGAATTTGCAGGCTTTGGCTAAATAGATAAATCCTCAATTCTTCTTCCGATTCACCGGAAAGCCGCTTTATACGCGGACGTTCACACATATTTCTAATGGCCATTGCAATTCCATTTTGCAGGCCGCCAGGAAGCTGCTGATACCTCCAATAGTGCCCTGCAATGACTTTTTCAGGGTCAAGCTTTCCTTCCCTGTCAAGTGCATTCCGATAATGGAACCGAAAATCATTGTTGACGCTATTTGTAAAAGGAAATCTCCTTATCAGCAAACTTTCATCATACTGGCTGATTGTCTGTATTCGATCCCAGTATTCCTTGCGGTTCCTGCTTACACCCTGGATCTTTGAAAATACGGAAGGTATCATTACCCTTCCTTCTTTCACCTCGAAGTTTGGGCGGATCATGGCTTTCTCTTTGATTAAAATAAAGAGCTCATCATAAGTGGTTTTCAGAGTCACAGAGGAAGGTGTATAATCCCGCAGCTGCCAGGGTTTATAAAGCCCTGAACCCTCATGGTTAAGGATGGTTTCTATTTCCCTGGATGCTCTATAGGCAACTGTAGCACTCCTTCTTCTCTTTTCTTGCGGAAAAGGCTCTGGCTTTTTCTTTTCAGGGTAATGATGGACAAAAGATTCCTGACCCGCCGGACCCATTTTTGCCGGAAGATCTTCCCCTGAAGGAGAAAAATAAAGAATATCGCACCCTAATTGAATTATGTAGTACAAAAAATAAAAATGACTCTTTTTCCCATTACCGTACCATAGGATCTTTGGCATGGCTATTTTAGGGTCAATATCTTTAAGTTCTGTGCCCAAATGGTTAGCGGACCACTTAATCACATCTACAAGTACTCTTCGGATATCCTGGTTTTTTAATCCGGCTGATTCATGTTCAGAAAAAAGTTTCAGCATACTGATCATCGCTTCTCTAATCTTCCTGTGCATAGAAGGTGAGGATGATTTAAGCAGCAGCTGTTCCCCATCAAGGAAAGCGGCAAAGCGGTTTATGGATAAATCCTGTTCCCGGTTAATGTTCAGGACTTTTTGTATCGCCTGGAACTGCTGATTATTAATGGTTTTATCCAGATGTTCTTCACTCAAAAGAAGCAGCCCTGCATTCTCTGTGTGAATAAGATCAAAAAGACGATTATAATATTCATCTTCATCGAGCGGAACTCCGAGAAACCTGGCAACAATCTGGCCAATATGCAAAGTTTGCTGTTCCTCTCTGTAACTATCACGCTCGTGATTAGGTTTTGTTAAGTGTGAGGTCCAATTCTCATGTGTAACCTTTAAGATGTGAGTTTTGATTTGACTGTACGACAAGTTCAATTTATATCCCTTCCCTCTATGAGCGAAAGATGCATTCTTATCATTTCATTCAAAAATGGCGTTTCAGTTCCCGGATAATGACACCGGGAAAAAAATATGTAAACTTATAACCATCATATCATAGGAATACAGCCTTTTTCTAAAATGGTTAACTTTCTTTACGATTTAACAGGAAGAAAGTTTCATTTCAGCAGTATTTTTCGTAGCTGAATAACCTCAAATGAACTTTTTCACCATTAATCCTGTCCCCGCATAAATTGAAGTACTCTGTGAAAGGAAGGTGAATCAATATGAGGCTGCTTTTTCGAAGAGTGAGATACCAGGGGATTGATCATGATCTCGATATGATCAGGAATATTTTATGTTCCGGTTCTTTAGTTGTTATTGACATCTTTTTCTTGTCATTAATCCTTTCCATTTTCACTTTTGCCAATTACCAGTCTATAGCCATCAGCAGCTTAATCTTTACAGGATGCTATACTTTTTGCATCTGTTTATTTATCGTTTTAAAAAAATGGCTGAGGGACCAGCCGGACTAAACTCTCTCTTTAATATTATTTAAAATATCATCAAGAATTTCTTCTCCGGCTGCTGCCCCTCTATTATTCGAAATCAAGTAAGGATGTGAGAGGGCTAGATTAGCTGCCAGCTCACCATGGTTTGGGACGTATGGGAAATCACAGAACTTTAAGAAATCATGGTCCAGAACTGAATCACCTGCACCGAAAACAATATTTATTCCTTCCCGATTCTTTATAAATTTTACCGCCTCGCCTTTACAGATGGGATTTGGCATAAAGTACAGTTTTCTCCCCTGAAGGGATATTCTCCACCCATAAGACTCAGTCAGCCTTACTATTTCCTCTTTGGCTGCTGTTGTTATTTGTTCATTCAGAATATAGTAAAAGAAAAGATTTTCAGCCGTTTTTATTTTTCCGTTCAGTTCCAGGCATTGTGATCTGTCCATCATTTCCTCAAGCAATGCACACTCTGCCTTTAGACGCTTTCGGACTATGCCGGACCACTCCTCAAGAGGTTTTCCATGATAATGAATATTTGCCCCATTCGATGTGATAGTGTACGGAATGTTAAGGTCATCCTGAAAAATGAAAATACGCTTATATTGTTCGTATGTTCTCGTTGTAACAGGCACAAATAGAATTTGAGCTGATACCTCTTTCAGCATCATGAGAGCCTCATTGGTCATAAAGGCTACTTCCTTGCCATCTTTACGCTCAACACCTATTAAATTTTCTTTTCCTGTCTGTTCAAAATCAGCTAGTGCTTTATTTGAGTAGATCAATGTCCTGTCCAGATCTGAAGCAAACATCCTCATTATTCTTCTCCCGTCTTTTTAATTAATCCACAGCATGTGTAGCTCATATCAGGATAATGAATAATCTCGACATTCCGCTCCCGGGCCAGCATGACGATATGACGAACATATGGGCTTTCCGGGTCTTTCACCAGGATTTTCCATGGAAGCCTTCTCAGAAGAACCCTGGTGGTTTCTCCGACTCCCGGCTTTACAAAGTTGATAGATTCAATTTTAAATTCCTCTTGTATTCTCTGAACTTCTTTCATTCCTTTAAAAGTTGCTTCCCCCGGATTTTCCAAAATCTTGGCCGCAAGTTCAGCTGCTTCCTGTTTAATAGCCGAGAACTCCTCTGTAAGCGCTGAGAGATAATGGTTTGATACATCTGCTTCCTCCATATCCTTATAATATTTGGCGCCATGGAAATCTTCCGGCCCAATTAAGGATTCATTTAATACTGTTCTGCTGACCAATCCTGAAACAGTAGAATTGAGGCAGGCACTTGGAATCAGAAAGTCTTCCCTTGTTCCATAAATTGTTGTGCAAAAGCCTGGATCCGCAAGAACGGCCAAAGTGTCATCGAGAAGAACACCATAAAGTTCATGGAATTGTCTGCATGCCTTGGTTAATTCAACTGAAATAGCCCCTTTGCCTGTCCATCCATCCACAAACTGAATATTGCAGCCAGGATGTGAGTTTAAAATATGCTTTATCGCATTTTCGTCAATCCCCCGATCCCTGATAATGGAAATGCTGTAATGCGGCAATCTTACACCATATACTTCATAAAGATACCTTTTTATCAGAATTCCGACAGGCGTCCCAGCCCTCGCCAGGGAAACTAAAACTGTACTTTTTCCTTTTTGCTTCCAAATTTGTTCTGAAACCACTCCTGTGGACAATGCTGCTTTTCGTTTGTATTCATCAAGCGTTTCCCAAAACAAGGAAAGGTAATTTTCAGGGGGCTGGTATTCAATAGGAAGTGTTTCACTATAATGCTCACCGGACTGAATGTTTTTTTCCCTTTGCTCAATGGATCCCTCAAGTGAATATCCGCTTAAATCCTTCAGTAAAAATACAACGTCATCTTTGCTATATGAACCAAATTTATCCGCAATTCTATTCATTTCTCTCACCCCCATTAAAGTAAACTATTTTTATATTCTTAATATATTTCTTTAATTGATTGATAAATGCCATAAGTGAATCTTTTTCTGGCTCTCTTTCGAAAAACAGGAATACTTCTTCATAATAGTCCTCTGGAATGTTATAAACAAATTGTGCCATTTCAGGGTCTTCAGGGTTTTGAAAGGATATGCCGTATTTGGCTCCATATTCATTATCATTTCTTACAAAAATGGGACTGCGTGTTGTTGAATGGAATTTTACGCCTTCCCCCATTAATGAAGCAAGTTTCATAGGGATATACATAAACTCCCCGGTTCCAAGACATAACGTATTCTTGCCACCCCGTTTTCGGGCTAGGTATTGGCCGATCTCAGCTAATGACACACTTAATCCGGCTTGGCGTTTTGCATCCAGCCCGAAACGGCCAGAATCTTTTAAATAAGGAATAGTTCTGATTTCACCGCTTAGTGCAGCAGAAGGCTCATTCATCCGGCTTAATAGTTCAGGGAATTCATTATTTATATTAATATAGGAAATTAGCGCATCATTTCCTTTCAGTTCATCCGATGTCTGACTTTCATGCACTTCATGGGAACCCTTAACGTCGATCTCCCCTTTAAGAAGAGACACACTGTGAATAATAATGCCCAATTCTTTTTCAAGATCATCAAACAGAAGCTGGTTTTTTGGGGAACGCCAATCCAGAATGGACACGACTGTATAAATCTTTCTGGGGAAGCGATCATGAATGGATCGGATGATATTAATGGCTGTTTTTCCTGTTGTCATTTCATCATCGACAAGAATGATCTCTCTCTTATTATCCAAAAGGCTTTCATTTGTGTAGCATCTGTGGGAAGTAGCATGGGAATGTTCTTCTTCAAATGTTATGACAGAATTCCTATCAATCAGCTGCTCTCTTGTTGTGTGAAAGTAATCGGCACGTTTAAATGATTGAAAGAAAGCATGTCCAAGTGCCGTTGCTGTTTCGGCAAAACCGATAATGACAGGGTTATAGTCTTCACAAATAAAAGGGCTGCTGTTTATGATGCCTGAGCCTTTTTTAAAAGCAGATAGAAGTTCAGCTGCCTTTCCTGCCTCTACTTTCTTCACCTTTTCTATATATCGGCTGGCAAGCAGTTCCCCTGTCAGGAGCCCGATTTGCGGATTAATCGGAATATGTTTTCCGAGTACATTGCTGACAAATAAAAAGGATCTTTTTTTATTTATTCTTGCGGCCATGACAAACAAATCTTCAGGCGCCAGCTCAAAAGGGTTATCGGTTATCTGAATATCAACGGTTAACGAGTTGAGTATCTGAATAGAATGTTTCGTTTTTGAGAAGGTCAATGTATGTGATCTCATCCTGCAGCACCCCGTATACTTCTGATTTTAATAATATTTTTTTAGCCCAATATAAATGGGGTTTAATTTCATTCATTTTGTTTTGGTAATCGCTTTTCATAACACCTATTTTTCCGTCAGCCTGACCGGCGATGCTCTGTGCATCCAAATACTCTTCAAGGGTGACAGTATTCAATGCCTGTACTGGCCTTATATGGGTTGGATGGATAATGGTTTTTCCAGTTAAGCCATTTGAAATATCCATTGCGATTTCTCTTATTAATCCGTCCATATGCCGATCAATCAAGTCCGTCCTCATTTTAAGCCCATCCTGCCCAAGACGTTCCCTGAATGGCGTTTGCCTGATTTGAGGCTTTAGAAGACGCTCCTTTGAAGAGAAATATTCCCATACCGGGCCTGAGATGACATATGGCTGGTCCGCACGCAGGAAAATATTAATGATATCTGATATACAATCTCTAATTACAGCAATATCGTAAACTGTTGTATCTGAATTTCTTCGTATCCCATACAAGCCGCTAAAATCCGTGGCTCCAATTCTCACATTCAGAATCGAAGCAGAATATTGGTCCAGCACCTTCTTAATGCCGATTAACTCCTCAAGCCTTGTTTCTTTTTGAATGATTTCTTTAGTTTCGAGAATCGGCATGGCATATAAACAATAACCATAAGAATTAAGCTTTTCAATTTCAGTTAAAATTTTGCATCCCTTAGCCGGAGAGAACTTCGGCAGGACAAAACCAGTCAGAAGATGCAGGCCATTGGGAATTCTGCTCTTAAGTCTAATAAGCTGATCATAGCTTCTGATTCGCACGAAGATCAAAGGGAGATCTTCTTCTTCACAAAGCCCCTTCGCAAGGTCCGAGCTCAAATTTTCCAATTCCAAAGACAGCAGGTCTTCTGCCTGTTCCACTTCATCATCACCAATTGCATCTTCAAGGCATATGACCATGGATGTAAGGCCTGCATGCTTTTTTGAGAGCAGATCCTGATGAATATTAGGCCTTGTAGCCGGCATATATAAAGTTGCTCCAAGTGCATATGCTAAAAGCTCCCTGTCAGACCTCTTATTAAAATAGCCCGGCTTTTTATAAAACACCTTATTAATTTTTTCATCCGGAAGATCGGAAAATAGTCTCATTTTTGCAGCTCCATTCCTTCACTTAAATACTACTTTCTTCCTTTTTCATCCAAAAAAGATAAAAATAAAAGGGAGCGGACAATTGTCTGTTCCCTTCTTAACTCAATGTAGTTACATTATTTATAATCAGCCCTGATCTGCAGCTTCCTTTTTTGCATTCCTTGCATGAACAATAAATGTAATAGCAAACACGATAACCAATACAATAAAGAAGTAAATATGGTCAATATGAATACCAGCAGCACTTGCAAGCATCTTAGCAGCAATAAGCAGGATCAGAATATATGAGCTGGTTTCCAGTTCAGGCACCCTGTCTATCAGCTTCAAGAATATTCCCGCTACACCACGCATCATGATAATACCAAGCATGCCTCCTATTAACAGCACCCAGATTTCTTGGCTCACTCCAAGCGCAGCCAATATACTGTCTATTGAAAAAGCGATATCCATTAATTCAACTGCAATGACTGTTCCCCAGAAAGTACCGAAAAGGCGAATTAATAAGCCTTTCTGATTAATCCCTTCTATTGCCTCTTCATCACCTTCTTGTTCGGCATTCCGCTTATCAATAAAATACTTGATTGCAAGCCAAGCTAAATAGGCTGCACCCAATACCTTAATATACCAGAATTCAATTAAGAATACACCGATTCCAATGGCAATAAACCTGAAGAAATAAGCACCTAACAGACCATAAAAAAGTGCTTTCTTGCGCTGTTTTTCCGGCAGATGTTTTACCATTACAGCAAGTACGAGTGCATTATCAGCAGAAAGTAAGCCTTCTAAAATGACAAGTGTCCCTATCAGTGCCCAGCTTTCCGGCTTTGATAAAGCTTCAACCCACATGTCCCAGTTAAAGAACTGGGAATATGTATGCATAATAGATTCTAAAATTTCCATTCTAATTTATTCCCCCCGGATGATAACTATTTTATTCATATAAAAGACCCGGCATTGCCGAGCCTTATTAAGCAAATATACCTCTTGTTTATCCAACCTGTAAACCAAAATCTTTTGCCAGTGCAGCCAATCCGCCCTGATATCCGCTTCCAATTGCACTGAACTTCCATTCTCCGTTATGTCTGTATAGTTCTCCAACTACAAGTGCAGTTTCAATAGAGAAATCTTCTCCCAGGTCATAGCGGATCAATTCTTCGCCTGTATCTTCATTCAGGATTCTCACATAAGAATTCGATACCTGTCCAAAGTTCTGATTGCGTGCTTCTCCGTCATGAATCGTGATAGTAAACGTAATACGCTGGATGTTTGCAGGCACATTAGCCAGGTCAATTTTCACCTGCTCGTCATCGCCAGCCCCTTCACCTGTACGGTTATCTCCAGTATGTTCAACGGAACCATTAGCACCTGTTGTATTGTTATAGAAAACAAAGTCGCTTTCAGAAGTTACCTTCCCAGTGTCTCCAAGCAGGAATACGGAAGAATCCAAATCGAAGTCATTTCCGCCATCGTATTTGTTCGTATCCCATCCAAGTCCGACTATTACCTTAGTCATTCCTGGATTTGTTTTTGTTAAGTCAACTTTTTGTCCTTTTGATAAGCTTACTGCCATTTCAACTCAAACCTCCATTATGTAGAATAAATGTATTTACGCTATAAATCATGAAAAGTTTCATAATCCATAAAAATATTTTTTCATATTCCAGGATTTATTTCAATCTTTAAGTCATCCATTTCGGCGGAGTGTTTTTATTCCAGTAAATTGATCCAAGTTCATGGTGGGCCTGAAAATTATCATGGTGTGTATGATAGTGAAAATTAAACCAGTATCCCTGCTGCGGAGGATGGTCCCTTCTTACATGGAACCGTATAACATCATCATTCGTCCTGCTGTTGGTAATATGGAAGATTTTCTCCGATAATCCGCCTCCAGGATTTTCTGTAACTTTTAACTGGGCAAGGCTTTCTTCCGGATATTGCACCGCCACCTCCTGGATAGCTTTTTCAATATTTGGCAGTATTACTTCGCTAAATTCGTTTTCAATAACAGGCCCAATCTTGGCGCCAAACTTCTCATACGATTGCGCCTCAGCTTCCATCAGCATTTGCCTGATAAAGTCCTCTTTATCAAAATGACTGTCTTCCTCATCAGCCAGGTCTGCATTATTTTCTGAGCTTTCCACATCGGAGGCTCTAGAGGCCTTTAACTGGCTGGTATTTTCATATAGAAATGCCTGAGAAGGTGTGACGAGGCCAAACGTTAAAATGGTAACAAGTACAACAAAGGATTTTCTCAGCCAATTCGGCATGTTTTTTCGCCTTCCTTTCTGCTAAGCAAGGATTTTCTTAAGCATGCCGCTTTTTTCAATATTTGCGGCAGCTTGCCTTAATTCATTTTCGGGCTGAACAAGTGCAATCCGAACATATCCCTCACCCCATTGGCCAAAAGCACTTCCAGGGGTTACGACTACGCCGGCGCGGTTAATCAAGTCAACCGCAAAATCCCTGGATGAGCTATATCCAGATGGAACCTCGGCCCACAAGAACATTGACCCCTCTGGCTTGCTGATATCCCACCCGACATTTTTCAGCTCTTTTAATAATACATCTCTTCTTTTTCTGTATGTCTCTCTCAAGTCCTGCAAAAAAGAGGACTGATCATTCAATGCTTTCACTGCAGCTGACTGCACCGGCAAGAATACCCCATAATCCAAATTGGATTTGAAGTTGGCCAGCAGCGCAATAAGCTGCTGATTACCGGCAGCATATGCCACTCTGCAGCCTGCCATATTAAAACTTTTTGATAGTGAATTCATTTCAATCCCTACATCCATGGCCCCTGCTACAGACAAAAAACTTAGAGGTTTCTTCTCATAATAAAGTTCCGAGTAAGCAAAATCATGCAATACAGCAAAGCCGTACTTCTTTGCCAGATGGATCGCCTGAAGAAAAAACTCCTCCGTCGCCATCGCAGGAACGGGATTGCCGGGGAAATTCAGGATCATTAATTTCGTGTTTGCGAGAATTTCTTCAGGGATTTCATCAAAATCCGGAAGGAAGCTGTTCTCCTTTTTTAAGGGCATACCGTACATCTGTGCACCAGCCAGGGCTGCACCTGCAGCATACGCAGTATATCCCGGGTCCGGAACAAGGATATACTCTCCTGGGTCACATAGAACCATCGGCAAATGAACCAGCCCATCCTGTGAACCCATTAAAAGCAGCACCTCTGAAGATTCAAGATCCACTTCAAAATTTCGTTTATAATAGCTGCAGACTGCAGAATGAAATTCAATTGTACCTGTTAACGAGTACCCATATAATTCTGGTTCCCGGGTTCCTCTTGCTAATTCCTCCATAACAAAAGCGGGAGGGGGCAAATCAGGGCTGCCAATGCTCAAATCAATCACCGGAAATCCGCCTGAAAGTTTCGAATTCTTAATTTGGGCCAATTCCGCAAACACACTTTCCGGAAAAGAAGCCATTCTTTTTGAAATAGGAAATTCCATCGTATCCTTCCTCGCTATGTATCTCAATTCTATTTTTCTATTATACTTCTTTTCGAACCAAATTTAAATTGATTTCATGTATCGTTAAAAAGAACAATAGATATATAGTGAAAAATATAATTGCCGGATTATAAAGCAGCAAAGCGGGAATAATAAGAACAAATCGTGTTCTTCAAGCCGAGGAGAAAAAAAAGGGGGAAATTCAGATGGATTGGTCTGTATTCTTTGTTATTGCAAGCCTTTTGCTGATGGCTTACTTTGTTTATCTGGCCATCGCAGATTAAATAAGCAGGTGCCTGGTTTTTCAGGCACCTTTTTTTATTTTTCAATTACCCCAAAATGAAATTTCGATGACTTTCTTTCAATTACTTTGAAGCCATATCGGGCAAACCTGGAACTTCTAAAGTGATCCTTCAGAACCACTCTCTGTCTGGCTGCTCTTTTTGCATGAAAAATAACTTCCTCTGACAGGTCCTCATAAACAGCAAAGTTCCTTAGTGCTTTAATCCCCTCTGACTCAAGGATTTTTTCTTCAAACATGGGATCAAAATAGACAACGTCATAACTGTCCACGGGCAATTTTTTCAAATAAGGAAGGGCCATTGAAGATTCCACCTTTATTCTTCTCATTGCCTGATTCATACTCTCAAGCCCCGAGTCCCATTGTCTAAGCCCATTCGCCACCAGGAAGGAAAGATATTTATTTCCTTCCAGTCCTGTAACTTTGCCTTTACTCCCTGCTGCATAACTGGCTGTTATACTGTCAGAGGCCAGTCCAAGGGTACAATCGAGAATACTGCTGCCTTCTTTAAGCCCCGCAGCCTGAAGAAAAGGATCACCCTCTCCTTTTAGGAGACGTTTTACTCTGAACATCGCTGAACTGGGATGAAAAAAGAATGGCTGGCTTTCACCTATCGGAAAAAGCTCCAAACGTTCTTTTCCAACTACTATGCAGTCCTCAGGAATTTGTTTTTGGATCATTTCTACAGACCTTTTATTCCTGCTGATATATTCTGCTCCCAATTGTTCAGCGATTTTTTTTGCTTTTTCTTTTATTGCTTCATTGGTGCGTCCGGCAGTTGTAATAATCATTGTGTTCACCTGAATTTCTTAATTTTGCTATAAGAAAAGGGTGCCTGCAGACACCCCGTTTTGTTTAATCTTTATATTCTCAGCAATTCGCCTCAAAAGCAGCAAGAAGATTTTCCATGATCGCTTCCATGGAATGGTCTTCAATATCATGGCGGTGAATGAAGTGTACAACTTCCTTCCCTTTTAAAAGAGCCATAGAAGGAGATGAAGGCTCATATCCATCAAAGTACTCGCGCATTTTAGCTGTTGCTTCTTTATCCTGTCCTGCAAACACCGTCACTAAATGATCAGGTTTCTTTTCACTGCGTAAAACGGCCTGCGTTGCTGCCGGCCGAGCCAGTCCAGCGGCACAGCCGCAAACTGAATTGACAACCACAAGAGCTGTTCCTTCAAGACCTTCCATAAACTGCTCTACATCTTCTGAAGCCGTCAGCTCTTTAAAACCGGCCTGTACAAGCTCCTCACGCATCGGTTTTACCATTTGCTTCATATATTCCTCATATGCCATAGACATAAAATTTGCCTCCTCCTTAAGCTGCAGTTTGTAAAGTAAGCATACTATATCGTATGATCTTTATGCAATTTTTCTATGCCGGGTAAAACTTTGCAATCCTTTTTATCGTCCGATTATGGTATTCTATCGTCCTAATTCATATACATATCGGCCAAAAACTCTTATCAGCAAGAAAGCCAGTCATAAATGACCGGCTTTCTTAACATTATTAAATTTTCATAACGCCGCCCGTGCTGGCATTGGTTACAAGCTTCGAATAACGGGCAAGATACCCTTTTTTGACCTTTGGCTCGAAGCCTTTCCAATTGGCTTTGCGTTTTTCAAATTCTTCATCTGAGATTTCCAGGTTGATTGTACGGTTATTCAAATCCAATTCAATGATATCTCCATTTTCCACGAATGCAATAGGCCCGCCTTCAGCAGCCTCTGGAGAGATGTGCCCAATGCTGATTCCCCGGGAAGCCCCTGAGAAACGGCCATCTGTAATCAGGCCGACTTTTGCCCCAAGTCCACGGCCGACAATCTGGGATGTAGGTGCAAGCATCTCCGGCATTCCAGGCCCTCCTTTAGGACCCTCATAACGAATGACAACAACATGGCCTTCCTGCACTTTGCCGGTAATGATTCCGGATAATGCCTCTTCCTGCGAATCAAAGCAGATGGCTGGTCCTCTATGGTACCCGCCTACTGACTCATCAACAGCACCGACTTTTATAATTGAGCCTTCAGGAGCAAGATTTCCAAATAGAACTGCCAGCCCTCCGCGTTCAGAATGCGGATTCTCCAGGGTTCGGATTACATTTTCATCCAGAATTTCACTGCCTGCTACATTCTCCCTGAGCGGCTTTCCGGTAACTGTCAGACAATCTCCATTCAGGGCGTCCGGCTTTTTAAGCAATTCATTGATGATCGCACTGACTCCACCCGCATTATGAACATCTTCAATATGATAATCTGAAGCAGGAGCAATCTTCGCTAAATGCGGAACCCGGTTGGCAATCTCATTAATTCGTTCAATCGGATATTCAATTTCCGCTTCATGAGCAAGTGCCAATGTGTGAAGAACTGTATTGGTTGACCCGCCCATTGCCATATCCAAGGCAAATGCATTGTCAATTGCATCAATTGTAACGATATCACGCGGCTTAATGTCTTTTTTTATTAATTCCATCAGCTGCTTGGCTGAACGTTTAACAAATTCTTTTCTCTCTTCTGATACTGCCAAAATCGTGCCATTGCCAGGAAGTGCAAGACCCAGTCCTTCTGCCAGACAGTTCATGGAATTTGCAGTGAACATTCCGGAACATGATCCGCAAGTCGGACATGCAACCTGCTCGATTTCCTGAAGCCTTTGTTCATCGATTTGTCCAGATTCAAAGGCACCTACACCCTCAAAGACAGAGCTTAAAGATAAAGGTTTTCCGCTTGAATCAACACCAGCTTTCATCGGGCCTCCGCTGACAAAAACGGTTGGAATATTAACTCTTAAAGCCCCCATCATCATTCCAGGCGTAATTTTATCGCAGTTCGGGATACAGACCATTCCATCAAACCAGTGTGCAGAAACAACTGTTTCAAGTGAGTCTGCAATGATTTCGCGGCTTGGGAGAGAATAGCGCATGCCAATATGGCCCATGGCAATTCCATCATCTACTCCGATGGTATTAAATTCAAATGGAACGCCTCCTGCTTCACGGATTGCTTCTTTAACAATTTTACCGAATTCCTGCAAATGCACATGTCCAGGTACGATATCAATGTAGGAATTGCACACAGCAATAAATGGTTTTCCAAAATCCTCTTCCTTAACTCCGGCAGCACGCAGCAAGCTGCGGTGCGGAGCCCGGTCTGTGCCTTTTTTGATCATATCACTTCTCATGTGTGAGCCAGTCATAGTATGTAATACCTCCGTTACCCTAGATTCATAATCTCTTATTCTATGGGAATAATATGATAAGCCTCCTGCCCCCAAATATTTTCTTTCCAATATAGACCCTTTTTCGGATAATTTCAATAATTTTTACAAATTTATTATAATTTTTCGCTTTAAATGGGTAAAACTGCAGTGTGTGTAAGTGATGAAATTCATTAATTTGGGACCTTCTATAAAAATGCCGGGCACACAATTTCGCTTCAGTCATTACCATACTGCCATCCTTCCTAAAGCTTGGAACGATTCCTTCTAAGCCCAACAAAAAAACCGCTCCAGATTTTCATTCTGTGAGCGGTTATTCCCGTAAATTATTCCTGGCCCTGTTTCCGGGATTCAGTCATCTGTTTCCAAACTGATCCTTTTGCTTCTTCTCCATGTTCAATTCTTTCAATTGCCAATTTGATTTGCATGCTGACTTCGAATTCCGGATCGTCTTCTGCTGCTTTTAAAGCAGGTAGCGCACTTTCATCACCCACTTCGTAAAGAAACATGGCCGCACGCCAGCGCACAAGTTTACTGTCGTCCTGCAGTGCTTCCTTCATGGCGTCCATTGCTTCTTCAAATCCCAGGTCAGACAGACAGTCCCCTGCTGTACGTCTTACAGTGACTGTTTTATCCTTCAATGCTCTGTACAGAAGAGGCAGGACACTCTTATCCTCAATCATCCCAAGATAAACTGTAGCAAGTCTTCTGATTGAAGCCTTCTCATCTTTAAGCGCTTTTTCAAGAACAGGCAGGTCCTCCAGTTCAGGATCATCCATCTGTTCGAGTTTTTGATAGCGCTCCCGCCAATCTGGGGAATCCAGATCTTCGACAGACAATTTAAGAAGGGAACGTGCGAGTTTTTCCTCCGTTTTATCAGGGCTTTTTGCCATTTTCACAAGTATCTGGAGTCTCCCATCTGGATAGGCAGCCATTAGTTCTTCTACAATATCATGTCCAACCTGGTCAAAGTCTCCATAGCGGACACCGAATTCTTTCCACTTGCGGACCATGACAACATTATCAGCAGGATCCTGAGCCTCTGAAACAGCTTTGATATAGTTTTCAGGAAGTGCAAAACGCTTTTCTTCCGTGCCGTCAGTCAGTTTCACCTGCATGGGGATTCCTTTATACATTTGGACTAACACCTGTACCTCACCAAAATGTTCATCGATGCCGTTTTCTTCCGGGCCTTCATTTTCCACATCCTCGCCAAAAGCGGATCTTACTTGAGGGAGAAGCTCTTTCCAGTCATATTTGGCATTTCTTTCGACAGCAAGGAAATCGGCAACATGGTAAACCCCTTTGATTCCTTCAATTTCAAGAATATCAAGAATAATCTGTGGAGCTCCTTGTTTTTTATCCTTTTTATAATTATTGGCTTTCCCCATCGGAAGCTCTTCATCAAGAATAACCTTCATTGTATTTGGACTTGGTGTTGGTTCGATTGCTTTTATTTTCAAAAGTATCACCCTTTTTTATATATTCACGATGGTAACTGGTTTTATTTTAACATAAGGAAATTTACGAGGCATTTTAGGCGCTTTTGAAAAAAACCCGGAGATTACTCCGGGTATGCATCACTCATTCTCAGCTGCTTCTGAAAGATAGCTCCATCTCTCAATCAAGTATTCAAGCTCTTCATTCAGCATTGTTTCTTCTTCTACTAAGGCCTGACCCTTTTCAAAGTCACTGCCGATGCTGGCCATTTCTGAGGAAATCGCTTCGAGACGGGATTCAGCCGCTTCAATTTTCCCCTCGATTTCTTCCCATTCCTTTTTTTCTTTGTAGCTCATTCTCTTCTTTTTCGGCTTAGTTTCCCTCGATTTTTTTGGGGCAGGATCAACTTCCTGAACAGGCCTGGCATTCTCGCTTTCAAGAAATTCACTGTAATTTCCATAGTAGGATTCGACTTTGCCCTCGCCTTTTAATACAAGAAGCTGCTCAGCCACTTTATCCAGGAAGTAGCGGTCATGTGAAACTGTAATGACTACACCTGGAAAATCTTCAAGGTAATCTTCGAGAACCGTCAGGGTTTGGGTATCAAGGTTATTGGTCGGCTCATCAAGCAGAAGAACATTAGGCTCAGACATTAAGATTTTCAATAAATACAGCCTGCGTTTTTCCCCGCCGGAAAGCTTGCGGATAGGAGTGCCGTGAGAATACGAAGGAAATAGGAAGCGCTCCAGCATTTGAGCTGCAGAAATCGTTTTGCCATCGGAAGTTTCAACCACTTCTGCTGTTTCTTTGAGGTATTCGATCATGCGCTTGTTCTCATCCATATCTTCGCTTTCCTGTGTATAGTAAGCGATTTTTACCGTCTGCCCAATAATGCGCTTACCTGAGTCAAGCGGAATCCTGCCTGCCAGTATGTTAAGCAGAGTAGATTTCCCCGTTCCATTTCTTCCGATAATCCCTATTCTATCCCCTGGTTTTACAAGAAGATCAAATTGATCCAAAATCGTTTGAGTGCCATACTTTTTTGAAGCAGATTCGAGTTCAAATACCTGTTTTCCGAGGCGGCTGCCGCTTAGGGACATATCCAATTTTTCAGAGGATTTAACTGAGGCAAGCTGACTGTCAAGGGTTTCGAACCGCTGAATTCTGGCCTTTTGCTTGGTGGTACGGGCTTTTGCACCTCGTCTGATCCATTCCAGTTCCCTTCTGAACAGATTTTTCTGCTTATCAATGGCTGCTGCCTCATTTTCCTCTCTTACCGCCTTTGCTTCAAGGAATGCAGCATAATTTCCTTTATAGCTGTATAGATTTCCGCCTTCAAGTTCAAACATCCTATTTGTAACCCGGTCAAGGAAATAACGGTCATGTGTTACAAGGAGCAGCGCCCCCCTGTATCTGCCCAGATATTCTTCCAGCCATTTGACCGATTCAAAATCAAGATGATTTGTCGGCTCGTCAAGAATCAGCAAGTCAGGGGACTGGATCAGTACTTGCGCCAGGGCAACCCGTTTTTTTTGCCCGCCAGAAAGCTCTCCAATCTTTTTGGTGAACTCCTCGATACCCAGCTTAGTGAGTATCGTTTTTGCATCGGTGTTCACTTCCCAGGCATCAAGGGTATCCATTCTTTTTTGAAGTTCGAAAAGATTTTGCTGAATGTCTGAATCTTCAGGGTGCATGCTAAGCTCCAGCAGGGCTTGTTCATATTCTCTCTGCAGTACAAGAATTGGCGCATCTCCTGCAAAAACCTGCTCGAGAACTGTTAAATCATAGTTGAGTTCAGGCTGCTGTGCTGAATATGAAATGGTGTAATCTCTAGGAGTGACTACTTCTCCAGAGTCTGGCAGGTCAACACCGGCAATCACTTTAAGCAGGGAAGATTTCCCTGTACCGTTTACACCGATCAGTCCTGCTCTTTCTTTTTCAGCGATTGTAAAAGATATATCATTAAAAAGTTCTTTCTCTCCATATGTTTTTGTAACATTTTCCACAGAGATCATCTTCATGCTTGACCATTCCATTCTATAAAAAATTGATGCAGATATTGCTCCATAATTTGATGCCGCTCTTCTGCCATTTCCCTGGCAGTGTCAGTATTCAGCAGGTCTCTCAGCTTCAATAGCTTTTCGTAAAAATGATTGATGGATGATGACTTGCCATTCCGGTATTCATCTTCAGTCATTTCCTTTCTGATTTCAAGGCCAGGATCATAAATCGGCTGCCCTTTTTTGCCGCCATAGGCAAATGCTCGTGCAATCCCCACAGCACCAATCGCATCCAATCGGTCCGCATCCTGGACTATTTTAGCTTCCACACTTAAGACCTTCTTGTTATTGCCGCCTTTAAAAGAAACTGAATCAATAATTGTCTTAATGCTGCTGGAGGCTTCTTCTGCAATCTCAATTTCCTGCAAAAAATCAGATAGCTTCCTTTCTCCCGCTTCCTTTGAAGTGTTCAGCTTAGCATCGGGTATATCATGAAGCAGCGCTGCCATTTCAATTAAAAAAGGATCTCCTGCTTGTTCCTTTTTAGCTATGTAAAGGGCATTTTTTCTCACCCGCTCAATATGATGCCAGTCATGCCCGGTTGAATCTTCTCCGAGTGTATCCCGGACGAATTTTTCTGTTAAATGTATATTTTTTTCCTTCATTATTTCACCTGCTTTCAAACTCCACACTCCATTTTAACATTAGTCTCAAAAAGAAACGATGGCAAGGTCATACCATATCTATAGAACTATTTAATGGATTCATTATTATAGACTGCACCGATAAAAAAATGGTGCAGAAAACCAATATTTGATTTCCTGCACCAGGTCCCTAAGCTATTTTATTCCAGGCCATTCAGCCAGCTGATGCCAAGTGTATTTTCTCCTGCATGAACGCCAATGGTAGCCCCCAAAGAATAGCATCCAAATTCAACTCCATTAAATTCTTCCTGGAGTTCCTTCTTCCATGTCTCCGCTTCTTCCGGATGCAAACCGTATAGGATGAATACTTCCTTCAGCGTTTTTCTCTCATGCGCACTCCTCAGCAGATTTACAATTTTATCTTTTGCCTTTCTCTCGCTTCTGGCTTTCTCTTTTACGCTTAATTCTCCATCATGAACTGAGATAATTGGCTTCACATTTAGCATGCTTCCCAGGAAAAATTGAACTCCGGACATCCTGCCGCTTCTATGAAGCTGTTCTAGACTCCCAATGAGGACATATGTTTCGCCCGTATTGCGAAGTGTTTCGAGCCTGCGGATAATGTCTTTAATATCCAGTCCGTTTTCTGCCAATTCCATCCCCTTAAGGATTAATCTTGTTAAAGGGTATGATAATATCTTGGAGTCTATGCTGTATACTGGTATATCAACCAGCTGGGCGGCCTGTTCACTGGAAGAAACAGTCCCGCTGAGCTTTGCTGATACAAGGACAGCGATAATACTGTCATAGTCCTTCTGCAGATTTTCATATAAATTCCGGAAAGCGCCGATGGATGGCTGGGAAGTTTTTGGAGGGGTATCCAGGGTTTTTAAACTCGCATAAAGTTCTTCCGGTGTTAAATCAACCCCATCAGTATATTCATTTCCATCCATAATGATGGTCATCGGAATCTGGTACAAGTGAGGATGGTTTCTTAACTCGTTATTTAAAAAAGCTGTGCTGTCTGTTACCCATGCAATTTTAGCCACTAAATCCTCCCCCTTTTATGTTATTTATACGTGTATGTATGTAAATAAGACTATTTGAAAGGCTGGAAGTGAAAGATTTCTCTTCCAGCCGAAGGTTCTATGGCAGAAAAGGCTTGATTTTAGGAAAAACCTTTATAGCGGTATTGTAAAAAACATCTTCATGATGCTCTTCAGGTATGAGTTCTTTAATAAATTCAATATAAGGACCCACTGGCGCAAGCGGCCAATCGGTTCCAAACAGCAATTTATCGTAAGAATCTGCAAACACTAAAGCATGCCTCAGATGATCCAAAAATCTTCCTTTGCTGCGCTTCTTCAATTCTTTTTCTGTTCCGACAATCAGTCCTGAAAGATCGGCATAGACATTAGGATTCTTGTATATGATTTCAGCTCCCGTCAGCGTCCATGGATCTCCGAAATGAGCCATCATGAAATTGACATTCCGGTGTTTAACAGCAACCTCGTCAATAGCCAGGGGATGAGAATACTTAAGCAATCCCCTCTCTGAATAAGTATCCCCTGTATGAAATACAACAGGAACTCCATATTTTGCAGCGAGTTCGTATACAGGTTCATAAACCTCATCATAGGCGTAGAAAGGATAATACCCCAGGTAAATCTTGATCCCTGCCACGTTAGGCTTTTGCAGATCATCCTCCAGCCTTTGAAGAGCCCCTTCATTGAGATCGTATGGATTGATGCCAGCGCAGTAAACGACATTAGCCGGTATCTTATCATCCAGGTCAAGCCCCATAGGTGTTCTTGCTTCATAATCAGGAAAGCCCATATTTTCTGTTTCTGTAAGTCCCATTGCAATGCTCAAAACTACATTTGCTTTTTGGAACTCCTGCTGATGCCCATGATATGAATAATCTACAAATGAGAGTTCATTGGCAGTATGATGAAATGATTTTATATCAGAAAAATGAATATGCGCATCTATGACTTTCATAATTTCTCCTTTAGCGGAATTCCAGGTTGTGGAGTCTATTAAGCAGTCCGCCCTCGAAGCTTCTTTCATCAAATGCAATAAAGCCCGGTTTGGCCAATGGGCCTGCTTTTCTTTCCGAAATAACTTCGAATGCTTCTTTATTCATATATGCTCCAAGGAATTCATTATCTTTACTTCTCATTACATACATATTTTCAGGAGACCGGCAGCTGGAAATACGGGAGCCATCTATAAGAACAAATGACTGCTCCTCAACTCCGGCCTGATATGCTGATTCTGCTCCTTTGTCACTTACTGTAAGAGTAAGATCCGTTAATGAACCTCCGGATATAAATAAATCTGTAATCCATTTTTCATTTAACAAATACTTCCCGCCTGCATTCTCCGCTTTTACCCAGTGGGCAAGGAGCGGCACTCCCGGCAATAACGCGAAATACTGTGTATATTCAAGGCCTTTCCATATGGGGTGAAGGACAACTTTCGTATGGATGGCCAATACAGACCATTCGTTTCCATACGTATCTTTAACACTGGTAAATTCAGCAGAAGATGTCTCCTTCAATAGCGAGAACACACTCATTTGCGATGGCACAGTTTTCATGCCGCCAGCCCAAGGATTCCACCATCCTTTGGGTACCGGTTCGGGAAAGGAAGAATCAAGCCACTCCCGCTTTTTATAGGTTAATGAGAATAATCCAGGATAAAAATCCGGTGCACCTTTTAAGGTAATGATGCCGTTATCCATGATAAAAACAGCCTTGCCGCCATGCTCTTCCGTAAACATACGGACATTTCCCCGGGGCACAAGCAGGAGTTCTCTTACATGCTTCTTTTCACTGTCAAGGGTAATAGCAGCATTTAAAATAGATAAAGGTTCAGTATCCTTAATAGGAAAATTCGATTTAAATACCCTTAATTCCTGTTCTTGACTGAAATTTGAGGTTTGTTTTTTATGTGTATTTAAATATAAATCAATAGTGCCATTAAGATAACTTGAACGATATGTTTTAAGAGTGAACTCTGCTGTTTCCTTTTCTTTTGCAACTGGATTTCCCCTATTGATAATCAGCGCTTTTTCATTGTGTATATGATTTTCATACTTTGTCTCCACACCTGCAAAATGCTGCATTTCTTCCCATGTCCGGAAAGCTCCTATTGATAAATAGCCAGGTGCCAATACGATCTGATCTCCCGATTCAAAAATGCCAGTTTCCTGCTGATAGCAAAATTGCCACCCATCCGGATTGGACTTCGCATGTTTGGGCCAGCAGAATCCAACCGGCTCGCCGTTATGATCGGCGAAGAACCAATTTTCGGTTATACCTGATAACTCCATGAACCCCAATTCTTTTATGTCAGAAAACTCGATTACTTTATTATCCAGCGGAAAATATGGCTGCTGCATTTCATAATATAACGGCTGGCTGAAATACAGGTTCTCATATTTTACATCCCCTTCGTTTGTCAGTTCAGCCCATATTTTCACAAGGCCTTCACCATATAGGGATGTATACAATGATACAAGAATTCCTGTAAATGCCTCAGACTTGAATACCAATTTGAAGGTGATCGCAGTGTCATCTGTGAACCACTCTGCTGCCGCCGGCTTTGCCTTTGAAAATTCAGTTGAATAGGGTTTCCCAAGTTTAGGAGCAAAAAACGCGAAAGGCTGGTTAACACTTTCGTTCCTGCCAGCCGTTATCTTATAATCCAATTTCCGGATATTCACCTGGCAGATTCCATTGCAGATGTGCCAATAATCCTTCGACTCTCCTCCGAACTTTTGACCAAAGCTTTTAAGGGGAATGCCCACCGAGCTGCATGTAAAAGCGAGTTCGCCCCCATTCTCCTTTGTTGCCAATATCGTCATTTCCGGCTGATAGAAGCCATATTTTCTCACAATGAAAGGCACCTTCAGCAGCTTACGCTCTTTTTTGTGAAGCCTTATTCGAAACTCCCGCTTTTCTAATTCGACAAGATCACTTACAGGAAATGAAAGGTGAAATACAGCGTCTTCTTCCAGGTTGTTCTCTACCTCAATTTCCAATTCAGCTTCCTGATTTATAAATCTGAGATTCCCTTTTGAACCGCCTGTAATTTTGGCTGGCTGCTTAGCAAGCAGACCAAGGCGCAATTCACACTCCACACCATTTACCCACACCTTAACTTCTAATGAAGGATGCGTTTTCCAGATACTAGGCTCTTCCCCTTCATGCACTATGAATTGTCCGGTAATTACCGCGTCACTCTCGGCCATCAGGTCATGCTCGAAAGCAGCTTCGACTCTTCCCTGGTTATTCCCTTCAGCCTTAAAAGAAACAGGAATTCCCGTCTTATTTATGAGTTTGAGCTGGAAATTTTGGATTTCATTTTCGATTACTTCATGATGATCCATGGATAGTTCTAGAAAGTAATCATCCGTTTCTATTAAACTGATTCCTCTGCCCGTTCTTTCAAACCTGACTCTTGCAGACACTTCCCCGCTTTCCCATTTATACTCGTAAAACGTAAAGCCGCTTTCTTTGATTCCATCTGGCTTCACGTCAATTTCTCTCATGCTGCTGCTGTACCAATCAAGCTTTTCTAGCGCCGGTTTCAAGAGCTGTGTCTGGTGAACAGCCGGAATAAAATTCATTAAGTGTGTTGTATCATCTCTGTCTTCCCAGAAGAAACCGCATTTTTTGTAAAGCGGGACAGCTTTCACATTTCCTGGCCATGTATATAAGTCAAGGCGCGGCCAGCCCAATTCAATTGTTTTTTGCAGCGCTTTCAGCACAAGCATCTTTCCTATTTTCCGTCCATGGTAATCCGGCCTTACATTTAAAAGAGGTATATATAAGGAACCCGTATCTTCTTTATATTCCGATAACCCGCAATAGCCCACGACCTCTTCTCCATCCAGGGCTAAGTATAAAGTAATATTGCCATTATTCGCTTCCTTCGTTTTCACTTGTTCTTCAGTCATTACACTGGTATCTCCGCCCCAGCTGTCTCTGCTCAAGTTCCACATTTTTGCGATTCCTGCCGCAAAGCCCTCATGATACTCTGCAATAATAATTTTGTCTGTACATTGAACCATACTTTGTCCTCCTGACTAGGTTACGTCTTGTCTACCCTTCTCAATTCCTTTTCCTGCAATGATAACCATAACCATTTGCTTCTCCTCCTTTTGGTATTTTTAGGGATGTTTTTCCATTCCTTCTTAATCGTATTATCAGAGGATGTGATTGTAAATATATTTTTGAATTTTCCGTATAAATTACATACGAAAAAAGCGCCTTGCTATTTTCGGCAAGACGCATTCATATTAAAAATGGATTTTTCTTAAAGCTTTCATCGAAGCGGTCATATAAGAGATCATTTCATTCAGATCATCTATTTGCTCTTCATAAATAAGCCGGTTAAAAGAAATGACGGTTTCTGTTTCGGCCAGGGCCTTCATATTTTCAGGTTTGTATTTTACAGTCTGTTCGACCTTCCGTCCGCTGCCCCAGATATGACGAAGAACTTCACGGATTTCCAGAAATACATGGGAATCTTTTGGATGTTTAATTGTAAATTTCACATAAATCCGGCAGCCTGCCAGTTCCTCAGATTTCCCTTGAGGCAAAAGCTCAGCTGCGAGATTATCCAGTCCCGCTTCCATTGTAAAGGTACAGAAAATCTCCGCCAAGCCTTTTTCGATGTCTGTGAAAGTAATGTCATACCTCCGGCTCATTTTAGCTGAGTTTAATATATCATTTCGATCAACAATTCTTATTTCACCGTCCAGATCCCGGTCATAAATTCCGCCTTCCATTACAACCTTCATATTTTCAAAGGCAGTTGGATCAAACATGGGCTAATCCCCCTTAAAATAGGCCGACAGCATTCCCATCTTCATCTACATCCATGTTCATGGCTGCAGGGGCTTTAGGCAATCCAGGCATAGTCATCACATCACCGGTGAGTGCTACAATGAATCCTGCACCAATGGATGGCTTCAGCTCACGTATAGTAATGGTAAAATCTGAAGGCCTCCCAAGCTTTGAAGGATCATCAGATAATGAATATTGCGTTTTAGCCATACAAACCGGCAGGACGCCCCAGCCAAAGCTTTCAAAGTCTCTTATCTGCTTTTTCGCTTTGGTTGAGTATTCTACTTTACTTGCGCCATAAACCGTCTGGGCTACTGTTAGAATTTTCTCCTCAAGTGGCAAAGATAAATCATATAGGTGGCTGAACTTCGCTGCTTTTTCATCCAAAATTTCCAGCAGCTTCTCGGCCAGCTCAATTCCTCCCTGCCCGCCTTTTTCCCAAACCTCTGTCAGCGCCACTGGAATGCCGGCCTCACTGCAAAGTTCTATAAGGACCGCAATCTCATTCTCACTATCGGAAATAAACCGGTTAATGGCCACCACATAAGGAAGCCCAAAGCTTTCAATTGTTTCAATATGCTTTTTTAAATTAGCGAAGCCTCTAGTAAGTGCTTCAGTATCTTCCCTGCCCAATTCAGCTTTTGACAAGCCGCCATGCATTTTTAGAGCACGGATTGTAGCTACGATTACAACTGCTTCAGGGTCAATGCCTTCGGTTCTGGCTTTAATATTTAGAAACTTTTCAGCACCAAGATCCGCACCAAAACCAGCTTCTGTCACTACATAGTCAGCCAGTTTGGAGGCAGCGGCAGTTGCAATCACACTATTGCAGCCATGAGCAATATTGGCAAACGGGCCGCCATGAACCAATGCAGGTGTATGTTCAATTGTCTGCACCAGATTAGGTTTTACTGCCTCTTTTAGTAGCAAGGTAAGTGCGCCTTCTACCCCAAGATCAGCCACTGTTACCGGCTGTTTATCATAATTATAGGCTATAACCATTTTTCCCAGTCTTTCCTTCAGGTTCTGAAGGTCAGATGCAAGGCATAAAACGGCCATAATTTCTGAAGCCACGGTGATATCAAATCCATCTTCCCTCGGAACACCTTGTACAGGCCCTCCAAGGCCAATGACGATTTTTCTTAATGCACGGTCGTTCAAATCCAAGGCACGCTTCCATACAATTCTTCTCTGGTCAATATTTAACAGATTCCCCTGCTGGAGGTGATTATCAATCAGGGCAGCCAATGCATTATTGGCTGTAGTGATTGCGTGAAGATCGCCGGTAAAATGCAGATTGATGTCTTCCATCGGCAGAACCTGCGAATACCCTCCGCCGGTTGCTCCGCCCTTAATTCCCATTGTCGGCCCCAAAGAGGGTTCCCTCATTGCGACCATAGCCTTTTTGCCAAGCCTGTTAAAAGCATCAGCAAGACCGACTGTTACTGTGGATTTCCCTTCTCCTGCAGGTGTCGGATTAATGGAAGTGACAAGAATTATTTTTCCGCTTTCTTTCGTGCTTAATTTTTTTAAAATGTCTGCGGATAATTTAGCTTTATATTTGCCGAAAAGCTCCAGATCATCCTCTAAGAGTCCGATTTTTTCAGCTATTTCCGCAATGGGCTTCATTGCAGATGCCTGGGCAATTTCAATGTCTGATTTGACAATCGGTTTCACATTCATTTTTATCCCCCTAGAATCCATTATGTATAGGTTCCTTACAGCTATATTGTACCATCCCTGAATCGAAATATTGTCATTTACTTTTGATATTTTCGCATTTTCACACAGTAAAGCATTGATACAATTTTGAATCGTCTTTATAATAAGTTTAATTGAATTTTTGCACAGGGAGATGATCACTTGCCAATAAAAATTCCTAAGCTTCTTCCTGCAAGGGAGATCTTAGAGGAAGAAAATATATTTATCATGGATGAGGACCGTGCCAAACAGCAGGATATTCGCCCATTGAATATCCTCATCCTGAATTTAATGCCTGAAAAAGAAAAAACCGAAGCACACCTTTTAAGACTCCTTGGAAATACGCCTTTACAGGTGAACATCTCATTTTTAAAAACTGCCACACATCAATCAAAAAATACCAGTCCTATGCATCTCGAACAATTCTATACTACGTTTGAGCAAGTTCGAAACCGCAAATTTGACGGAATGATCATTACTGGAGCACCTGTAGAGCTTCTCGACTTTAAAAAAGTGGACTATTGGGAGGAACTAACCGTAATAATGGAATGGACGAAAACGAATGTTACTTCCACTCTGCATATATGCTGGGGAGCACAGGCAGCATTATTTTATCACTTTGGAATCGGAAAATATGAGCTGCCTGAAAAATGCTCAGGTGTTTATCTTCATGAAGTCCATGACAGAAGCGAGAAATTATTGAGAGGTTTCGACGATATCTACTTTGCTCCGCATTCGCGCCATACCGATGTTTCCATAGAGCAATTGCTGAAACACCCGGAAGTCAAGCTGTTGTCATCATCTGAAGAGGCGGGCCCTTTCATCATGAGTGCAAACGGCGGAAGACAAATCATGGTAACTGGACATCTGGAATATGAAGCAGGCACACTTGCAGAAGAATACACAAGAGATAGAAGCAGGGGGCTGCAGGTTCCAGTGCCCAAACATTACTTCCCTAATGATGATCCTGGCAGAAAGCCGCATAATAAATGGCGGTCACATGCCCACTTAATGTTTTCCAACTGGCTGAACTACTATGTTTATCAGGAAACTCCTTACGAGTGGGATTAATAGTGCAGTGAACGGATAACTTAATTTGCTGCAAAAAGCATGAAAAAAGCCGGTTTATATAAGAGGTTACCCCTCTCAAAAACCGGCTTTTCCTTATGATTGCTGAGCATAATACACTTCTTCAAATGGCTGAACTACTACAAAACCGTCACCTGAAAACTTCATTTGGATCGACTCTCCGCTTCCTCTTCCAAGGAATGTTTTAAATGAGATATCTGTAACAAATTCCGGCTGCAGTGTACCTGACCAAGCAACTGTCGCATTCGGATCGGTATATACCGGATTATCAGGAGTAACCAAAAGTGTCAGCGGCTCATAGTGAGAAGTGATAGCCACCATTCCTGTTCCTTCTAAACGGACATTGAACAAACCTCCTGCAAGCATGCCCGCCATCCTCTTCATTAACTTAATGTCCCAGCTGATGGAAGGCTCGAATGCAAGCAGATCATTTCCATTTACAAAGATGGCATCTCCATCGAGATTCAGGATTGAAATTTTCTTCCCCTGGTCTGCAAGGTACAGCTTTCCGTTGCCTGTAGCTTTCATTAAAGCTGTTCCTTCTCCAGTAAGTGCCTTTTTGAACATTTTTCCTAAGCCATTCTCGAGAATCCCTTCGCGCTCAAACTTAATTTGGCCGCGGTAGGAGACCATCCCCCCTGCTTTAGCCCAAACCTGGCTGGTTAAATTAATTTCGAGCATCCTTGGTGTTTCAAGTTCAAATAATCCTTCTCCTTTATCCTGCTGTTTCGTCTGGTTTACAAACTCTTCAATTGAATATCTGCTCATTCTTGTCCCACCCCTTCATTTTTCTTATTTTCAAGCATAAAGATCCACATAAAAGATAATGATTGCTTTAGCTCATCCGTCAGTGAACCTTTTGAAAGCTGGTCTGATGCTTTTTTATAAACACCCAGTTCATCAATCTTTGACCATCCGTTTTCATTTGCAAGCTGTTCAAATTCCCACGGCATCATGGTATTGCAGATAACTTTTTCCTTATAGAGCCTGCGGTAGCTGTTAGCCCGTGGTGCAGCTGTTGGACCAAGAATGCCCACACACACCCTTCCGCCCGGCTTAACAGTTCGCCGAATTTCTTTTAATACATCCAGCGGGCTCTCTGTCCATTCCAGTGAATTGATGGCAAGGACCGCATCAAGTGTATTCTCTTCAAGCGAAAGATCGGAAATGTCTTCTTTCTTAAATACCGCACCAGTTTTTTCGTTCAATTTTTCCGCTTTATGTATCATCTCTTCAGAGACATCAATCCCGATAACCTTATAGCCAGCCAAAGCAAGTTTGTACGAACCATATCCATCTCCGCATCCAAGGTCACATACGGCAGATCCATTTTTGACATGCTTTTCGAAGAAAGAGATGATATCCTTTCGGCTCCCTTCCTCCCACATTGCCATGCTCTTTGCATTCCATGATACCGCATTTTTATCCCAAAGCTTCTCTGCTTCTGCAGACCAGTTAAAAGTGTTCATCTAATCCCTCCGTGTATACATACGTTTGTTCCATTAAAAAGTTCCCAATATTTTAAATTCGATAAGATAATCAAAAATACCTCTGATTATAAAATGTTAAAAACGTCAACAATATTGATAGAAAATGAATAAGGAGAGTTTTGTATGAACGGCGAACAGCTGACAGCAGTCTACAGAAACAACAATGATGAGATTATTTCATTCCAGACTTCTGGAGGACGGATCATTTCTTATCGGAAAGCACTATTGGAGGCTGAAGAAGGCTTGATTGAGGGTATTCAAATTTATCAAGACGAAGATGGTTCTATGCATCTAAATCCTTCCTATGCGTCATCTTTTGATGATTTTCCGAGCTTCTATTAAAACAGTGCCAGTACATGAAAAAAACCTGACGCAAAGCAGTCAGGTTTTTACTGTTCTTCTTCATTTTTACGCTGGATTTCCCTCAGCACTCCAATGCGGCTTTCATCTTCTTCAAAAAACTGAACCAGGTCGCCAACCCTGTCGATGGCATCCCAGCTCAGGTGATGTTCAATGCCTTCCACATCTTCATAGATATTTTCTTCTTTAACTCCAATAATACGCAGGAGCTGTTCTAAAAGTTCATGCCGATAAACAAGCCTCTTCCCGATTTTTTTCCCTTTTGGCGTTAAAATAAGCCCTCGGTATTTTTCATAAACAAGATACTCATCCTTATCAAGCTTCTGAACCATTTTTGTCACAGAAGAGGGATGTACAGCGAGAGCCTCGGCAATATCAGAAACTCTGGCATATCCTTTGTCTTCAATTAACATATATATTTGTTCAATGTAATCTTCCATACTTGGTGTTGGCATTACGCAACCTCCTGCCAATTAGAAAAGCGCAGAGCGCCATGTCCACTTTATTTCATTCATAAATAATTATAAGACTTTAACGATTTTACTACAGTTGGAAAATAGAGACAAGGAAATACTCTGAAGCAGGCAAATTCAGGTCTTTTGCGGGAAGAGAAATTTGACTCTGTTCTCCTGTTGGTCCCAGGTTAATTTAGCTGAAAATGTTTTATCCTTCCCTTTGCTTGTAAAACCTTCAACTAATTCAGTTTCTCCATCTTTTAATAGCTGTTTGAGCAGTTTTTGAGTCATCGTCTTGCCCATAATGCTTTTGGAAATAGTGAAAGTGCATTTTGTCTTATTATAATGGGAGCATCCATAGAAGCTTCCCTTATCAACAACTTTCCCATCACACAGCATGCATTTGCCCAGATTGGCAGCCCTCTTTTGCTTGAATTTCCCAGGCGTGAATCCCTCTTTATCTTCATCTGAAAATGTCCACTTACCCACATGTTCAATGGAGGCAGAAATCAAATGGCCAACCATTTTATTGGTTTGCTCCATGAATTGTTTGGGGGATGCCTGACCATCCGAAATATCCTTCAGCCGCTGTTCCCATTTAGCCGTCATTTCTGGAGAGGCCAGTATTTCTGTGCCTATTGCCTCTATCAGGATTTTTGCTTTTGAGTTTGCATATACAAGATTCTTCTTTATATCAATGTATTTGCGCTCCTTCAGCATTGTGATGATTCCCGCCCTTGTTGCTTCCGTTCCAAGACCTTCCGTCTTCATCAGGACCTTCTCAAGTTCCTTATCTTCGATTTGCTTCCCGGCCGTTTTCATCAGTGTAATCAGCTGGCCTTCTGTATACCTTTTTGGCGGCTGGGTTTTGCTTTCTTTAACATCCGCCTTTATCACTGCACCTTGATCACCCGCCTGCAATAAAGGCAGAATCGGTTCCTTTTCCTTCTCCTGCTGTGGAATCACTTTTCTCCAGCCTTCTTCAAGCTGTACTTTTCCCTTGGATAAGAACAAAGCTCTTCCATCTGCAAGGGTCTTAATAGTTGTATATTCTGTTACAGCTTTTCCATAATGTGCAGCTATTAAGCTCCTTACGATCAGGTCATAGAGAATTTTTTCATCCGAAGATAATCTTCCCAGGTCTGGCACCTGTTCGGTCGGAATAATGGCATAGTGATCAGTTACCTTTTTATCATTCACATACCGTTTATTCTGCAATATCGAGCTTGAAGGCAGAGGGAAAAATTCCTTATACTCATCTTTTGTTTCCATTTTTCTGAGGATCTCCGGAAACATTTCCGCTTCTCCTTCTGTTACATGCCTGGAATCTGAACGAGGATATGATACGATTCCTTTTTGATAAAGCTTCTGCAATACATCAAGTGTTTTTTTAGGCGGGAATTTGAATCTGCGGTTGGCTTCTGCCTGCAGTGCAGAAAGGTTATAAAGCATCGGCGGCAGGAATTCTTTTTTTTCGGCCTGCACATCTTCTACCTGTGCATCTTTGTCCCTGCAGAATGCCGCAATCTTTTCGGCAAGCTCTTTCGTCTTAATTCTTGTCTCCCCATCTTTTTCCCACTTGCCGGTATATTTTTTCCCGTTTACTTTAAACTGTGCAGTTACCTCCCAGAAAGGTTCGGAAACAAAATTCTGGATTTCCTGTTCTCTTTTTACGATTAAAGCTAAAGTGGGAGTCTGAACCCTTCCTACTGAAAAAACATCCGAGAAACCTTTCTGCTGCAGAAGAAGACTGTATAATCGAGAAGCATTCATGCCAACGATCCAGTCGGCACATGCTCTCGTATAGGCTTCATAATATAAGTTCCTTGTGTCACTTTCATCCAGCAAGGCAAGAAACCCTTCCTTTATGGCTTTAGGAGTCAAGGAAGAGATCCAGAGTCTTTTCATGGGCACAACGATACCGGTAAGCCTTAGAATATTCCGGATGATAAGCTCGCCTTCTCTCCCTGCATCACCAGCATGGATAATTTCTGTTAAATTAGGATTAGAAGCAAGCTGTTTGATTATATTAAATTGTTTTGCTTTATCCTTTGTCACTTCATATTGAAATTGCTCCGGAATTATGGGCAATGTTTTCAATGACCATTTTTTCCATTCCTTACTGTATTTTTCAGGGGCAGACAGCTGGCATAGGTGGCCTATGGCCCAAGTAACATGAGCCCCTTGGGGAAATATATCGTTCGGAAGGATCTCAATATATCCCTGGTGTTTCTTCATTTTAAAAATAGAAGCCAGCGTCATACCCTGATCGGGTTTTTCCGCGATTATCAGTTTCATACTTTAGCTCCCTTTGCATTGTAGAACAAATTGTAAATATCTATTTTAATATTAACCTAAAAATTTAGCAAAGGAAGTTAAAATACCTATATAGTTATGAAATTTTTAAAACAATCGTGTTCCGCTAAGCAAAACAAAAGAAGAACCCCCTGACAGGATTCTCCTCCGTTGCTTATCTTTTAAGAATAAAGCTTGTTTGTGCGGGTACTTCAATTGTTTTTGACTGATATATCTTTATGGTTCTTATCCCAGCCTGTTTTCCGTCTGCAAGCAAATGCCAAGGGCCCTTGCCTGGAAGTGATATTTTAGCTGGTTCTGTATTTGCATTATGGATTACAACAATCTCTTTCGCTCTATCTTTTAGGCCTTTTGCATCCAGTCTGTACGCCACCGTATTATCTGGGGCATCAATAAAATTAAGCTTTGATTGAATATCCTCAGCTGTTGTCATTCTAAACGATTTATAATGCTTTCTGAGCTTAATCAGACCTTTAAAATAGTCTACTTCCCCGCTGAATTCAGTTCGGCGGTCCCAGTCTAACTGATTTACACTGTCAGGGGATTTATAGCTGTTGTGATCCCCGTATTTTGTCCGCATGAATTCCTGGCCTGCATGAACAAAGCTGACTCCTTGGGATGTCAGTATAATGGAAGAAGCCAATTTATGCATTTTCTTTCTTGATTCTTCCGCTGCATCTGGATTGGTCAGTTCAAGCTTATCCCAAAGAGTGTGGTTATCATGTGCCTCAGCATACGTAACCGCCTGTTCAGGATCTTTGTATGTGGCCATTGTGCCCGGATAATCCAAACCGGCTGCAATCCCTTGCTGTACAAAGTTTTCCATGCCTTGTTTGCCATTTACAAACCCTTTATCTAGTTCATCAAACACACTGCCTTTTAATCCATCCCGGATGCCATCATTGAAATGGCCAATGCCAGGCATATCTTCGGCATTTTTCTGATTGGCCTTTCTTTCAGCTGCCAGTGGTGTGTTTAAATCCCATCCCTCCCCAATGATAATGATAGTAGGATCAATATTATCCAATGCCTTTCTTACTTTATTCATTGTTTCAGTGTCATGAATGCCCATCAGATCAAAGCGGAATCCATCAAGATTATATTCCTCAGCCCAATATGCAACAGAGTCGACAATAAATTTCTGCACCATTTTTCTTTCTGAAGCTGTATCATTGCCGACGCCTGTGCCATTGGCAAGTGTTCCATCTTCGTTATAGCGGAAATAGTAGCCTGGAACAAGCTTATGGAAACTGGATTCATTTACTGCAAACACATGATTATACACAACATCCATTACAACCCGCAGCTGCTCATTATGGTATTCCTGAATCATAGTCTTCAATTCTGTAATTCTTGCCGCTGGATCATAAGGATCAGTAGAATACGAGCCTTCCGGCACATTATAGTTTTTAGGATCATAGCCCCAGTTATATTGTGGTTCGTCCAGTTTTGTTTCATCAACTGTCCGGTAGTCATAAATCGGAAGGAACTGAACATGTGTGACTCCAAGATCTTTTATATGATTTAAACCTGTTTTTTCTCCTTTAGAATTTAAGGTGCTTTTCTCAGCAGCCCCAAGGAACTTCCCCTTATGCTTAATGCCGCTGTCCTCATGAATCGAAAGATCCCTTACATGAACTTCATAAATGATGGAGTCCTCTGGATTCTTTAACTTCGGCTTCTGTTTATTCCACTTTTCAGGGTCGGTTGAATCCAGATCCATCACAACGCCCCTATCGCCATTCACTGTTACAGCACGGACATAGGGATCAGTCGCTTCTGTCCATTCTCCTCCGATTTTGACTTTATAATTGTAAATCAGCCCATTTTGATTGCCTTTTAAAACAGTTGTCCAGGTTCCTTTTTCACCTCTTTTAAGAGGAAGTTCTTCAGCGGTCTGATCATCCCAGCTGTCATAAAGCACTAACGATGCTTCACGTGCTGTAGGAGCCCAAAGCCTGAAGGAGGTTTGATTTTTCGCATACTGGTTTCCCAGCTTCCCATCATAATAGAAAGCATCATCAAATTCCTTTGATCTGACAATATCCCCAATCTTCACCTCTGCCTCTCCGAATGAAACTGCAGAGATTTTATATGATTGCCTGAAATCTAGTTTATCTTCTGTTATCACTTTTACCTTATTTGTAAAATCCTTTTCCTCTTCCCCGTCATAAGGGACAACTTCTTTAATATCGGCATTGTCAATTTCAATTATGGATTCCCAATCCCTCCACTGGAAAGGAAAATTGGTTTCAAGTGTAATCTGATTAAAAGTATCCATAGAAGCATTCACTATTTTTGGATCTTTTTCAATATAGGCTGGATTGTAATAAATTCTTTCTGTTCCCTGAACAATCCATACTTCTGCATTCCCATTATCTTCGAACTTTGTAATAAAGCGATCACCAAATTCCTTACCGGCCCAATCATTTCCTTCCATGCTCTTCCTGACTATAAATCCGGCCTTTTTCATACCTTCGGGGTTTTCAAGCTCAAATTCAGCAACTTTCCCAAAATCATCTTCTGCTGTAAAATCAACTCTTTTGCCGTCCTTGCCTTCTGGCCATGTCCATAAATTCCAGCCTTCATAATTTCCGTCATATCGATAGTAGTGGAGTTTTACCTTCACCCGTTCAAATGCTGGAAAGTCCCTGTACTCACCATCAGGCGGTGATGTATATGTATGTTCATCGCCTGCTTTCACCCATACTTCATCATTGCCGCTCTGTACATTGATGAATCGATCCCCTCCATCTTTCTCCCAGCTGTCAGTGCGGACAATAAAACCAACTTCATTATGGATACCTTGCAGCACAACCTCTGCAATAAGTCCAAACTCATCTTCACCAGTGAATTCAAAAACCTGTCCCTCGCCATCTTTTGGCCATACCCACAAATTCCAATCCTTCATTTCTCCCTCTTCAGGCTGATAATGGATGGTGACTGCTGTAGTCTGACCGGCCCCTTGTGTCGTTTTTTCGGCCGATGCAATCGTTTGCATAAATGGGGATAATAAATTGGATGCCGCCATTATTATAGCTGCGGCCAGAAAAATAAACTGTTTATACCCTTTCAACCTAAGTCCTCCTTTATAAATTGTTTAAAGATTCCTGCAATTATATATTAATCCATATGGGAAAGCGTTTGCATAAGGCGGAAGACTCTGTGATTTTTTACCTATTAAACCTGGTCACTAAAAAAATCGGCTTTAGCCGATCATTCTTTTAGATAGCGCATTATTATCAGATTTTTTTGGATGTACCATTTATTTTCTGTGACAATGTTAGAAACCGTCAAAATCATGGATGGTATTTTCTCAACATTAAAAACTATGATGCCTAATTGGTCATTCATAATAATAAAAGACTCTCCATGCGAGTATAGAGGGAGGTCCTTGCCAAGCTGCAGGATTGAGCTGATGATGGCCTGCTTCTCTTCCGCTTCTATTTGGATGTTGGGTGAAAACCTCAAGATCCAATCTTGATTCTCAATGGAAAACCGATACATTTTCCTCACCCTTTGGCAACAAGATAATTATTAATTAATATGAGAAAATCTATAATTTATGTTATCAAATCACTGCATAAACATTGCATTACACTCTCAAAAAAACAAAAGTTAAAATATTTAAAATATTTTAATGTTTTTTGTAAAAAAGCGTTTCAATTCCTTGACGGAAAGTGCCCATTCGTGTATATTATAATCATCATTTAACAGAATATATTTCCGTTATTAGATAAAAATATCTGCTCTATGTTTTGTTAGGTGGTAATATTCATCTAAGGCACAAGATGTGTCTTGACAGGCTTAGGAGGAAAAGTACACATGCAAAACGGTAAAGTAAAATGGTTCAATAATGAAAAAGGTTTCGGTTTCATCGAAGTTGAAGGCGGAGACGATGTATTCGTACACTTCACTGCTATCCAAGGTGATGGTTTTAAATCTTTAGAAGAAGGCCAGGAAGTTTCTTTTGAAATCGTTGAAGGAAACCGCGGACCTCAAGCTGCAAACGTTGTAAAACTATAATTCAAATATAACGATTATAAGGCTGGCATCTGCCAGCCTTTTATTTTCTTCCTGTATTTATGAAAGCTTGCTGCCAATTGATTTAATTTTCTCACCTACCGTGCACTCTTTAATGCAAAATCGATGGGCATATCTGCGCCCTCTATCCTCTTTATGATGTTTATGAAGGAAGCAGTCTTTGCAGTAACTGATCATCAGCTCCTCCACTTCATTAATAATTTCCTTTCTGCTCAAACGATTCACGCCTTCCTTATACCCGATTATATGATCTGCATTTTGCTGTTAATAAACTTACCCTGCAGTGCCTGACCGGCCAATTTATCTGCTTCTTTGTTTTCATTGCGCGGAATGGGTCTATACCTTGGAAGGATACCAAGCTTTTTAATTTTTTCTTCAATACGGTCAAGCCAGCGGTTTAAATTTTCTTCATAACATGGCCATTCACCTTCAAGCTGTTTCAATACTACCTGGGAATCCCCTTTGAATTCACAAGTCATATGATGAACGCCCATTTCATCGAGCAGGTTGAGAGCGTAATAAATGGCCGCATATTCTGCCTCATTATTATTTTCCATCTCATCAAAGAGCTCATTTGCCCGTACACGGTACTTTTTTTTGCCCTGTTTATAATATATTACCGCACCGAGTCCAGCCTGACTGGTTTCTTTATTAAATCCGCCATCAAAAAATACGGTAATATCATGAGGATCCTCTTCCACTTCCATTAGAAGCTTTCTCATTTCTTTTGTGCTCCATGAGGTGCCAGCTTCATCATAATAAATTACTTCTTTGCCCTTCCCTGATTTTTCAATATCTTCTCCAGCCTGCAATGCCGATTCACCGTCAATCCAGTCTGAAGTAAATAATATATCCTCATTTCCTTTAAGTTTATATTTCCATTCCAATTTATATTTCATTAAGGTCAGCCTTTCTGTACTTTATTAGCTGGTCATCATTATTAGAACTGTTTGCAATAGTTGAACTTATTATACTTTACTCAGTTTATTACTAACTGAGTATATTTAAAGGTATAATGGTCAATGACAATTTTATATCTCTGCGGTTCGCAAACTCCCGCATTAACAAAACTAGGAGGAATATGATGTTTAATGAATGGTTTGGATTGTTCTTTGCAATTATTAATTTCACATTAGTATTGGCTATGTACCGCATGTTCGGAAAGACTGGTTTATTCGTCTGGATAGGCTTCTCTACTGTCATGGCCAATCTTCAAGTAGTAAAAACCATTGAAATGTTCGGCCTGACGGCTACTTTAGGAAACGCTATGTACGGTACCGCTTTTCTCGTTACGGATATCCTAAATGAAAAGTACGGAAAAGAAGAAGCAAAAAAAGCTGTATGGCTTGGCTTCTTTACTCTCCTGTCCATGACTCTCATCATGCAGATGGTATTATTATTTAAACCGCATGAAACAGATTTTGCACAGGAGCCGCTCAGCACTCTTTTTTCGATTCTGCCGCGGATTGCTGCCGGAAGCCTCGCTGCCTATTTAGTCAGCCAATTTACGGATGTTTATATCTTTACCTATTTAAAAAAGAAATTTCCAAAGGATTGCCAATTTTGGATCAGAAATAATGGCAGCACCATGATCAGCCAGCTATTGGATACCCTTGTTTTTACAAGTATTGCCTTCCTCGGTGTTTTCCCAAAGGAAGAATGGATTCAAATATTCATCACGACTTATTTGCTGAAATTTATAGTAGCTATACTTGATACCCCGTTTGGCTATATTGCTAAACGTTTTCCAGTAAAAGATTAGGATGCCGTTTTGGTATCCTTTTCTGCTTTAAAAGCGCCCTCACTGATTGAAGTTTCACTTTATCAATTATTTTTATGATAAACTACATTTAGTTTACCCTATTATGCTGTTAAAATCAGGAGGCAGTTTAATTGATTGAAGTATATATCGATGGAGCAAGTGCCGGAAACCCAGGTCCCAGCGGTGCAGGCATATTCATTAAAAATAATGGCAAAGTTGAACGCTATTCCATTCCTTTAGGGAATATGGAAAATCACGAAGCCGAATACCGTGCATTTATTCATGCGCTGGAAATATGTATAGAAAAGGGGTACAAAACAGTTTCCTTTCGAACGGATTCACAGCTCGTTAACCGGGCCGTTGAAAAGGAATTCGTAAAAAATAAAAAGTTTGCTCCCTTGCTTGAAAATGCTTTGGAGCTTACAAGACAATTTGATTTGTTTTTTATGAAGTGGGTGCCCAGCTCCGAAAACAAAGGAGCAGATGAATTGGCCAGAGCTGCCATTCGCAAAAATAGAGCGAAAGGTCAAAAAGATAATGAATAGATCGGTTATATTTGCAGATGTAAGCCTTTTGCTGGTAGCCTTTGTGTGGGGAACCACCTTTGTACTTGTACAAAACGCCATTGCGTTTCTTGAGCCATTTTCTTTTAATGGCGTACGCTTTTTCATGGCCGCTTTCTTGCTGGGAGGCTGGCTTGTTATTTTTGAGAGAGAACAGTTAAAGAAACTAGACAAAAAGCTTTTGATTTCCGGAGTTATTATGGGCTTGTTTTTATTTATAGGCTATGCTTTCCAGACAATCGGCCTGCTTCATACAACTTCTTCAAAAGCTGGCTTTATTACGGGGTTAAGTGTAGTAATGGTCCCAGTCTTTTCTTTTATGCTTTTAAAAATCAGGCCAGGATTTAATGCCATTATAGGTGTATCAATTGCAACGGGGGGTTTGTATTTGCTTACAATGACCGATAAAGTCTCGCTTAATATCGGTGATGCATATGTATTAATCTGTGCTGTCGGTTTTGCACTTCATATCATATTCACAGGGAAATACAGCAGCAAATATCCCGCCCTGCTATTAACGGTTATTCAAATAGGTACCGTGGCATTACTATCAGTCATTTTTGCATTTTTCACAGAAAATTGGCAGCAGGCATTTGAAACAGGAGTCTTATTTAAGACCAATGTGGTGACTGCTCTGATTGTAACTTCACTATTTGCTACCGCGATCGCATTTTTTGCACAGACGGCATTTCAAAAATACACAACACCTACAAGAGTAGCCCTGATCTTTGCCATGGAACCTGTGTTTGCAGCCGCTGCGGGATTTATGTGGGCGAATGAGAGACTTTCCTTTAGTGCCCTGACTGGCTGTCTGCTTATTTTCGCAGGAATGGTTTTTGCAGAAATCCCTGCTAAGAAAACTTTATCGATCTTTAGGAAAAAAACAGCTTAATAAATAGAAAAAAGGCGTGTTCTCTAAAAAGACACGCCTTATTAAATGATTGCTTTTTCTTTTACAAATTTTATCGCTTCCCGCCTGCTGGTAATATTCTTTGAAACCAATGTTTCAAGCAAAGATACGTAAAAACTGCCGTCAAATGATTTCTGCGCTTTTAATGTAAGTTCTATTGCTGCATTTGCAAGCTCGTCAGAAGCATTGGTATAATTTTTGCCAAAGTAAATGAAGCCAACCGCGTCTTCCCGAAATTGAAAACCTTTACTTTGCAAAAAGTGCAAATACTCTTCAACTGTCATTTTTACTTACCCTCTTCCCCTGCTCCCTCCTGCGTTCTCCTAAATCTTACTTGATTTTTCGACAATTATCTACCTTTTTTCTGCATGAAGCAAGGGAGTTGTAAGCTCAATTAGCATAAATTATTTTTTCTTAGTTAGAAGGTAGCCAAGTGTTCCAGTTAATACACCGAGAAGAGCTCCGCCCAATACTTCAGCAGGCTGGTGGCCGAGCATTTCCTTCAGTTTCTTTGGACCTTCCTCCTCAAACTTTACTGTTTCATCTTTGTGAATTTTATCAACCAGCTCACCCAGACTGTTTACCTTCAGGGTTAGCTCACCGGTCTGGCGCCTGATTCCCTGGGCATCATACATAACGATCAGGCCATAAACCAGCGACAAAGCAAAGTCGACCGTCGGCACTCCCCGCTTTAAAGCAATAAAAGTAGTTAAAGACGAAACACCTGCCGAATGGGAACTCGGCATGCCCCCTGTCTGGAAAAATAAATCCGGACGAAGTTCTCCCTTTTTTACATAATGGATGGGGATTTTCAGGCCCTGTGCCAGCCCTATACTTAAAAGAGCGATATAAACTCCCTTATTCATAAAAACTCACCTCTTCTTTATTTTGAAGTATGCAGACTTTTATTATTCCTCCTTCAAATGCTAAATAGGCTTGTATTCATGGAGTAATTAAACCCAAAAAAGAAGAAAAATTCACCGCATCAGTTGCTAAATTGTACCCTGCATGGACATGATTAAAACCCTTAGACTTTAACAATAATAAGGTTATCAATGGAGGAATTGCTGGCTGGGGAGGTGATCACATGAGCAAAAATGGACATACAAACAGAGGAAAAAAAGCACCTGGCGTAAACCCTCAAGGATACGGGCAGGATGCTGAATTTTCAGAAGAGCCTAAAAGCAAACTGGAGAATGCAGCGAAGAAGAAGAATACTAAATAATGCTTGATGGCCGCCTTGGGCGGCTTTTATGATTTATGGGGAATATTGGTTCTGAGGGGAACGCAATTTAAAAAAACCCCAGGCAGCCGCCTGAAGCTTCTATTATGCATATTCCTTTTTAAAATCAAGAAATCTGTGAAGGCCGCGGAATTCAATTTCAGTGAATTTCTCCATGACCTTTTCCCGGTTCATTGTGAATTGCGCCAGGTCGAGAGGGCATTCAACTGGTACATCGCATTTTATTTCGGCGAGCTGTCTGCTCAAGTGCAGCATTTCAAGATCCTGTTCGATCTTGGCACGCTGTCCTTTTGTGAGCTGTTCCAGGTTTTCCAGTACCCCTTCAATATGCTCAAATTGCTGCAGCAGCTTCAGAGCTGTTTTTTCGCCAATTCCTTTTACTCCCGGATAATTATCACTCGTATCCCCCATGAAGGCTTTCAGGTCAATCATCTGCTTAGGTGTTATTCCCTTTTCTTCATAAAAGGTTTCCGTCGTATGCACAAGATAATTCCCATAGCCTTTTTGCAGCAGAATGACAGAAATATTGTCATCCAGAAGCTGCAGGATATCCTGGTCGCCAGTAAGGATCAGGACTTCCGCTTCCTGGCTAACTTTTCTTGCAATGGTGCCAATGCAGTCATCAGCTTCATATCCTTCAAGGCCAATATTAGGCACATCAAAAGCTTCCACGACATCTTTTACTAGATCGAATTGAGGCACAAGTTCAATCGGAGCTTCAGGACGGTTTGCTTTATAGGCATCAAACATTTCCGTGCGGAAGGTTTTGCTTCCCATATCCCAGCATACGGCCACATGAGTCGGGTTAAAGGAAGAAACAGCCGTTAAAAAGTGTTTAACAAATCCGTAAACTCCATTTGTAGGCATTCCTTTTGAATTTATCATAAATTGACCGGACATTGCTGTTGCAAAATATGCCCTGAACAGCAGAGCCATTCCATCAACCAGCAGCAGTGAAGGTTTCTTCTCGTTCATTTTTTCGCCTCCCGATTATAATCATAACAATTATTATAACATGGGAAACTCTCCGTTTCTCTTGAAAAGTTTTACAGCCTTATTCTGTTTCCCTTATTAATTCAACTCCATGTTCTTCCAGTTCATAGTAAGTAGCGATTCGAGCATTACGTATATTATTATTTAATGGATATGCATATATTGTACCATCTTTAAAGGTAAATATTAATTCATCATCAGACATAACACCCATTTTGTTTATGACCGTTTGCCTGGCTTGTTTGATTTCCGGCCAATCATAATGCTTCTCCTTCAAACTGAATAATGTATTAAAATGGACACCATTCTTATCAATATAGTGGTAATAATCAAAACTGAGAATCACTGTAGCCAGTGAAAATAAAAAACATGCTCCTGTAATAAATTTCGCAATCATGCCGAATTTTTCAGCACTGTGCAGCCAAACCCCCGCTAAGATAAAAATCCCCATCGATGCCAAAGCTATGCTAAATGTAATATAAGCGGCTTTAGGCGCTTCGAAAACCCAGGTCCCCTCAGGTCTGTAAAATTGTGCCTGAAATGGCGAAAGTAAAAATATAGGAATAAAAATTGCTGACAATATTAGAATGATTGCAGTCGTTACCAATATTTGTTTTGTTTCAGTTCTTTGTTTTTTTGTTATCGTGTAGCCCGAAGTATTCATTAAACCCCTCCATTTTCAAAATCTATTAAACCTTTTAAATTATATAATAATTTAAAAAGTAAAAAAATCCCTTTTTCAAAAAGGGATTTCACTATTTTTCGACAGTTTCTATTTTATTGCCGTCATAAGAGATCCAGTCACTGAAGCTTCCAGCATATAATTTAACATTAGGGAAGCCGGCTTCCTTTAATGCCAGGAAATTAGGTGCTGCTGTTACCCCAGATCCGCAGTAAACAATTACCGGTTTATTCTTATGTATGTCTGCAAACCGTTGCTCCTGTTCCTCTGCTTCTTTAAACCTTCCATTTTTATACGCTTCAAGCCAAACTCTATTGATTGCTCCAGGGATATGGCCGGCTTTTTTATCAATAGGCTCTTCCAGTCCCAGGTATCTCTTTTCCTCTCTCGAATCAATCATTACAGCAGTATCCTGATTATAGGTAAACTCTTTAACTTCTTCGTATGAAGCAAGTATATCAGGCTGCAGATCGATTTTAAAGTCAGCTGGCCCGTAGCTTTGAACCTTATTAGTCAAAGGATAGCCGCTCTCAGCCCATTCTTTATATCCGCCGTTCAATACATATACTTTTTCATGTCCCAAATACATGAGCATCCACCAGAATCTTGCAGCAAAAGCCCCTTCTCCTCCATCATAGGCAATTATTGTGGTATCCCTGCTGATTCCAGATTTCTCAAGTGCTCCTCTAAATTGAGAGGGATCGGGAAGCGGGTGCCTGCCCCCATGTTCTCTCACAGGGCCTGACAGATCCTTCTCTAAATCAAAATACACTGCATTGGGAATATGGCTGAGATTATATAAGCTGCGCCCTTCTTCAGGCGACCCAAGTTTAAAGCGGCAGTCGGCAATTCGGATATTGGGGTCATCCAGTTTGGTTAAAACCCATTCCTTTTCTACCAGATACTTCATTTAAGGTTCTCCCCTTTTCTCTTTTCCATCAGGCGTATTATATGTTCCTTTGGTGTCCAGCAGTTAAATTGATAGTCAGGTTTCGTTTCATAGCCCAGTCTGCTGCAAAAATAAACCATTCCTTCTTTACGTCTTTCAGGCTGGAAGCTTACGCAGGTTGCACATGCATGAAAAGAATTCTTCCCCATAGCTCTCCCTTTTCTTTTCAGAATTAATTTTAAACTTTCAGTAGTTCCCAAAGCCATTCATTCAGTCCGGATACTTTGCCTTTTTCTTTTGCCATTGATTCACCGGCAATATAGAGGACTTCCCTTTCTGACTCGAGTGTCTCAGCTATTTGATTTGCTAAATGCTCCTGAATAAGACCCCCACGTTTTTTTGCATTAGCCAGGGCCTGATAAAAGAGGGTAATCTCATCCTCTTCCTTTAAACAAAAGAGACCTGTATACAAAAAGTCTCCGTTTAAATTATTTTGCTGAAGCAGCTGCCTTGAAATGAGGCAGGCTCTTACCGCCTGAATTAGCAGCTTCTGTTTCTTAATTGTAAATTCCTCTTTTTTAACCGCTTCACCAAGATTGCGGGAAAAAAGCTGGGTGTAATGCTGGAATAACTTATATCGTGAGAACTCTTTTTCCGCGATACTCCTTAGCCTATTTGAAAAGCCATCCTTATCCTTGTAGATGATGGGTGAGTATGCCCATTCGAAAATACTTGGATTAGATTTCTGCATAAGGTCAAATGCTTTAAAAATATCCCAGCCGTGCACATCATAAGGGGTATTTGCATCAATAACCTCTTTTGCACGTTCAAGGGCAAGATATGCTTTCAGATCCTTATGTTTAAAGATGAAGCGGATATCATAATCTGATTCCGCATCATCTGTCCCCCAGGCCCTGCTTCCTGCTTCACATGCAAAAAGGATGTCAATATTGTATTTTTCTTCAGCATCGGAAAGCCATTTTTCCATAAGAAAAGCAGCAACCTTTCAATACCAATTATTCGTACTGTGCAATGTTCCTCTCAATTTCTTTCAGCTCTTCAATTGGGAAATCATCTTTTAAAGCAGCCGTAATTCCTTCATAATATTCATTGTTCTGTTCAATCAGCGAATTGAGCAGCCGCTCAAATTCGGCCGTCAGCAGGCTGCTGTAATGGAATTTTAGTCTGGTGCTTTCAGCTTGCAGGTAACGGTCTGCAGGTTCCTGCAGGTTCTTCTCCAGTTCATCCGCTAACAGCTTGCGTTCATTCTTTTCAAAAAACGTTTTTGGATTTTTAAAGTAGGATAGAGCTTTTTTAAATTGATTCGGATCTTCATTGGAAAATGCTGAATCAAATTCAATACTTTCCATTTTTAATGGCTCATATGTGCTAAAAGACAAATCACTGTTCACATTGGCGGCTTTTTTCAAAATAGTCTCCTGCTGCTGACCGATCAGCTTGGATATATAGGATTCAAGCCTTAATGTTGTTGCACGAAGCTCTTGGGCAAAATCAAATCCAAAGCTTTCCAGGAATTCATCAAGAGCGATTTTAAGCACTTTCTTTAAGTTCCGGCCATCATCTTTCAGGACTGAAGGGTTGAAAGCCTCCTTAACAAAGTCAAAGAAACGAAGAAACACTCTTTGCTTGATGTAAAAGACAAGCTCATCCGTTTCCTGTTCAAGCCTTTGGGACAGCAGTTCGGATTTTTGTCCACGGATAATTTCAGCAACCGTTTGATGCTCTTCCTCAAGCTGTTTCAGCTTTTCAAACCTGACTTCTTTATTTTCCTGTGAGGAAGAAATGTAAGACCTGAGCTGAGCTAATAGGCGCCTCCACTCTGTTTCTGCTGATGAAATGGAAATATTCAGCAGGTCTTGATTAATAAAGGAGTAAAAGCTTTTTTCAAATGAGCCGATATTGGAAACTTTCTCTTTGCTGCTATCCAGCTTCTCTTCCAGAGCTTGAAGGCTTGAAATGCCAGACAGATGGGGCCGGCGGATTCCGTATTGCACCAGCTGCTCTTCAACGTACTCCAGTACCGAATCCTTTTCTTCTTCACTATTGGCAAGGTCAATGGCATTGACGATAAAGAACATTTTATCAAGAGAGAAGGTGTCTTTGACCCTTCCAAGCTGAATAAGAAACTCTCTATCGGCTTTCGAAAAGGCATGATTATAATAAGTTACAAAAAGGATTGCATCTGAGTTTTTTATATATTCAAATGCAACCCCGGTATGCCTCGCATTAATCGAATCTGCCCCAGGTGTGTCAACAAGGGTAATTCCCTGCCTTGTCAGTTCACAATCAAAGTAAACCTCAATCGTCTCAACGAAGCATGATTTTTCTTCATTTGCAACATAATCCCTAAACTCTTCCAAATCAGCTTTTATGACTTTCCCAAGCTGATCTGTGAAGAAATTAAAACCTCTCATAAACGCATTAAGAAATGCAAAGTGTGTCTTTTCATTCGCATCGAAATCCTGGTTTTCCCCAGTGATCTTCTTAATCGCTGCAGCAGCATCGCCGAAGTTTCCTGCAGAATAATCAAAGACCTTCAATGAATGATTGATATCATTTAAGAGAGTCTTCGAATCCTTTACTTTTACAAGAACGGTTCCATGCTCATTCTCTGCACTAACAGGCTTAATTTTGTTGATTGCAGCTGTAGTGGGATTTGGTGAAACCGGAAGCAGTTTATTCCCGATTAAAGCGTTGGCAAAGGAGGACTTCCCTGCACTAAATGCACCAAAAAGGGCAACTGTGAATTCTTTGCTCTCAAGCCTTGATGCTTTATCTGCCAAATCAGCTGCAAGCTTTTTGAAACCTGGGATATCTTTTACTGCATTAGCGGTGAATTGAAGCTTTTCAATAACAGGCTGAACGGAAACCGCAGGAACAGTTTCCCCTGTCTGCTCTTCTTCAGCAGATTTTTCAGGTTTATTGAGCACCTTTTCCTTCTCAATTTTATCTTCATGCAGGAAAACAACTTCAGCTTCATCGACATCTTCTGCTGCAAGCATTTTGCCTTGCTCTTGAAACTCATCATGAGCAAAGTCACCTGTCAGATAGACTTTCATCTCGGCAGATGCCTTAATTACTTTTTCATTGAGAGCTTTAATTGCACTAAGGGCTTCAGCATAGGCTGTAAGCTTGCGAATTTCATTGACCAGTACAGTTTGATCCTGACTGTTATTTTCTTCAAGCGCTTCCAGAAGTGCATTTTTCAAGAAAGCTGCATTCTTTTTGGCAATTCTCTTTACAGCCTCTGCTGTGTCGTTTGTATACTGAAGAACATAATCTCCTGAAACCACGGCGCCGGATTTTACTGTTTCGGCTAAAACTGCTGATTCAAAGGAAAGCTTGAAGCTCTGAACTTGTGCAAGAATTTCTGAGTCATGGATATTATGCTGCTTGAACTGCTGTAAAAACAGCTCTTTTATATGCCACTCCAGCTGAGACTTAACCTTTTCGGAAAAATCCTGATAGAAGCGGTCAAGCCGCACTGACCTTTCCTGCTCCGTTTTCTGTTTGCTGAAAAATAGGCCAATTTTAAACGAAGGCTGGCACGACTCAAGGTAAGATTCTGCCAGTTCCCTCGTCTGGAAAGGCATTAAATAAGCGTTTTTTAAAATCTCATCTAACTTTCCGGATAACTCAATATCTGCTTCATGTATGGAAGACTTTAGCTTATTCAACTGATTCTCTAACTCTTGCAGCCTGTTTCCGAGCTGATCCCGTTCTTCCTGATCTAATTCAGCCAATTTTTCTTCCCATTTATCTTTTTCAGCTGCATGGGCGTCTCCTAAAAATGCCAGATGATCCTCTGTTAATTTCTTTAAAGAATGAAAAACGGACTGGGGCAAAAGCACTTCACGGTTATCAATGCTGCTGTTAATAAAGTTCTTAAGTGCCTTAAAATCGTTTGCCTGGTGATTTTCGTCTTTTAACGTGGTGTAAAAAATCCGCGCAGGCTTTACTCCCCAGGATGCAAATGATTCCTTTACGCTTTCTTTAAATTGTTCAAAGCTGAGCTCTTCATCCCGGTGTTTATCAATTTGATTGATAACAAGATAAACTTCTTTTCCTGCAGCCGTCAGTTCTTTTGTAAAAAGAAAATTTAATTCCGACTGGACATGGTTATAATCCATAACATAAAAAACGAGGTCAGCCAAATGAAGAGCAGATTCAGTAGCAATTCTATGCGCATCATCTGTAGAATCGATTCCAGGTGTATCCATAATTACTGCCTTCTTGGGCAAACTGGTGGCAGAATGGCTTATTTCAATGGAATGAATTGAATCGCCGTCCTTGCAATAGGATTTTACCTGTCCGTAATCATACGGAGCTGGATAAATCCTTGGCTTTCCTTCCTTAAAAATAACTTTTGCATAATCTTCCTCACCTGATTTGACTTTTACCAGGTTGGCACTGGTTGGTATCGGCGAGGACGGAAGAAGGTCCTCTCCTGCAAGCTTGTTAATCATGCTCGATTTCCCAGCTGAAAAATGTCCGCAAAAAGCGATGGCAAATTCCTGGTCTCTTAGCTTAATTAAGAGATCCTTAGCTCTTTTAGCTGTCTGGCTATCCCCATTTCTCTGGGCGAATGTATATATAGCAGTTATTCTGTTCATTAATTCAGTTTGCTGCAATCCAGGTTGCAAAATCGTGTCAGCCATTTCCATTAATCCCCTTGTAACTTTAATTTACTTCTTATTTTAAATGATTTTCGTTTATTTTCCTATATAGGATGGGTTATTCTTTGATTTTTCTAATATTTCTCAGCAGAAATCAATTCCTGCTTTTATTCTATGTTCCATTTGCATGTATTTTCACATGCGTTAAAAAAACAAAAACCAGGCCTCTGCCTGGTTTCAAAAAAATATAATTATCTTGTATGTGGTTTAGCTACGTTATTTAAAACATGTTTCATAACAAGTGAGTAGGCAGCAATTGTGCCTGCAACAAATAGAATTGTCATATGTAGCAACACCTTCCTGTTGGAATGATATTGAGAATAATTTTCAAATTCAATTAGAAGTTTATCACGAACGATAATCATTTTCAATAGGGATTTTAAAATTGTCAAACTTTTTTAATATCTCTATTCAGGCCTGGCCTTAATCGTAAAAAAGCTTCTTCGTATTCTGTCAATTCTTTTAGTGCTTTTTCTTCGGCTGGTATCCTGACCGAAAGTACCTTTATGTTCAGCAGAGTAAATACAGCCGCTGTGATATAAGCCTGAAACATTAAAGGTATCACGAGAAATTCAGCAGCAACAATTACATAATTGGGATGCTTTATAAAGCGGTATGGCCCCCTTCTGACGACCTTGGCCCCCGGCATGACAATGATTTTAGTATTCCAGTATTTCCCTAAAGAGAATAGTGCCCATATTCTTCCCGCCTGGGTAAGGAAGAAAAGAATCAGAAGAATGGGCCAAAGAGGGGACAGGTCTTTTTCAAAGATGGTTACTTCAACCAGAAAGCAAATAAAAAAGGAAGCGTGAACCGCAACGATCCAGGGATAGTGCCGCTGGCCAAATTCCAGTGCGCCCCGGCCTTTCATCCACTTTTCATTATTTCGGGCTACAGCAAGCTCTGCTGCCCTCTGCAAAATGATGACTGCAATAAATATTTTGAACAGCATCTACACTCACTCCCATTTCAGCAGCAGTAATTCCGAGCTAAATCCCGGGCCAAGGGCAGTTGCAAGCCCGGTATCTCCCTGTCGGCCGATCACCATAAACCTTTTCAATACGTAAAGAATGGTTGCAGATGACATATTCCCGAATTCCTTTAATACATCAAGTGAAATTCTTGTCATATCAGGATCGAATTGCAGTGCTTTCTGATAAGCATCAATGACTTTTTTGCCGCCAGGATGGGCAACAAAATGGTTTATCTCTTCCATTTCTATGCCTTTTCCCCTTAGAAATTCCGTTACATTCGGCTTCAGCCAGCTCTCTATTATGGATGGTATATCCTTTGAGAAAACCACATATAAGCCTTCATTCTTTACTTCCCAGCCCATTACATCCAAAGAATTGCGCATCGTTGTTGATTGGGTTCCCAAAATCCTCGGAATGGATGACACCTTTTGAAAATCCCTTTGAACGTCATCACCCGTTATCAGCGCACATGCTGCACCGTCAGCAAAAAGAGAGGTACCGATTAGATTGCTCTTTGACCGGTCATTGCGCTGAAAGGTCAAGCTGCATAATTCTATGGTTAATACCAGTACTTTTGCTTCAGGGAAAGCCAGGCAATATTCATAGGCTCTTGAAAGACCTGAAGCTCCGCCCGCACAACCCAGTCCCCATATCGGTATTCGCTTGGTATGTTCAGAAAATGGAAGCTTATTCATGATTCTTGCTTCAATGCTCGGTGTGGCAATTCCTGAACTTGAAACAGTAAAAATGGCATCGATTTCATCGCATTGGAGATTCTTGCTCAGGAAAATGTCATTTTCCAGACAGCACTTTATGGCCTTTGTACCCAGTTCAATAGCCTGTTCAATGTAAGCATTGTTTCGATCTTCAAATGATTTATCTGTTTTAAACCAATCGAGTCCCTTTGCAAAGTGGCGCTTTTCAATTTGACCGTTGCGGAAAGCTTTCAATAGGCGTTCAATATCCTTAAAGGACTCTGAAAATAAATCTCTGGCAAAATCCATTACCTGATCCTGTGTCAGAACATGTTCAGGTATTGCTTCTGCAACTGATACAATTGCTGGCATACATGACTCTCCTCCGCTTGCTTTCTTTTATTTTTTCCAAATAAAAACAATTTATGTTCGTAATTGTACAATCAAGCAAAAAAAAGCTCCCCCCATTTGGAGGAAGCAATGTGTTTTGAAGGAGTTGTTGTGCATCTTTATTATAAAGGAATAACTAAATGAATAGCATTACTAAATCTTTTCCAATTAGCGCTGGGGCCAAGCATTTCAATAAATATAACTGGCCCATGACATAGTTATTCTGATGCATCCAATCCATTATTGTTTTTGTGATGCTTTTGTACTTCTATATATATTTTTTTCGTAACCAGGATACCGCAAGCAGCACAAACCTCTTCTTCATTATATAAAAGCCGGCAGTTATCACAATAATATTTCTCCATCACATTACACTCTCTTTCTTGCGAGAAACAATCGCTTCGGAAATGTAAAATACCGATAGAATATTATATTGATTGCCAGAATTATTGTGATTGCCGCAAAGAAGAATTATGAAGCCTTCTGCTCCGCAAAAGATGCAGGCTGAACTGCTTTTTTTCCTTTAGCAACATTGAATACGATGTTTAAAAGAATTGCCGTCACACTGCCTGCCACTATTCCATTATCAGTCAGGATGCGCACACTGGAAGGCATTTGCGCGAATAGTTCAGGAACGGCTGTTACTCCTAATCCCATCCCGACAGAGCAGGCAATGATTAATAAATTTTCCTGAGATGAGAACTCTACTTTGCTGAGCATTTTTATTCCATAGGCGACGACCATACCGAACATGGCTACCATTGCGCCTCCTAAAACGGGAGTTGGAATAATGGTTGTCAATGCGCCGATTTTCGGAACTAGCCCAAGCAGTACAAGAAAAGCCCCTGCTGTATATATGACATTTTTTGTTTTAACGCCTGACATCTGAAGAAGTCCGACGTTTTGCGAATATGTTGTATAAGGAAAAGCATTAAAGACAGCACCAAGGATGATTGCAAGTCCTTCGGCACGATAGCCATTTGACAGATCTTTTTCTTCCAATTTTTCTTCACAGATATCACCAAGGGCAAAGTATACGCCTGTAGATTCAACTAAACTGACCATTGCTACGAGAATCATAGTGAGGATCGCTGTCACCTCAAATGTCGGCATGCCAAAATAGAAAGGTGATGGCATATGAAACCAGGAAGCTTCCCCAACAGCGGAGAAATCTACCATGCCCATAAAAAACGCTGTAATGGTGCCAGCAGCCAGCCCCAGCAAAATGGCAATCGCACGAATAAAGCCTTTAAAGAAGCGGAAGAGAATAATGATGAACAGCAAAGTTCCAAAAGCCAATGCTATGTTTGTCATGGAACCAAAATCCGGGCTTCCCTGTCCTCCAGCCATGTTGTTCATTGCAACAGGAATTAACGTAATTCCTATAATTGTAACAACAGACCCTGTTACAACAGGAGGAAAAAATTTAACTAGTTTTCCAAAATACTTTGAAACAGCTACAACAAATAAGCCAGAAACTAGAATGGAACCATAAATTGCTGGTATTCCATATTGCCCGCCAATCGCAATCATAGGTCCAACGGCAGTAAATGTGCAGCCAAGAACGACTGGAAGGCCAATTCCAAAAAATCTGCTGCGCCATACTTGAAGAAGTGTTGCAATTCCGCACATAAAAATATCAATGGAAACTAGATAGGTAAGCTGTTCCCCCGTTAAGCCCAGTGCCCCTCCTACAATCAATGGTACAATTACTGCGCCTGCATACATGGCAAGGACATGCTGAATTCCAAGGGAAGCAATTTTAAGCGGATTCTGATTCATCGCATTAGTTCCTCCATTTTCTTTGCTGTTTTATCAAAGCTGATCATGCCGTTTTCAAGCGAATCAATAATTGCTAAGGATTCAACCCGAAATCCCTTTTCCCTCAGCAGCTGTCCGCCATTTTGAAAGCCTTTTTCAATAACTATTCCAATCCCTGCTATTGCTGATCCCGCTTTTTTCGCTATATCCGCAAGACCCAATGCTGCCTGTCCATTCGCTAGAAAATCATCGATTATAAGAACATTATCTTTTTCTGAAAGATATTTCTTTGAAACAGAAATTTCACTTGTTTCTTCCTTAGTAAAAGAATAGACAGAGGCTGTAATCAGGTCATTTACCAGAGTGAGAGATTTTCTTTTTCTCGCAAATACAACTGGAACATTCAGATGGAGCCCCGCCATTACAGCTGGCGCAATCCCCGAAGATTCTATAGTCAATATTTTTGTAATTCCGCTGCTGGAGAATCTATCTGCAAATTCTTTGCCGACTTCATGCATTAGCTGAGGATCTATTTGGTGGTTCAGAAAAGAATCCACCTTTAAAACTGTCGGCGATAAAATAATCCCTTCGCTCTTTATTTTTTCAATAAGCATATTCATTTTGCATCCTCCTCTATGATAGATAGCCTTCAAATACCCATTCCGGCCATATAAAAAGCCTGAAGCCCATCGCATTCACAACATAAAAATGAGTGAAGCAATGGCCTTCAGGCTAATGGATCTAAGCTGCAGGCAAACAAGGATGACTAAAAACGTCCTGTACATTGCTCACTCATAGTCGGATCATTTACGGTAACCCGGTAGAAACTTGCGAGCCATATCCTCGCGATTATATGAGTGAATGTTATTAATTTATTAACATTATAACATCATTTACTAATACTTCAATCAAAATCTTTAACTAAATACGAACTAAATAATATATTTTCAGAAAATTGTTCGTTAATTAGACAATTCACTCTCTTCAGTATGCTCATCTTGAAATAATTTAGCCTGCCTTCTTCAGCTTCATTAAACCTTCACAGTTTTTTCACAATTTACAGGTTTGTTTTGTGACATAAATCACTTAAATACCAATTTTTCACCATTATCATAGTGTTTAAGTTACGAATGAACAATTTGTGAACTCAATGAAAGCAACTAGAATCTTCCTAAATGTTTTGTATTATGAAAGTGTAATCATTTACTTTTTCCAAATATTCGAAAGGAGTGAAGGACAATGGCGAAAACGGAACTCAGCCGAAAAACAAAGACTGAAATAGAGGATAGCTCTTCCTTAAAGGGAACGCTAGCTTCCGTTTTCTTATTAGGATTCTTCCTGATCATTACATGGGCAGGTGTTTATTCATTATTTATCAGCCGCTTTTAAAGTTAGAAAGGGGAAAAAGCCATGCATATGCATAAATTTGAAAAGGCCTGGCTCACTTTTGGAATCGGATCGCTGCTTGTTTTTCTAACAGTCTTGGGAGTCAGCGCATTTTACCTGGGCAATCAGCCCCCAAGCTGTTTGGCAACAATTGACCCAGAAAAGGTCGATACTACCGCTCCATTTAATGAGCCAGGACTGAAAAAGGTAGAAGGGAAAGATTGGGATTACGAATTGGTATACGTAGCATCCGCGTTTTCCTATAGCCCGGCTGAAGTGGAGGTTCCATATGGTGCCAAAGTGAAAATTATCGCTACAACCAAAGACGTCGTCCACGGTTTCGAAGTTGCGGGATCAAATATCAACATGATGCTTGAACCCGGCTATATCAGTGAACATGTTACAACATTTGATAAAACAGGCGAATACTTAATTGTATGTAATGAATATTGCGGTGTTGGTCACCACATGATGTCGTCCAAAATTAAGGTGGTGGAATAATGTTTAATCCTTCAGCAAAATTAAAAGTTGACCGCCGTGACGGAAAATTGGCAATGGCTCACTTTTTCGTTGCATTTACAGCTTTAGCAATAGGCGGCCTTGCTGGTTTATTGCAGACTTTGGTCCGCTCCGGTAAATTCGAGCTACCAGCAGGCATCGGATATTACCAAATTCTCACGGTTCACGGTGTTGTTCTGGGACTTGTACTTACTACCTTTTTTATAATGGGCTTCCAGATTGCTGCAACAAGCAAAACATCAGGGACCCTTACAAATAAACAGCGAATTGCCGGCTGGATCGGTTTTTGGCTGATGACAGCAGGAACTGTTCTTGCAGCTGTCATGATCCTGTTGAATGAAGCTACTGTTCTTTATACTTTCTATGCTCCTCTTCAAGCACATGCATTGTATTATATCGGCTTAACACTTGTTATAGTGGGAAGCTGGGTTGACGGGGCAGCCATCATTATGAAGTATGCAGAATGGCGAAGAAAAAATCCCGGACAGCCAAGTCCGTTATTAACCTTTATGTCATTGGTCAACACGATGATGTGGATTGTGGCAACAATCGGTGTAGCGTCTACCGTTCTTTTCCAGCTTCTTCCTTGGTCATTGGGGTTTGTAGAAACAGTAAATATCGGAGTCAGCCGCACTCTATTCTGGTATTTCGGACATCCGCTTGTTTACTTCTGGCTATTGCCCGCATACATGGCCTGGTATGTTGTTATTCCCAAGGTAATCGGCGGAAAAATATTCTCTGATTCATTGGCACGTTTGTCATTCATTTTATTCCTGCTGTTCTCAATCCCTGTCGGATTTCACCATCAATTAATGGAGCCGGGAATTGATCCAGCATGGAAATTCTTTCAGGTTATCCTAACATTCCTGGTTGTCATTCCATCTCTGATGACTGCATTTTCTCTATTTGCCACTTTTGAAAGCTTTGGCCGTTCCAAAGGGGCCAAAGGATTATTCGGCTGGGTAAAAAAACTGCCTTGGGGAGATGCCCGATTTACTGTTCCTTTCATCGGAATGGTTGCCTTTATTCCAGCGGGTGCAGGCGGTATCGTTAATGCGTCCCACCAGATGAACCAGGTTGTTCATAACACGATCTGGGTAACCGGCCACTTTCACTTAACAGTGGCAACATCTGTAGTACTTACATTCTTTGGGGTTTCTTACTGGCTGATTCCTCATCTGACAGGAAGAACATTAACAAAGGCAATGAATAAATTAGGGATCATCCAAGCAGTTATCTGGGCCATCGGAATGACATTCATGTCAGGTGCCATGCATGCTGCCGGTCTTCTAGGAGCGCCTCGCCGTTCATCATACTCTGAATATGGCGGAGCAGCACAGGCAGCAGAATGGATTCCATATCAGGTTGCACAGGCAATCGGCGGTTCTATCCTATTTATAGGCATCATCTTAATGCTTTATATCTTCATCAACCTTGCCTTTTTCGCACCAAAGGGAGAGCAGGAATTCCCTGTCGGAGAAGCTGCCGATGAAGCCGAAAAAGCTCCAATGGTATTTGAAAATTGGAAGCTTTGGCTTGGAATTACGGTTGTTCTTATTCTATTTGCCTACACCATTCCATTTATAGATTTAATTCAAAATGCACCTCCTGGGGCTAAAGGATATAAGCTTTGGTAGAAAGGAAAAGCGGAAGCGCCTTGCCCATGAAGGAGCGCAGAGAACGCCACGTCCTGTGGCAACGTCTGCATGACCCACATCCTCCCAAAAGCTGTCGCTTTCGGTCGTGCGATGTTTATGCTGACGAAGCCTTCCCTGTCCTGTGGGCCTCAAGCACAAGACGAGCCTCTCGAAAAGGCGTTCTTTGCCTTTTTGGGAGGCTTGCCCGAAATGTGGAGGCGACTGCCTAGGGACGAAAGGCATAAGACGGTTCCTGTAAGAAGGCGTTTTTCCTTCTGGAAGGAAACGGCTTATGACCCCGAGTCCCTAGGAGCCGCAACTAGACAAGCTTGTGACCTCGAGGGGGTAGGCTGCTTGCGCTAGACAGTTATCTAAGTTCAAAATTTCATTCTCATTTATTTTAAGAAATAACACTCCGTTCCGATATGGACGGAGTGTTTTAGTGTTCAAGCTCGCTTGAGTCAGCCACCATTCCTGCATTTTTCCTTCTTGCAGGCAAATTCACAATAATTACCGAACTGAGTATCAGCAAAGTACCGGCAATCTGGACTGCACCTAGACTTTCCCCGAAGAGTGTTACTCCTAGAAGCATGGCCACGACTGGTTCAACTGTAGCAATGACAGCTGCTTTGCTTCCATCCGTTTTTTCCAGTCCCCATGTATAGACAAAATAGGCGAGAACCGTAGGCACAAATCCCAGACCAATACTAAGGAACAAAACTTCAGTGTTTAAAAACATTTCAGCTTTTGTCCACAGTCTGGTTACCGGGATTAGAAATACCGATGCAATCAGGAATGTATAAAGCGTAACTGTAAACGGATGATATTTTCTTAACGCAAATTTTCCGAATATCGTATACAGCGCATAGCCAAACCCAGAACCCAATCCCGTCAGAATTCCCAGCATAGTAAGATCACCGCTGCCTGCTGTTACTCCGGCAATTAGAATGCAGCCCAAAATCGTGCCTGCCACAGCTGCAATTTTCCCCAGATTTATCCCTTCCTTTAAGAACAGGTAAGATAATACAGTAACAAATGCTGGAGCTGTGTAAAGCAGAACGACTGCCATTGATATGCTGATTTGATTCATCGCTGTGAAATAACAATAATTAAAAAAGACGATGCTCAGTATTCCGGTTCCGGCAAAAAGTCTGATGTCAGAGGCTGATTCCAGTTTAAAGCAGTTCCGGAAACGCACAATTCCGAAAAGAACGAGAAATATTGCTGCAAAAAAAACTCTCGCGGCCACAATTTCCATAGCCGTAAATCCATAATCTCCGAGCCCTTTAACAAATACAGCAATAATGCCCCATAGACTTGCTCCTAGCGCAATCATTAAGAATGGAAGTATTTTCTTCATTATTTCTCTCCATGAAGTAAGAGGATGGCTGAGGCCACCCTCTTACTCAAATTATTAATAAACACCTATTTCAGCTGATACACCTTACCGTACTTATCATACAGATAGTCAATTAAATGCTGGGCATTCAGCCCTTCACCAGTTACGTCATTTAAGATTTCAAGCGGTTTTTTCATTTTGCCGAACTGGTGCACATTTTGTGTAAACCACTCTTTGATTGGCAGCAAATTGCCCTCTTCAAGTAATTCATCATAGTTTGGCAAATCCTTTAACATGCTGTTTTTAAGCTGTGCTGCATACATATAGCCTAAAGCATAGGAAGGGAAATAACCGAAGCTTCCTCCAGCCCAGTGGACATCCTGCAGAATGCCTGCTCCGTCATTTTCAGGCTTTACTCCCAGGTATTGTTCATATTTTTCATTCCAGATTGCAGGAAGGTCTTTAACTTCGATTTCATCATTGAACAAGCCCTTTTCAATTTCATATCGGATGATGATATGAAGCGGATATGTTAATTCGTCTGCTTCAATACGGATTAAAGAAGGCTTTGATTCATTAATGGCACGATAAAAAGCATCTATTGACACATCATCAAATTGACCGCTTGCATATTCTTTAAGAAGGTCATAATTCTTTTTCCAGAAAGAAAAATGTCTTCCAACAAAGTTTTCATAAAATAATGACTGTGATTCATGAATTCCCATGGATGTTCCAGAGCATAGCGGAGTGCCCACCAGGTCAGAAGAAATATTTTGTTCATATAGAGCATGCCCGCCTTCATGAATTGTACCAAATACAGCTGTTCGAAAATCTGTTTCATCATATTTGGTTGTTACTCGGACATCACCAGGGTTTAAACCGGTTGCAAAAGGATGAACAGTCTCATCAAGGCGTCCTGCCTTAAAGTTATAGCCCATCTGTTCAAGAACTTTAAGGCTGAAATCCCGCTGTTTGTCTTTGGAAAAGTGTTCAAATAAAAAGCTGGTGTCTGGTTTATTCTGTGATTCGGAAATTTGCTGAACCAGCGGAACAATTTTTTCCCTCAGCTGCCCGAAAACCTGATCAAGTGTTTCAACAGTGACACCAGGTTCATACATATCCAGCAGAGTATTATATTTGTTTCCTTCATATCCCCAATAAGAAATGAATCGTTTATTCATTTCAACAAGCTTTTCCAAATAAGGCTGGAACATTTCAAAATCTGAGCCTGCCTTTGCATCTTCCCAAATGCTTTCAGCTTTGGATTGCAGGATGACATATTCCGTGTATTCCTCTTCAGGAACTTTTTTATTCCGATCATAATCCTTTTTACATTCTTCAAGAGTTTTCAATGTTACTTCAGAAAGATTTTCCTGGCCGGAAAGTTTCGCTATGTATGCAGCCATTTCCTCAGATGTAGACATTCTGAATACTTCTGAGGAAATCATTCCAATCACTTCGGAGCGCTGTTCTAGACCCTGTTTTGGTGCGCCTGTCCGCATATCCCAATACATCAGCCCGATGGCTTCATTATAGGCCGTCATTTTTTTGACATAATCAAGGAATTGCTGTTCTGTCTGTTTTAGTGATTCTGCCACACTATTTCCCCCTCTATATCTATTACAGTATCATTTTATCATATTTTTCTGAAAAGGCAGTCATCATAATCTTTTTCCTTTTGCTGTTTTTCTTTTTAACCTGCCGGCCAAAGAGTTATAATGGTGGAAAGTGAACTAAACATAAAGTGAAACTTCAATTAGCGGGGCGCTTTTCCCCGCTGATTGTTAGTTGAACTTATCGGGCCCTTACGGGCAGTTTGACCCCACTTATCCTCTTTTGATTCCTCTGAGCCCTAAAGTGAAGGTCTTACTGCCCGTTGGACGCGAGAAAGTGAGATAGCATGAAATATTTGATTTACTTTATCGTTATTGCAGCATTTATAGATACATTTTCCCAGCTCCCCATTATGAGCCCTTTTGCCAAAACCTTTGACTCTTCACCAGCCTTTGTGGGATTGATTGTTGGGATGTATTCCTTCTCGAATATGATAGGCAATATTTTAGCAGGCTATTGGATAGATAAAAGCGGAGCAAAAAAAGTTTTGGTCTCTGGCCTTTCCTTAACTGGTATGATTTTAGTCCTATATACATTTGCTGAGACACCTGTGGATTTAATTACAGTAAGGTTTTTTCATGGGTTATTTGGCGGCTTTCTGGTACCTGCCGCTTTTACAGTCATTGCAGACCGCGGAAAATCACACAAACAGGGTAAAAAAATGGCTGTATCAGGCGCTGCTGTTGGCTGTTCTGCCATTATCGGGCCTGCTTTTGGCGCTGTGATTGCTTCCAATTACAGCATAAACTGGGTCTTTTTAATTATAGCAGCAACGATGATCAGCAGTGCAGTCCTGGCCTTTGTGTTTTTGCCATCTGGGAATCTGAAAAAAGTTAAAGAAGAGAGCTCTCATTCTGAAAAAATGCTTCCATTACTAAAAAATCCTATGCTTGCAGCAAGCTATTTAGGAGCTTTTTCACTCATGTTTGCTCAAGGGACACTTGCTTATCTTCTTCCTCTTCAGGTAGAAGCTCTGCAATTTGATTCGATGTACAGCGGGATCTTATTAAGCACTTTCGGAATAACCGCAATCCTTATTTTTCTGCTGCCCATTAATAAGATTTTTGATACATATAAGCATCACAATAGCATGCTTGCAGGAATGCTGATCATTGGAATTGCACTCATTCTGCTAAGTTCAGCTTCTTCTCTTGCATTCATGTTTTTATGCATGGTTCTTTACGGCACCGGGTTCGCTCTTTTATTCCCTTCCATTAATGCCCTTATAGCCAGCCATACAACAGAAAAAACAAGAGGAAAGGCGTTTGGCCTTTTCTATGCCTTTTTTTCTTTGGGCGTTGTAGCTGGCTCCACCCTATTAGGTTTATTGGGAGTAACTTTCAACATAGGTTTTTTGATCGCCGCAGCACTTTTACTGTTAACGGTATGCGGCATGTTCATATACTTTAAAAAACGGAGTTCCCAATTATTAAAGAGCCAGGAGTGACCTAAAATGAAGGAATTCGTTGGCAGCTGCTCTGTTTGCGGCAAAGACCTATACTGTCTTGATGGATTCTTCAACGGAGTCCATAATGAAAAAAATGAAACAATCTGTTTTGAATGTATTGAAGAACAGGAAGAATCCGCAGAGTAAGCATCTGCGGATTTTTTTGTTCTAATGATTTTTTTATAACTTTATAATGCCTTTTGAAAAATGTTCTTCGAAATATGATATATGTCACTTATTTGAAAAGCTGCCGCTGTTAAACTAAAAGCAATTAATAACTATTCTCATTGCAGTTGATTCACTGTTATTGGCAACTAATTTAAACCATTAGCCAATTAAAGGAGAGATCAGAATGGAAAACAAAATCGTTGAACTCGATGTAAGAGAGGATATAAAAAATAAATTGGAGCCGTTTCAGAAAATCATGTCTGCGGTATCTGGACTTGATGCCGAAGATGTTTTTATTCTGCATGCCCCATTTAAGCCCATCCCTCTTTTTGGAGTATTAAAGGCAAAAGGGTTTGAATATAAAGCTGAAGAAATTGACAAGAAGCATTGGAAAGTGATCTTTACTAAGAGAGGTGCGTCAAAATGAAGCTGGATAACCGGGGCCTGGAGCCGCCGCAGCCGATGCTGAGAACACTTGCAGCTCTTGATAGCCTTCCAGAAGGAGAAACCTTATCAATCATCAATGACAGGCGGCCCATGTTTCTTTATGAACAGCTGGATGAAATGGGCTGCAGGCATGTAACTGCCGAAAAGGAAGATGGAAGCTTTTTAATAGAAATTAAGAAATAAGCAGGTGATCCCAATGCTCGCCAATACAAAAAATGAGACCAATATCAAACTTCCTTTTTTATTTATACTTTTCAGCTTGCTCTGTTTAATAGGATCTATGGCCCTCATTCTTTTTCAAGGCGATTCCATCATTAACAGCCAATTTCGCGTACCCGCAATTTGGTCATCCGCTCATCTGTTTATATTGGGATGGGCGCTGATGACAGCAATGGGAGCTATGTATCAGCTCATTCCAGTGGCCTTTCTAACACCAATATGGAATGAAAGGTTTGGCTTTATCCAATTTACGGTTACTGCCTTTGGAATATTATATTTTGCCCATAGTTTATTTCATAATCCAGAAAGTGCACTGCTGCCTGGGCTTATTACATTAACAGGCATCTTATTGTTTCTGCTGCAGATGTTCATGACTTTAAGGCAGCAGGCGAAGCCCAATGTATTGACTCTTTTCGTGGGAACTGCGCTGATTAGTCTGTTAACTGCTATTCTAATGGGAATCATCATGGTCTACAGCATGAAAACAGGCTTTATTTCTGATTATTATCAAGCAGTCTTTAAAAGCCACATACTTCTTGGAACAGCAGGCTGGTTTACACTCTTGATTTTTGGATTTTCCTATAAAATGGTTCCCATGTTTTCCTTGTCTCATGGCTATAGCATGAAGCCGGCCAAATATGTCTTTACGGTTTATGCAGCAGGTCTGGCTGCGGCAGTTATCTCTTTTTTCACAGAGAAAAGTTCACTTCTTACCATTGCATTAATGATCCTGGCAGGAGGATTTGCATTCTTCACCTGGCACATGCTGCAAATTCTGCAGAGAAGAATAAAGAAAAAGCTTGATTATTCATTCCGGTTTGCTCTTCTCGCTATACCTGCAGGACTGGCCATCCACCTGGGAGCTTTCGTATGCTCGCTTACCGGCAAATTTGAAAGTACCGTTGGGTATCTGGCATTTGCATACCTCTTGCTTTGGGTAGCATTGAGCATTCTGGGTTATCTATTTAAAATAGTGCCATTCCTATGGTGGACTTGGAAATACAGCAAAAAGATCGGCAAAAAGAGTGTACCTTCGCTCAAGGAAATGATGAATGACAAGGCAGCCATTCCGGTTCTTTCCGCTTTCATTCTCGGTATACTCAGTGTGACAGTCTCCATTGCATATAAACACCTTGTACTGTTCCTATCCGGCCAGATTTTAACGGTTGGCGCCAGCATTGTTTTCTGTTATTTGATTATAACTGTTTTAAAAAAATAGGAGGATTAAACATGAATCCAGAAGAATTAGTTCTCAGCAATCTAAAAAGAGTTATAGATCCTGAGTTAAATATAAACGTGGTTGATTTGGGACTTATTTATGATATTGATTTTCCCCATGATGGCAAGGCAGTTATTACCATGACCCTGACAACACCCGGATGCCCGCTCCATGACAGTATAGTCAGCGGAGTAAAGTATTGCATTGAAGATCTGAATCAATTTTCTGCTGTTGACGTCAACCTTGTCTGGGAGCCTGCCTGGACCCCTGCCCGTATGACACCTGAAGCAAATCAGCTTTTGAGAGGTTAATCGAGTAGGAGGGGGTGACTAACCCCCGACCTCTCACACCACCGTACGTACCGTTCGGTATACGGCGGTTCAATTAAGTTTGACGTAGAAATTCATATCTTTGATATAGACTTTTAAGCCCTCGATTACTCCAATAGGAGTTATCGAGGGTTTTGTGTAGAATTGGACTAGAGGCTATTCTCCAATATTTCTTTCTGGAGTTTCCCCATTCGTATGCCTTTTGGTCAGTGACACCTAGACCTTTGAGTTTTCTTACTCTTGTCCTCGGTTTCTTCCATTGTTTCCATTCAATCATACGAAGTCTTCTTCTAATCCACTCATCGAATTCTTTAAATTTACTTGGTGTATCAGCCAATGCAAAATATCCACACCATCCCGTTAGATATTGATTTAGTTTCTCGATTCTAACTTCCATAGGAATTGGTTTAGAACGGGAGGTTAACCCCCTTATTTTAGTTTTAAGCTTTTTGATACTTTCATTTGCTATTCGAACCTTCGGTATCTTATTAAACGTAAAGCTAAAGCCAAGGAACTTTCGTTTCCACGGGCGATCAACCGCTGATTTTTCTCTATTTACTTTAAGCTTTAATTTCTGCTCAATGAAGCATGTAATCGAGTTCATCACTCGTTCTCCAGCTTTCTTCGATTTCATGTAAATATTACAATCATCGGCGTAGCGGACAAACTTGTGACCTCTCTTTTCTAGCTCTTTATCGAGCTTATCCAGAAGGATATTCGAAAGAAGAGGGCTCAGAGGACCTCCTTGTGGTGTCCCTTCTTCTGCATCATGGACTACACCATTTATCATGATTCCTGCTTGGAGATATTTCCGTATCAATTTCAAGACCAATCGGTCTTGGATTTTACTTGCCATTATCCCCATCAATTTATCATGATTCACTTTGTCAAAGAATTTCTCCAAGTCCATGTCAATCACCCATCTATAACCTTCACTAATAAATTCCCTTGCTTTACGAACAGCGTCGTGAGCTCTTCTTTTTGGTCTAAATCCATAACTATGTTCTGAGAAGGTTGGGTCAAAAAGCGGGGTTAGAACTTGGGCGATGGCCTGTTGGATGAACCGGTCTGTCACGGTAGGTATTCCTAGTAACCTTACTCCACCGTTCGATTTCGGGATTTCGACTCGACGGACTGGGTTAGGTTGATAGGTACCTTTCCTTAAAGAGTCACAAAGGGTGTCCCAGTTCTCATAAAGATGTCTTCGTAGGGATTTTACGGACATTCCATCTATGCCGTGACTCCCTTTGTTCTTCTCCACACGTTTAAGTGCTTCTATTAAGTTTTCCCGTGACAGAATCAGATCCATTAACATGTGATATTTCCTTTCGACGTGAACGTAGAAATCTAATTATGTTATTCCTGCTCCACCCTCATGAAGTCCCCTGTGGATTCACCACTTCCTCCTTCAAGTAAGTCCTTTCGGATTGTCTGCTTCTACACAGGAATTGTATGCCTAGTTTCTCGTTCTTCCTAATTGTTCAGTCCTTCCCTTACCGTCTCGAGTTGGTAAGGTACTATGACCTCTGCTGACTTCTAATTGTTCAGCTATCTATCATTAGATAGGTTACCAAGTGTACTTGGCGTTTCAATCAGACCTCCCCGGGTAAGAGTACAGTCTTTCCCTCCATCTATCTGCTCCATTTACTCTGTACCACCTTCGGCAGTAAGGATTTCGTTTTGATGTGCAAACTCATCCAATGGTACCTAGCCTTATATGAAGTTCGTGTTCCTCAGACCGGAGGTTTGCCGCTCGCTTCCTTCAGATTCCGCGTCACCGCGGACACCCTTGCGTTAAGCTAACCACTACTACTGCCTTCATGGCTCGGGACTTGCACCCTATAGACTGCACCCATGCCGGGCGCACACAATAAGGCAGTGCCCGCTTTTTGGGCACTGCCTTTGTTCAGCTTTTTATGGATGGCTCTGCAGGCAGAACCTTATTTATCGTTTCGCACACTTCTTGATTTTCATTTTTATTCATCAGAATGTGAACTGTGCCCTTGTCTTCATGTGTTCTAATTAATCTCCCAATCCCCTGCCTTAACCGAAGAATCATATATGGCAGATCAACCTCTCTGAAAGGATCAGATGAACCTTCCCTTTTGGCTGTAAAGACCGGATCATGAGGAGGAAATGGCAAGCCAAAAATAAGCACATTTTCCAGGGATCTTCCCGGTATATCAAGTCCTTCCCACAAATGGACCGAACAGAGGACTGAATGCTCATCATTTTGGAAATTTGACACGAGGGTACTTATTTCTGCATCCCCTTCAAAAAAGACTGGCACACTCAATTTTCCTGATGCAAAGGCTTTGAATTCTGCCAATTCAGAAGGGTTATTGAATAATACTAAAGCCCTGCCTTCTGTCAGCATAATTTCTTCTAGAACATATTCCATCTTCTCTAAGCCTGATTCCTCTGCAAATTCCGGCATGCTAATGACCATATTTTCTTCATAGTCGAACGGGGAGTCTACGGTAAAAGATAAATAATCATCTACTCCGAGGCTCTTTGCCATATAATCAAAGGATTTATTTTCTGACAATGTTGCTGAAGAGAATACAAACGGCTTCTTCTGGGAAAATACTTCTTCCCGCATAATATCTTCCACCATTCTTGGCATGATGACCAGGGTTCTTTCCCCATCATTTTCTTCAAACCAGGTAATTCCTTTTAAATCCTTTAGGAACAGTGAAAGTGAGTATGCAATTTGCTCAAGATATTCTTCGACAATTTTCAAGTCATATTCATTAATGACGTACATTTCGCTTTCAAACACCAATTCTTCCTCAAGAGTATTGATTAAGCTCTGCAGTTTACGGCCTTCCCTCATTACATCGGCAGTTTTTTCAATCGTTTTCTTGTCAGAGCCTGTGTCACCCGAAGCGGACATGGCAAGTGTTAAAAAGAAATGCTCATTCTGGTAAATAGCATCCTCAATGATATTTAACGTTTTTTCACGTACATCATTAGCCATAAGCCTTGTTAAAATGGATTCCAGTATCTGCTCAGTAAAACGATAGGTCAGAGCCTTTTGGGATGCATATTCCAGCAAATGGCCTTCATCAAAAACCACACAGGAGCTCTCAGGAAGCAAGGGCAGCTGCCCTTCACGTTTTCTTGATTCCTTTGTCCAGATATGTTCCATATAAAAATCATGCGAACAAATAATCAAGTCTTTTGCGCTCCGGTAGTATTCCCTATGGAGAGTTTGACCGCAGCGGTGGCGTTTCTCACAAGTAAAACAATCCTGGATTGAATCCCACGAGACATTCTTCCAATGCTCATCCGGCAAATCAGGATAATCTTTCCGGTCACCATATCTCTCAAACTTTTGCATGGAAGAGCCTGTTTGAACAAAATCCGGAAGATCATCAAAAATGCGGTTATAATGATCATGAACATCATTCGCTACGAGCTTATCCAGCTTATTTAAGCATAGGTACTGATCACGTGATTTTGCCAGCCTGACATCAATATTCAACCCTAATGCTTTCTCCAGCTTGGCAATATCTCCTTCCTTTTTCACAAGCTGCTCGATTAAAGTCTCATCCGCACAGGCGATAATAGCAGGTTTGTTTATGTACCTGGCATAGCTAATTGCATATAAAAGATAAACAATCGTTTTCCCGGTCCCTACACCAGCCTCAGCAAAAATAATACTTTTGTCTTTAAATGCCTTCTCCAGCTGAAAGGCCATAAATATTTGCTCATCCCGAATTTCAAATCCCGCTTCAGGCAATATATCGTAAAAAACATCTCCGATCCACTCGCTAAGCTTCTCGTAAAAAGATTCGCTCTTGGATACGGCAAAAGGCATTCGGTTAGACATGCTACCCCTCCGTAATTAAAAAGTTAAAGCGCCTTTTTATCCAGACGCTTTGATTTCAGTTCTATCATTATTTCATATTTAGATTGTTTATAATCAAATGAACATCATATAATTTTATCTCAAATACTGCAACTGTCAAGATTTATAAAAAATCGAATATTGATCTTTCACATAAAAAAACAGGGGTGCAATTAAAAGCAGCCCCTGCTCGATATTGACGATTAGTTGACACGTGACATAGAAAATGACAATGCCTGCTGCAATTCGTCCTGTGCATTTCTTAGACTCTCCAGTGCTTCTGCTGATGGATCACCATCTCCCTGTATTGCTTCAAGTGTTCCATTAAGCGCCTGGGAAATTTTATTGAAATCAATGCTGGAATGTTTCATTGCCACCCCTCCTGAAAAAAGAATCAGATAGAAATATTCTATACAGTTTCAGGAGGAATTATGCTTTTGTTTTTAAATACTAATTATTTCTTGGCGGTCTTTTGCCCCAGTACTGATAATAGTCTGTGCGAATAAAACCATTGAAGAGCTTGCGTTTCTTAGTCGCTTTTTTTCCAAAGTGAGTTTCAAATTCTTCGTCTGAAGTCAGGATATAAATGGACCACGTGTCAAGAGGGGCCAAGGCACTGCCCATTTCAGCATACATCCGCTGTACCGCAGCTTTCTCACCAAGTCTCTCCCCATATGGAGGATTTCCGACAATGACACCATATTCCTTAGCAGTCGTAAAATCGCGGACTTGCATTTGTTTGAAGTTTATTAAATCTCCCAATCCTGCTTCAAATGCATTTTCTTCAGCTATTTTCACCATCCTGTGATCAATGTCAGCACCTGTGATATCGAGAGGCTGATCATAGTTCGCCAGATCTTCAGCTTCATTTCTTGCATCTTCCCAGACTTTTTCAGGAATCCATGCCCATCCTTCCGAAATGAATTCACGATTAAAACCTGGTGCAATATTCTGGCCGATTAACGCTGCTTCTATCGGAATAGTGCCAGATCCGCAGAAAGGATCTGCAAATGGCTTATCCGGGTTCCAATTAGTCAGCATAACCAGTGCAGCTGCCAGTGTTTCCTTTAGGGGTGCTTCCCCCTGCCCTGCACGGTATCCCCGTTTATGGAGTCCGCTTCCACTGGCATCGATGGTCAAAAGTGCTACATCTTTATGAAGAGCAACTTCTATTTTAAATAACGGCCCATTTTCTTCGAGCCAGCCTGTCTTCTGATACTTTGTTCTCATACGTTCCACTATTGCTTTCTTGACAATAGCCTGACAATCGGAAACTGAAAAAAGCTTGGACTTCACAGATTTTCCTGAAACAGGAAATTCGGCATTATCAGGCATATACTTTTCCCAGGGCAGCGATTTTGTTTTCTCAAAAAGCTCATCAAAACTTGTTGCTTTAAATTCTCCAACTTTTATGCGAATTCTGTCTGCTGTTCTCAGCCATAAATTCGACCGGACAATTGCAGCTTCATCGCCTTTAAATGTTATTCTGCCGTTTTCAACTTCACATTCATATCCGAGATCGCGCACTTCTTTGGCAGCGAGTGCCTCAAGCCCCATGGCCGTAGTGGCGATTAAATCGTATTTAGACATATTTTCACCCTAACCTAATTCTTATTTCTATTATGTATACCCTAACTCGGCTTAGCAATCAACACATAAAGTATATCTGTTTATATGCTTAGCCGCAATGAAGGCCTGTTAGGTTCCATGATTTTGATTTTATACAAGGCAGCAAAGTAAAAAAGCTCTCCCAAAAGGAGAGCTTGAATTTATAACACTCATACTGTCTCACTAATAACGTTCTGTAAGCCATGTTTTGTACCGTAGTACTGCAAGCGACAAATGTCTCGTACTCAGGTGGCAATCATCTATCTACAGGCATCTGCCTGTCCTTCCCGTTGTTCATTTCCTCAGGGAAAGTGCCCCTACCATCATTTGGGTTTCTCGCTCGCGGGGTTTACCTCGTTCCACCCTTTTCATTTCTGAAAAGGCTACGTCACTGTGGCACTTTCAAGGTATTCATGCCATATCCCGAAGGACTTAGGCATTTTCCCTGCCGTCAGCCAGAGCTAGCTCAGACTGCCCTAGCTTATGAATTCGCTAGGCACGAACACTACAGGCATCTCAGCCTGTGCGAGCATGGACTTTCCTCTACAATATAAAATATATTGCAGCGATTACCCGAACGCTATTAATGATCACAAAGAATATTATATGTAATCTGTGATGGAATAGCAATGGTTTTAAACAGGAAAAACTGATAATTCCTGTCAATCATACAACTTGCTGCCAAAAACGTGTTTTTCCAGATTTGATAATCTTTTTAGAATATCAAAATTGGTTGTACCTGCAGTTTGTGCTGCCGGTCTGCGTGAAGCTTCATCAGCCTGTTTTTTCAATCTCATATTTTCCTGCTGAAGATCTTCAATTTCCTGATGGAAGGCTTCATAATCTTTAATGACCAAATCTAAGAACTTATCAACATCTTCAGGCTTATAGCCTCTCATGGCTGTTTTAAACTCTTTTTCCAAAATATCTTTTGCAGTTAATTTAATTTTATCGGATAGCATGACACTCACCTCAGTATATCGCCAATCATAATTAATACTATTTTTCCAGAGATATGTACATTTGTCAATTTATCTGAGCATTATTCAAATATGTCTCTCTGAGAGAATTGTTCTTCTTCTATAATCAATTGTAAATCATAAAAGGTGATTAGTCTAATGTCATATTCATTTTCTTCCTGATATTTTTTTGCTGTTTCGTATAAATACTTAGGGCTTCCCTCTTTTTCCGAATCATAGAATAGGAGAAGCACGTCACTTTTATTGACAAAAAAATGATTTTTAAGCCTGAATTGCTGCGGGCTTTCATACGGTTTTTTTGATACTGAATCAATAAAATCAGCCTGAAGCAGTATGGATTCATACCATTCCTTGTTCGCATCCTTCCAGGACGCTTCCTGCTCCAAAAATGGAGTTATGACTGCAAGCTTCAGATCTTCGTAACCTTCCAGCTTAAGGTCAGATACAACTTCAGCCGCCCAAAGCTCGGCACCCAGCTGCCCGCTGATGATTACCCACTCGAGGCCATCATCCATCAAAGAAAGCAGGCTTTTTCTTATCGCGGTTTTTATATAGCCGACTGCAGGGTCATCATTTTTAAAAATCCCTACTTCAAAAGGCTTGTACCCTGAAATAACTGCTACTTTTGTCAATTGCAAAAACTCCTTAAAGAAATCTGGCCGTGACTCATTTAAGTTTCCATTTGATATTTATATAAATAAAACAAGGGCAAAAAAGCCCTTGTTCATTATCTGCCGGAAAAACTTGGCCCTTGTTTTGGACCCATTCCGGTTGATGCTCCTGCTACGCCAGTACCTGGTCCGCCATATCCAGGGCCCATTCCCATACCTGGACCCATTCCCATACCTGGACCCATTCCCATACCTGGGCCCATTCCCATTCCTGGCCCCATTCCTGGGCTATATGCCCCTGCAACACCTGGTCTTGGTCCCAAATTAACATTTGATTGTGTCACCTGGTTCACTGTTGACTGAGTTTGCGGGAAAGAATGCTGATTCTCATAGTTAATGTGGTTTACATGAGTATGATGTGTAGGATGAATGTGTGGAACCACAATGTTCTGGAACGAATGAGTTACACAGCATTTTGTCGGATAAACAACAGCAGGCAGCACCTGCGAAGGTCTTGGTCTGCAATACATGTAAAGATCCCCTTTCGAAATTGTTTTTACATTAACAACCTATGTGAGAAAGAGTAATCTTGTACTAATGAAAATACCTATTTTTTAGGTACTAGCCTTAGAGCATGCTGTAGAAACTGTCTTTTAAATTGGAGAAAACGATTGCTGTAGTGAAAATTACAAGGAAGAATAAAAATAAGATTGTTTTATACATTTTTTACCAGCCCCACTATATAAAATTCCTAAAAAAGTACCACACAAGTTATAATTTTAACTGTTAGGAGAAGTACATACAACTAGGAAATAGTGGATTTTTTTGTCTGGTATATTAAAATTATGTTACAGGGGAATTTAAATTCGATTAAACTTTCGTTCAAGCCGTACAATCCGCCGATGTATTTCTTCCTGTTTTATTTTTAGCTTTTCTGTTTCGCCACCTGAGATTTCTTTCATCATGTTAAAAGCTTTTTTCGCATACATAATAGCCTGGCCTATATCCTTAAATCGATGCTCATAGATCTTGGCCAGTTCAATGCAGGATATTACCTTCATATTCATCAAGCCTTTTTCAGCAATATCCTTCCATAATTTTGCCGCCTCATCCCAGTTTTTATGTTTCTTATGCTCAAAAGCCAGTGCAAACCTGGCATCCAAAGCTTCAGAAGACTCTCCTTCAGATATTTTATTAAAGACTGTCTTCGCCTGTGAAGATTCTCCCAGTGCTGAAAGCCACCTTCCTACTTCATAAAGCTCTCGGGAGGTCTGTTTTTCATCGAGCTGCAGTATTTGGAAAGAAAGATGTGTATACAGGCTGATCAGGGATAAAATATCAATTTCATTATGTTTTATGATTCCCAGCATGCCTTCAGGATCTTTTCTTTCAATAAAATCAAAGTAAATCATCGGTGCGAGAAAACCGGGAATATCGTCTTTTCTCTCAATCCCCAGAACATCTTTTTCTACTGCAGCAAGTTTTATTCTCTCGAGTTTGTGCTTCCACATTCTCCTTGCAGCATGATATAAGTCGAAATGGCCAAATGGAGGCAGCTTTGGGACATGCTCCCTTAGGAGGGTATGTCTCGTTTTTACCTGCGGCCAGTCGAAAGCTTTCCCGTTGTATGTCACCATTGTTGAATAATCAATGCTTTCCAGAAAGCTTTTATACAAAGGTATCTCAGCGCCTGGGTGAGGAAGGATATGCTGTTTCAGCTTTATTTTGTTTCCCTGCAGACTGGCTTGGCCAAGCAGGAAGATAGTATTGCCAGTCCCTCCGCCCAATCCTGTTGTCTCTGTATCAAAAAAGAAAAGATTTTCCGGCCCGTGACCGGAAGCAGACAAGGGATGACTGATGCTTGTAGAATTCCATGCCTCCACTGCTGCTGTAAAGTGCCTGAAAGGATAGATTCCATGCATCTGATCAAGACTGTATTCTTTTTCCCTTACAAGGCAGTAGGAGTCTTCAAAATAATACGGATAAACACCTTCATTAGCCCAAACTTCTTTATATGGGACCTCGATCTTATTCTCAGGGTTCCGGACGAATAATGAGGGCTGTTTATTACTATCTGTACCAAGATGGCCCTTTAGCCTGTTCAGCTTGTTTTTAATGGACAATTCTATCACCTGCACTATTAACGCCATTTTTAAAAAGCTTAAGAATCCTGAGTACATCTTTTTTTGCCGTTTCTGATGAAGTATCTGTTCCGATGCAGGAAGGACAGCCATGGTCACATGAACATCTGCTGACCATTTCCTTCGTTTCGTGCATGATATGTTCTATTCCCCCAAAAATTTTCTCACTTAACCCTACACCGCCGGGATACCTGTCATAGAAAAAGATCGTCGGCTTTTCATTATGGGCCGCTTTCACTTGAGGGACAACATGAACATCCTGAGGATCGCACATAACAAATAGGGGTACAATATGTTTAAGCGCATGTGCTGTTCCGATGAGTCCCTGCTCAAGCCGGTCTTGCTTATAATTTAAGGATTCCTTGTTAAACGAAAGCCAGGTTGAGCTTGTATGAAGTTCTTCCTCCGGAAGTGTTATTGGACCGGATCCGATATTTTCATGTGTTTCAAACTTAATTTTCTTAAAGATCGTAGCCATTGCCACAACACTTACATCCCCAAACCCCACTTCCCCAATGGTAGATGTTCTGAGTTTATCCTGTTCCAGCACCTTTAGCTCAACTGCCAGGTTGGCATCAGTAAAATAGTCTACATCCACTTCCCGGACAAACGCCTTTTTCTCTTCCCAATCAAGCATTTCCACCTGAAACTGGGTCCCCTGGTGAAGATAGATTGCTTCTTCATGCAGAAGGGTCATAGCGGAAAAGCGGTCCATTTCGCCAATAACTTTCACATTCGCGATATCCGATTGATCAATTATAACGACATTTTCCTGTGATGCTGAACGGAGGCTGATGTTATGGGCAGGAAATGAGTCTTTCATCCAATAAAATTTATCTCCATTTTGATGAAGCACCCTTTCTTCCGCCAGGTATTCTAATACCTCTTCAGTTTCAAAGGTGCCAAAACGGTCCCCGGCATTAAAAGGAAGCTCATAGGCTGCACACTTGATATGATCCACCAGAATAATAAGATTATCTGGATTAATTCTGGCTGTTTCAGGACTTTTATTAAAAAAGTAATCAGGGTTTTGAATAACATATTGATCGAGCGGACTGGAGCTTGCCACCATGATGACAAGCGATTCACCATGCCTTCTGCCTGCACGTCCAGCCTGCTGCCATGAGCTGGCAATTGTACCGGGGTACCCGGTCATGACACAAACCTGCAGCTGTCCGATGTCCACTCCAAGCTCAAGGGCATTTGTGCTGACAACTCCATAAATCTCCCCTGAACGAAGTCCTTTTTCAATTTCCCGCCTCTGGGTTGGCAGATAACCGCCTCTATACCCCCGAATGGCTTTAGGCCCCAATTTATGCTTTACAAGCTCTTGGAGGTAAGTCAGCAGGATCTCTACTCTGACTCTGCTTCTTGCAAACACAATGGTCTGGATTTTATTTTTCAGAAGTTCACCTGCGAGCTTTCTCGCTTCGAGAGTAGCGCTTCTTCTGATATTCAGCGGTTTATTGACAATAGGAGGATTGTAAAACACAAAATGTTTTTTCCCGCTCGGGGCTCCATTATTATCTACAAGTTTCATCGGCTTTTCTGTAAGCTTTTCTGCGAGTTCCAATGGATTTGCAATTGTTGCAGAAGTACAGATAAAAATGGGGTCACTTCCATAAAAACGGCAAATGCGTCTAAGGCGGCGAATGACATTGGCTACATGGCTGCCAAATACCCCTCTGTAAATATGAAGTTCATCTATGACCACATACTTTAAATTTTCAAACAAAGACACCCATTTTGTATGATGAGGCAATATCGCCGAATGAAGCATGTCCGGGTTTGTTATAACCACATGCCCAGCCCTGCGTACCTTTTGCCGGATGTTTGCTGGTGTATCCCCGTCGTATGTATAGGAATTGATATCCAATCCGGACTCCTGGATGATTTCATTGATTTCGCTTTTTTGGTCCTGAGCCAAGGCTTTTGTCGGAAACATATAAAGCGCCCTTGCATCTGGATCATTGACGATCGTCTGCAGGACTGGAAGGTTGTAGCAAAGTGTTTTCCCTGAGGCCGTCGGAGTTACCGCTACAAGACTGTCCCCATTCATGGCTGTCCGATAAGATGTTTTTTGATGTGTATAAAGCCTTGTAATGCCCCTCTTTTGAAATGCTTCCATTAAAGATGGATGAATGTCTTCCGGAAGGCCGGCAGTCTTAGCCTCTTTTTCCTCTATTGTATGCCAATGGACAATATTATCTTTATATTGCTGTTCAGATATAAGCTCTTTCATGATTTCAGGCAGATTTTTACGCACTTTCATCTATTTCACCTCATATCCCTATTTTAGCGAATAAACGTTCGTTCTAACAGAGCAAACTCTTAAATTTCATTAACTTTTTATGGAAAATATTCTATTAAACATTAAAATCCTCAGTCTGCATTTTCACTAAATCAGAATTCATGGAAAAAATTGACTGAAAGTTCTAAATATAGGACAATATTATGTATATTTTTCATTTATTCTAAAAGAGGTGAAGCCATGCTGCACAGCATATTAAAATCAGCAGCAGTATTTTTGTTAATACTAATTGGATTTATCCTGATTCTTCTTCTTCCCCGGGAACAAGAAATAACTGTTTTTTCGGCGTTTCATGTTGAAGCGGATTATCCCTTTAGCTTTGAATTATATATAGAGAGAATACAAGATTTCACTGATTATATATTAACTGAAAAAGGTTTGGGTGATGCAAGGAGCGGACGCCCAGTCAGTGAGGAATCAGGGATATTTGTTATGCGGAGCATTAAGATTATTTTGCCGGCTTTCTTGGTCAGCATGCTGCTTGGCACACTGATGGGTGCACTCCAATTTTACAGGAGAAAAAAATTTACCGGGAAGCTCCAGAACTTTCTTTCCTGGCTGTTTTCTTCAGTACCCGATTTTTTTCTTTTTATTGCCATTCAATATCTTTTGATTTTGATGATGCAGCAAGGGCTGCCGCACTTTAAACTATATGGGCATGAAAATTGGTATAGCTTTTTACTGCCTCTCATTTCTTTATCCGTGTTTCCATTTCTTCACATGTCCCGTTTTACCTCGGCTGCACTTGAAAATGAAATGGGTGAAGAGTATGTGCGCACAACCTATGCAAAAGGGCTTAGCGACTTTAAAGCACTTCTGCATATGCTCTGGAATTGCTGGACCCCCATTTTGAACCAGGCGCAGCTGGTGATGCTCTATATCCTATCCAGTCTGCCAATCATTGAAAAGCTGGCAGGCTATAATGGAGCAGGCAAGGAGCTTCTATTCAGCATATCATCTAATGATGAAATTAAGGCACTGTCCCTTATGCTCCCTTTCCTCTTTATCATGTTTATAACCATAACCCTTTCACAGATAGCAAAATTCTGGCTTGTGCCAAAAGGAAGGACGTGATGGAGTATGTGCTTTTTAATATGGATTAAGAAACATGCCTTATTTTGCATAGGGGCTTTTTTTGCTGCTGATATTATTGGCAATCACGTTTGCCGGACCATATCTTCCTTTTGTAGACCGCGAGTTATCAAAGATTACATACATCCTTAATGAGGATAAAAAGCCAGTTATACCGCCTTATCCGCCATCAGAGGATTACCTATTCGGCACTGACAAAAGCGGAAGGGATTTGCTCAGCCTGATCATATTGGGAGCAAAAGAAACCATTTTGCTTGTTGCCTGTATAACTGTCCTGCGATACGGACTGGCTATTCCGCTCTCCTTTCTTGCACACAAAAAATGGATGGGTACACACTTATTCCTTAAATGGCTTAATGGGCTGCTGTCATATATTCCAACCATCATCATTGTCATGCTTCTTGCCATGCTTCCGCCATTTTTGTTAACTGAATACCGGCCCCTATCCCTGCTCCTTATTATAGGTTTGGCAGAAATGCCCCGTGCTGCAGAAATGATAAAGCTGGAATTTGATCAGATTTCTTCTAAGGAATACATATATGGAGGGATTGCTGCCGGAGCTTCACCTTCCAGGCTTTTCAGAACATACTATTTGCCTTTTCTATTCAGTAAGCTTCTTGTATATATGGTTACAGACCTTGGAAAAGTCATGTTTTTGCTTGGTCAATTAGGGTTTGTCGGCATTTTTATTTCCCAGGATTTAGTTCAATCCATGGGAGGAGATTGGCAATTGGTCAATAATTCGATTTCATGGCCTATGATGCTGATGAAAGCCTTTGAGGATATAAGAGGCCCAATTTGGATTCCTTTCTTCCCGGCATTTGCAATGACCTGTGCCATCTTAACTTTTAATATATTCGCTCAGGGATTAAAATCATTTTTCACCAGGAAGGTCCGTTATATTTAACTTTTCGGACCAGCCCATCCTCTTTAAGGGCCTTATATGAAAATAAGCTTTTTCTTAATATAAACGTTATGAATGTTTTTTGTTACAATAAGCTTAATAGGACAGAAGCAAGAGGTGGATTATGAGAGCAGAAGAAATTAAAGGAGTTCTTTCCCAGTTCTCTCTTTTTAAAGAACTGAACAATGAAGAGCTGGATAAAGTGGTAGAGATATCAATTTCACGGGAATGGAAAAAAGGAAGTCATGTTTTTCTTCAGGACGACCCGCTGGATAATGTTTATTTCATTAACAACGGCAGAGTTAAGATATATAGAAGTGATATTAATGGTAAAGAGCAGATTGTTGCCATCTTAACAAAAGGCGAGATGTTCCCTCATGTAGGATTTTTCAGAAAAGGGGGGTATCCGGCTTTTTCCGAGGTACTTGAAAACGCTCAGCTCGTTGTTGTGCCAATTTCGCAATTTGAAAAGGTACTAATTGAGAATCCGGAGCTATGCATTAAGGTGTTTAAAGTTCTGGGCGAGAAGATTGTCGATCTGCAGGAGCGGCTGGAAGCCCAAATTTTAAACAATACTTATGAACAAATCATCAAATTGCTTGTCCGTCTTGCCAAAATGCATGGGAGAAAGCTTGAAGACGGCAGCTTTATTTTAAAAGGGGACTTTACCAATAAAGACCTTGCCAATATGATTGGCACTACAAGGGAAACGGTCAGCAGGACTTTAACAAAAATGAAAAAAGAAATGTTAATTGAAACAGATCAGGATGGACATTTAATCATAAACCCTGATCATCTCCTAGAGACAATCTTTTAAAGACCGCACTATGCGGTTTTTTCTTTGTCTAACTCCATTCAGCGACTGCTCCCTCGAGGGGTCGGATGTGAGCACCAGGGTAAAGCTTCATTTGGATGTTCTTCACAGAAACAAACGGTTTTGACTTGTTTCGAAGGCACTTCCGCTCTTCTTTGACTTATTGCTCAATAGGAACATCCACCCAAAGGTCAGCATAGGATATGTTGAAAAATCCTGTTTGAGAGGGGATGGATGTATATGGAGGATCCAAAGAAAAAAGACCGAAATGAGCCATTTGGTGATTTAATGAAATCGATGAATCAGCTTTTCCATGAAAAACCCGTTAGAGGATTTCTGCAGACTATGGATGATTTCTTTAAGAATCCCTTCCCAACTTCTTCTTCCTTCCATGTCGATGTTGCAGAAACTGAAAAAGAACATATCATTAGTGCAGAACTTCCAGGAATAAATAAAGAGCAAATACAAATTGACATCCTGGACAATTATATAACTATTTCTGTCAGATCCTCTGAGATGATAACAGAAGAGGATGAGAAAAATAAAGTTTTCCGAAGACAGCAAAGCATGCAGCGTTCCAGCCGGACTATTCCGCTTCCCCAGCCAGTCAATGAAAAGAAAGTAAAGGCAGTTTACCAAAATGGCCTTTTGCAAATCACAGTGCCAAAGCAGCAGGGAAAAAGAATCGTGATCGATGAAAGCTGATCCTGACTGCAAGCCAGGTAATAATGGTTATTTAATTGGGTCTGGTTAAACAAAAACAAGCAGTATCAATGTCTGCTTGTTTTTGTTTGAATGAACTAAACCAAAGGTGCTAATTAGCTGTTTAGTTTAGTTGTATCAATCCAATTATTGAAATAGCCAGTCGGAACACTGAAGTAATCTTTTGTGAAGGATATAAACTCCTTCGTATCGACCTCTTTATAACGGAAATTTTGATAATAATCGGACAGGAACTGCATCCCCACTGCTTTAGGGGATTCCCCTTTTAAGGTATACTTTTCCTGAATCATTTGTAAAATCTCCAGAGCAGGCTGCCCATAGATATAGCCTGTATGCTTTACCTCATTAACCGGTACATTTGAATATTGCCTGCCAAGGCCAGCTTCCTCAATGGCCTCCATTCGAAAATGGGAAATGCCAAATGCCTGTCTTTCAGCCTGATTTTGACCTGCATAGAAATACATAGAGGTGGCAAATTCAGTAATTCCTTCATCAATCCATGCATTATTGTAAGGGTCATTGGCCACTACTCCATAAAAATACTGATGTGCAATTTCATGAACAATAGAAATTTCATAAAACCTTTTATCATCAATATAAGGGTTAATGGTTACAATACCGGGATATTCCATAAATTGTCCATCATCCAATACGATGTCAAGCTGCTTATGCGGGTAGTCTCCTATATTATCCTGATAGAATGTTAATGCATTTTTTGCCAGTGTTAAGGAAGCTTCAGGGTCTTTATCATGATTGCTCCTTGAAAATAATCTGACCTTCACACCGTCTTTCGCTTCCGTTTCATAAACTTCCATATCCTTCATGACAGCAATGAAGAAGTCTCTGACCTTTTTGGCTTTAATATCCCCTTCATTTTTCCGTTCTGCCGGATCTTTGTCTGCTGTAGAAGCCAGAGAATATCCTTTTGGAAGCTTATAGGAAACTTTGAAATCAGAGAAGCCTGTATGAAATGTTTCCAGCCCTTCCATATAAGGCTCTTTATTCCATTTTCCTTTTTGATAAACTGCAGCCATAGGGTACCATTGAGCAAGATAATAGTTTGTGTCTACTTTTGAAAAGCGGCTGCCTTTGTCAGGGACTGTAAATCCATATTCGATCTTTACATTATGGCTGCTTCTATCTTTCATTTCAGGTCTTAAATGTATGGTTAACGCATCACCCTTTAGCATAAAAGACGCTTTTTGCCCGTTCACTGTCACCTTTCTGATATCTGCTACAGATGTGCCTTCGACAGAATCAAATGCATGTCCCTCTGTAAAAACGTTTGGAATGAAATAAAATACAAGCTCTTTCCATTCTTCATTTGATTGGTTTTTCAATTGGATATTTGCATTGGCAGTGAAATAGCCTTCCCCATTCATTTCCAGATCAATGTTGTAATCCGCGCGGCTCCCGCTTTTAACTCCAATATTGGCGTCTTTTGCGGCAGTTACATAGATCCCAGCACCAGCAAAAGCAATGACTAATACAGAAAAGGCTGCTTTATGAGCAGAAAATGACCAAAATTGCTTTTTTCGGCCATATTGTTTTCTGGAAGGCTGAATTAACGGTTCATGCCCTGTCTTAATCCACGGTGTACGCTGATAATTTGACTGAAATCGATTCTTCAATCCATTTGCCAGCAGGCTGAAGGATACTGTTGTAAATAAAAGGACCGTAAGTGGCGCAACTAATATATGAGTGTTTCCATAGATATTCAATCTTGCCTGCCCAACAAGACCTGACAGCTCTTTTGTAGCTGATAGGTAAATGATGGGGTCAAATCTCATAATGGTTCCGCCAACAAAAATATTCAAAAGCGCCAGCTGGCCCATAAGAGCGATCACATACACAATTTCAAGTATAAACATAACAAGGAAAGTTTCCTTTAACTGAGGGAAAATATGCCTCCAGATTAAACGGTTTTTTCCAGCTCCCAGTGCTTTTGCCGCTTCAATATAAACGGACTTATTTAATTCAGCGGTTTTAAGCCTTACAGATGATACAATGCTAGGAATGCTGATGATTGATGCAATAACTATAAAGTAGAGTATTAATACATTTTGCTTAAGGCTGCTGTTGAAGCTTATTGGTGCCAGGAAAAAATACAGGATCAGAAACAGCGGAACATAGCTCCATGCATTTTCGAAAGCAATTAGCCAGCCAGGTGTCCTTTTCAAGGTGCCAGCATACAAACCGATGATTGTTCCGAAAGCCATTTTAATGATCGTAACAGCAGCTGCAATAAAGACAGTGTATCTTAATCCAAATAAAATCATGGACAAAAGATCGTAGCCCCATTTGTCAGTTCCAAGCGGATAGGAGGATGATTCAAAGGGCTCCAATGGCGGAGCCAAAACCTTCCCGTTTGTATATTGTGTTTCCAATGCTGAAGTCAATGAATGCGGTGCAAGAATAGGCCCAAATATGCTGAAAAAAAGCAGGCCTGCAACCATAAGAATTCCGATAATCAAGGAGTAATTTATTTTTAGCAGCTTATTCATAGATAAAACCCCGTTTAAACAGATAGAATATGAGCCTGTTAGAAATATAGACAATTAGAGAAATCAAAAGCATAGCAAACAAGCCAATTGCAATCGGCTGGACCTCATGGCTCTGAAAAATAAATTTAGTTATGCCGGAAACATTCATAATATGTTCAATAATGAAGAGATTGCCGATGGCCAGGGAAATCACTTTGATTAGCTCAGATTTAATAAATGGCTCTAAATTTTTAAATACATGCTGAAAATTTATGTAATTCAAGCCCATTCCTTTAGCAACTGCAGTCTTAATATAGTCCTCCCCGCTTGTTTGATAATATTTTACCGAGACAAGCTTAAATAAATATAGTGTTGGAGCTAAGCTTGCTAGCACTGTGGGAAACCAGGTGTTAAGGGCTCCTCCATCCGGCCTGAGTGAAATCACTCTGATTCCCGTCATCTTATATATTTTAACGGCAAGAATCATAGACATCACAATGATAATAAAGTCGGGTATGGACGCAAGGATATTTAAGAATGCCCCAAAAAGCTTAGTAAGCCTGAAACGGCTGACAAATACCCCGAAAATAAGACTTATAACCAAGGAAGCATTCACAGCAATCAATACAATTAGCAAACTGGTAAAAAAGTTATCAGCTATATCTTCTGCTATAGGACGCGTTTGCCGGCCAAGCTGATAGGTACCCAGGCTGCCCCCGCTTACTTCCGTAATAAAATCTCCATAAATCTGCGGTAAACTTTCAAAGCTCCAATCAAGACTCCCGCTTGATGGATCAACAGAAATAATTTTTGGCAATGCCGCAAGAAGCAAAATTAATATAAATATGATAACTATTTGCTGCAGAGCACGAACCATACAAATCCCCCTTTAATGACCATAAGTCATTTTTCTATTTTTTCACCTTTATCTAAATTTTGTCAATCATACAATTAAATTTTCCTGGTTAATAATTCCTATATAATGGGAATCGCAAAAAATAGACCGGTTATTTTATTTTTAAATATATTTAATTTTTTTTCAAGTCTGATTTTTATATATAATTCCATGCCCCTAAAATCAAAGATAAAAAAAAAGGCCTATTCGGCCATGATCAGTTAAGCTTTAAATATTCCGCCAATCCCTTTTACCATTGATGATACTTGCGTTACAGCAGACATCATCTGGCCTGCGGTGTCCACCATTTTATTAAGATCAAGCGAACCATCCTGGGCTTTAAAGGAATTCATAATGCTTTGCACTCCGGATGGCTGCTTAGGAATGAATGATTGTTTCGGATACGGATTCATATACGGCATTTGCTGTGCAGCGGACTTGTTTGCTTGAGTTCCATAATAATCTTCAGATTCTAATGGGTTTTGAAAAACACCAGCATTTTTCGAACCGGGCTGCGGGTAATATCCTGGGCCATAATTATGCTGCTGATAGGGCTGTTGTGAATAACTTTGCTGCAATCCTGCCATCTGAGGCGGCTGATGATATTCCATATTATAAGGCAAATAATAAGGGCTATACTGTCCAGCAGAATTATTATAATTCTGCATTGGCTGCTGCCTCAAATAATATTGGCCATTCGTCCCCATATAAAATGGATCAATGTAAATATTTTGATTTAAATGGCCGTATGGCTGCAGATGGTTCGCTCTTTTCATTACTCGGCCAAACATGGGCAAACATCCTCCCCATTCAAAAAATATAAGTATATTAGCGATAATTACAGGTAAAAACGTTCTTATTATCACCAATATACTATATGAAAGATTTTCCCAGAATGTGAAAGAATCAATAACATTTAAAATGGAAGCGGTTTCCGTTTTTGTCTAACTATGAAGAATGCTGTCGGAAGTTTGATTTTTTTAAAAACGATGAAAAATAAATTTTCATGATAGGATATAAAAAACAAAACAGTTTCTTGTCCCCCTTTTTCATTTACCGGGCTGCGGGGAACGAATTTCTCCGCGAATCTATATTCAGAGGAGGCAATATCATGAATGTTCACGAACTAAAAATGAAGTTTCATCAGCTGCGGGAGTACACTCCTGAAAATGTTAATGAATTATTGGATTTTGCTAAAAAGGCCTATATCCATAATGAAATTTCCAGTACAGATTATCGAAATCTCGTTCGTGAGCTTGAAGCTCAAGGAGCGGCCGTTCCGGAAAGCTACAAAGATAACACCCTCCAGGATTCAGTAAATGCATAAGAAATTCAAAAAAAGGGACCCTATTTCAGGTTCCCTTTTTTTCTTCACCTACTAATTTTAACAATTGCTTTAGGACATACTCGGCGGAATTAACATAATTAATGAACCTGGTTTTGCTTGTTTCAGGGAAAAATGCCTGAATGGAAACCATTTCAATATGTTCAGCAGCAGATTCAATCTGCTGTGGATAAAGATTTCGGGGGTTATGAATGCCAATCCACTTCAGGGCTTCTTCTTTCCATCTATCATTTATGGATTTAACGTCATCAGCAAAAGGTTTGACTTCATTATAAAAATCACCCTTTTCACCTGATTCCTTCACCTTTTTAAACCTGCCGTCTGAGATTTCCATATATTCAAGCAGCTGTTCTGTCATTTGCACCAGTACTTTTTCACGATTCATTCAGCTTCATCTCCAAAAATAAAAGTAGCTAGTCAACTTTAGCTACTGAAGGATACTGCTATTCTATGCCACTTAGAAGCCAAGTTCAAGCTTCATTCCGGCTGATCTTTTTGCGTTTTCTATATTGTCTGCCTCAGACCTGATTGCCGTCATATCCTCTTCAATCGCTTCCAGCCTGCTTTCGCAAACCTCTATTTTTTCTGACTGTTCATAATACCAATCCTGGCGAAGTCCCGACAAATTAGACTCAAGTACATTTTCAAGCTCTTCCAGCTGATCATATATTTCTGAAAGCATGGCCAGCAATTCTTCTTTTTCTACCATTTTTCCCTGCATACAAAAAACCTCCCGATTTCTTTTTCTCCTTGCTTCCTGGAATAAATACGACGAAGGATACAGTGAAAATTTTGCTGTGTGCCTACTTAATTCTATTTTGCCTGTAGGTTTCCTCCATGCATGACAAAACTAGAAGTGATTCGTCAAAGAAAGTACTTATTTGCATGGCAGCAACATGGTTTCGACAGCCGCTGGAAGAATGAAAATAACGTCATTGAACAAACTAATTAACGGAGGTGTAATGTAATGGCAAAAAAAGAAAAACAAAATAAAACACAGCCAAAAAAGCTGGAAGAAACTAAAACAGGCTATGGCAATAAGAAGCTTGAAGGCCCTGACCGCCCTTCAACATAAAATGTAAAAAGCAAGGGATCCCTTGCTTTTTCCCTATTCCGCTAACAAAGCAAGCGAAATAATTTGCCCAGCTTCGCAGCAGTATGAAGCTGTTTCTGCTTATGCAAATACCATTTTGTAATATGGGCAGGGTGTTTTAGGACAACCGATTCTGATGCCCATTTACTCTTTATTCGTTTTTTTGCAGACCAATCATTAAATTGATGAATGTGATGAGTGATTATCGGGTATGTACAGCGTAGGAAAGGGCTGGTTCTCCGTATTCTTCCCTTAAAGTATTTCTCATAATCATGCCTTGAACCAGTATGAATCGTGCCCGAAGCAAATTCATACACGTCCTCATAATAGCTGGTGTCAAATAAGATTTCTGCCAGCCGTTTTCCAAGATCAATTCTTTTGGACACCGATCGGAAACCATTTACACTTGCCCCGTATAATTCCCCTTTACAAGTAGGGAAGATTACAGAACTAAAATGAAGATAGTCCTGAAAGGAAAAAAGCAATGTATGAAAAACTTTACTCTTATAAATTTCATGTTCCATTACAGGCTCTTGAATAACATTTTGTTCATTAATAATCAGTGAAATCATTAACCTCTTTTTATTTCTATTTTTCCAGAAATATAGCCACTCCTGTTCCATAAATGCCGATACACGAAAAATTTTTAATAAATGAAACATTGGCCTATTTATTTTCGTCGAATAATGATAGAGGAGTAATTGTGGAAAGGCATCCTGAAAAATCAGCCAATTGGCCCTTTCATATGTAATATAAAGCATGTCCCGCAATTTCTTTCCTATCAATTTAGGAAAACAGCTTCCTTCAAGATCACACATATTCCAGCCGGCATTTCGAGACACCATGGAGGCAAGAAACGCCCACTGTATCTCAGGATGCTTTTTATAAAACCGGAAATATGCTTCCGTTCTTGAAATATTGTCCAGGTTATATTTTGCTGTCATCTTCATAATATGATCTATTATTGCCTGTTCCTTTTTCTCGTGGCTATTTAAGAATTTCCCAGGAAGAAACATCTCATTTCACCTCAGAAACTGATTAGTCTATATTTTTCCAGCAGGAAGACATGCCAAATGACCATGTAACACGAATAAAACCGGAAAATAATGCTCAAATGGAGTTTCCTATATACTTTGTTATTTAGAACTTTTTATTCAGCCAAATCATGCTTACTTTTGTTATTATAGGGAGGAGTTTAAAACGAGGTGAATGCATGAATTTCCATTATCCTAATGGCAGGAGATATACTCCATCTGCTAATAGCGCCAAAAAATTAACACCAGAGAAGAAATGGACATACAGCAATCGAGGAATGACACTGGAGGAAGATATAAATGAAACCAATGAATTCTATCTGAAACATGGAATAGCAACTATTCATAAAAAGCCTACGCCTGTTCAAATCGTCCAGGTCGATTATCCGAAGAGAAGTGCGGCCGTTATTAAAGAAGCATATTTCAAACAAGCTTCAACAACCGATTATAATGGTGTGTATAAAGGGAGATATATTGATTTTGAAGCAAAAGAAACTCAGAACACGACCTCCTTTCCTTTAAAGAATTTTCATGAACACCAGGTGAAGCATATGGAGAAGGTATTAGTCCAGCAAGGGATTTGTTTTGTTCTTCTCCGCTTCTCTGCTACCGAAGAAGTTTTCCTTTTAGAGGCACATCATTTGCTCTCATACTGGGAGAGAATGAAGGATGGGGGAAGAAAATCAATTACCAAGGGTGAAATCGAAATGAATGGCCATCACATTCCGCTTGGATTTCAGCCCAGAATTGACTATATTAAGATAATAGATTATCTTTATACCCTTAAATAAGTTTTTTACAGTTCCATTGTCAAGAAAGGATGAACATAGATATGACTGAAAAATATCAATCAAGAGAGGAGCGCCGCAAACAGCAATCCAAGCCTAAAAAGAAGGGCGGGAAAAAAGGCACAGGCACTTTTAAACGTATTTTTCTTATTTTAATTGCCCTCGGAATTGCTGGAATGCTTTTAGGAGCAGGCGCTTTTGCTTTTATGGTGAAAGACGCACCAAAGCTTGATGAAAAATTGCTGAAGGATCCAATTTCTTCACAGATTTACGATATGGAAGGTGAATTCATTACAGATGTAGGCTCGGAAAACCGTGATTATGTCGCTTATGAAGATATACCAAAACTAGTGGAAGATGCCTTTTTGGCAACAGAGGATGTCCGCTTTTATAAACATAATGGAATGGACTTAATTCGATTAGGCGGTGCCGTAATCGCCAATGTCACACGTGGATTTGGCTCTGAGGGAGCAAGTACGATTACACAGCAGGTGGTAAAGAACTCCTTCTTAAATAATGAAAAAACGCTGAGCCGTAAAGCACAGGAAGCCTGGCTTGCCTTCCAGCTCGAGCGCAAGTATACAAAACAGGAAATCTTTGAGATGTATGTGAACAAGATTTATATGTCTGAAGGTCATGGAGTGCTGACGGCATCGAAAATTTTCTTTGGAAAAGAATTAGATGAGCTGGAGCTGCATGAAGCGGCCCTTCTGGCAGGTATGCCGCAAAGCCCGAACAACTATAATCCTTTTAAACATCCTGATCAAGCAGAAAAACGGAGAAATATAGTTCTTTCTCTTATGAATCAGCATGGTTTTATTACAAAAGCAGAAATGGAAGCAGCTCAAAAAGTGCCTGTAGAATCTACACTTGTAGCTGAGGAGAAACGAGAAACAAATGAATCAAAATATGATTCTTTCATTGATGTTGTCCTGGATGAAGTAGAAAAGAAATATCCGGATTTAAATCCATATTCGGATGGCCTTAAAATCTATACGACCCTTGATCCTAATGCACAGAAACACGTTGAAAACATCTTAAACACTGATGCAGCAGTAGCATATCCAGATGACGAGTTTCAAGCGGGAATAACCTTGCTTGATACTAAAACAGGTGAAATCAGAGCAATTGGCGGAGGTCGCAACCAGGAAGTAAAACGCGGCTTTAACTATGCTGTAGATCAAAAAAGACATGCTGGTTCAACTTTTAAACCGATTGTCGATTATGGACCAGCAATCGAATATCTAAAATGGGGAACCTACCATACTATAGTTGACGAACCCCACACATATTCCGGCGGTACAAAAATCAATAACTGGGATGGAAAGCATATGGGCTCTATGTCCATACGTGAAGCCCTTGCCCGTTCCCGTAATATCCCTGCCCTGAAAACACTTCAGGAAGTAGGAACTGATAAAGCTTTAGAATTTACCAATAAATTAGGCATCCCAATGGAAGAAATGTATGAGTCATATTCTATTGGCGCTTATGAGGTTTCATCTATGCAGGTAGCCGGCGCATACAGTGCATTTGGAAACAATGGCTTTTACACTGAGCCACATGCCATCAAGCAAATTGAAATGCGTGACGGCACGAAGCTTGATTTGAAACCTGAATCTGAAGTAGTAATGAAAGATTATACAGCATTTATGATCAGTGACATGCTGAAAAGTGCAGTTAAATCTTCTTATGGGACCGGCCGTCTGGCAGATGTTCCAGGATTGCCTGTAGCAGGAAAAACGGGGACTACTAACTACACCGATGAACAGGAACAGGAGTTTGGAATACCTAGAGGTGCTGTGCCTGATGCATGGTTTGCAGGATATACAACCAACTATACAGCGGCTGTCTGGACCGGCTATCAGGATAGAAAAAATTATATTCCTGCAGGCGACGAGCAAAAAATTGCTCAAAAACTTTTCAGCAGCTTAATGGCACATGTATCAGAAGGAAAAGAAACAGAAGACTTCAAGGTCCCTAACTCTGTGGAGGAGGTTGCCATTGAAAAAGGAAGCAATCCTGCCAAAAAGGCAAGCCAATTCACGCCTCAGGACCAAATCATTTATGAGTATGCTGTAAAAGGCCATGCTCCGACACAAGTGTCTGAGAAGTTTGATAAACTGGACTCCCCTTCTGGCCTGTCAGCGAACTTTGACCAGGAGACAAATGAAATTACATTATCATGGGAATACCCAGAAGATGCAGAAGGCACTCAATTTGAAGTGACGGTATCTGTAAATGAAGGAGGAGATCAGCAGCTTAGCGTCACTTCTGAAAAAGGCTTAAAAATTGCCAACCCTCAGCCTGGAGCTGTGTATACCTTTAAAGTAACAGCATTTAACGGTGATCAGCAAAGTGATCCTGCTTCTGTAAAAGTAGAAATCCCTGATCAAAGCGTCATCGAAGAAGGTGATACTGAAGGTGAAGGACAAGATGGAACTGGCGAAGAAGAACAGGAAGGTCAAGAAGGACAAAATGGTGAAGACGGCCAGGACGGAAACCAAGATGGCGACGGTTCTGGAAATGGTGAAGGTGAAGGTTCCGGAGATGGCTCCGGAGATGGTGAAGGAGCCGGAAACGGTGAAGGTAATGGTGAAGGTTCCGGAGATGGCGATACCGGTACCGGAGAAGGAAACGGAACGGGTACTGGAGGTACTGGAGGTACTGGAGGTACTGGCAGCGGTGGAAACGACACTGGCAGCGGCACTCCAGGCTCGAGCGGTTCCGGAAATGGATCTGGCACATAACTAAATAGAAATGAAGAGCTGGCTCAGAGTTGAGTCAGCTCTTTTTTGTCGCTGTGCTGATGAACTTGTCTCTAGCCATAGAAAAAAGCGCCTATCATTTAAAGGCGCTTTCTCTTTATTTTTTCCAATGCAAGCATCTTCATATATTGCTTTTCCATTTCAGTCATTAGTTCAGAAAGCTGTATATAAGAATGATAAAAAGCCGGTCGTGCAAAAATGAAATTCAGCCGTTCTTTAAGGTTCACTGGCTTTATTGGCAATTCTCCAGGATCTGACTGAAGGTTTACCGGCTTGCTATTTGCCCAATACAATAGCTGCAAAAATACTCCCAAAGATATTTTCATTGGATCTAAGGCAGCCTTCTGGTTCCGGTTTGAGAAGTGAATATCCAGAAGATGTTTCTGCCCTGCCCATTCCTTCATTAAAACCGGAATATATTTATCGCTGGTTTCCCAAGGCCTTACAGCAGGTATGCCCGCATAAAAAGCCGCTTCATATAAAAATGGCGGGAGAGGCTGATAAGCGGAAAGAGATCCTTCATTTACAGCCAATGAATCATTCTTTTTGTAAAACAGGGAATGGCATAATTGTTCTGTAACAGGAATGGCTATCTCTCCGGTCATTTTGCTTGCTTCATCTTCATTCGTTTTTTGCCTTCACGGCATAAATCCAGCAGAGGGCAAATCTCACATTGAGGATTCTGTGCCTTACAGTGATATCTTCCAAAAAAGATCATACGATGATGAGTAATTGACCATTCATCCATCGGCACTTTCTTCATTAATGCCTTTTCAACTTCCAGTACAGAGTCCTTCCAGCGGCAGAAGGCAAGCCTTTTGCTTACTCGTTCAACATGAGTATCGACTGCAATCGCAGGCACTCCATAAGCCACTGAGACAACGACATTAGCAGTTTTGCGTCCTACTCCAGGAAGCTTTGTCAGCTCATCTCTGTCGCGGGGTACTACACCCTCATATTCATCCAGAAGCAATCTGCATAGCTTTTGAATATTTTTAGCTTTGTTGCGATAAAGACCAATAGAGCGGATATCCTCCTGCAGTTCCTCTATGGAAACATTGAGGTAATCCTGGGGAGTTTTATACTTTTGGAACAGGTTTTTTGTCACTTTGTTAACCAGTGCATCAGTACATTGTGCCGATAGTGCAACAGCTATGACCAGTTCAAATGGATTGGAATGATTTAATTCACAGTGCGCTTCCGGGAACATTTCCCCCATTGCATCAAGGCAGTATCTAATTTGTGTATTATTTAACAAAGAAATCACCAACTTACTATATTCAATATTTTGGGTGCTGCTTTAGCCTGCTTACTGTTCAAGCCAATTATAAAAGGGAACGGATTTCGTTGTCTGTGACGGTGTGTCTTCCCTCTTCGTTCTTTGCTGTGCTTGGTTCTGCCTGAATTTTTTACCATAGCTTTTAGCCTGTTCAATCGTTTTTATGCCGTTCTTTTTCCATTCAAAAAGAATCCTGTCTATATATCTGAAATTTAGTTTACCGGACAGGACAGATTCTCTTAATGCAGCTTTTATAATATGGGGATCATGGTGATCATCATCCATCCAAAGCGCAAGTGTTTCACATTCAAAAGGTGAAAGCGGCCTGCCGAATTCTCTTTCAAAGCAAGTATAAAGATCTGTTTCCTCCTGCTGTATCTTAACAGCTTCCTCTTTTTTGCCGCTGAGCAGAAACTGGTCAATAAGCTTTTCCCAAAGCGGATCAAGATGGTACCTTTCATATCGGATGCCATCAGCAGAATAGCTATCTTTGATATCAATAAAGCCTTTTTGAATTAGTTTTCTTAGCATATCGGTACATTCAGCCACAGAAATGGTCATGCGGGAAGATAATTCTACAGGGGTGGGAAATTCATTCCCATGTTCAATATAGGAAATTACATGAAGAATTAAGACGAGTTCATGCTCATTCAAATTCATTTCTTTATACTGTGACAACAGGACTCCAGGTATTGAAATATTTCCTTCCTGAAGCCATTTTAATAAACTATTTTTAGACATTCGGGACACCTCCTTCTAAGTATATCATGAACATAGTGGCCAAAGTGAGATGAAAAACCGGTAACTTTTCCATGAAATTCAGCCTGACTGTTTCTTCTGAATGATCCAGCGGGAATCGGAAGAAGCAAAAAATCCGCAGTAGGCGGATTTTTGCTTTATCTATCAATTAATTTTAATTATGGATATAGACGGTTTAATAAACGAGGAAATGGAATTGTTTCACGCACATGCTCAACGCCGCTGATCCAGGCTACGGTTCTTTCAAGCCCAAGACCAAATCCGGAATGCGGCACTGAACCATATTGGCGAAGCTCCAGGTACCATTTATAAGCATCCAAATCTAATTTATGTTCATCAAGGCGCTGCTTGAGAAGGTCATAGTCGTGAATACGCTCAGAACCGCCGATGATTTCCCCATAACCTTCAGGTGCAATCAAGTCGGCACATAATACAACATCTTCTCTTGATGGATCCGGCTGCATATAGAACGGCTTCAGTGAAGTTGGATAGTGTGTGATAAAAACTGGCTTATCATAGCTTTCTGCAATTGCTGTCTCATGCGGTGCACCAAAGTCGTCTCCCCACTGGATATCATCAAAGCCTTTTTCCTGAAGAAACTTAATTGCTTCATCATACGTGATGCGCGGGAATGGAGCCGTAATTTTCTCAAGTTTCTCCGTATCACGGCCAAGTGTTTTGAGTTCAATTGAACAGTTCTTAAGAACAGATTGTACAATATGAGCTACATATTCTTCCTGTACTTTTAAGTTATCATCGAATTCACAGAAAGCCATTTCAGGTTCAATCATCCAAAATTCGATTAAATGACGGCGAGTTTTGGATTTTTCAGCACGGAAGGTCGGCCCGAATGAAAATACTTTTCCAAGAGCCATAGCAGCTGCTTCCATATAAAGCTGGCCGCTTTGTGATAAATAGGCATCTTCATCAAAATATTTTGTTGCAAAAAGTTCCGAAGTGCCTTCTGGGGCGCTTCCCGTCAGAATTGGCGGGTCAACCTTGGAAAAACCTTGCTCATTGAAAAACTCATAAGTTGCCCGGATAATTTCATTTCTGATTTTCATGACTGCATGCTGGCGGCGGGAGCGCAGCCATAAGTGACGATTGTCCATCAGGAATTCAGTTCCATGTTCTTTAGGAGTAATCGGATAATCTACAGCCTGATGAATAACTTCCAGGCCTGTTACCAGCATTTCAAATCCGAAAGGTGAACGCTCATCCTTTTGTATCTTGCCAGTAACATAAACGGAAGATTCCTGAGTAACTGATTTTGCACCCTGGAAAATCTCTTCCGGCACTTCCGCTTTCACTACAACACCTTGAATAAAACCAGTCCCATCGCGCAGCTGCAAAAATGCAATCTTTCCGCTTGAGCGCTTGTTGGCAATCCAAGCTCCAATCGTAACTTCCTGATCAACATATTTATGAACTTGAGAAATTGTTGTTTTTATCAATTTATGTTCCCTCCAAAAAAATCTAAGCAATCACTTCTTATGTATCGCTATATATTATACCTTCAAGCACATTGACAAGCAATAACAGTAAGTTTTACGCGCTCTAAATAGATAGAAAACACAGAAGGAGGCCGGATATGATCCGGCGCTCCTGTTTCAGAAAATAAGAAAGTCCAAAATTTTGAATGTAAATTACTGTCTAGCTCCAGCGCCTACCCCCTCGAGGTGACGGGGGTGGAGAAGGCGCTTCCGCTTTTCTTTACTTCATGTTCTTTTCCACAAACCCGTGCATCCGTTCCACTGCTTTCTCTAATAATTGAAGAGAAGTTGCATATGATAAACGGATATTATCCGGAGAGCCAAAACCAGAGCCTGGAATTACTGCAACCATCGCTTCCTCGAGAAGCGCCTTCACAAATTCATCGACACTCGCAAATCCGGTCAATTCTGCTGCCTTTTTCACATTGGGAAACAGGTAAAATGCTCCTTGCGGTTTTACACATGTAAAGCCTGGAATGCTGATTAATTTATCATAGATAACATTTAATCGATGTTCGAATGCTTCTCTCATTTCTTCCAGTGTATCCTGTGGCCCGGAATATGCAGCAATTGAACCATATTGTGCTGTTGTTGTCGGGTTGGATGTGCTGTGGCTGGCAAGGTTGGTCATGGCCTTGATAATATTCTTATTACCTGCGGCATATCCAATTCTCCAGCCTGTCATGGAATGAGACTTGGATACCCCATTAATAATAATGGTTTGTTCTTTAAGTTCAGGTGAAATTTCGGCAATCGAAGTATGCTGATGGCCGCCATATACCAGCTTTTCATATATCTCATCAGAAATGATAAGGACATTATGCTTTAAACAAACCTCGCCAAGCTCCTTTAATTCCTCCGCCGAATAAAGCATGCCGGTCGGGTTGCTTGGTGAGTTAATGATAACTGCCTTGGTTTTGTCAGTTATGCTTTTAGCCAGCTGTTCCGGGGTGATCTTAAAATTATTTTCTTCTCTTCCCTCTGCATAAACAGGAATTCCCCCAGCTAGTTTAACCTGTTCTGGATAGCTGACCCAATATGGAGTCGGGATAATGACTTCTTCCCCTTCATTCAGCAAAACTTGGAACAGTGTATATAAGCCATGCTTCGCACCATTGGTAACGATGATTTCTGAAGCGTCATAATCAAGTCCCTGGTCTTTTTTAAACTTGTTTGCGATTTCTTTCTTTAATGCAGGAAGACCTGCCGAAGGCGTATATTTTGTATGTCCCTCATTCATGGATTTCACGGCAGCATCGATAATATGCTGTGGCGTATTAAAATCCGGCTCGCCTGCTCCCAATCCAATAACATCATGTCCCTGGGCTTTTAGCTCTTTTGCTTTAGCTGTGATTGCCAAAGTTGTTGATGGTGTCAATGCTTTTACTCTTTGTGCCAGTTGAATCTCCATTGCTTGCTTCCTCCCGATTTTCTCCTGCACTAAGGCGGTGTGTTGCCTCAGGCTATAGATTTTCAATTTTTTTTAGCCATTCTCCTGTTTTAAAATCTATATAATAATAATTTATTAAATCACTGCCGGAACGGTAATGAATTTCCCATAATGGAATATTTTTCTCCATTCCCAGCCGCACAGACATGATTTCAGCAGCATTTTTCTCCTGCTTAAGTCTGTTAATGGCTTCATTTCTGGAAATTCCATCAGATTGCTTCAATGTAACGATTTTCCCCTTTTTTTCTGGAACCCACACATATATGCTTGTCCCATCATGATCTTTGCCCTCGATGACATAGTAGGTCTCAGTGCCATGATATAAATTGAAATCTTCAGTTTCAGCAAGATCCGTTTCTTTTTTCGCAAGCTCTACAGCCTTTGATTCTGCCGCTCTAACGGGCTTCATGCTGTTGAAATAAATTAAAGAGCCTGCTCCAATGCATATGACAAGCAGAATAATGATACCCCATATTGCTTTTTTCATGTCTCAATCACTCTTTTATGTACGATATATCGTAAAAATCGCTTTATTTTGGTCTTCCTGATCAAGCGCCAAACCGAACATCAGGTCTTTTTCTTTTAGAGTTCTGTTCAGTGCATCAACAATTTTATACAGATCCGGGCTTTGCTGGATCTTCACGGTAGATAAAACCTCAATTTTGCTTTCCATTCTGGAATTCCTCCTCAGCCTCTACAATATTTGTAACTTATATACTCAACCGTTAAGGTTAAACTAATTTTACAAAGAAATAATCTCAGTAACAGTATAACAGCAGATTTGATTAACTGGTATTAAAACAACTATAAATTTTCTTCTGGTCCACCACGTCATGCTGCGCTGCAAGCGCAGCTTTTTCGTTGTTCCATTTTCCGGGAGATGATGATTCTGCCGATAATTATTAATAAAAAAATTAATTACCTTCACAAAATATCTCCCGAAGGGAATTTTCGTGAAGGTTTAATTTTTGTTTATTTGAACTCCTCGCCCTGGAAAATCGTAAATAATTCATAGTTAATGTCTGTAAATTTGATGGTGACGGTTCCGTGCTTTCTTGTATAATATACATCAACCCAGGCGTCATTTAACAGTCCGAACAGATTCGAATCATGTTTTATGGATGGATTATAAAAAAGAATGGCGATCTGAGGATCCAAATGTTTGATCATCTCTTCTGATATGGAATCGTTCCCTCCAAACGCAGGAAGCTTTACAACATTAACATTGGATAACTCTTTTTCCATGAAAAAATCTTTAGATTTTGGACTTGTCGAGTTCATAAATAATAATCGATGCCTTGCAAATGTAAAGGAAATATCCATTCCTTCCCCCGGTTCCTTACCTGCATAAAGAACTTCTGCAAGCAATCCCGGAAAAAGCTGCTGCTTAAAATTCTGATTCCAGGCATGCAGATTAAGATCACTGATTCCGTTCTCACCCTTCAAATCCGAAACTGCAGAATCATTCGCTATAATTTCTTTAACCCCGAAATCTTCTATCAGCCATTTAAGGCTGGTCATGTTATATAATTCCTCATCTGTCAGGATGATTGCTGAAATACGATTAACGCCATATAATTCAAGAAGCTTTTTTAATTCTTCCTCTGTTCCTTGTCCGCCGGTGTTAATAAGGACTTTTTCGTCATTTCCATGATGAATCAAAGAAGCCTCGCCATCAGATAAAGAAAAAAACGTAAAAGCCAGCTCATTACTTTTTAGTTTTAAGTCAATGCTTTCCACTTTAACAGGAACTGCTGGTGAATCCTTAGGTATGTAATACCAATTCGTGAACAGTAGCATAAAGGCGAACAGCACGTTCATCTTTCCATTCCTCCTACATATGAACAAAAGCAGACTGAGTATTTATAAATAAAAAACCCAACAAATTTATAATGCGTTAATCATCTGAATTTATCCTGATAAAACAGATGCCTTGTTCATCATAGAAGGATTCAGTTGAAAATCCCCGGAACTTTTTACAGCCAAGTATAAATTAATTCGACAATTTCATCAATATTACTTTTCTGGACAGGAATAGGCGGAATGGAATCCAGAAATGCCTTTCCATACCTTGCGGTGATAATTCTCCGGTCAAATATCACGATGACTCCTCTATCCGAACGTGTTCTGATTAATCTCCCGACACCTTGCTTAAAGCGGATAACTGCTTCGGGCAATGAGTATTCGGAAAATGGGTTTTTTCCTTCAATTGCAATTTGCTCATTTTTCGCCTGTGCCATCGGTTCATCTGGCGGTGAAAAAGGCAGTCTGACAATAACAAGGCAGGAAAGATCCTCCCCCGGGATATCCACACCTTCCCAAAAGCTGCTTGTCCCTAAAAGAATGGCTTTATCAAATCGCTGAAAATTCCTCGTAAGCCTTGATCGGCTTCCGCTTGTAACACCCTGGGCAATTAGAGCATAATCCTCCAGAAAACCTGATTCCTTAATAAGCTCATAGGTTCTCCTTAACATCTCATGCGAAGTGAAAAGAATCAGCATTCTTCCTTTCGCTGCTTCCGCAATTGAAATTATATGCTCGGTAATAGATGCCACATACTCCTCGAGCGGTACTGCATTAACTTCAGGCAAATCATCAGAAACCACGAGCTTAACCTGCCTCTGATAATCAAAAGGAGATTGAATTTGCTTCATAGTGCATTGCTGTTCCTCAAGCCCCAGTTCCTTTAGAATAAAACTGAAAGAATTTTTTACAGATAAAGTAGCAGATGTAATGACCGCACTTTCCTTTTGGCTGAAGAATTGTTCATAAAGATATTCAGAAACCGATACAGGCTGTGCATAAACAGTTGTGGCATTTTGTGCAGAGCGCGTATCCATCTCAATCCAAACAACAAATTCCGGGGACGGCAAGTGAAAGATATGGTTTAAGTCCTCATACATATCCCTCAAATCATCCAAAATGGAAGCCACTTCCTCCATTAATGCCTTTTCCTCAAAAGAAAGAGCCGATTTAATCTTTGAAACTGCGCCTACACGGCTGTCTAAGCCTTGGATCAATTCCTTTAGCATAAATCCAAAACGTTCCGCACTCGCTAATACAGCATTCGTCTCCTTGTTAGCAGCACTTTTAAATCGGACCGTAATTCGATTTACGCTTTTTTTTGCTTTTGTAAATTTTTTAGCATAAATCGCTATAACTCTAAACAACTCATCCATTTCATGAATAATCTCAGCTATTATTTGGTTGATTTCAAAAGAATGCATGAAATCATCAGGTGTCTCTGCTTTGTCTTCCACCAGCTTTTCAAGCTTATAATATAGCTGTTTCTGTTCAAATAATCCAATTTGTCCAAGCATCAGCCGAACTGATAGATAATCAAGCTTGTTGCCAAAATGTTTCCCTGAAGCCTTAACAAAATGATGCCCCTCATCGATAACCACATGGCTGAATTCAGGCAAAATAACATTCTCTGCTGTAAGATCCGTTAAAAGCAGTGAATGATTCGTAATAATAATATCTGCCTTTTGTGCATCCTTTCTTGCCCTCAGATAAAAATCTCTGGAAATCCACGACTTATCCTGCAAAAAAGCTGTTTCATCATTCTTTATCCTGCTCCAGTAAATCATCCCGCCGCTTGACAGGTTCAATTCATCAATATCTCCCGTGTCAGTCTCTAGGAGCCAGACAAGAATCTGCATTTTGCTGAGGATTGTATCATAATTATCTTCATTATCTCTTAACGTTTGAACAAACTTCGCAAGGCTGATGTAGTGGCTTCTCCCCTTTAGCAATACAGCTTTAAGCGGAAACGACAGCATCTTTTGCAGCAGAGGAACATCCTTCGCCAGCAGCTGCTCCTGCAGCTGTGTTGTATATGTACTGATAAGGACAGTTCTTCCGCTTTCCTTTGCATAAACAGCCGATGGAACAAGATATGCTAAAGATTTCCCAACACCAGTGCCTGCCTCTATTATTGCATGCTGTTTATTTTTGAACGCTCCATAAACCGAATCCATCATGATAAACTGGCCTTGCCTTTTTTCATAAGCAGGGAAAGCTTTAATGAACATTTCCTGCTTTTCCTCATCACTGAATGGAAAGCCCTGAAATTCGGAGCCTGGAGATTCCTGTGCTTTCATCTCTTTTTTCAAAGCAATCCCTCTGTGAACTTCAATTTCATCAGCTAAATACCCAATCTTACTTTCATTAACAGCAATGAGCTCGTCCAATAATATATCAAGATCACTCTTTAAGCCTCCAGACAGCTTGTGCAGCTGTTCTATGGTGTTTTGGGGAAGGTTTTTAAACTTGTTTAATAATATTAACAGGAGCTCAGCAGTTACATACGCATCACTGTCTGCCTGATGGGGACGTTCATGATTAAGGCCTTCCCGGAGTGCAAGATCAGATAATTTGAAGCTATCTGCGGTCGGAAAAAGAATACGGGCCATCTCAACTGTATCAAGAACAGGACCGTAAAACCCGTTATATCCTGCCTCAATTAATTCTTCCTGTAAAAAAGATAAATCAAATAAAACATTATGAGCCACAAAATAGGCACCCTCAAGCAAAGTCAAGACTTTAGGGGCAATTTCCGAAAAGAGCGGGGCATTCTCGACCATTTCATCTGACAATCCTGTCAGCTCTTCTATGAAAGGGGGGATGGATTGCTCCGGGTTTACAAGGGAGGAGTATTCCTCTGTGATTTTTCCGTTTTCAATCACCACAGCAGCGAATTGTATCATTTTATCGCCTTTTTTCGGGGCGTTCCCGGTTGTTTCCAGATCCACTACAACATATTTATTACCCATGGCTAACACCTCTATATTCAGTCATTCAAACGGTATCATAAAAACGGAAAAAGAAAAAGGCAAATAGCTTTTCCCTTATTATTTTTCTTCCACCTGAACTATGCCGTTATTCACGGTGATTATAAGAAAAGCGGAAGCGCCTTGCCCGTCTCCGGCACCTCGAGGGGCAGGCGCTGGAGCCAGACTGTTATCGAAGTTAAAAATGAATGCTTTTCAAAATTTATAAAAAAGAGCTGAAGCTCCATAAGAGTTCAGCACCTAAAATAACTCTATTATAAAACCGTACTTTCCGGCTCTGCATGTATCATGTCAGTGATCCGATTGCTGCTGTCCATTATCGCTACCTTTGGTTCATGATAAGGCACCTTTTCATCAGGAACGAGAGCATAAGAAATGATAATGACAATATCCCCTTCCTGAACAAGGCGTGCAGCTGCACCATTCACGCAGATTACGCCGCTCCCTCTTTCACCGGGTATAATATAGGTTTCAAATCTTGCCCCATTGTTATTATTAACGATTTGAACTTTTTCATTGGGAGCCATTCCTACTGCTTCAATGATGTCTGTATCGATAGTGATGCTGCCAACATAATTAAGATTGGCTTCTGTTACTGTTGCACGATGGATCTTGCCATTCATCATGGTGCGAAACATGCTGCCTTCCTCCCTTAGCTTTCTTTTTTCACTGATATTATAGCGTTATCTATTAAACGGGCCTTTGAGAATTTAACGGCCATTGCGATGATGATTTTACCTTCCAGGCGGGAAAGCTGTTTAAGATGGGGATAGGATAGAATTTCAATATAATCTATTTCCCCGCTTGTATTTTGTTTAATGAATTCCTTCATGCGTGCGAGAATCCTTTGAGGATCATGTTCCCCTTCAGCTATAGCGGACTCCGCCATCTTAAGACTTTGATAGAGAGCTGTTGCCTGGTCGCGTTCTGCTGGAAGAAGATGCACGTTCCTTGAGCTCTTAGCCAGGCCATCTTCTTCCCTGACCGTCTGAACAGGGACAATTTCCACAGGAATATTGAAATCTCTTACAAGTCCATCAACAACAGCCACCTGCTGAGCATCCTTCATCCCAAAATATACTTTATCAGGCTGTACAATGTTAATGAGCTTTATAAGGACCGTTGCAACACCGTCGAAATGTCCCGGCCTGGATTTCCCGCATAAGACATCCGTCCGGTCCTGTACATTGGCCGTTACAGACGGAGTCACAGGATACATTTCTTCTGCTGAAGGATAGAAGATATAGTCGTTCCCCTCATTCTCTGCAAGGCTGCTGTCACGCTCGAAATCCCTGGGATATGTCGCTAAATCTTCTTTAGGGCCAAATTGAAGCGGATTGACAAAGATGCTTACCACTGTCACATCATTTTCTTTTCTGGCGGCACTTAATAAGGAAAGATGGCCATCATGCAAATAACCCATAGTCGGGACGAAGCCGATTGTCTTTCCTTCCCTCTTAAGCTGAAAAGCAATACTTTGCATTTCTCTTATATCAGTAATCGTTCTCATACTTTTCCTCCATACAAGCTCTGCAGCTCTTCCTCTTTCATCTTGAAAGAATGGGAGTCATCAGGAAATGATCCGTTCTTCACTTCTGCAGAATAAGCCGCAAGACTATCGCCGATAATCGGGTTCAGGTTTTCATACTGTTTCACAAACTTGGGAACACGCTCTACACCGTATCCTAATACATCATGGTAAACAAGAACCTGTCCATCTGTATCCTTGCCGGCTCCGATTCCAATGACAGGAATCGTCAATTCTTCAGTAATCTGCTTTGCCAGCTGTTTTGGAACACACTCGAGGACAAGAGCAAAAGCTCCAGCCCTCTCACATTCCCTGGCATCATCAATCAGCTTTCTGGCTGCTTCAGCGTTTTTCCCCTGGACTTTATATCCGCCCAGGACCCCCACGGATTGTGGTGTCAGCCCCAAGTGGGCAACAACAGGAATACCTGCTTTTGTTAACGCTCCGATATGTTTTGCGACTTCATCACCGCCTTCAAGCTTAACAGCATGTGCTCCTGTTTCCTGAATAAGCCTTGCTCCATTTATAAGTGTATCTTTTGCGGACAAATGATAGCTCATAAACGGCATATCAATCACAATGAATGTATTTTTTGCTCCTCGCTTGACAGCTTTTCCATGATGAATCATATCCTCCATTGTAACGGGAACGGTTGAATCATAGCCCAGCACTACCATCCCAAGCGAGTCCCCAACAAGAATCATGTCCACATTGGCATTTTCGGCCTGTTTGGCAGCAGGAAAATCATAAGCGGTCAGCATGACAATTTTCTCATCATTTTCCTTCATTTTCAGAAAATCAGTTGTTTGCTTCATTATTCGTCCTCCTTATGCAGGAAGAGGCAATAAAACTTCCAAATGAGTTAAAAAACAGAACATTTAAAAAATCCTTCTGAAGGCAGAAGGATTTTGCAATAGCTCATATATCAGTTCATCCCTCTGTCCCGGTCCATTTTTTGGATCTAGGCAGATATTCTATTTATTTTATGATTCTTGCAAAAAGGTGCAGTTCTTTTAAGGATACTGCCCATAAAAAGTATATCAAAAAGGTAAAAGAATTGGCTATAAAAAATTGTAGGCGAGCAAATTAGACATCCAGCTCAATGTCCGCAGAATAGACGTGATGGACCTTCCCGCTGCTGTCTTCAATCATTAGGACCCCATCTTCTGTAATTCCAAGAGCCTTGCCATATATGCTGCCGGTAATAGTTCTTGCAGTAAGGTTCTTGCCAATGCTGACAGCATAACTTTCCCATAAAAGCTTAATCGGATAGAAGCCTTTATCTAAATACAGTTTATAAAGGTTTTCCAGTTTGCCCAGCAATACTCTAATCAGCTCTGCTCTTGAAAGCTTTTCGCCTTTTTCAATGGATAAAGAAGTGGCAATCTCTTTAAGTTCATCTGGATAATCATCATGCGCCTGGTTAACATTGATTCCAATGCCGATGATTATTGAAATTATGCGGTCTGCATCCGCCTGCAGTTCAGTCAGGATTCCAGTAACTTTTTTCCCGTTCATTAAAATATCATTCGGCCATTTAATTTGCGGTGTTAAATCTGTTAACTCTTCAATCGCCTGTACAACAGCCACTGCTGTAATGAGCGTAAGCTGCGGTGCTTTCGGAGGTGGAATGTTCGGCCTCAGGATAACACTCATCCATACACCGGTTGATTTTGGGGAATGCCATCTCCTGTCCATTCTACCCCTGCCTGACAGCTGTTCTTCCGCAATGACGACTGTTCCTTCCTCTGCACCCTCGTAAGCAAGGCGGTGGGCAATCTTCTGAGTTGAGTCAACACTTTCTTCATGATGAATTTGACGGCCAAGTGTTTCAGTCTGCAAACCCAGCCTGATTTCATCAGGAGTAACCTTTTCAGGTGTTTTCGTAATCCGATATCCTTTTCTTCTGACCGCTTCCAGTTCAAAACCTTCTTTCCTCAGCTCTTCAATATGCTTCCATACAGCCGTTCTTGAACAGCCAATCAGGTCGGCTAAATACTGGCCTGAAAGGTATTCCTCCTTGCTTTTCGTAAAAGCATCAATCAATTTTTTCCTGATTTCTGATTGCAATTTATGAGCCACTCCCTTATGGATTCATTGCTATTATTCAATTCGCCGCTCAAGACAGCTTTCTCCGTTTTTTCAAGCTCCGCTTTGATCCAGGGACCAGGAGGTTTGCCAAACCAATCCATCAGGTTATCTCCGGTAAGCTGAAGATCACTTCTCTCTTTAATCGGCAGGGAATTGTATTGACTCCTCAGGGTATCGGTCCCCCTGATTGAGTCCTCATGCATGATTACGTTGCGGACACGCTCGGCGTTAAGTGAAACGCCCCCTGCCTGGTAAAGGGAATAGGCATCCCACTTGTTGTTGGCTCTATACCGAATCCATCTATTAATTGCCAATATCTTTTTTATTTTCTTTATAGGCAGTTTCCAGCTCTTAAAAAAAGCTTCAGCCTGCGACTCGCCCAAATCAAAGATGCATGCAAGAAAGGCCCACATTTCATCCACTGTCAGTTCAGCTGCATTATAATCTTCTGCCTGCATTAATTCCTTTCGGAAGCCAGACATAGCTGGCAAATACTTAGACAATCCTGTTTCCCCAATGACCTTAAGAGCCTTCATCCGGCTGGTTCCTGCTAATAGCTTTTCGAATTCTGCCAGCTTTCTTTCCACTGCAATGTTTTCAAGTAAATGAGCCAAAGATGCCAAAGCATCATACGTTTTTCTTTCAATTTCGAATGCAAGCTGACTAAAAAAGCGGACTGCTCTCATCATTCGAAGTGCATCTTCAGTAAATCTCTCAGCAGGCTGTCCAACGGTGCAGATTCTTTTTTCCTCTATAGCGCCCCTGCCGTTAAAGGGATCAATAAGTCGCCCTTCCTTATCCATGGCAATGGCGTTCATCGTAAAATCTCTTCTTTTCAAATCCTCTTCCAGAGATCTGATAAATTGAACTTCCGAAGGACGCCTAAAATCCAGATATTCAGCCTCTGTCCTGAAAGTTGTAATTTCATAGGGTATTCCATTATATAGGACAACCACAGTGCCATGCTCAATGCCCACATCAAGTGTTCTTGAAAATATGGTTTTTACTTCCTCAGGGGCAGCGGAAGTGGCAATATCAACGTCCGCAATTTCTTTACCTAGGATATGATCCCTGACAGAACCTCCAACAAAATAGGCCTCATAGCCTGCCGCTTCTATATCCTTGAGCACAGGAACTGCCATTAAAAAAGCTTCATTCATCCAAGGTCACCTTTTTCCAAAAGTTCATAATAAAACTCTTCATATTGAATGACAATCTGGCCGGCACTGAACCTGTCTTTTGCAAGTGAAATGGATTGGGAAGCAAACCTTTTAAGAAGGAGCTCATCCTTAAGCAGTTTAATTGCTTTTCGTGAGATATCAGTTATATCCCCCAGAGTACAAATATAACCAGTCTCACCGTCGCTGATTACTTCTGGAATTCCCCCGACTTTTGTGCCGATGCATGGCACTCCGCATGCCATCGCCTCGAGAGCAACAAGTCCAAAGCTTTCCTTTTCCGATAATAAGAGCATTAAATCACTAATGCTGTAAAGTTCCTCCAAATTATCCTGTTTTCCCAAAAACAAGACCTTATCTTTAAGCTGCAGATCATTCACCAGCCTGCATATTACGGTCATTTCCGGTCCATCGCCTACTAATAGCAGCTTGGAAGGAAATTCTTCCATGATTTTTGCAAAAGCTTTGACAACATCAGGCACCCGCTTTACACCGCGGAAATTGGAAACATGGATGATAACCTTCTCATCCGCTTTTATACCATATTCTTCTTTAAGATAAGCAGAATCGGTTTTCTTGTATATTCGTTCATCAATAAAGTTATAAACCGCTCTTATTGATTTATCAGGTTTTATCAGGTCATAAGTTTGCGAAATGAGCGCATTGGAGACCGCTGTAACGCCATCAGATTTTTCGATTCCAAAACGGATTGCATCTGTCAGGGATGGATCATACCCGAGAACGGTAATATCTGTTCCATGAAGGGTCGTAACAATCTTAATATCCGTACCGCTCATCTGCTTAGCCAGAATCGCACAAACTGCATGCGGAATTGCATAATGCACATGAAGAAGGTCAAGTCCCTCGCGTTTTATCACTTCTGCCATTTTACTTGCAAGCGCGATATCGTAAGGAGCATATTGGAACACGGAGTATTGATTTACATCCACCTGGTGATAAAAAATATTTGGGTACATCCTTTTCAGTCTAAAAGGGAGGCTTGATGAAATAAAATGTATTTCATGGCCTTTTTCGGCCAGCATTTTACCCAGTTCTGTTGCAACAACACCTGATCCTCCCACCGTGGGATAGCAGGTGATACCTATTTTTAATTTTTTTCTCATAATTCTCCACCGAATATATCCATATTAACCACTAAGGGTTTATTGACAATAAAACCCTCTGCATATTCCACCCCTGCCTGTTTTCCAAATAGGCTTTCCCTCGCTGCAACAGTTTCAATATAACCGTTGACAAGCGGTGTATCAAATGATTCAGGGCTTTTTGCAAATTGACTTCGATAAGACTCCAGTCCTGCAGCTTTTTTATCCATAAAAGCTGAGATATCGATAAGGAAGTCAGGCTTATGGAAACCATTTATCATGTAAAAGTGCAGGCTTTTCACCTTATGCGGAGCAAAATTGCCGCCTGTTGCATACTTCCTGATTCCGGCCGAAAAGACGGCTTCTTCCACCAGACGGGCACAATGTCCATGGTCAGGATGCCTGTCCTCCATATAAGGCGCAAACACAAGAGCAGGCTTGTATTTACGGATCATTTCAGCAATCTTTTTTATGTACTCCTGGTTAAAATATAAACCCCTGTCAGGCAGATTAAGAGTCTCCCGAACACCAGCCCCCAGAATTTCAGCTGCTTTTAGTGATTCCTCTTTACGGATTTCAACCGTCCCATTAGAAGAAAGCTCGGCCTGGGTCAAGTCGCATATTCCAATCTTTTTTCCAATCGAGGCAAATTTGGCTATTGTGCCGCCCATGCCGATTTCAACATCATCAGCATGCGCGCCAAATGCCAGAATATCAAGATTATCCAGGTTCATTCATGTCACCTTTTTCACTTACAATATTCCTCCATGATAAATCATTGCGTTCCAGGCCTTTAATAATAATTTCAGCAGTTCCCATATTAGTCGCCAATGGGACGGCATATACATCACAGAGGCGCACCAAAGCTGAGACATCCGGCTCATGAGGCTGAACAGTCAGAGGATCTCTGAAGAAAAATACAACATCCATTTTATTGTTGGCAATTAAAGCACCAATTTCCTGGTCCCCGCCAAGTGGTCCAGACTGAAAACGATGAATGGAAAGGCCAGTTTCTTTCATGATACGTGAACCAGTTGTTCCAGTAGCATAAAGGGTATGTTCAGCAAGAATAAATTTATAGGCGATCGCAAATCTTACAATATCATCCTTTTTCTTATCATGAGCAATTAAGGCAATATTCATGTTGGCACCCCTTTCTAATCGATAATATTTTCGAGGCCGTAGACGAGAGTATCAATTTTTAAAACAGTATCAACAGCAAGCTTTACTCCAGACATAAAGGAAGCCCTGTTATAGGAGTCATGACGGATGGTCAATGTTTGTCCCTCCGAACCGAACATTACCTGCTGATGAGCAATCAGGCCAGGAAGCCGTACAGAGTGTATATGCATGCCATCAAAATTTGCGCCTCTTGCACCAGGAATCGTCTCCTTTTCCTGTGAGTGCCCCTGCTCCTTTTTTGCTCTTACATCAGCAATCATTTCTGCTGTTTTCACTGCAGTCCCTGATGGAGCATCCAATTTCTGGTCATGGTGCAGCTCTATAATTTCCACATCGTTAAAATATCTTCCTGCCAATTGTGAGAATTTCATCATTAATACAGCACCAAGTGCAAAGTTTGGGGCGATAATGCAGCCGATTCCTTTTTCCTGGCAAAGTTCTTCAAGCTCTTTCAGATTTTCCTTCGAGAAGCCTGTTGTTCCAACAACTGGCCTTACACCGTACTCCAGGGCTGTTTTTGTGTGGAACATTCCTACTTCCGGAGTGGTCAAATCGATAAGCACATCCGGTTTTAGTTCCTGAAAGCACAGAGCAAGATCTGTGTATACCGGAACTTGGCCAAATTGTGAGAATCCTTCAAAATCGCCAAGATAGCCCCCGCCATTTTTATGGTCGATTACAGCAGCTATTTCATAGTTTTCTATACGATTAACGAGCTGGACTGCTTCGCTTCCCATTCGCCCCCGCGGTCCCGCTATAACAACTTTTACTTTTTCCATTGTCCTCTCTCCTTCTATTCCTCAATTCTTGTCCATCTGTCTTTATCCCGTGTGCTGAATTTTTTCATGACACGATCGTGCGCTTCTTCCAAGTCAATATTTAAGGAATTAGCAAAGCATATTAGAACAAAGAGCATATCTCCAAGCTCTTCTTCGATAGCCTTTTCTTCTTCGGTGGATTTTTTAGGTTTTTCACCATAGTGATGGTTCACTTCCCTGGATAGTTCCCCAAGTTCTTCAGTCATTCTTGCCAGCATGGCCAATGGACTGAAATAACCTTCTTTAAATTGGCTTATGTATGAGTCTACTTCTGTTTGCATTTCTTTGATTGTTTTTGATGTTTGCATTTATTTCACCTCTGCTTTTAATAGGTGTATCTATATACGGAGATTATCACTTTTCATGTTAAGCTAAAGATCGGCTATTTTACAAATATTTTTTATCATCGCGCTTAATTGATTCCCCTGTGCATTCTTGTCCGGAAAGGTCATTGCTCTTATATTCTGTATCTTATATAATTAGATACGCTTTGGTATTGTGATATTCAGGCAGTGGAGGGATAATATGCTTTTTGGGTTAAAGTTTAAAAATATTTTTTTCATTTTGCTTGGTGCGGCCATTTTTTCGTGGGGCCTTGTTCATTTTAATATGCAGAATAATTTGGCTGAAGGCGGATTCACCGGGATAACGCTGCTCTTATATTTCCTTTTCAAGTGGGACCCATCTTATACAAACTTGCTGCTAAATATCCCACTATTCTTTATAGGGTGGAAACTTCTTGGCAGGAACGTTTTTGTTTACACGATCATCGGAACGGTCGGTGTATCCATTTTCTTATGGATTTTTCAGCGGTACCAGATCGAAATGCCTTTAAAAGAGGATTTAACTCTTGCTTCTCTATTCGCCGGAGTCTTTATCGGAATTGGCCTAGGGACCATTTTCAGGTATGGGGGCACAACAGGCGGAGTGGATATAATCGCGAGGCTTGCTCATAAGTACGCAGGGGTCAGCATGGGAAAGACGATGTTCATTTTTGACTTTTTTGTTATAGCACTTTCTTTAATTACATATTTGGATTATAGGGAAGCAATGTATACTCTTGTTGCTGTTTTTATCGGTGCCAAAGTAATCGATTTTATGCAAGAGGGCGCCTATGCAGCAAGGGGAGCGATGATTATTTCCGAACAAAATGATGCCATTGCCGATAAAATCATGAAAGAGATGGACCGGGGTGTCACTGTGTTAAAAGGCCACGGCTCCTTCACCAAGAAAGAGCGGGAAGTGCTCTATTGTGTAGTTGGCCGTAATGAAATTGTCCGGTTGAAAAATGTCATTACAGCTGTTGATCCTCATGCATTTGTTTCGGTTACAGCTGTCCATGACGTACTGGGGGAAGGCTTTACTTTGGATGAAAATAAAAAGCCGGTTGAACGCTAAAAAATAATTCCAGGAGATGTTATAATGAACATCTCTTTTTTGGGCAAAAAAAAAGCCAGCTAGCCGGCTTTTTTTACTATCTAGCTCCAGGCGCCAGCGGCTTTTCCTACTCCGATCTTGTCATACCTGTGTAAATAAGGATTAAGCGAAGCAATTCAAGCACAGCAACAGCTGCTGCCGCCACATATGTCAATGCAGCTGCATTCAAAACTTTTTTAGTTTCTCTCTCTTCATCGTTTCTGATAATTCCGAGTGACACTACCTGATCCATCGCACGATTAGAAGCATTGAACTCCACTGGAAGAGTGATGACCTGGAATACCACTGCAGCTGCCATAAAGATAATTCCCAACAGCACCATTCCGCTCAACCCTGCAAAAAAACCGATTATGATCAGAATCCAGGAGAAGTTTGAACCAAGATTCGCAACAGGCACCAGCGCATGGCGAAAACGCAGGAAAGCGTAATCCTGATTATCCTGAATTGCATGGCCAACCTCATGGGCCGCAATGGCCGCAGCTGCAACTGAATGGCCGTGATAATTTGCTGCTGATAGCCTGACAGTCTTAGAACGCGGATCATAATGGTCTGTTAAATGTCCCCTGGTTTCCTCCACGCCAACGTTAAATAAGCCATTTTCATCCAGAATTCTTCTGGCTACTTCAGCACCTCTCATTTGCGTGGATGAAGGAACTTTTGAATATTTGCTGTAAGCTCCCTTTACTTTCATTTGCGCCCAAAGCGGAACAAGAATAATTATTGCAAAGTAAATGAGATATCCTCCCATTTTATAACCTCCCATCAAGCTGATCATGTTGAATTTTAACCGCTGGCTTTCATATCTCCAGCATACGATTCGTTCTAACTATCTTTTTCCCCTTTCCCTTTATGGCAAAACGGAAAAAGACCTCAATTATTCTTTTTGTACTTAAGATCGATTTTTTTGTCTTGCTCTGTCTCCCTTATATTTTCTCCAGCCTACGTAAGATAATGTAATGATGATAATGCTCCCTGTTGAAATGATCACCCACCATAGGGATGGATCTGTTTCATCTTCTGTCATTTCATCAAAGATTGTCTGCAGATCATTTTCCAATGCAGCGAGTTCCTGCTGACTTGCCTGCTGGGAAAGCACCTGCGGTCGATAGTGATCGATAAAATTAATGCGGGCGTTCAGTTTTTGTACCTTTTCTGCATCAACATCAATTTTTAAACTGGGATAAATAACCTCATATAGAGACAAAAAGGAATTCAAATGTGAATGAAAGTTCTCGTTATTTCCGCTGTATGCGGCTTCCTTAACTTCTCCAAATACCGTCATAATCGGCTTCTCCATTTCGGTCCATAAAGGCTGATATTTTGAGGAGATTGCATCCATTACAAGGCGGAATTTTGTTGCATGATTCAGCCTTTCTTCATGGCTCATTGATGTATTGACAGCAGCTTGTACAGCATCATCATGAGAGACGGTAATAATCCGCAGTTCGTCCATTGTAAATGGCCTTTCCTTGCCATTCACTGCAACAAATTGCTCGGAAAAATACTCCAAAAGCTTCTTGGCATCCTCATACCTATGGAGTTTAACCATCTGTAAGGCTTCATTAGATAATTGATCTAATTTATCTATTTGTGTTGTCTTATCTGCAGACACCATTCCTGGCAATAACATAATAATGAATAAGAATGCGATTACTTTTCGCCTCATTAAACTTGTCCCCCCTCAAATTACTATTAGATAAATATGAAAAGAGGGACAAGGTTAGACCAGAAAATAATTCCGTCAGCCAGGTTATTTCTTTCAAACAAACGAGGAACCAATACACTCAATGATTTGGATCAGGACAATCGAAGCACTATTTCACTATATCCAGACTAAACCGATTCTTTCTTAAGACGAAGTAATAAGCGGTCCCTAATGAAAAAAGACTGAGCCAAAATGTAAAATAGCCGATTTGCGGTGTGTAAAGATCTAAAATAGGATAGCGCGGCAGCATGAAAAAGACGTAATCAATTACATCATTATGAAGAGTCCAGATTCCTGTTAAGACAAGATGCCATACTTTAAAACGGTAGAAAGGTGCATACAGAACGCCCTGAACTGCCATTGCACCATGCGAGAAGATCAGCATGAGAGCAACAGGATCCATTTCACCTGTCACCTGAAAAACGAGCAAATTCATAACCACAGCCCAAATTCCGTATTTAATAAGGGTCACTATAGCTAATGCTTCAAACAGCGGCCAATTTTTACCCAATAGAAAGGCGATTAGCACAAACATAAAAAACAGGCTCGCTGTAGGACTGTCCGGTACGAAAGGCAAGAAAATTGGCGGTGTATCAACAAGCTGCCACTTATACCATATATACCCATAAATTGTGCCTGCCGTGTTAATGATCAGAAGCAGTATCAGCATAGCTCTGCTGCCTAATAAAGGATAGATCCATTTCATATTTTGTTCTCCTTCTCTATGTACACGATTATTTCATTATTTTACCACACCAAATGCCTGTAAAAAAACTGAACAATTTATGTGCATAAAAAAGAAGCTGGCAATGCCAGCTTCTTTACAAATTATTTGCTTTCAAGGCCAGAAATAAACTCAGCAAGCTTCTGAAGTTCTTCATCAGTGCCTTTGAACATTCCTGGAGGCATAGCGCCTTTACCGTTTTTAGCAATGTCAGAAACTTCTTCAGGTGTTAACCCAGTGTCAACAAGTGCAGGTGAACCTGCTCCACCCTGAAGATCTCCTCCGTGGCAGGAAATACAGCCGTTCGCTTCAAAAATCTTGTAGCCTTCATCCTCTTTATCAAACTCTACTTCAGCCACAATCTTACCTTGCTGTGCGGCAGCTTCCCAGTCATGGTGTGCAACAGACTCCCAAGTCAGGAAAGTGATGCCGGCTAGAGCCAATAACATGAAGCCAGTTGCTAAAGGACGCTTGGACGGACGGCGTTCAGGTCCGCGGTCTATGAATGGTGCAAGCAGCAAAGCTCCGAATGCAAGACCCGGAATAATGAAAGCACCGATTGCATTATAAGGTCCAGAAGCATAGCTGTATTTCAGAAGCTGGTACAAGAATAGGAAGTACCAGTCTGGCAGCGGGATATAAGCTGTATCACTAGGATCAGCAATTTTTTCTAATGGCGGCTCATGCGCAATTGTCAAGCATAGGAAACCGATAAGGAATACAGCCCCTACCATCCATTCCTTTAATAGGAAGTTTGGCCAGAATGCTTCTGTTTTTCCTGGATATTCCGAATAGTCTTTCGGGATATTCGGTTTGCGTTCTGCAGGAACACGAGAGTCACCTACGAATTTCATACCTTTACCACGATGCATTGGGCGATTTCCCCTCCTTTTGCAATGATCAAAAAAATTATTTCTTACAACGGTCCTGAAATACCCTGTTTACGAATCATAATGAAGTGGGCAGCCATTAACCCGAATAGTGCAGCCGGTAAGAAGAATACATGGATGGCAAAGAATCGGGTGATCGTCTGAGCGCCGACAATATCAGAAGATCCAGCAATAAGTATTTTCAGATATTCTCCAATCAGCGGAGTTGATTCTACGATCTGGATTGTTACTTTTGTAGCGAAAAGGGCTTTCATATCCCAAGGCAATAAGTAACCTGTAAGTCCGAGTGCAAGCATAATGAAGAAAATAAGCACTCCGACAACCCAGTTTAATTCACGGGGCTTCTTATAAGCTCCCTGGAAGAAAACACGTAACGTATGTAGGAACATCATTACGATTACCAAACTTGCTCCCCAGTGGTGCATTCCGCGGACAATTTGTCCAAATGCAACATGGTTCTGAAGATAATACACGGATTCCCATGCATTTTTAATATCCGGAACATAATACATTGTCAGGAACATACCGGATAAAATTTGAATTACAGTTACAAAGAACGTCAGACCGCCAAAACAGTAAACGAATGCAGAGAAATGATGTGCAGGGTTTACATGCTCAGGAACTTCGTGGTCGGCAATATCCCGCCAAATCGGCGTAATATCTAATCGTTCATCTACCCAATCATAAATTTTGTTTAACAATTATTACGCCTCCTTTCGCGGTTCAGCCTTGCCTAAATACAAAAAGCCGTCTTTTTCTGTGTAAGGAAATACATCTAGCGCTGCAACCGGCGGTGTACCTGGAACGTTTGTCCCATCCTTTGTATAAAGGCCGCCATGGCAAGGGCAGAAGAAATGATCAGGATTTGATTTGTCAGTATTCCAGTCAACTACGCACCCTAAATGCTTACATACTGGAGACAATGCTACAATTTCACCTTTTTCATCCTTATAAACCCAAGCAGTGCCGGTAACTTCGGATGTGTACCAAGCATCCTGCTGTTCAAATGTGTAATCAACCCTTGTTGGCGTTTCAGTAATTTCAGCCACTTTTTGCTTTGTTGGGATAAAATCACTCTCACCAGCTGCCTGCAATACAGGATCGACCGCAAAACGGACCATCGGCATCAGCATGCCAGCTGCCATGAAACCGCCTACACCAGTAAGTGTATAGTTTAGGAATTGACGTCTAGAAACTCGATTTTTGCTCATACTTTTCCCCCCTCTATTATGAAGTTAAGTCCAACGGACAAAATTCAACACAATATAAAACTAGGACATAACAATGATATATCAATCTTTATGTAAGGTCAATATAATCCTTTGGCGAAACATGTAAATAGAGCGACTCAACATTCACACTATTCACCATTTTGCCACTTTTGCACGAATAAATTCAACAGCTGCTTCACCTGGTCATCAAGAATGGAATTTCGATAGTTTTCATCCATATGCTCAAGAGGCAGGGATGGCAGCCAAATCAAACCTCCTTCCAAACGTTCTTCAAGTGATTTCCACATGCTATCTGAAGTTAGAAGGAATATATGCTTAAATCCCTGTGCCTTCAATTCTGCTTCCCATTTTCCCAAGTTGCTGAGGAGGCTGTCTTCCCCTGCTGATTTCAAATAGGCATAGCCAGGAAGCATGATCAGACGGCCTCTGAATTGCCGTTCAAGCTGCACACTTAGAAGCGATATAAATTCTGTCATAGCTACAGACTGTTTGATATCATCGCCAAATGATATTGGAAGGAGCGGCAGAACTGCAGTGTCTACATATTGCTTTTCTTTAAGGAACATTTCGATATCCTGTGATACCCATTTCATATCATTCACTCCATTACATATATTTGCCTCCCTTAATATATCATTAATGATTAGAGTGCTTCAAATCAGATTACGCTATAAGGACTCTGACAAAATAAGAGCCCTGCTTTAATAAAAGCAAGGCTTAGGTTGTTTCTATTTTATTCAGCTGCTGAGTCAAAATGTTAAAAGCTTTTTTATCCTGCTTATCCAATGCTTCATCAATCAGCTCAAGGAGTTTTTCTCTTCTAAATTTCTCAAGGCTTTCTGTCAGGAACCTTTCCGCGATCAGGCGGTCCTTTTCATTAATCTGGAGTGTTTTTGGCATAAAGGGGTTTTCCTCCATGACAGCTGCATACTGATGGGCCTTGTTGGAAGCATTGAAATTAAGCTGAATGTAAATCTCTTCATCCCTGTTTAAGCGGATATCATGGAAGGACTTCTCCGCGTCTGTGGTCATTACATTCTCTTTGTAAAAACGGAAAGGAACTTCATCCACACAATGGGTGGACATGATCAGGCCTCTTGGACAATACTGTGCCTGCTCCACAAAATGCACTTTCTCCATAAGCTGGTCATGGCTCATCAAATAATTGAGAATCCATACGCATTCTCTTCTTTTGAGCTGATAATGGTTTAAAAACCAGCGGATAAAATCTTTCTTCTCGTTGACAGATACAGGGGTCGCCATTTTTGATTCCCTCCTCTGCTTACAGACAAATTTGGCCTAACTGAAATTACAATAAGGGCACCATTCGCTTATAAAAAGCAGCTTCCTCATTTAAGCAAGAAAATCATCTGTGAGTCTTTCCAGAACATCGAGATACTCTTCATTGCCTGGCTCCAGTTTGATTAGTGTATTAAAAATTTCGGCAGCCTCTTCCCTTTTTCCTTCCTCTGCTAAAAAATATCCGTAATCTGAAAGAAAATCAGGCTGCTGTTTAAAGAAAGTATATGCAAGCTGATATTTGTTTAATGCCTCTGAATATTCTTCAGTATGCTGAAAGGCAACAGCTGAATCCCATATAAGCTGCGGCTCTTCAAGCTCGTTTAAAATATCAGTGATCTCGATTACATCTTCATATCTTTCATGCTGGAGAAGAAGTCTATTTAAATAAATGGCTGCCTGGACATATTCGGGATCCAGTGCAAGAGCCTGCCTGAACATATCTTCCGCTTCTTTTTCATTGCCATTTTTCAAGGCGAGCTTACCGCCATAGAAGAATAGTTCTTTATTAAACTCGTCCTGTTTTATGCCTTCCTTTACCGCTTCAAGGCCTTTTCCAGCCTCTTCCTCCCGCTCGTATGCCTGGGCAAGGTATAAATACAGTGAATGATACTCGGGGTCCAGTTCCTTCAGTTCTGTCAATTTTTCAATTGCTGTACGGTTAAAGCCAGCTTGCAGCGCTGTAAAAGCATAGCTGAAAAGGGTATTAATCTCCAGTTTATCATCAAGCGCTTTTTCGTAATATGGAAGGGCATCTTCAAATGCTCCTCCTGCGCTGAGAATATCCGCCATTCTCTGATTTACATTTATACCTGCAATAACTTCCTCTTTCCCGAGAACAATTTCGTAAATCCGTTTTGCTTCCAGGAATCTTCCCTGCTCTGCATAAAGTTCCCCCAAAGCAAAATCTACAATTACTTCATCAGGCAATATTTCTTTTGCTTTCAGCAGTTTTTGTTCGCTGACCTCGAATAGACCATCCATTTGGTACAAATCTGCTAATAGGAGAAGCGACTGCGGAAAGCTTGGATCACGCTCATTTATTCTTTCAAGGACGAGGATGGCTTCCTCTTCATTTCCCAGATCAATATGTGTTTCAGCTAACAGAACGAGCAGTTCCCCTTCTTCCGGATATGCTTCCAGAAGACGTTCATATAATGCTTTTGATTCCTCAAGGAACCCATACTGGAACAGTTCTTCCGCCAGCAGGAACCTTTCTTCATGTGCACCATCCAGCAGTATTTGCTGATAGCTCTCCAATGCTTCTTCGTGATGACCGTTTTCTAAAAGAGTAATGATTTTATTTACTTTATCCATACTAAATTCCTTTCGAATGCTAATCGGCTATTTTAAAGTAGGCTGGTGTACTGATTTTAACATGCTCGCCGGACCCTGAACGAAAAATCACTTCCTGTCCGGCTCGTATCACATTTCCCCTCAGTACAGAGACAGCAAGTTTATCTCTATGATAATGAAACAGCTGTGATTCTTCAATGGTAAGACCTTCTCCAGGTTTTTCATATAAATTATAACTGACTTCACTACCCTGATGGATATTTCCTTTTAACGGGTAAATTCCTGCTTTGGATAGGACTGACCGGGATAGCGGTTCGTGTTCGTTCAGCTCACTTGGCATGGAAGGAATTTTCTGCTCCTGCATCAGTTTTTTCCATAATGTATTAATTCTGCTTTTCTCCTTTTCGTTCCTGCATGCAAAGATAGGGGCAAGCGGGCAATTATAAGGAAACATGGCTTCCCGCAGCCACCCCCATGGTACAGTTTCAAGCTCCTTTGAATCCTGTATTTCAACAAAAACAACAGGAACCCTTTCCCTCTTGCATCTTCTCATAAAAGAAGGTGTGAGGAGACGGACAGGAATCTTAACACCAATAATATAGTCGATTGGGCTGCTTAACAAACCTGCCTTAAAGCATTTCAGGTCACTCTTCATGGAATATTCATGTGTTACAGGTGCGGCTGTCAGGAAGGCTGTACAGCCTTTTAATAGGAACTCCCTTATATAATACTCTTTGAGTTCAGAAAAAGGTTTTTCCAGCGGTATAGATGTATCCAGAACCACAAATCCTGCAGCCATAATAAATGCAGCAACATCCATTCTGGCAAACTGAAACCTTTTCATTTCTGCCTGCATCAGTGAAATCTCATTATTCTTGATAAGCAGTGATGTTTTTAACAGCTTGTCTTCCTTTAAAATATTTGCATTCTCAATAATATAAGTCATAAAACCACCCTCTTAAACGGTCTTATGACAAGCTATGAATTTTTTACATAAATATGACTGATTGAATAGAAAAAGAGCTGCAGGAAAACAGCTCTTTTTTACGATTATGAAATAAGGCTTTCAAAATGCTCGAAAAACGACGGATAGGATACAGAAATAGCTTCTTTCTGATGAAGCTGAACTTCCTCCTTTGAAATGGCAGCTGCAATCGCAAGCATCATGCCGATTCGATGGTCCCCATGGCTTGAAACAGTTCCTCCTGAAAGGGATGATCTCCCTCTGATCACCATTCCATCTTCTGTAGCAGTAATATCGGCTCCAAGCTTTGACAGTTCATTGACAACCGTGTCAATGCGATTCGTTTCCTTGACCTTAAGTTCTTCTGCATCCTTGATTACTGTTTCTCCTTCTGCCTGTGTTGCGAGCAGGGCAATAATAGGAATTTCATCGATAAGCCGGGGAATGAGCGCCCCTTCGATAACAGTTCCTTTAAGGTCAGATGTTCTAATGGTAATATCTCCTGCAGGCTCGGCTAATCCATTTTCATATGGCTCAATGCTAATATTTGCACCCATCTGCTGCAATACTTCAAGGATGCCGGTCCTTGTAGGGTTCAGCCCGACGTTTTTCAATTTAATCTCACTATTAGGCACAATGGCTCCTGCAGCCAGAAAGAAGGCAGCAGAAGATATATCGCCAGGAACATGAATTTCTGTCCCTGTTAGTGTTTGTCCGCCTTTAATCCGAATGGTATGCCCATCTGCCGCAGCTTCCCCGCCAAATTGCTTAATCATTCTCTCGGTATGATCACGCGTCTTCACAGGTTCAATAATGACTGTTTCCCCGCTGGCCTGCAGACCGGCAAAGAGCAGCGATGATTTTACCTGTGCACTCGCAACAGGAAGCTCATACTTTACCCCTGTCAGAGGTCCTCCAATTACTGATAAAGGAGTAAACTCTCCATTCTTCCTGCCATTAATCTTCGCTCCGAATAAACTTAGTGGCGCAGTAACTCTTGTCATTGGCCTTTTGGCTATTGATTCATCCCCGACAAGGACCGAATGGAACGGACGGCCAGCCAGGATTCCCATCATAAGACGAATGGTCGTACCGGAATTGCCAACATCCAAAATATCTTCAGGCTCCTGTAATCCTTCCATCCCCTGCCCCATAATTATGACTTTATTGCCTTCCTGTTCAATAGATACTCCCAGCTTTTGAAAGCATGCAATCGTACTTAAACAGTCCTCACCAAGCAGAAAATTGGTTACAACAGTCTTTCCCTTTGCAATTGATCCAAACATTACAGATCGATGAGATATGGATTTATCACCTGGTACCGCAATTTCTCCGCTTAATCCTTTAAGATTTGTCCTCAAATTTGCCGGAATCATATTAATCACCCTTTGCTGGTTTATAAATGTCTTTCCTCCTGCCCTATAGACCGATGGTTGTTTCATAGCTTGTATATCGCTCTAAGCAATTTATTGCCCGTTCCCGGTCCTCTTCAGTTTGAAAGCTGATAACCAGGACACCGTAAATTTCTTCTCTTGTTTCCAGAATTCTGATATTCGTAATGCTGATTTCTTCCTTGGCTAAATATCCAGTGATTTCTGAAATGACACCAGGGTAGTCAGGAACATCGACGAAGAGATCATAAAATGCCGGAATTGCCCCTTTTTCTTTTTGCGGCAGTTCATCCCTGAACAGTTTTGCACTGGAAAAATACTCAAAAATGCCCTCACTGTTTTCTTGCTTGAGGATTGATTTAACATTCTCCATTTCTTCCTGCCAATCCTCCATTAACTTAAGCAGCACTTCTTTATTCTGAAGCAGGATATCTCTCCACATTGCAGGGCTGCTGGAGGCAATCCTGGTAATATCCCTGAATCCGCCAGCAGCCAGTCTTGGAATAAGCTTTTGCGAACGGCTTGTTTTTTCTGCCTGATGGACAAGAGAAGCAGCCACCATGTGCGGGAAATGGCTCACGATACCAGTTATATAATCATGTTCTTCAGGCGATATGGTCAGAAATTTTGCTCTCGTCCCTGAGAGCCATTCTTTTAACCTTTCAATCTCTTCCGGGGAAATATGATCTTCAGGAGTGAGCAGATAAAAGGCATTTTCAAAAAGCAATGCTTTTGCTGCTGTGACACCGCTCTTATGGGAGCCTGCCATCGGGTGGCCTCCGATAAAAGCAATTCCTTTTTCCTTCAGTACCTTAGCACAGCTGACAATTCCATTTTTAGTGCTGCCTGCATCCGAAATGATGACCGTGCTTTTCAGTTCACACTCTTTTAAAATATGTATAATTTTTTGCGTTTCCTGCACAGGAGCAGCTATTAAAATTAAATCGGCGTCCCTTGCCCCATCTTCAATAGTAGCAGAAATTCCATCTGCGACCCCAAGCATTTCAGCAAGGCGTCCCTGCTCTTTATTTACATCAAAGCCGATGATCATGCTCTCACTATGGCTTCTTTTTATTGATAATGCCAATGAACCGCCGATCAAACCAAGGCCGATAATAAAGATTTTCCCTCTCATCCTCTCACCGCCTTTATTAAAAATAATTCAGAGGCAGCCCTGTGCCTCTGAATGGATATCAAAAAAGTATTAATACTAAGAGCTCCAATATTGCCTACAATGCTGCAGCCTGCTTTGCAAGGTATTGATCCATCGCGGCAAGCACACCATCATTCTGTTCCTTGGAACCTACTGTGACACGGACATATCCCTGGAAGCCAAGTGCTTCGCCGGAACGGACGATATACCCTTTTTCAAGTAAAAATTGAAACACTTCATTTGAATCGGCGTTAAAGTTGATTAAAATGAAATTTCCCTGTGAAGGGTAGTATTCCAGTCCATGTGCTTCACAGAAAGCATAGAATTGTTCCAGCCCTTCCCGATTTTTCTGTCTGCACTCTTCGATAAAATTCTGATCTCCAATGGCTGCAGCAGCTGCAGCCTGAGCAAACTTGTTTACATTGAATGGCTCCCTAACCGGCTCAAGAGCTTTGATAGTTTGAGGATCTGCAATTCCATAGCCTACCCTAAGGCTTGCTAAGCCATAAATTTTCGAAAATGTACGCAGGACAATCAAATTTTCGAATTTCCGGATCAAATCCAATGCATTGTAGTAATCCTCAGCAATAACATATTCATAATAAGCTTCATCAAGGACAACCAATACATCACGAGGCACCTTTTGCAGGAAGGAAAGCAATGAAGATTCATTAACATAGTTCCCTGTCGGATTGTTTGGACTGCAAACCCACACTACAGCTGTATTTTCATCGATAGCAGCCAGCATTCCATCAAGATCATGACCCCCATCAACTAATGGAATTTCTCTGATTTCGGCACCTTCTACTACAGCATTATGCCTATATTGAGGGAATGTTGGCGCAGCCATAACAGTATTTGTTTCTGGACTTAATAAAGCTCTGGAAATCATTTGAATAATTTCATCCGATCCGTTGCCAAAAATCAGCTGATCTTCCTGTATGCTTAGGTGTCCAGCCAGAGCCGTCCGCAGTTCAGAAGCATAACCATCAGGATACAGCGCAAAAAATGATGGTGACTGATTCATAGTAAAAAGAACTTTTTCAGAGCACCCAAACGGATTTTCATTTGAAGCAAGCTTAACTATCTTATCCAGACCGTATTCCTTTTTTACTTGATCAATTGATTTTCCCGGCTGGTAAGGAGTTAAATTCAACAGCTGTTCCTTCCATTTCATTCAAATCCACCTCTTTTTCATCACTTTTACTTATTATCGTATTAAAGTATTATTTGATCTGCTCCTATATTATCATAAAACTCTCCATTAAGGAGAGTCTGTGGTCTTTAGATCTGGCCGAAGCTGGATGGCTTCACGCAAATATATATGGCAGATATTCTGCTGAGGGGCATCTATATTCACATGCATCATTACCCTAATACAATTCCGAAGTGACCCTTCAACAGGTATTTCCCTCATGCACATGACAGGAACATAAGTCCAGCCCTCTATTGAACGCATTGCCTTTGCGGGAAAGGCTGCTGTTAATTCTTCCGTAACGGATATAAATACAGAAGCAACATCCTCAGATTTAATCTTATTCTCCTGAATCATTTGTCTGATCAGCAGCTCAGTTGCTTCTAATATCTCAGATTCACTATTCTTATCTACGGTGACGGCTCCCCTCACCCCTCGAATCACTTGCAGCACCTCCCAAAGCTGATTCACCAGCCTTTTCTTTTTATCTCTTAGTAATAAAGTCTGCCTTGTTTATTTTAAAAATATTGCAAGCTCCTGCAGAATCAAGTCATCAGAAACCTGGTGCATAACGGGACTGCCCACTTCTTTTAATAGAACAAATCGGACATTCTGGCCTTCTGATTTTTTATCCTGCTTCATCCGTTCCAGCAGTTTTGAATGTGATAAATCTTCCGGGAGATCGGTTTTGTAGCCAAGCTGATCAAGCCAGCACCGGAATTCGTTAACATTAAAACGCAGGTCAAGCATTTTTTTACTTAATTGGAGTGCGAATAGCATCCCTACTGCGACAGATTCTCCATGTGTCCATTCTCCATAGCCTTTTTCTGCTTCGATTGCATGACCCAAGGTATGGCCGAAATTCAAGAATGCACGAACACCATCTTCCTTTTCATCCTCAGCAACGATCCTGCCTTTGATTTCTATCCCCTTTGTAAGCATCCCGCTTAAATCATCAGAAGGAAGGTCATCGAGCGAGCGGATGTTGTTTTTAAGACTCAAATAAAAGTTCATATCATGTATCAAGCTATGCTTTATTACTTCTGCAAACCCTGAGCGCCTCTCTTTTTGAGGAAGGGAGTCAAGAAAATTTAAGTCATAAAATACGGCTTGAGGCTGATAAAAAGACCCCACCATATTTTTTCCTGAAGGATGGTTAATGGCAACTTTCCCCCCAACGGCACTATCATGCGCCAATATGGTAGTAGGAATCTGAATGAAGGGTATCCCCCTCATAAATGTGGCTGCCACGAAACCTCCCAAATCTCCGACAGCTCCCCCTCCAAACGCCAGAATAAGAGATTTTCGGTCAAGCTTATGTTCTAAAGCAAATGACAAGCATTGATAGTAAACTTCAAATGTTTTGGCTTTCTCCCCGCTAGGCACTGTGCAGACTTTTGCCTCTATATCCTTAAGTGCTGCTTTTAGCGCAGGCAGATGTATGTCCCTGACCGTTTCATCTGTAATTATCATTAAATTCGTCATGGCCGGAAAAGTATCTTTAATATATGATCCCAATGCCTCAATTGCTCCAGCCCCTATATAGACGGGATAGGTCCTGCCGGGTGTTTTGATTGAAATACGATTCATTAAAACTCCCTCGCAAATTTTCTTTGCTGTTCAACCGAAGCTTTTAATGCTTCAAACCGGTCAGAATAAAATTGATCCACAATGGCTGAAGCCAGTTCCCAGGCAATTACATTTTCTGCAACGACTGCAGCTGCCGGTACTGCACAGCTGTCAGAACGCTCTATGCTTGCTGAGAAAGGTTCCTTTGTTTCAATGTCGACACTCTTAAGGGGCTTATAGAGGGTTGGAATTGGTTTCATCACTCCTCTGACGATGATAGGCATACCCGTTGTCATGCCACCTTCTAAACCGCCAAGCCGGTTCGTTTTCCGATAATAGCCTTTTTCAGGATCCCATGCAATTTCATCATGAACTTCACTTCCAGGCTTCCTTGCAGCCTCAAAACCAATGCCAAACTCAACACCTTTAAAAGCATTAATGCTCACCATTGCACCTGCTAGCTTCGAATCGAGCTTACGGTCATAGTGTACATAACTTCCAACTCCCGGAGGCATGCCTTCAACAATAACCTCCACTATTCCGCCAATGGAATCGCCATTTTCTTTCGCGGAATCAATGGCATCCATCATTTTTTGGCCGGCATCCGGATCCAGACAGCGAACAGGCGAATCTTCTGTGATTTCTTTTAACTCCTTTAGTGAAGAATACTCTCTCTTGCCTGAAACAACCCCGCCAATTTCAATAACATGTGCTGCAACTTCTATCCCTAATTCAGAGAGGAGCTTTTTCGCAGCCGCACCGGCTGCCACCCTCACGGTGGTTTCCCTGGCTGAAGATCGCTCCAACACATTCCTCATATCCCTGTGCCCATATTTAAGGGCTCCATTTAAGTCAGCATGGCCTGGACGGGGACGTGATATTTTTCTCTTCACTTCACCCTCATCCTCAGGATTAAGAGGGTCCTGACCCATAATTTTTGTCCAATGCTTCCAATCATTATTCTCAACAACAAGTGCCACCGGCGATCCCAATGTATATCCATGTCTGATCCCCGCTGTTATTTGAACTGTATCCTTTTCAATTTGCATCCTTCTGCCTCTGCCATAGCCTTTCTGGCGTCTGGCAAGCTCTTCATTTATATCTGAATCAATCAGCGGCATTCCTGCAGGCAGCCCTTCTATTATAGTGGTCAGCTGCGGTCCGTGAGATTCACCAGATGTAAGATATCTCAAAACTCTTTCCCCCTTCAACTCATTAAAGGATTATGTATCAATATAACATAATGCTAAATATAAGAATAGATAAAATTGAAAATTCCTATAATATTTTATTTCTTCTTATGAATGGAGCCATTTTAACACGAATAGATATCTACTACAAAACGGAAAATAACAAAAGAAAAGAGAATGGCAGAAAACCATCCTCCATGCTGTTACTATTTTTATTCTTTTCTATAAAAGAAGGTTTCAGCAGATTCCAGGTGATAGCGGCCAGAGTTAAAAATCTGTTCAGTGCTCCCAACAAAGAATATGCCATCTTTTCTTAATGCGCTGCTGAATTTGTGATAAAGCAGATCCTTAGCTTCCTCTGTAAAATAAATGAGAACGTTCCTGCATACAATTAAATCAAACGGTCCGCCAAAATCGTCTGCAAGAAGATTTTGCTTTTTAAAAATTACCGTCTTTTTTATATCCTCGGATACTTTATAGTAACTTCCTTCACGCCCAAAGAACTTCTGTCTCATCGTTTCAGGAACTTCATTAAGCGAACGTTCAGGGTATACACCCATCCGGGCCCTCGCCAGGGCATTTTCATCAATATCTGTTGCTGTAATCTTTATTTGGGATATTGGCAGCAATTTTGATAAAATCATGGCAATTGTATAAGGCTCTTCACCAGTGGAGCATGCTGCGCTCCAGATTTTCAGATTCCTATTCTGCTTTAATAGCCCCGGCATGATTTTTTTTTCGAGCACCTCCCACCTCTGCGCATTACGGTAAAATTCAGAAACATTTATCGTCATCCTGTCCAAAAAATCATTCAGGAGTTCCCTATCCTTGACTATGCCATTAAAAAAATCTCCAAATGAATTAAAGCCTTTTTTCTCATACAATGATATGAGCCTTCTTTTCATTTGTGCTTCTTTGTACAGAGAAAGATCGATTCCTGTTTTTCTTTTTATATTTAGAATAAAATCCTGATAATCGTTAGCCATTCCTTTTCCCCTCTGGTAATAATTGGTGAGCTTTTTGTCTTCTATTCTCCATGCCAGCACAGCTGTCAAAATGAATTCGGTTACAAAAAAAGCACTTGTCAGGGACAAGTACTTTTTTGAATATTAGTTAATCCATTCATTCATTAGTTTTTTGTATTCCACTTTTTCTTCCTCTTTGAAGAAAAGGCCGATTTCACGTTCTGCACTTGCCGGTGAATCTGATCCATGGATTACATTTTTTCCAACTGTAATGCCGAAATCTCCGCGGATTGTTCCAGGAGCAGCATCTTTAGGATTTGTTGAACCCATCATCTGACGAGCTGTAGCGATAACATTTTCACCTTCCCAAACCATTGCGAATACTGGTCCGGACGTAATAAAGTCAACAAGTTCTCCGAAGAATGGACGCTCTTTGTGCTCTCCATAATGCTCTTCAGCAAGTTCCTGGCTAATGCTCATTAGCTTGCCGCCTATAAGCTGAAAGCCTTTCTTTTCGAAACGGGAAACGATTTCCCCGATTAGATTGCGCTGTACTCCGTCTGGTTTAACCATTAAAAATGTTCTTTCCATTGAATTCCACTCCTAAAACTTATGTATAGTGATTTATGTTAATCCACGAAAATATTAACATTGTTTTGAAAATTTAGCAACAGAAATTTGAAAGCGCTTTTAATTTAAAATTTCCTCATAAACATAAATTACCGGCACCCGGAAGAGTGCTGGCAATTTATTGTGAGGATTAAAATTTTCTTTTGCCTATAAATTTTGCAATATCCCGCAAAGCTTTCTTTGACCTGGAAGGAGGCAGCTCTTCAAGAACCCCCAAAGCTTTTTGCAGATATTTATCACTAATTTGCAGAGATTTTTCAATTGCACCGGAGTCTTTGACCAAGGCAATTATTTTCTCTATATCACTTCGTTCAGTTCCTTCGTGGACTCTGCTGATCTGATCACAGATGATGCTGTCCTCCATTGCAAATAAAGCAGGGAGTGTAATGTTACCCTGATGGAGATCTCCTCCTGCCGGCTTGCCAAGCTCTTTTTCTGTACCGACAAAATCCAGGACATCGTCAATAATTTGATAGGACATTCCCACAAAATAGCCGAATTTAAAAAGCTTTTTATGTATATCTTCATCTACATTAGCCGCAATGCTGCCAAGCTGACAGCTAACGGCAATAAGCATGGCTGTTTTCCTTTTAATTCTCCGGAAATATGTCCTAATATTCTGGTCATAATTATACTTATCTTTAATTTGCTCAATTTCACCTATGCACAGTTCCACAAGTGTATGAGATAGAATTTTGTGAGCATGCGGACTTTCCACATTGGTTATTAACTCCAAGGCACGCGCAAAAATATAATCACCAGTATACATGGCAATCTTATTATCCCATTTTGCTTTAATGGTAGGCTGACCACGGCGCAATTCTGCATCATCAATAACATCATCATGGACAAGCGACGCCATATGGATAAGCTCCAGTGATACCGCTACGTTTTTAATTTTATTAATATCGTACTCTCCGAACTTCGCAGCAAGCAAAACGAAAACTGGGCGGATTCTTTTCCCCCCGGCCTGCAGCAGATGCAGGGAAGCCTGATGCAATAGAGGAGACTCAGCTTTAATCGTCTCCTCAAGCTCGTTCTCTATAACAGTTAAATCTGAATTTAAAAATGAATACATCATTTTCAATTTCATTTGCTTACTCACCCAGCTTATCGATCCCGTCTGATCTATTCTCTATCATTCGATGAGAAACATACAGAACAAGTTATTATTTTTATTTCGTTCCAATGTGTACTGCAGCCACACCGCCGCTATAAGGCTTAAATGTGACATTCTTAAAGCCTGCTTCCTCAAACATTCCTTCAAGTTCTTTCATCCCAGGAAAGTCTCTGGCTGATTCCTGCAGCCAGGAATATTCATTAAAGCTTTTGGCAAAAAGCTTGCCAAACATAGGCATGATAAAACGGAAGTAGAAATAATAAGCCTGCTTGTATCCGAACAGAGTTGGCTGAGAAGTCTCCAGACACACTGCTATACCGCCAGGCTTTGCAACACGGTGCATTTCTTTTAATACCTGCAGATAATCCGGAACATTGCGCAAACCAAAACCGATTGTAACATAATCGAAGGAATTGTCCGCAAAAGGAAGCTCCATTGCATTTCCATGCACAAGCTCCACTTGCTTCAGTTTCCGATCCTTAATTTTTCCCTCGCCGATTTTCAGCATATTTTTACTGAAATCCAAACCTATTACTTTACCGCTTTCTCCTACGGCTTCAGCAAGGGCTATGGACCAATCGGCTGTACCGCAGCATACATCAAGAGCTTTTGAACCCTTTTGAACATTCATCTTTTTCATTGTATCTTTGCGCCATCTTAAGTGCTGCTGAAAGCTGATGACTGAATTCATTTTATCGTAGTTGCCATAAATCTTTTCAAATACGCTATGAACACGTTCTTCTTTTGATTGCTGCATATTTTATCCTTCTTCCACAAAAGTTTTAGCCACAGACTGACTATTATTGAAAATGCTGTGAATACGCTGCTCTAATAATTCATTTGCAAGAGGAAATTTCCTCAGGGATTGATCAACCAAATTCCTTGAAAAATCAATATATCTGTCACAAATGAGAATCAGATATCTCCGCTGCTCCGCAGACATGTCTTTCACTTTTGGGAAAGTCAGCTTTTTAAGGGCTTCAAAAACAACTGAGGTGCCTTCCTTTATGAACTGCTGCTTCTCTGCAATCAGGCGCTTGATGAATAAAAGATTGGATATTACCTCTTTCCAAGCTGCCTTGCTGAATGCATCAGCCAGTTTTTCAAAAAGTGACGCCTCAACTTTTTTGACTGAATTCATCAGGCTGTCAACTGCATCAGGAGACTTCTGATATAGAGAAATTTTATGCTCATTCACATCTTTTATCCCATCTGCGAAGGCCCTGATCATTCGGATATCATCAAAAGCTGCGAGAATCTTGTAATATAAACCGCTGTAATAAACACCTGCAAGTACAGTAAGCTGTCTATGTTTAAGACCTTTGTCTTCAGATTCATCGTTCTTAACAAGTTCATGGGTATCAAGGGCGATTTGGATAAGCATTGCAGTTACTGCATATTTTTCTGCTTTTGAGTCGGGTATTTCCACATCATCCAGGAAAGAGATTAGAAGCAGAAGCTTGTCTTCATCAATAACAGGAGAATCAATATACCTGAGCAGATAAGGGTGGTTAACTTTTTTCTCAATCTGTTCTTTAACATCTGCTAATTTAATCTTCACATCATGCATGCCATCACCCTTGTTTCCCCTTAGTTTTCTTTTTTCATAGCCGCGATTTCTCCATGTGAATACTGCGACAAAGAGATCGGGCACATATTGTCCTTATACATCTTATCTATTTTTAGCCAATTCATTGATTACTATTAAATGAAAACAGGCAAAAAAAAGCCTTTTCCCCGGTATCTTGTATTCAAGAGAAATAATCAAGCAGAGACAATTATATCATAAATTACAGGAACATGTCAGGACATTCTCTTGTGAAAATATCCTATCCTTCTATTCAAAGGGAAAGCTATTTTTTAGCCTCACTTTCAAGTTCCCCGTAGCTTGTCATTATTCTTGCATTCCCCCGGATCTTAATCGCAGAAGTATGCTCTGTAAATTGTGCAATCATTACCTCTCCCTGGTCAAGTTTTTCTGAATGGTGGAATCTTGTATCAGAGCCTCTTGTTAACCCTATGACATTAACACCGTCTTCTTTGGCTTTTATCACAATATAATCATTTCCTGATGGACTTTTCTTTTCCATTCATACCATCCTTTGCTTAATATTGTTCATTTTGATAATTACTTACAAAAAAAGGCTAAAAGTTTTATCTTTCAGCCTTTGACCAATTTATAGCCTGAACTCACCATTAACAGAGCTCTAATTTTTATTGTTTAATCAGCGAAAGGACTTCAGCCCGTGCTCTTGCATCCTCTGCAAACACGCCTCTTACTGCTGATGTCACCGTTTTTGAACCAGGTTTTTTAACACCGCGCATTGTCATGCACATATGTTCCGCTTCTACAATGACCATTACACCATGGGGCTCAAGCTTTTCCAGGATAGAATTTGCTACAGTAGATGTAATGCGTTCCTGAAGCTGAGGACGCTTTGCAACTGCCTCTACCGCTCTGGCAAGTTTGCTTAACCCTGTAACTCTGCCGCCCCTCGGGATGTAAGCTACATGAGCAACACCAAAAAAAGGCACAAGGTGATGTTCACACATAGAGTAAAATGGAATATCTTTAACTAAAACAAGTTCTTCATGATCTTCTCCAAATACTGTTTCAAAGTATTCTTTAGGATCCTGGTTAAGCCCCATAAAAACTTCTTCATACATTTTTGCGACTCGCTTTGGCGTATCCATAAGTCCTTCACGATTCGGGTCTTCACCGATTGCCTCTAATATTAAACGCACCGCATCTTCTATCTGGGCACGATTTACTTCTGCCATAATTATGCCTCCTATGTATTAACACTGTGGTAATAATATGTTCATATTAGCATAACCCTTTCATTCAGGCAAAACGAAACTTCCGTGTTTTTCACTAATATAAATAAACAGCTCTTTCCCCTGGGGTCAGCGCGATTTCAGATCGGATAAAAAAGAAAAAACCGCGAATATTCGCGGTTTTTAGCTCAAGCATAAGCTTTAAGCACTTGTATGTAGATTATTTAACTGCATCTTTAAGCGCTTTACCTGGTTTGAAAGCAGGAACTTTGCTTGCAGCGATTTCGATTTCTTCGCCAGTTTGCGGGTTGCGTCCTTTACGGGCAGCACGCTCGCGAACTTCAAAGTTTCCGAAACCGATTAGTTGTACCTTATCACCATTTTTCAAAGCATCAAGGATTGTATCGAAAACAGCATCAACTGCTTTAGTCGCGTCTTTTTTAGAAAGTTCGCCAGCTTCAGCAACTGCGTTAATTAGTTCTGTTTTGTTCATGCCTTTCACCTCCTCCCAAATATGGATAAAACCCAGTAAAATAAGATTCCTTACATACATTTGTAAACAAAATTACTGAATTCTATACGTTATGGCGTTTTTTTGTTTAACAAGCCCTATAATAAATGATAAATTGAAATTTTTCAATCCAAAAATCATTATAAACCCTTTAAATATAAGGGTTTCGGCCGCCATAACGGTAATTCTGTTAAAAGATTATCACAATCAAATGCTGTTATCAAGAATATTTCATGATTTAATGGGAATCTTTTCTTCTTTGCAACATATTTGTAATAAGTTGACCTGTTTTTATTACCCTAATGGAGCGTTTTAAAACACTATTATGGATACCGCAGGGTAAAAAATAAAAAAAGACTCCAAAAGGAGCCTTCATTAAAGAATTATCGCAATTAATCCGCCAGAGCCTTCGTTGATGATTCTTTCTAATGTTTCTTTCAATTTGTATCTTGCATTTTCAGGCATTAGGGAGAGTTTGGCCTGAATTCCTTCTCTTACGATGGAGCTTAGGCTGCGTCCAAAGATGTCGGAATTCCAGATTGAAAGCGGATCGTCTTCAAAGTCCTGCATCAGGTAGCGGACCAGTTCTTCACTTTGCTTTTCTGTTCCGATGATAGGTGAGAATTCAGATTCCACATCTACTTTAATCATATGAATGGATGGAGCAACGGCTTTTAGTCTTACACCAAAACGAGATCCATGGCGTGTAATCTCCGGTTCATCGAGGCTCATATCAGCAAGCGAAGGAGCAGCAATGCCGTATCCGGTTTGCTTCACCATTCTCAGCGCATCGGAAATTTGGTCATACTCTGCTTTAGCATGGGCAAATTCCTGCATGAGCTCGAGCAAGTGGTCTTTTCCGCGGATTTCAACACCCACTATCTCTTTAAGGACCTCATCATAAAGATCGTCTGGCGCATATAAGTCAATTTCGGCTACTCCCTGCCCCATTTCAATTCCTGCAAGGCCTGCCCGGTCAATGAATTCAAAGTCGCTGAATTGATGGACCACACGGTCGACATCTCTTAGCCTCTTTATATCCTTAACCGTTTCTTTAACAGCTTCCTGATAGCTTTCACGAAGCCAGTGATCTTCATGCAGCACCATTACCCAGCTCGGAAGATTTACATTGACTTCCAGTACCGGGAACTCATAAAGAGCTTCACGCATAACGTTTAGTACATCTGATTCCCTCATGCCCTCAACACTCATGGCCAGGACAGGGATATCGTATTTTTCAGCGAGATCATTTCTCAGTGCATCCGTATTTGGGTGGTGAGGCTGGACACTGTTAATGATCATGATAAATGGCTTGCCAACTTCTTTTAACTCCGCAATAACCCTTTCTTCGGCTTCCAGGTAATTCGCCCGCGGGATTTCTCCAATTGTTCCGTCAGTTGTAATCACCACTCCGATAGTTGAATGCTCCTGAATCACCTTTCTTGTTCCTATTTCAGCAGCTTCATGAAAAGGAATCGGCTCTTCATACCAAGGTGTATTGATCATTCTAGGGCCGTTTTCGTCTTCATAGCCTTTCGCCCCCGGTACTGTATATCCCACACAGTCCACGAGCCTGATATTTACATTCAGCCCTTCTGCAACATGTACTGTAGCAGCCTGGTTAGGGACAAATTTCGGTTCCGTTGTCATAATTGTCTTGCCGGCAGCACTTTGAGGAAGCTCATCCTGAGTGCGGGCACGTTCTGCTTCGTTCTCCATATTTGGCAGTACAACTAGTTCCATAAACTTTTTTATAAATGTAGATTTGCCTGTGCGAACTGCACCAACTACTCCAAAATATATATCGCCGCCAGTTCTTTCGGCAATATCTTTAAAAATATCAACCTTTTCCAAGTGATCCCCTCCTGAAATCTTGAGTTAATGGGATAATATTATCCTATCTATTATGTTTGGACATTATATGTGTATGATGTTGTCCTACATTGTTATGACAGTTTTTTAAAATTTTTACCCCCTATCAGGAATGTACATTGCACCTGCCAGCCCAGCTGGAAATCTCCAATCCTATGACAGTATGAAATGGACAGCTGGCCATTCCAAAATTCCTTTTTTATTTACTATCTCCCCTTACTTCTTTATTTCTTTGCCTTTATGCTTATAGTCAATAGTTGAAGAGTGGTTATAAAAATATATAAAAAAATAACCCTTCTCCTACAATATATTTTGCAGGAGAAGGGTTATGACTATTTCACCAAAAAGATTGGATCATTCGTGCCTGGATCAATTGTATAAGGCAGAGAATAGGCGGGAACAAAATCAGAATCCTCCACAAGAAGATCTCTAATATCTTCTCCAGGTTTAGGCTTGTTTTCCTTATTTTCCAATGCCTGATATAAATCAGCCCGATAATCCACATATACCTCTGCATTGCCGGTAACGACATACGGGAGGCTCTGGCCGCTGTATGGACTGAGGGCTTTAGGTTCTTCCTTAAACCCTAACTTTTTGAAATCCATTGTAAAGACATTTTCAGCAATCTGCTCTTTATATGGCGGGAACCCATGAGCCTTAACCCTCAGGTTAATATCTCTAATGGTTTCAGCAATTCTTAAATCAAAAATCTTCACTTTCGGATCTGTTTCAGCATCAACGATCACATATTGAAAAACTCCGCCTGATTCAAAGGCATTCCCAGGCGGCTCTGCCATATATTCCGGGGCAATTTTCTTAAAGTCAATTGGATACTTTTGATAAATAGGGGTTGTCTGATCCTTGGTTTTAATCGGCAGAAGGCCTCCATTTGCTTCCTGATATTGGTCCACTGCCGACTGGACAGACTGGAGCTGATCCTTGTAGGCTATCTGATTTTGCGATAATTTCTCTTCAGGATACATACAGCCCGTCAGAATAAAAGCACCGCTCAACAAAAGCAAAAACATATTAAAAGCTTTTTTCATTTAATCAACCCTTTATGTAAAAGTGCTAGCTGCTTGTCGGACCGCTGAACACGACAATCACTATAATAATCCCGCTTATTATCATTAAAAAGTAGGCAACAATGGCTGTTATAACCTTAAAAACTCCAGCTTTCAGCTTGTAGCGGCTAAGATAAATTAATATTATAGATAAAAACATAAATCCCATTGAAGCAAGGGATATCCACATTTTCATTAAAGCCGGCGACATACAAATCAACTCCCTTTTCCGAAATGTATTATAACATATTAAATGAATAAATCTAAAAGCTTTTCATTACGAAAAAAATTAAGCACAAAAAAACTGAGGCAAAGAAGGGGCAATTCTTTACCTCAGCCATTTGACTAAATAACCCAGCACCCTGTTCATTACACTAGTTTGCTTCGTTGCATTGTATGCAGGAACCTGCTGTCTCGCATCATCTAATGCCTATATTTTTCAATTAATAAACATTTCAGTTCTTTTTACTCCCGCTTTGATCTTCCAAAACGTTCGCAAGATCTTCCATCTCATGTGTTTTTCCTCTTGCCATCAGAAGATCTACAGCATCCTTCGCATTAACATTATTAAAAAGAACATCATACAGGACAGTGGTAATCGGCATTTTTACGTCATATTTTTGAGCCAGCTGATGTGCTGCCTTTGTTGTCCTGACTCCCTCTACCACCATGCCCATATTATCAAGGACTTCCTGCAGATTATGGCCCTTTCCAAGAAGGTTGCCTGCCCGCCAATTGCGTGAATGGACAGAAGTGCATGTAACGATCAAATCACCGATTCCCGCTAATCCGGAGAAAGTAAGCGGGCTTGCCCCCATCTTCATACCGAGACGGGCAATTTCAGCAAGACCTCTGGTTATCAGGGCTGCCTTTGCATTGTCTCCATAACCTAAACCATCTGTAATTCCAGCTGCAAGGGCAATAATATTTTTTAAAGCACCGCCAATTTCCACTCCAATGATATCCGGGTTTGTATATACTCTGAAATTGTTATTGATAAACAAATCCTGAATTTTTTCGGCAGAGTCCATATTTTTTGATGATACCGTAACAGTAGTTGGATGCCGCAGACTAACTTCTTCTGCATGGCTTGGGCCAGAGAGTACCACTACACTATCCAGAAGATTTCCTGGCATTTCTTCTTCAATCATTTCAGAAATCCGGAGAAGTGAATCAGGTTCAATGCCTTTACTTACATGTACAATGGTAAGGGGCTCTTTTCTAATTCCCTTGATCTTGCCGATTACTTCACGAATGGCCTTTGTCGGCACTGCCAAAATCAAAGTGTCTGTTCCGGTTAAAGCCTCTTCAAGCGAAGTGTATCCTCTTATTCCTTCAGGCAGATGTATCCCTGATAAATATTTTTGATTCATATGCTGCTTATTGATTTCCTCTATTTGATCAGGATTGTGGCCCCACAGTCTGACGTCATGCCCATTATCCGCAAGCACCATAGCCAGGGCAGTCCCCCAGCTGCCGGCACCTGCTACAGCTACACTTTCTTTTTTCCGCTCCATTTGATCACTGCCTTTTAATGTATTTGGATGCATCAAAAATTCATCCGATTTTCCCTGCCAGACAACAATAAAGCTTTCTGGCTGGCGTCATCGCATTATTTTCTTTCCCTTGCAAATATCTTAATAGGTGTGCCTTCAAAACCAAAAGCGTCTCTAATTCTGTTTTCCAGGAAACGTTCATATGAAAAATGAAGAAGTTCAGGATCATTAACAAACACAACAAATGTCGGCGGCTTCACAGCAACCTGTGTTGTATAATAAATTCTTAGGCGTCTTCCTTTATCCGTAGGTGTCGGATTCATCGCAACAGCATCCATGACGACATCATTAAGGACGCTTGTTTCAACACGCAGAGCATGGTTTTCACTGGCTGTGTTAATCATTGGAATTAGGGTATGAATACGCTTTTTCGTTTTAGCAGAAAGGAAAACAACTGGTGCATAATCAAGGAATTGAAAATGCTCACGGATATTTTGTTCAAAAGCCTTCATCGTTCTCTCATCTTTTTCAACAGCATCCCACTTATTGACAACAATAACAACAGCTCTGCCTGCTTCATGAGCATAACCGGCAATGCGCTTGTCCTGCTCGATGATTCCTTCTTCTCCATCGATGACAACTAAGACAACATCTGAGCGTTCGATAGCCCGCAAAGCTCTCAGTACACTGTATTTTTCTGTTGTTTCATAGACTTTCCCTTTTTTTCGCATTCCTGCAGTATCGATGATGACATATTCCTGTCCGTCAACTTTCACCTTTGAGTCGATAGCATCTCTTGTGGTGCCTGCTATATTGCTGACAATGACCCGTTCTTCGCCAAGCATTGCGTTTACAAGGGAGGACTTCCCGACATTTGGGCGCCCAATTAATGAAAACTTAATGACATCTTCTCCATATTCAGTTTGGCCATGTTTCGGGAAATGCTTGGCTGCTTCATCAAGCAAGTCTCCAAGACCAAGCCCATGAGAACCTGAAATAGGAAATGGTTCACCAAAGCCAAGAGCATAAAAGTCATAAATTAAATCCCGCATCTCAGGGTTATCGATTTTATTTACCCCAAGTACTACAGGCTTTTTGGCTTTATATAAAATTTTGGCAACTTCCTCGTCTGCAGAGGTAACACCCTCTCGCCCGTTTACAAGAAAAATGATGACATCTGCTTCATCTATCGCAATTTCTGCCTGAAGGCGAATTTGCTCTAAAAATGGCTCGTCTCCAATATCAATTCCGCCTGTGTCAATAATATTAAAATCATGAGTCAGCCATTCTGCTGAACTATATATCCTGTCCCTTGTCACTCCCGGAATATCTTCGACAATGGATATCCGTTCTCCTACAATTCTGTTAAATATCGTTGATTTTCCAACGTTAGGACGCCCGACAATAGCCACCACTGGTTTTGCCATGAACATCACCCTTTCAATTCTTTATTCTTAAATTGTTTAAACATCCCATCTATGTTTCAGAAATGCCTTTACCTTAAGTAAGCATACAGATGGCTGTCCACAATAACACTACATTGATGTTAAAACCATCCAAAAGCTGTACATTTATAAAATAAACCCTTCTCAAAGATAGAAGGGTCTAACTTAGATATTTTAACAAAGAGAAACCTTCCTAGCAATAGGAAAAGCGGAAGGCGCCCGCTTAATGAAGGCACGCAGACTAAAAACGCCACGTCCTGTGGCAACGTCTGCATGACCCACATCCTCCCAAAAGCTGTCGCTTTCGGTCGTGCGATGTTTATGCTGACGAAGCCTTCCTTGTCCTGTGGGCCTCAAGCATAAGACGAGCCGGCTGAAAGGTTGCTCTTTAACCTTTTGGACGGATAGGAAGAAATGTTGAGGCGACTGCCCAGGGACGACAAGCATAAGACGGTCCCTGTAAGAAGGTGGTTTTTCCTTCTGGAAGGGAACGGCTTATGACCTCGAGTCCCTAGGAGCCGAGACTAGACAAGCTTATGACCTCGAGCCGATGGCGCCTGGAGCTAGACAGTTATCGAAGTACAGAGATATAATTTCTGATTTTATAAAAACTTGGAAGCCTCATTAATGCTTAACAATTACATATAGTTCTTCTGTTAAAGCATGGGCTATACCGTCAAGAATAGCTTCAAGATTGGCTGCGATGATTTCCATTTCTTTTTTATCTTCACATTGAAATACGGCGGTTCCTGATGGTACCTTGGATGGATTTGTTGTAATTGCAGCCAGTATGAATTTTTCAAGCACCATACGCTAACTTCCTTTCCCATTCGTTTGCCGTTCAGTAGGCATCCTAATCGCGTTTTCGAGTGTTGGAACCGCTTCGATGATTTTTATGGCTTTATTGATATTCTTTTCCTGCGGCAATACAAAAACCCCTACACGCCCATCATCAAGGTCCCTTTTCGCAAGCGGAACAAGCGCAGGAGTCCCGGAATCCCGGTAAACACCCAAAGCAGTAGAAACATCATGCAATATAGCCTGCCTCTGCCCAAGATTGGCAATGGTGGAGCGGGCATTGAAATTTTTAGGTTTTAAAATAAACCCCATTCCATAACGCAGCACTTCCTCTTGTCTTTCGGGCAAACCTATATTCATGATATAAATATTGTCAACATACAGGCCCGCTCCATCAAATCGCGGCTCCACAAACTCAACATCAACGATTTCCTTCAGCCTTCCCCCTGACATTAATTTCTTAGAAATAAGTACGGCCAGAATGGCTGCCGCAAGCCCTCCCCATATATTAAAAACCAGATAGCCAAGCGTACTTAATAAAGATGTGAAAATCACAAGATAATTTCTGCTTTCGAAGGCGATCGCCACGCCTTCTATATACGTTTTGCCTCTGGGAACCATTTCGTAGCTGTCCAGTTCAGTAAGCGTGTTTCTCTCCATGTTTCTGACTTCCCTAAACTGGGATGCAGCAAGGGTCAGAAAGGTAATGGCTGTGAATTCTTCCTCCATTATTGAAGGAATGGCCACCGTTCCCAGGCCAGCAGCAATGAAACCCAATGCAACGTGTATAATCTTTCCATGCAAGTATGTAGGATATTGCCGGTAATCGGTCCGCAGCATATAAATACGGGTCAAAGTTCCAGCTGCCAGACCAAAAAGTATCGGGTACGTATATTCGCTCATGATAATTTTTGTTTCTCCCTTTCGAAATGTTTAAAGTTGGCTTCAATATATTTGACTCCCCATTGCACTGCAATCCATACGGCCGATATGGAAACAGAGATTGCCATGATATCCAGAAAGGCCAATGATCCAATAGTGTACGGAAAGGAAAATTTTTTAAGAATGAGTGCATAAAGAACTTCTCCCTGGATGCCCCCGAGCAATACTAACGGCAGTCTGAGCATTCTGTTTTTTTGCAGGAGAACTGCCATATAAACAAGAAGGACTGACAGCATCCAATTACGGGAGAATATTACCCAAACCGGATCAAACAGTTCAAACAGATGAAATGTGACATAGGCCATCATCAGGATGAAAGCACAAAAAAGGAAATAAAATTTACTCAGTTTTTTTAATCTCCCAGCAAAAATATATAAAGATATAAGCAGAAAAAGGCCACCGATACTAGTTTCAACATTCAAGATTTTAAGTGTCCAGGGTGACAGAATAATGAAGAATAGAATCCAGGCAGACAATAAAAACCTGTATTTATTATTTCGATCCATAAAAAAAGTCGCCATAATCCAAACCATCCAGGAAATCCAATAGAAAATTAATCCTTCCATACTCTACCTCCTATCATTTCCATTATGGCTTTTTTGTATGTAAAATAACCCTTCAACTTCAAAAGGATAATTCCTTTGGAATCAAAGTTATCTTTTTGCATAATTCTTTTGCACTCATTTCATCTTAATAACATGGAGGTGTTTAATATGGGCAAAGACAGACAGGAAAAAAAGCTTAAAAATAGCGGAAAAGTGGAATCCGATCGCGACCAGGCACTTCATTATCCTGGAGCTGCCAAGATGCAGAGCCCCGAAGAAGCCAGATCTTTGAATGATTCAAAATACAGTTAAAAAAGAAAAGCGGAAGCGCCTTGCTCCCAAAGGAACGCAGACTAAGAACGCCACGTCCTGTGGCAACGTCTGCATGACCCACATCCTCCCAAAAGCTGCCGCTTTTGGTCGTGCGATGTTTATGCTGACGAAGCCATCCTTGTCCTGTGGGCCTCAAGCACAAGACGAGCCTCCTGGAAAGGCGTTTTTTGCCTTTTTGGGAGGCTTGCCCGAAATGTGGAGGCGACTGCCCAGGGACGACCAGCATAAGACGAGCCCTGCAAGAAGGTGTTCTTTCCTTCTGGAAGGGATTGGCTAGTCTTTCGTCCCTAGGAGCCGAAACTGGTCAAGCTTGTGACCTCGAGGGGGCAGGCGCTCCTCTTAAAAGCTACGCTTTTAATCGTGCGATGATTAGGCTGTCGAAGCGTTCCTTGTGGAGCTAGACAGTCTTCGATGTCCAAAATTTAATATTTACTTCCTTTTGAAGACAAAAAAATAGCTCTCGTCATTGGACGAGAGCTTTACTTTTGGATTATCCGCTGGGAATATGCTTTTGTATCAATGCCACGTTCATTCAGCCAATGATGGGTCCTTTCAGTTATGATAATTGGAGCCTGCTGAAGCTGGGCGATGTTTGCTGCCCCCAAGGCAGTCATGATCACTTTCAATTCGGTATGCATATTGTTAATCTCTTCAATGAGTTCTTCAAGTCCTTCTTTCATGAGAACTTTCAAAAAGTATCCCGCCAACCCTGCAGCTCCTGCACCAAGAGCAATTGCCTTAGCTATTTCATGGCTTGTCTGGATGCCTCCCGAAGCTATGACATCAATATCTTTTTCCAAAGATGCAGCTTCTGCAATGGAGACAGCTGTCGGGATTCCCCACTCATTGAAAAACGTTAGAAGTCTCTCTCTTCTTGCATTTTCTATGCGGGAGAAATTCGTTCCGCCAAATCCGCCAATATCGATTGCTGTAACACCGGCTGATGCAAGCATTGAAACTGTTTCTTTATTTATGCCAAATCCTACTTCTTTTACAAATACTGGAACTTCAGAATGGGAGACGATATTTTCAATTCTTTTTAAGGCACCCCGAAAATCACGGTCACCTTCAGGCATGGTCAATTCCTGGACAACATTTAAATGAATTTGCAATGCATCTGCTTCAATCATATCAACCGCTGCTTTTGCCTGATCGATTGTAGCTTCGCTGCCTAAGTTGCCAAAGATAATTCCACTGGGGTTTTCTCTCCTGACAACCCTGTAGGATTCTGCTTCACTTGGATCCTTCAATGCAGACATTTGAGATCCTACTGCCATAGCAAGGCCTGTTGATCTGGCAGCCAGGGCGAGATCCCGATTAATTTGAACCGTTCTTTCTCCTCCGCCCCCTGTCATGGCATTTATAAAAATTGGCGAACTTAATGTAAGTTCGCCAATTGAAGTGCCTAAATCAGCCTGATCAAGAAACGCATCAGGAAGACTTTGATGAATAAATGCAATATCCTCTAAACCGGTATTGCTGTTTTGGCCCGTTGCCAAAGCATGCTGGATATGATCCCATTTACGTTTTGATCTAGACACAATTTATCACCATTACTTTTTTAAATTCTTTAGCTGGTCGCCAATCATATCACCAAGCGAGAAGCCTTTATTTTCTTCAGGAAGTTCATAGTCAGTCACTTCTTCCTGTTCTTTTTCAAGAAGATCTTTGATGCTCAATGAAAGGCGCTGGTCCTGTTCGTTCACATCAAGAACCTTTACTTTTACTTCCTGTCCTTCGCTCAATACTTCATGAGGAGTTCCAATATGCTTATGCGCAATTTGAGAAATATGGACAAGTCCTTCTACACCTGGGAAAACTTCCACAAATGCTCCATAAGAAACAAGTCTTTTTACTGTTCCATCGAGAGTGCTTCCTTTAGGAGCCTTTTCACTGATATTATCCCAAGGCCCTGGCAAAGTCTCCTTAATGGAAAGTGAAATGCGTTCATTGTCCCGATCTACACTTAATACTTTCACTTTCACTTTTTGGCCTTCTTCCACAACATCTGAAGGCTTCTCTACATGCTCATAAGAAAGCTGGGAAATATGGACAAGACCATCAATCCCGCCGATATCAACAAATGCTCCAAAGTCAGTAATTCTTTGAACTGTTCCATCCAAAACCTGACCTGCCTGAAGGGATTCAAGCACTTGATGTTTCTGTTTTCCTTTTTCTTCCTCTATTACAGCACGGTGAGAAAGAATCAGGCGATTTTTATCTTTATCAAGCTCTACAATTTTAAATGTCATCGTTTTGCCTTTATAATCAGTAAAGTCCTCAACAAAGTGAGCTTCAACCAGGGAAGCAGGAACAAATCCGCGCACACCCAGGTCTACTACTAAACCGCCTTTAACAACATCTTTTATTTCTGCTTCAAAAACTTCACCCTCATTGAATTTCTTTTCGAGGGTTTCCCAAGATTTCCCAGCATCAACTTTTCGTTTAGAAAGAATAAGGGCTTCTTCTTCCACTTTTAAAACTTCAAGCTCGAGCTCATCTCCTTCTGAAACCGCATCGCCTGCTTTTTCAATATGAAGGCTTGAAAGCTCGCTGATTGGGATTATCCCATCCAGTTTGCTGTCAGCAAGGTCTACAATGACTTGCTTTTCTTCAACTTTGGTAACTTGGCCTTTTACCTTGTCACCCACCTCAAAATTTTTAACTTCTACTTGATTCATTTCCTCTGACATATGTATTCCTCCTTAATCCAATGGCTGCTTTCAAATTTTTAATCTGTATTCAACTGCCTGCCATCCAGGCAAGAACCCTGTGTCAGCAGCAGAAATACTCGAATGGCTATTTATTTTGCAGGCTATTTTTCAACTGCTGTTGAATGTCTCTTTCTGCCCTCATAAGAAAAGCGCAAGCGCCTTGCCCGCCCCCGACAAGCTCGAGGGGGTAGGCTGCTTGCGCTAGACAATTCTTGAAGTTCAAAGTAAAGGACAGCCTTATTTTTCGAATATTTTCGCCTTTTTAAAAAATGCCTTTTTACTAACTTCTTACAAAAGAAGTTTTTTGTCAAGCAAGAAGGTCTATGAATAATCTTCAATTAATTTACGTATTTCTGACATAATCATTTCGGTGGTTTCCTCCGCCGAAGCCTTTCTTTCCCTTAGCTCTTTCATATCAATTGGTTTTCCGTAAACAACTTTTAATTTTGAAAAAGCTTTATAGGGGCCAATAATGGCGCAGGGAACGACATGCGCTTCTGACCTGAGAGCAAAAAAACCTGCTCCCGCCAGCCCTTTCCCCAGCTGCCCCGTTTTACTTCTAGTACCCTCTGGAAACAGCCCTAAAACATTTCCTTCTTTTAAGATCCCAAGCCCTTTTCTTAATGCCTCCCTGTCACTCATTCCTCTCTTGACAGGAAATGCGTTTAGATCGGGAAGAATTTTCCCCAGGACCGGTACTTTAAAAAGCTCCTCCTTTGCCATAAAATAAACTGGCCTTGGAGCATTAATGCCGACTACCGGGGGGTCGAGATTATCTATATGATTGGAGCATAAAAGGGCGCCCCCTTCAGCAGGAAAGTTCTCCTTCCCAATTACTTCAAATCTATATATGGGTTTTAGGACTCCATAGACTGCTGCTTTGGCAAAAGAATAGAGATTCACTTTGAACCAATCCTTTCAATAGCCAGATCCATTATCTTATCGACTACCTGTCCAATTGACAAAGAAGTTGTATCAATCTCTATTGCATCATCTGCTTTCTTTAATGGAGCTACTTCACGTTCAGAGTCCAATTTGTCCCTTAAAGAAATTTCTTCCTTCAGCTTCTCAAGATCAGATGGATATCCCTTCTGGATATTTTCGTTATGTCGTCTTACAGCTCTTTCATCGACAGAGGCTAAAAGAAAAATCTTTACTTCTGCATGGGGCAGGACATGGGTTCCGATATCCCGTCCATCCATTACCACTCCTCCATTTAAAGCAAAGCTTTGCTGGCGCAACACCATTTCTTCTCTAACCAGCTTATGCATGGAAACTATAGAAACAGAATTTGTCACTACAGAAGTCCTGATTTCATTTGTCACATCCTGCCCGTCCAGATAAATTAACTGCCCTTTTTCGCCTGGCTGCAGTTCAATAACTGAATTGTTTAGAATCTCCATAAGAGAAGCTTCATCTTCAAGACTTGCATTCTTCTGAATCGCTTTATAAGTCAAGGCGCGATACATGGCACCAGTATCAATATATATGTAAGATAATTTTTCTGCCACAATCTTTGCTACTGTACTTTTCCCTGCAGCAGCTGGGCCGTCAATTGCAATTGATATACGTTTGCTCATAGTTCCTCCTGTACCCCTGGCCGCTTCTTCCCCAGGTTCATTCAGCTTTATTTTAACATAATAAGTCTGCATCAGTGCATTATTAAGCTGTTTTTTAAGTCTTGCAAATTTTTTAAAATAGCCCCTAAAAGACTTATAAATAATCGTTTTTACACGACTGCCAGCACAAAAATAAGCAGGCGCCTGCCTGCTAATAATTTTTCCTGAACGTTTCAAGCAGTTCAGTAAAATTCTGATCTGTTACACCCTCATACTGTGTCAGCTGCCTTAATTCCGGAAAAGCATCCATATGATGAAAGAAAAATTGAGTGAACAGCAAGAAAACAAATTGCACAATAATTAACTTTAGAATAATCCTCTCCACCGTTTTCATCATTGCCATCTCTCCAACTGGTAATATAAGAATAAGCCAATAGACTTCACCATCTATTATGAGAGGTGAGTATAAAAAATATTCCTTTATTTATATTTCCAGGCCTTTTTTCTTCATGGCCAATTGCCTATCGAAACAAAAGCGCAGAAGCAATTGCCTGTCCTGGGGGCTTGTCTCCATAAACTGAACAGAAATAAGCGTTTTTCCATTTTGGAGTTCAGAAACTCTGATTACTTTACTTTTAAGCCGCAAATAATAATTATCGCCGTTTTGCATAGCTAATACGAAATAAGTATGTATTTGCATATTCGCTTTTAAAGAGCTGCTCGTTTGTGCGATAATTGCAGCCCCGCCCGCACTAATATCATCCGTAACGGATACAAAAGGAATAAATTCATTACTTTCCGGGTGGATAGCAACATCAACAGGTGTTTCAACCCGGACAAACTGGCGCCGCTGAATTTTCACCAAATGTTCGTCCCCCGGATATGATAAAATCATCATCGGGATCTTAAGCTTAACTCTTCCCTTAACTTCGCTTTCGAAAAGATATACCGTCCCATCTTCAGCCAAAAAGGTTGCCTTCAGCTGAGTCCCATCGAGCAGGAAAGCAGTTTTATTCGTTTCCTGATTTATTGGATAATCAATATATAGATTATTTCCTTCTCTTTCAGCAAGCTTGCATTTATATTTCTCGGTTTTTTCCGAGTACGTTAATTCCAGCAGCAATGTCTCTCCAATATTTATCACACTGACACACTTCCCCTTATTAAAAGGATAATCTTGTCATTTAATTATGACCGGTATAAAAGAATCCTGCAATAGCATTTTTGAAGTATTTGGGCAAAAAGACCCAAATACTATTTAAAACAAAAAAAAGAAAGCCTATCCGGCTTTCTCTACAGTACATCTTCAAATACTGGTTCAGCATTTTTTAGCTTTTCTACTTTTTCTTCCTGTCCTGTTTCTGCGTTAATATAGATTCTGTAGGTATCTTCACCCAATGTGCCCAGAAATTCATAACAGGAAACTTCCTGATTCAAATCATTAATGATTATTGCCCGTCTGTCTTCCATGACTTTCAGCTGTGGATTCACCTTTGTTCTCGCCTCTTCTGCAGTAATTAGAGGCTCAGGAATTTCTCTCTGATGATGAGCTTTTAAATAATCTTCAGCTGAAAAGGCTGCCATTCTGCCATTGTCAAGCGCAACTTTCACACGAATGGAGTCCGGATAAATTCTTACGCCATCCTGATTGGACACGAAGGTAAATACCCCTAAATTGTCATACTGGGCACTCTCAAATAAATCAAGGTCCTTAAAGCCATTGTCTTTCAGAAATTTAACCGCATTATTGCTTGCTTCATTAAGGCTTACTTTTTGTTTCGCCACTTCCCGATCCAGTATAAACCAGATTGGATAACCGCCTTTTTTAGTGATATCCATGTTTGCTTCTTCTTTTGTTTTTTTATTTTGAATACTGACACTATAAAACCCGTAATCAGATCCTTTGCCGTTTTCCGTCACTCTGATATTCACATTATTTCCCAGACTTGCATATTGCTGACCTATTCGTGCAGCTTCTTCTTCTGTTATTTCTTTGCCCTTAAGATATTTGTAATTTTCATCCTTCCTCTGCATATTTACAAATGCAGGTCCAAAGTCAGTCTCTCCATAGCCTTCAACCGTTTTTTCCACTGTCTTAAATCCATCTATGATTGTATTATCTGCAGCTTCCTCATTGGAAGCGAGCGCCATTTCTACATCCATCCACCGCAAGTTCTTTTCAAGCACCATATGCTGAACTTTGCGCAAATCCTGCTGAACATCAGCAGACTGTTTATAGAGCTGCTTTAGTGTTTGATGTTCCTTATCCGATAAAGGTTCCTTCTCCAAATCCCTTACTGCTGTCCGATAACTGAAATCTCCGATATTGGATAGAAACTCTTCTGTTTTATTGAAAGGAAGAAGCGAGAGAGGCAGCTGGCCAACATCTGAGTGAGCTTCTGAAGTCAATCTCCATACTTCTGCCAATTCAGGTGATAGTGAAGCTCTCGAATTCATCGCTAAGGTTGTTCCGATTTTGTCATGCAATAGGTCAATTTGGTAAGTTAAATCATGAAATGCCCTTTGATAATTATTTTCGGCATTAATTAGGATTGCATTTTTCTCCCGGTGTTCCTGATAGCCCCAAAACGCTGTACCGGCAACACCCAGTGCAAGTACGCCTATGAGAATTCCTCTAAGCATGATCATTCACCCCTCTATTTACAGAATATATGTTTTCCAATCTGCTTGATTTGCGGCCGTGTCCAAATCCATCCGCTTGTAGCTGTATCCGGATTAAAGTAATACAGTGCCTCGCCTGTTGGATCCCATCCATTGATGGCATCAAGGACGGCTTTTTTTGCTGTATCATTCGGCGTTAACCATATCTGTCCATCGGCAACGGCAGTAAAAGCACGAGGCTCAAATATAACGCCAGAAACAGTGTTTGGAAATGAAGCACTGTCTACACGGTTTAAGATTACTGCGGCAACTGCCACCTGGCCTGTGTACGGTTCCCCTCTTGATTCTCCATAAACAGCATTCGCCATCAGCTGGATATCATTTTCTGAGAATCCGTTAGGCACATTTGCAGCAGTTGGCTTTTTAGGAGCTTCCTGCTGCTGTGCCGTTCCCCCGGAAGATCCACCTTGCTGTGGCTTAGTCTGCTTTTCAGTGTCCACTCCGCCATAATGGGTAAATTTATTGCCCTTATTGATTTGTTCTTTCACATACTGCTCGTTATATTTGGATGCTTTCGCAAGCTTGTTTTTTGTTTCCTGGCCAGCAAGCCCGTCTATCGGAAGTCCGAATTCATATTGAAAATTCCTAAGCGCCCAATAGGTTCCCCACCCAAAAACTCCATCGATTTTCCCATTGTAAAATCCTAAATACTGCAGGCGGGACTGAAGCTCGATTACATCATCTCCCACTGCTCCGTGCTGGATAACCTGGTTCGAAAAGGCATTAGCTTTGTCCATATTCCCGCTCAATGGAATTCCCAGAACACAAAGCGAGATTATGAGAAGAACCTTTCCTGCCAAAAAATTCTTTTTCATGGATTTAAACCTCCAAAAGTCAATCTTTTTTCATTGACCCTATTTTTTGTAGTCCTTGGCTTTTTATTCAATAACTTGTGTCTTTTTACTTTAGGAGCGGTTTTCGGCAAAATAAAAAACCCTCCATCAGGAATGGAGAGTTTTCTGTATATCGAATTGATTATTCATGTGGTTCACGCTATGTGCCCTTGCTTTTTTGACTTTTCTTAAGCCCAGCCACCAAAGGAAAATCATAAAGGGAAACATGATAAAAATCCAATGTTTTAGGGAAATCAGGATGTAGTCGTAAATACCGTGAAGGAGAAAAGGTATAAAGAGCGAGAAGGCTATCCATTTTTTTGTCGAGGTTGCCGAGAATTTTCCTTTTCCTATATAATAGCCCATGATAACACCAAAGAGAGCATGACTGGAAACCGGAAGCAAGGCCCTTCCAAGAGCGTGTTCCACACCGAGCGCGACGAGATAGAAGATATTTTCTGCAGTGGCGAAGCCAAGTGACACAGAAGCACCATACACAATTCCATCATATGGTTCATCAAATGTTATATGCTGATAAATAGTATAAAATAATATAAACCATTTAAAGAATTCTTCCAGCAGGCTTGAGGACAGAAATGCATCCATCAAACTGGATTGAAGCACCCCTTCAGTCTCTAAAACATACTGGATAAACATGATGGGGAACACGAGCAAAGCACCAAACAAAAAAGTTTTAAAAACCATTGATATGGGTTCAGACTCATATTGATCTTTTAAATAAAAATAGCTTAATAGTGCCAACCCCGGCGCGATGCCAGCGGATAATATTCCCAGCATGAGCTGCCCTCTTTTCAATCTGTTTTCTTAATCGTATCATGATATAGAAAGAATTAAAATGATTATTCAAATATTGGAAAACAAATATTTCGCATCATAATTTAATTCAAAGCTAAAATTGGGGGATTAACATGGAGAAAAAAAAGATACTTGTTATACACACCGGAGGCACCATTTCAATGAGTGAGGATGCAGCAACTGGTGCTGTTAAGCCGACAGACAATAATCCATTAACTGAAAAAACAAAGGAACTGCTTTCCCTTGCAGAATTACTGGTTGAAGAGCCTTTTCATCTCCCTTCACCGCATATAACACCGAGAGAAATGCTTAAATTGAAGGAAATCATTGAAAAAAGCCTGGCAAAAGAAGAGATTAGCGGCGTAGTAATTACCCATGGGACAGATACATTAGAAGAGACATCCTATTTCCTGGATCTGACTGTAAAAACATCCCTTCCAATCGTTGTTACAGGTGCTATGAGATCAAGTAATGAAATTGGCTCTGACGGACTTTACAACCTAATGTCCTCCATTCGCGTAGCTGCATGCGAAGAAGCAAAAGACAAAGGGGTTCTGGTCGTTTTAAATGATGAAATTCATACGGCGGAAAATGTGACAAAGACACACACAAGCAATGTATCTACTTTCCAAAGCCCGCAGTATGGACCAATCGGAATTGTCACAAAGAGAGGTGTATTATTCCATAACACGCCCACAAATAGAGAATATTATCCTTTAGATGCTATTGTAAAAAAAGTTACACTTATTAAAGCATTTGCCGGAATGGATTCTTCTCTGCTGTATGCGATAGGTGATTTAGATTTTGACGGAGTTGTAATTGAAGCACTTGGACAAGGGAATTTGCCACCAGCCACAATCGAAGGCATTAAAGCTCTTACAGAAAAGAACATTCCGATTGTATTGGTTTCCCGATGTTTCAATGGAATTGCTCAAGATGTATATGGCTATGACGGAGGCGGAAAACACCTTAAGGACATGGGTGTTATTTTCTCTAATGGACTAAACGGGCAAAAAGCAAGAATTAAACTGCTAATCGGACTGGAAACCCAGCAAAATATCGAAGAGATTTTTCAAATATAAATATCCAATAACAAAGGCTGATCCCATGTGATCAGCCTTTGTTATTGCCACTCTCTTTTTCAAATATAGCTTTCGCAATTTGTCCGCCATGGAATCTGCCATTTTCAATAAAAATTTCGTTGGCATTATTTCCGGCAGCTATCACACCCGCAATAAATATTCCAGGAACATTCGTTTCCATCGTTTCAGGATTATAATGAGGGCGGCCTGTTTCTTCATTTATTTGAATCCCCATACTCCTTAAAAATCCGTGGTCCGGATGGTAGCCAGTCATGGCAAATACAAAATCGTTCTTAATGTCGAATTGCTGGCCATCCACCATGTAGGTCAGCTTATTTTCACTGATTTCTTTCACATGTGCACTAAATTTCATGTTAATGACGCCATTTCTAACTAAGGACTCAAATTCAGGCAGGATCCATGGCTTTATGCTTGGTGAATATTCTGTTCCGCGATAGATCACCGTAACTCTGGCTCCTGCTTTAACCAGTTCGATCGCAGCATCGACGCTTGAGTTTTTCCCGCCAATTACCGTTACGTCTTTGTCAAAATAAGGGTGGGCTTCTTTGAAATAGTGAAAAACCTTTGGCAGGTCCTCTCCTGGAACTCCCATGTAATTTGGATGGTCGTAATACCCTGTAGCAATTATTACGTTATTGGAGGTATAAACGCCCTTATCTGTTAGTACTTCAAATATCTCAGATTGATTTTTAATTACTTGGAGAACTTTTTCAAAGGCATTAATCTTAATGCCCTTTCTTTTCACTACTTCCCGGTAATAAGTCAGCGCCTGGTTTCTCTTAGGCTTGTAATTTTCCGTTATGAAGGGTACCCCGCCGATTTCGAGCTTTTCGCTCGTGCTGAAGAAAGTTTGGTGTGTTGGATAGTGGTAAATTGCGTTTACAATATTGCCCTTTTCGATAACAAGCGGGTTACGCCCAGCTTCCTGAAGGGCTATGGCAGCTGCCAATCCGCAGGGTCCTCCGCCAACAATAATAGCGTCTATATTCAAGATTCTCACTCCTTAATCAATACCAAGGAAAAAATTCCATATTTTGGTTTATAAAAAAATCTCCCATCAGTTTATGATAGGAGATTTTTTATGATTATTCAAATGTCTTACTTTCACAAATGGAAATTTATAATTAAATCCATCCGCGGAATCTTGAAGCTTCCGCCATTTTTCTCACACCAACCATATAAGCAGCCAGGCGCATATCCACACGGCGGGTTTGGGACGTCTGATAAATATTATCAAATGACTTAACCATTACCTTCTCAAGCTTTTCTTCTACTTCTTCTTCAGTCCAGTAATATCCCTGGTTATTTTGTACCCATTCGAAATATGAAACTGTTACACCGCCGGCAGAAGCCAGTACATCAGGGACAAGCAGTATCCCTCGCTCAGAAAGGATTCGTGTAGCTTCCAAAGTAGTTGGGCCGTTAGCCGCCTCCACTACAATGCCTGCTCTTATATTATGTGCATTGTCTTCTGTTATCTGATTTTCGATGGCCGCAGGAACAAGAATATCGCAATCAAGCTCAAGCAGCTCTTTATTTGTAATTGTATCATTAAACAATTTTGTCACAGTGCCAAAGCTATCTCGGCGATCCAAGAGGTAATCGATATCAAGGCCTTCCGGATCATATAAACCGCCATATGCATCTGAAATGCCAACAACCTTTGCACCGGCATCATGCATAAACTTTGAGAGGAAACTTCCAGCGTTCCCGAATCCCTGAACAACAACTCTTGCACCTTCCAGATTAATGCCTTTTTTCTTGGCAGCTTCCCGGATGCAAATTGTAACCCCTTTAGCTGTTGCTGATTCCCGTCCATGTGAACCGCCAAGTACAAGTGGTTTACCGGTAATGAAGCCTGGAGAGTTAAATTCATCAATCCGGCTGTATTCATCCATCATCCATGCCATGATCTGCGAATTGGTAAATACATCAGGTGCAGGAATATCCTTAGTCGGCCCCACAATTTGACTGATTGCCCGTACATACCCGCGGCTTAGCCGCTCTAACTCACCGAAGGACATATCGCGAGGGTCACAAACGATTCCGCCTTTACCTCCGCCATATGGAAGATCCACAATTCCGCATTTTAAGCTCATCCAAATTGACAGTGCCTTTACTTCCTTTTCAGTTACATTCGGGTGAAAACGAATACCGCCTTTAGTAGGACCCACTGCATCATTATGCTGGGCCCGGTAGCCAGTAAAGACTTTTACTGTTCCGTCATCCATCCGTACAGGAATTTTCACTGTCATCATGCGAATTGGCTCTTTTAGAAGCTCATATACCTCATCCGAATATCCCAGCTTCCCTAAAGCCTTATGTATGACAGTTTGAGTCGACTTTAAGACGTCCAATTTTTCAGCTTTATTTGAATCAGTACCTTTCTCGGCTACCATTTGTAAACCTCCTAGAAAAATCACTTTCATTAGTTGTCCGCTTCCATGGATTAGTATACACCTTTGCCTAATTTATGCAAGAAGAATAATCTACTTTTCCGCATTTTTTAATTTTTTTATGAAACCGCTCTCAGCCTTGGTATTAAAGGGAATTTTCTGTTTACTCCTAGTACCCGTTTTCCCGTTTAAGCCTAAAAGAAACATCCCATTTCCTTCTTTACTGTATATTTAAAAACTTTTCCATTTTTATGCTATTATTGCAGCTGATTAACTATACTTGTTTTACCCAATTTTTATATAGTTCATGACCATTTAATCCAAATTCACTGCATTTCGCTGTTATCATCCTGCCTGCTGATCCCTGTGGCAGCCTGCAAAAAAAGAGACTGCCTTTGTTCAAAAAAAAAAGAGGATCTCCCCCTCTTCCGCCTTATGAAAAGTATTCAATCAGCTTTTTTACAGCATTGGACTCGATAAGTACTTTCCCATATTCCTGAATTACATGTATGCTGGTAAAGTCTGAATCACCGTACTCAGCTAATATGGCAATAACTCTATGAATGTCTTCTCCCGCTAAATCTGTAACATGATAATAATACATTTCTTTATAACAATATACGCTTCCTTCCTCAATCTGCACACGATTCAGCTCTTTAGCCATTTGAATTACATCTTCAAAATCCTGGAACTCGAATAATATATCTTCACTGCCCTCAACAGTTACTTGCATTTCAATAAAACCATCCTCAAGGAGCTCTTCATCCATCTGCTCCTCCATTGTAACGATCATAACCATTCCCTGAGCCTGCATGGAGAATATCTCCACAGCAACTGAGCCTTGAATGTCTACTCCAAATTCTTCACTTGCCTCTTCCAGCATCTCATGAAAAAGCTGGTGCCATTTTAGAGAATCCTTCCAGACATCTTCCTTAGTCAGTCCCCTATCATTCAAATCATCTAATGTTAGAAAGATTTTGATTTTATTATAATTCAAACGTTCTAAGCGCATAATAAGCCCCCTGCCCTGAACCAACTCTTTGGTTTAGTGTATGAAACATTGCTCAGTTTGTGAGTCGTCTTATTTTGTATGACTTAAAAAAAGAAAAGACCCGGCAATTAACCGCCAGATCTTATATTATAGGAGCCGTTCTCTAATCCATTCTTCCCATTCATGTGTGGAACCGCCGGGAATAAACTGTTCATACTTCATTTTTTCTTCATTACTAAGGGTATCAATGCCGAATCCCCCAAGGCCTACATGCAGTTTCCCATAAGTATCTGTAAGTCTCTCTAGAAGTTTTAGGGTTTCAGGTACGTTGGACTTCATCGTACAGGAAAAGAATACAAACTTTGGTTTAACAATTTCAATCACAGTATCAATATCTTCTTCAGCAATGCTTGTCCCAAGGTAAACGACTTCAAATCCCCTTCTGCGTAAAAATAAAGTAAAAATTAAAAGCCCTAATTCATGAGCTTCTCCAGGTCCGCAGACTGCTATCACCTTTGGCAGGACCCCGTTATGCGGAAAAGAATGGAGAATCATCCCAATTCTGGATCTTAATATGGATGAGGCAAAATGCTCATGTGCACTTGTTATTTTCCCCTCTTCCCACAGAAGTCCGATTTTTACAAGAAGAGAGCCTAATATATCAATTAGGACTTTATCTATGGTATAAAAACTAAAAGCCTGATTAATTAAATCATGTGCTTTTGATTCATTAAACTGAAGAAGAGCTTCAAGAAGCTCATTGGCGAGGGCACCAGACCGATCACCTTCCTTATCCATCTGAAGCGGCTCGGCATTTAATTCCTTATTTTCCAAAAGGGAAACAGCCTGGCTTATGGAAAAACCCTGATCCACTTTCCTGATCAGCCATTTTAACACTTTGATATGTTCTTCTGTATATAGCCTGTGGCCTGATTCATTTCTCTTGGGAGCAACGATTTGATACCGTCTTTCCCATGCTCTTAACGTTCCTGGCTGAATGCCGAGCATCTTAGATACAGCCTTAATATTATACTTTCCTTCTTCTGTTGCCATGCCCAGCCCTCCATTCATTACTAATTATAAAAAACCGTCGCTGGAACTGTAAAATCTGGGTGTGTTTTATTTTCAGCCTTTATTAAGAGTAATGAAATGAGTTTCCGGCTTTGCCCCCAGCCGCAATGGCACACCGGTCGTACCGTAGCCGTTGCTGATCAGAATTGTTGTTTGCGGCAGTACTTTTATCTGCCCCTTCTCATATGGGCTAAACCCGAAAATATGAATTTGCCCGCCATGCGTGTGTCCGCTTAAGACCAGGTGAATATTTTGTTCTTTTTTTATACTGTTAATGATTCTTGGGTCATGGCTGACCAGCACCCGAAATCCTCCTGAACCCGCATCCTTAAGTGCAAGGTCAAGCCGATCTCTATCCTTGCTGAGATCATCTGTTCCCATCAAAATAAAACGTTCTCCTTCATTTGATTCAAAGGAAAGGGCAGTATTATCAAGAATTTTTACTCCGCATTCGAGGAGCAGAGCATCGAGCTGATGATAATCCACTTCATAGTCATTATTCCCCCAAACGAAATAGACGGGCCCGCATTCCTTTAACCCCATTAGGTTTTTCTTTACTCTTTCAAAAGGGACTCCTTTTTCCAAGAGATCGCCGCCGATGATGACCAGGTCAGGCTTCTTCTCTTTAATCTCCCCGATTATCGTTTCTGACACCGTCCGTTTATGAATATCAGAAATAAAAAAAAGCTTTACTTCACCGAAGCTTTCCGGGAATTCAGGAAAAGAAAGCTCTTTATATATAATTCTATCTGCAAATGCCTCCCTAAGCATAAACATTAGTAAACACACACCGCCAATTAAGGCCAAAGCTATTAAGTATATCATAAATCCCCCTGCATCAATCGCCTTCAATCAGTCTTCGGCAAAAGTGATTTTCTTGAAATCTAAAGAAATAATACCATAAATTACTGAAAAACAGAAAAGGGCAAATGCTTCCCATGGCGAAAGGACTGACAAAACAAAAAAGCCTCCAATAAGCAATAAACTCAGCACAGGCCCAAATAAAGCATCAATATGTTTTAATGACCTCATATTTTTTAAAAGCCTGGCGGTCCACTCGATTATACTTCTAATAATCTCTGCGTTGGCTATAAAGGCGATAAGGAAAAAAGTCATTCCCAGGACGAAGCCCGCCGGCTCCAGTACAAAAATGACAATCATATCCGAGATGCCCATTGGAATAGACACCGGAAAAAATTTAATAAATAAAATGCCGCTAATAAAGCCTGTCATTAGCTTCAGGAAAATAAAAAACACTAAAAATCCCTCCCATACAAAGTGTATGAGAAGGATTTATTTTGTTGACTATATTTACATTAATCCTCTGTTATATCCAAAACACGGAAACCGGACTTTTCAAGCCTGCTGATGAACTTATCCATATTATTATTTTTTTCCACCTTCATCACGATGCGGCGGACCAGTTTGTCTGTTTCATCAAAGGTTACAAGGGAAATGATGTGCTCATGGAAATAATGGGCGATTTCGGCTAAACGTGCTATTCGCCCTTCCGCTTCTACAGAAGTAAACGCAATCCTGACGCCGGATTTATTGGTGCCGAAGGCGGACTGGAATTGAGCGAGAACATCAAAGCGAGTAACAATGCCCAGAAATTTACGATTATCGCCCAAAACTGCTAGTAAAGGGAAATCCTTTAAATCCAGAAGCGTTTTTTCAAAAATCTCATTTCCTTTTAAATATAGCTCCTGATGTGTGGCAATATCCTTTACCAATGTCCCTTCAAGAAAATCTTCCTTTGATTTCCCTGACAAAAAGAAGTTCTCATATATTCCATATCTTGTAATTATGCCGGCATATTGGTCGCCATCCAATACAGGAAGCCCGTCTATCTGGTGGTCCTCCAGCAAAGCCAGAGCGTCTATCAATGCTGCATCCTGTCCGATTGTATAACAGGTATGTTTGGGGATCATGATACTTTTCACAAACATTGCCATCACCTCAGAGTAATATTAATTAGACCTAACATTTAATTTCGCCATCACCTCAACTTTCCCCTCTTTTTATTAGAGTAAACAATCATAAAAACACTGCACTTTTCATAAGTTTCAATGACGCATAAAAAGGAGGGATTATGAATGAATACACTCCGTAAAACCTGGCACCCATATGTCAGCCCCTTTGACCCTTGCACTCCGGTAAAGGTCAAAACCTATTCCACTCCTCCAAATCTATATATGGGATTTCAGCCGCCAGGACTTGAACAATTTACACCAATGGAGGCTTTAAGAGCAGGAACGCTTTGGAAGGCTTTCTATGATCCATGGTACAGTCCCTATGAAAAAGCCAGGGAGGGACAATAGCCATGAAACAATTGCCGGCAGATTACTATCAGCTCCTTGAACAGCTTCAGGCTGTGGATTTTGTCCTTGTGGAACTGACTCTATACCTTGACACTCATAACAATGATACAGAAGCCATTAAGCAATTCAATCACTATGCAAAGGAACGAAAAAAACTGAGAAATGCCATTGAGAGCAAGTATGGTCCATTAATGCAATTTGGACACAGCTATTCCGGTCAGCCATGGAATTGGGATGATGCCCCGTGGCCTTGGCAAGTATAAATTTGGTTTACAGGCGCCTTCTTGCATGAAGGCGCTCAATAGATTAGCGGACTTCCGAAAGGAGCTGAGAAAAAATGTGGGTTTATGAAAAGAAGCTGCAATATCCAGTGAGGGTAAGCACATGCAATCCCAAACTGGCAAAGTATCTAATTGAACAATATGGGGGAGCGGACGGTGAACTTGCTGCTGCCCTAAGATATTTGAATCAGCGCTATACTATTCCGGATAAGGTCATCGGACTTCTTACAGATATCGGAACTGAGGAGTTTGCCCACCTGGAAATGATTGCAACAATGGTTTATAAACGAACTGTTTCTATTTTGCAACTATTAAACAAAAAGAAAGGAGGTTCAATGACCTCCAGCGTTTTACTTTATTAGAGAGCTTTTCAAGAGTCGTTCAACGAGTTTCTCAAAATCTAATTTTCCATAAACCTCAACCGTTCCAACTCCGTCAACCGTCTTGGAGCTGGTCAGTTCTTTCCCCTTCAAGAGTTCCTCAAGCTGTTCTCTCATGGTTCCTCACTCCTCATTCCCAGACTATGAACAAATGAATTTGTCCTATGTCTGACACAACGAGAAAGGTCTGGAGTCGTGACCAACTCGGAGCAAAAACTTTTCAAACTCCTCTTTTCTAAACGAGTTCAAATAACGAGTCAGCTCTTGTTGTCTTGTTTGGACTTGGTTCCTTTACAAAGGTTCCCAGAGGGAATGTCAAAAGGTTCCCAAATAAAAAGACCCCAACTCATGAAATTTGAGTGAGGTCTTGTTTATTCTCGTGACAATAGAAAACATACTCCCTATATTGTTCTGGAGTCATTCCGTTGAGGTCTGACAGATATTCAATGAGACTGTCAAAACGGTCTTGAGAAAGGTCAAAGCGTTCCTTGTTGTCCTCGAACCAGAGGAATAAATTGGAGTCTCTCTTGGAAAGGTTCAAGTCAGCTCGTAAAGGAACCATGTTCTCAAAAACTGTTCCTCCGTGACCTGTTGCCAATGGAATGACATGGTCAAAATGAATGCTCTCTGTTGCTCCAGTCAAACAGCAACCTCCGAAATATTGGAGCGTTTCCTCTCGTTCTTTTTGAGTCCAGTCATGAGGGAGAGCTTTCTGTTTTGCTTTTCTTTTCTGGTTCAAAGTATTCACTTTTTCTGGATTGTTCTTCCTCCATTTGTTTCCAGATTTTCTCGTCAGTTCTCTGAACCGTTTTTTATTTTCCTTTATCCATTGAGAGTTTCTTTCTCTGTATGTTTCAACGTTTTCCAAATAATACTGTTTATGATATTCTTGAATTTTTTCTTTGTTTTCAGTGTAATACTCAATTTGTTGTGTCAGCATTTTGTCTCTGTTCTCTTTGTAATATCCTTTTGAACAGACCTTACATTTTGCTTTACGTCCTCCAAGACATTCTCTGTCTTTGTTGAACTCCTCCAGCGGTTTCCACTCATTACACTGTGAGCAATTCTTTCCAGTGACTCCATTTACTGTTTCAAGTTTTGTGTATTGTTTCCCTTTGAAACCTTTACAAAGTTTACACTTTGAGAAACGTCCTCCGAGTCCGTCCATTTTGCTGAAATATTCCTCCAAAGGTTTCCATTCCATGCAACCAGAACAGACCTTTCCAACGACTCCAGACCGTTCAGACAGCTCCGTCTTGAACCTTTTTCCCAAAATAAAAACCTCCTTGAACTGTTTCTCTTGTTCAGTTCAACGAGGTCTCTCTCAAGTTGTGACTCTTTCTTTACATAATTTTAAAAACGAGTCATTTCATGTTGTTCGGTCTTGTCTGGGAGCTTTCACAAAGGAACCTCAAGGGAATGTCAAAAGGTTCCTAACTGGGAACTATTAAAAAGGTAGAAAAGCGGTTTTTCCTGTTCCTGTTGCCATATAAAAAGACCCTTTCCAATTTATGAAAAAGGTCTCGTTCACTATCTCGTATTGTCTGGAACCTCAACAAGCTCCAGAATTTCATTAAAGTCAGTAATGTTGAGAGCGTCCATAATAGTTCCCAAATGTTCATAGTTTATTTTTAATGTATTGTTGCGGATAATCGTTGAAAGCGTGGCTTCTCTAATATTTGTTATTTCACATAATTGTTTCTGACTCATTTTTCTATCGAATAATATTTGAGCTAATTTAAATCTAACTGTTTTCAATTCTGTTTCAACCTCCTTTTTTCTGTTTTAGTATGTAATTTTCAAAACAATATTACCACTTTAAGCAATTACTCCACAACTCAATTTTGTAAATCAGTAAAAAGGGAACAGTCCGAACTATTCCCTCGTTGTTCCTATCAGTTTTCTAGTTTGCTTGTTCCTCTAGTTCTTGACCATATCTCAATTCACTTTGTAAAGCTCGGAGACTCAACTCAATTCGTCCCATATATTTCAATTTATTAATTTCCATTGTTCTCGCTTGGTCATAGTTCCCCTTTTCTCGTTCAATGTCCTCCAACGTTGCCCAACGTTTGAGAGCGTTCCATTCATTAAAGGTCTGTTTCATTAATTGCAATGTTTTGTCACTCGTTGCCATTATTCAAATTCTCCTCTCGGTAAAATAAAAAGGAGGAGCCGAGGAAATGACCTCGCTCCCCTTACTGTTCTCAACTCGTCTCAACTCAAGCGGTCAAACTATTGAAGCATTGAAAGACCAGCTTTTTGACCATCAATATTTTCGTAATATAAAATACTGATTGAACCTTTTCCAATTGCCATTAATAAGTCATTTACAGCTTGAGAATAAATTGCTTCAACCTCGGAGACCTTTGGTTTGATTACATATGACAAATAGGTTTGAGTTCCCTCTGTGTAAACGTCAACCCCAATGATAGTGAACTCCATTCCTTTTGCTAAATGGTCAGCTTCAATTGCTTTTCTGTAAGACTCTTGAGCCATGATTTCAGCTCCAGCTTTGTTGAAAGCTGTTGCTTCAGCCGTGATAAAAACTCCTGTTCCATCGTCAATGTTTGCTGTCGTTGGAGCCGTGTAACTCGTTTTATTGACAGCCGTGTAAGTTGTTCCAGAGTCCAGAGCTTTTATTTCCTCGTCCAGAGCTTGAATTTGAGCGTTTGCTTTCTCAAGTTCAGCTTCAAGACGGTCAATTTCTGCTTGAGCTTCTGCTTGACCAGTCTGTCCTTGAGCTTTCAAGTCGTTGAGCTGTTTGGTCAAGTCCTCAATTTGACCGTTGAGAATTTCTCGTTCTCGTTTCATGTCATTGATTGTTGTATTAGCTTGTTGAACAGCTCCGTCAAAAGTTGTTTTCAATGTGTCATAGGACGTTTTCAAAAAGTTATTGTCAGCAATTGCCGTTGTGAGCTTGTTTTGAATGTTGTTTACACTGGAACGAATGGAGTCAATGTTTGCTCCTCCAGTCCAAGTGATTGTTGAAACAATGAGTCCAGTTCCTAAAACTCCAGCTAAAATGGTTTTTGTTCCCCATACCATAATAAACATTCTCCTTCCGTCCTCTCCCAGAGGACATTCAAATTTTTAGTTTTCAAAGACCGCAATGCAACGAGCAACAATTTAGACCTCGGTCACTTGTTCATAACGCTGGGAATATTCGTTCCAGACATAACCAATTTTCAGAGCGTACTCCTCAACGGTTATTCCGTCAACGTCAGCTCCAAGTTCTGACCGTAAATATTCAAACAACTCTTGTCTTGTCATGGGTTCACCCCCTCAACAGATACGACCTCTCCGAACTCGTTCAACAATATTTTGACTTGGTCTCCCTCTTGAAGCTCCATGAGGTTCATTTCAACGTCAGAGAGAAAACAATTCTGACCTTGACCGTTGACCGTTTTCACATAACCGTCAGAGCGTTCACTCGTTACCGTGTAAACCAACTGACTTTCTTTCTGTTCCTTCACGAGCTGACTCATTGCTGACAGACTCGCTTTCGTTTGACTTACATTCATTTTCATGACTTGTTGTAATTGCTGGAGGTCTTGTTTCGTGACCTCGTTTTCACTCGATTGACAACCAGTGACCAGCAACAGACCAGCAACGACTCCGACAGTTAGCTTTGTTACTTTGTTCAATTACATTTCCCCTTTCAAACTATTTATTTCAACGCTGACCCTCGGAGGAGTGAGGTTCAACGGTCTTTCCCTGTTCGACCTTTGAGGAGGTCTGGAGGTTCAAGAGGAATGAACCGAGGAAATTGTATTGAAGTTTTTCAATTTAGTAAATAAGCAATTTAGCAAAAGGGTAATTAGGGGGCAGAGTTCTGGAACTGACTCTCTCCCTCAACGGTTTTTCACTTGGAAATTTTCCGTCCTATATAGCTTTTGAACAGTCCATTCAAAACTGAACCAAGCTAAAAAGTTTTTCCAGTCCGTCTCTGTTGGAATATGAAAGTTTTCACCAGTCATTAGCTCCCACTCGTGAATGAGGTCTTGAATGTCGTTCCAATGTTTGTCAGTCCATTCATGAGTATCTGAATAGTAAACAAGCTCTCCAACGACTCCAGACTGACAACCATGAGTGAGAACGTCTCGGACAAAGTCCTCTTTCCAGTCCTCGTGAGACTCAACAATTTCTTGAACCGCTTTTTCAAGTTCAGTCATTTTGACCAGCTCACTTTATTTAATTTTCAAAATGTTACTATAACCGAGTATAAGGGCAATTACCAAATTCGTCAATTACCAAATTACTATTTTAGGTAATATTATTCACAAACTCATTATTGACGATGGTTCACAGCTTTTTCTGACAATGAGTTCAACGAGACCGACTTCAGACCGTGACATAAATAATTTCAAAAAATCATGTCACAACGCTGGAGCTGTTTCGTTGTATAAAACAACACGGTTATAACAATGTAATTACTTTGTTTTACTCTCACTCCGTTCGAGGTTAAAACCAACACTGACAACAACGAGAAAAATAAAACCTTGTGACGTGTAGTTGTATTTTGTAATAATTAGCCCCACTAATAACTAGAAACGAGGAAAACAGAACGACAGAGCTTGACTTTGTTTAATGCTTTTCCTTTGTGACCTTTCCTTTTCCTTTACAATTCTCCTTTGAAATGGAGCCACATATTGACGAATATGTCCTCCTTTCTTGCGTGGTAATACAACCCGACAATGATTAGAGGTTGTAGGTCTTATGAAATTGCGGAAACAGTTTCAGAAGACCCTTGTCTGATACATAAAAAATGACAAGTTTGTCAAGACGTTACGTTTCTCCCTTTTGAAAGCTGGTTTTTCCAGCTTCTCTCTTTTTTGGAGGAGTGTATTCAAAATGAATACTTTTCAAAGCTGGTTTTACAGTCTCTCTCTTTTTTTTTGAGGAGTGTATTCAAAATAAATACTTTTGAAAGGAGCTGGAGAAAATGAGAATTTTCACTGGTGAGGAGCTGGTCAAAGTCCGTCATATTTTGGGAATGTCTCAACGTGAACTTGCGTCCGTTGTTGGTTGTTCCCAGCCATTAATCAATAAAATTGAAATTGGTCAAAGACGGCTGACAAGTAAGGTCAATGAAAGAATACAAACGGAAATTTTCCGTTACATTGACAAGGAAACTCTGTTCAAAATGTTGGACGGAGAAATTGAATTTAAATAAAAAGGAGAATGGAAAATGAAAAAATTAATTCAATTCAAAGAGGAGCTTCAAAAATTTGACAATAGTCTGGGAGAGCTGGTCAAGGAACTGACCGCAAAACAAGACGAAAAGAAAGCTCTGGAACAACAGAAAAAGGACTATATTTTGAGTAACTTTGGAGAACACCGAGACCAGAACCAAGTCCGAGCTTATGAAATTAAAATTCGAGAGGTTGACCAAGAAATTGAAAGTCTGTCTGACCAAGTCGCTCTCCTTAATGTCGAAAAGAAAAGCATTTTCAAAGCTAAACTTGAGGACTTGAAAAAGGAACGTCAAGAACTCGCTGACAAGAAAAACAATGAGTTCATTGAATATGAAAAGGAAATTTACAAAAGACGTTTCGAGCTTATGAAAGCAATTGAGGACGCTGGAGCAATTCAACAGCAAAATGAACTGGAGTTGAGAGAGTATAGTGAACTATTTTCTCAATTTGGTGAACGTGACATTAAACCAACAATGTCAACGCTGTTGACCTTTTACCCAGACGCTTTAATTCAAGGAGCTGACAAGGTTCCAACAGCTCCGACAGACTATGAAATGAAAGAGCTAATGAAAGGACTTGGAAAGAACGGTTCAAGACAGCTCCCTCACGCTTATGAACTGTTCAAGCTGACTGGAGAGGTTGTTCTGTCTCAAGCTGAAGCATTGACAAAACTTGAAGCTCACAAACAGAAAGGAGCTAAAAAATAATGAACGAGAAAAACTTGGAGCAATTGTCAAATGAGGAATTTGACAAGCTCCCTCCTTCTCTCAAAATGAGACTTGGTTATTTGAAAGTCATGAAAGAAAAACAAGAGCAACAAAAAGAGGAGGAGCAATTGACGGAGGAACAACTCAAGGAGCAACAAGAAAAGACTCCTTATGAACTGTTGAAACTTGGTCTGGAAAAACAATTGAAAGCTGACGAAAAAGACAGTTTGTCTGACTAAAAAACTAGAAAAGGAGTTTGATTGAATATGGAAAAAGAAAACTTGTTTTTTGACGTTGAGTTCCAGCTCAATGAGAAAGGTCAATATATCAGTGAGGTCTTAATTGGTTCAAAGCTCTCTGGACGTGTTTTAATGACAGCCGAACTCCGTCCATTTGACTCTCTGGAGGAACTGAAAAACGGAGCAAAAGAATTTGAAACGCTGTTCCTCCAAGTTTACGAGGTTTCAGCTCGAAAAGTTATGAGAGAGAAAGGTCTGGAGACTTATGGAGAATAACGAGTTCCGAGAGTTACAACTCCAGAGGAAAGACGAGGTCAGAGAGCTTCTCGTCATTACTCTTGAAGGACGAGAAATTGACCTCCAGAACCTCCCAGAACCAAAGACCAACAACACAAGGAAACTGACTCATAACCAGAGAAAACTCGCTTTGTTACAAGCAACAGCTCCATATCATAACATGAGTTTTACTGAACAATGTGACCTTGTTGGAATTTCTCGAACGGCTGGATATAAAATCATTAAAAAACAGAACTTCCAAGAATACGTTGAGGAGCTGTTGGAGTTCCAGAACCGTCAGTTCATGGGAACAGTATTCAAGACGCTGGAGGACTTAATTTTGAAAAGTCGCTCTGAAAAAATCAAACTGGACGCTGTCAAAGTCTATTTGACTATGACTGGAAAACTCTCCGAGTCCAAGACCGTGACTCATGAAATTAAACAGCTTGAGAGTCAAGAGGAAAGAGAACGGAGAATTATTGAAATGGAACATGAATTGCTTGAAATTGACGGAGACCTCTCCGAGTAAAACAGAGGTCTCTTTTTATTTTTCTAATTCGGAGGAGAATTGTAAATGAAAAACAGTTATGAAATTCAAGACAATGTCGTCTTTATGGAAATAAACGTTAAAGGAAAAACAATGATAACAGCTTTTGACCTCGTTGACCTTGAACGAGTTGAGTCTATTGAGGGAACTTGGTTTGGTTTTGTCGATAATCGTTCTGGAAAGGTCTATGTTGCTCTTTCTAAAAAGGACGAGGATAAAAAGAGAAAAACAATTTTGCTCCATAGGTTCATTTTAGGTCTTGAAAATGAGAAAGGGTTTCATGTTGACCATGTAAATTTCAACACGCTGGACAACAGACGAGGAAACTTGAAAGCAACGAGTCCAACAAGGAACATGAAACGACAAAACAATGAACGGTCAAAGGTCAGAAAACGAGGTTCACAATGGTTTGTTGTCGTTCTCGGTCATATTGTTGGACTACACGAGACCAGAAAAGACGCTCTCATTCATTCCGTTCATGTTGACCGTGAATTGTTTCCAGAGCTGGAGGACTATGTTGAGTTTGAGACTGTGTTGAAACGGCTGGAGGAGTCACAATGACAACTCTGGTTTTTTGTTGTTTAGCTCTCTTGGTCTGGAACAGCAATGACAGAGAAAACAGAATGTTAGATTTTTATATTCAGAGGAGGAACCATTCATGAAAAATGACCGCTTTTTCTTTTCGTACTCGGAGAAATTGAGCTTTTTTCTCATTGAGGTCAAAGGACTAAAATATATAACTCATGCTCGGAGAATGGACAACGACAAGGAGTTTTTCTTGTTTGAAGTGACCAACAAGCTTGAGTCAGCTCTGGAGGAGTACCAAGCAATTAAAAATAAAAACAACTTTGTTCGCTGGGAGGACTTGAGGAAACTCGCTAAATAGTGAGAACAGACAAGGAAAGGAGAGTTTGACTCTCTTTTTTTTATTTGTAAGAAAGGAGAAAAACACATGAATGTTACTGTTATTGACTCCATTATGGGAGCTGGAAAAACGAGTTTTGCAATTCAAACAATGAAAAACGCTCCAGAGACTCAAAAATTTATTTATATTACTCCGTTTCTGGACGAGGTTGAACGAATAAAAGAGTCTGTTCCAGAGAGAAATTTCAAGGAACCAGACATAAAACATGGTCACGGAACAAAGCTCTCCTCATTGAAAAAATTAGTCTCACAAGGAGAAAACATTGTGACAACTCATTCCCTTTTCTCCATGATTGACAACGAGCTAAAAGAATTATTTGAATGGGAGAATTATATTCTCATAATTGACGAGGTCATGGAGGTTATTTCCCAGCTCAAGACCGTCAAGAGAGACGACATTCCAGTAATGTTGAAATCTGGTCTCATTGAAATTGAACCAGAGACAAACAGAGTCATTTGGACGGCTGACACAAGTTTGAATACAAAATATAATGACGTGAAACAATACGCTCTTTCTGGTAATTTATACGCTGTCAACGGAGTCGCTTTCCTTTGGTCTTTTCCAGCTCAAGTGTTTGACCTATTTGACCATACTTTCATTTTGACTTACCTTTTTGAAGGTCAGCTCCAAAAATACTATTATGACTACCATTCTATTAAATATGAGAAAAAGTCTGTCATTCAAGAGAACGGAGTTTTCAAGCTGGTTCCTTACTTCAAAGAGGATAGACAGCAATTCAAGGAGCTTATTTCTATTTATGAGGGAAAGTTGAACAACATAGGAGACAAGGAGACAGCTCTTTCAAAAAGCTGGTTCACGAGTCCTCATAATAAACCAAAAATAACAAGGTTGAAACATGACCTCTATTCCTATTTCAGAACAGTTCAGAAAGCAAAATCAGAACAAATTCTCTGGACAACATTCAAAGACTCTAAAGCTAATATTCATGGAAAAGGTTTTTCAAAGGTTGCTCCAAAAGGGAGACCAGACATTGAGGGAACAGCTTGTTTTATTCCATTCACAACAAGAGCAACAAATAAATATAAACACAAGTCAGTTCTCGCTTTTTGTCTTAATCGTTATATGAACCCTCTGGAGTCTCATTTCTTCAAACAAAGGAATATTGAGGTTGACCAAGACCTTCTCGCTTTGTCTGATATGCTTCAATGGATATTCCGTTCAAGAGTGAGAGAAGGTCAACCAATTGAAATATATATTCCGTCAAAACGAATGAGGAAATTATTGAGAGCTTGGTTGGACAGTGAAATATAACCTTGCAAAAAAAAGTTGCAAGAATTTGTTAAAAACCCAGTCGTATCAAGGGTTTGAAGGCTCTCACCCTTAAAGGAAAATATATAAAATGAGGAACGGCTCCAAAGGAGCCGAGGAGCTACGCTCCTTTTAACAAAGTCAAATAAAACTATTTTAGGAGGAACTTGAAATGAAAAAGGGAACAACAACAGTCAATGAATGTCGTTTAATTGAAATTATTGAATTTCTAATGTTGAAAGAAGGTTCAAAGCTCAAGGAGGTTGACTTGAAATATAAAGAGGACGGAAAACTGTTCGTCAAAGCTCTTTTCAAAAAGGATAAGAGGACATGGAGGTTTCGAGGAGAGTTCAAAATTGATAATATTGAGAATTTAACGCTGTCCGAGTTTTACACTGTTGTTTATGAACAATGTCAAAAACATGGAGTTGACCGCAAAAAAGAGAAAAAGGACATTCAAATGAAAAAGCTCCAAGCAATTCAAGAGGGTTCCAATTGAGGAACTCTCCTTTTCTTTTTGTTGTCATTGTAAACATTGAGGGAATAATGTCGTTTTTATAAAAACGCAATGTATAAGGACATTGACGAACGACAAGAGGAACCTCTGGAACCTTAGAGCGACAAGGAAAATACCGTTTGTTTAACATGGACATTTACCGTTATTTGTCCTCTCTGAAAAGACATTATGAAATGACTTGTATTCATATAATGCGTTCACAAAGGTTAAAACACCCGCTGAAACCTTTCCCCAGAGACAGCTCTCCAAAACTTTGAATACTAGACTATGACCCTCAAATAATGACTCCCTCCTCCCTCCTCTGTTGACCTCTGGAGCTTTCCTTGTTGCTCCAAGTGTTGTTCCCCTTGTTGACCCTATTGGAACCAGCAGAACAGCAACAACGGACGCTCAACAGCTCAAACTCTTTTATTCAATTGTTCATTGTTCTGGAGCTGGTAAACGTCAAACTCTTTTATTCAATTGCTGTTGGTCTTGGAGCTGGTCTGTTGGTCTGTCTGTACTAATGAACGTGAGAACAACACGGACTCAACACGGTCAGAACTATGACTCAACACTGGTTAATTACTGTTCAATGTAACACAATAGTTATTTTGTTACATTCATAAAGACTCATGAAACGTTGGTATAACAACGATTGACGACAATGAGACAGCAAAAAGAGACTCAAAAAGAATAAAATCATAATATATTGACTCTGTTGGACTGGTCATGAACTTGTTGAGACTCATTCAAACTGTTACAAAACAAATGCTTTTGAATGAGTGAAACAGTTTTATTCCCTCGTCAATCAGACCCCCTACACATGGGGGGACAGGGGTCTCTCTTGTCTCCCTCTGGGTCTTACAATTTACACATAAAATTTTTAAAACTTGAGGGAACTGGTCTTGGTTGACGCTTGGTTGACGTTCATTGTCTCCGTGTTGTTCCTTTATGGTTGACCCTTATCTCATGACCGTGTTGACGAAAGCTCTCTCCATTCAAACAACAAGACAAACAACAATGTTCTATACAATGTCGTTCTCATGAGAGCGGACAGTCTGACCCTCTGACCCCTAACAAGAATGACCCCCTTTGTTCTGGAGTAAAACCTTGAAAAAAATTTAAACAAAAAATTTTCAAAAATTGAACCGCTTGACGAATGTAACATAATTCATTTAAACTTTTCACATAATATAGTAATTTAGTAATTACCTAAATAAGTAATAAAGGAGCTGTTGAAAATGGAATTTGTTCAACCTATCAGAGACAAGGAAAAAATTGAACTCATGAAAAAGAGCTTTAAAAATGACCGTGACCGCTTTCTCTTTGTACTAGGAATAAATGTTGCTTTAAGGGTCTCGGACTTGTTGTCGCTCAAGGTCAAGGACTTGAGGAACCGAACTCATTTGGTCATGAAAGAGAGCAAAACTGGAAAGGAAAAACGTCAAATAATTTCTCCAACTTTGAAAAAGGAAATCAATAAATATACCAAAGGAATGGACTCGGAGGACTGGTTGTTCCCTTCAAGAAAGGGAGACAAACCTATTTCAAGAGTTCAAGCATATAGAATTTTGAATGAGGTTGCTCAACGTGTTGGAGTCGAGGAAATAGGGAGTCATTCGTTGAGAAAAACATTCGCTTTTCACTATTACCAAGCAACGAATGACATTGTCACAATTCAACAGCTTTTGAACCATTCGACTCCAGCCGTTACATTGAGATATATCGGAGTAAATCAAGACATAATGGACGAGAAACTCAAGGACTTCAGTCTTTAATGACTGGAGCCTTTTTTGTTTTACCGAACGGTCATTCTTGGTTTTTCTAACCAAATTTGTCCCTAAACCGAGTGGTCAAAATCGAATAGTTTTGACCGAGAATGACCAAGTAGATAGAACTAAATAAATAATATATAGAACTAAATAAATTATGTCCTCGCTACGCTCGGACGTTTATTCAAAAGTTTGATTAATTCAAAGTAACAATGAATATAACACTGTTATGACTTTGTTGTCCCTCGCTGTTTACTTTGAATTATAACTTTGATTGACTCCTCGTTGAACGTTCGCTCTCTCCGACTCCGTCTCCGTTCACTCCCTTATTAAACAACGGTTGAAACAGCTCCAGAATAAATGTCCTTTCTTGTATTAGGTTCTTTTTAAAAGGTTCCCAGAAGGAAGTTCAAAAGGTTCCTCATAGGGTTCCTAAATATTTAATGACTAGGAATGTCTCTAGCAGCTCACCAGAGGACGTTCACGAGGTCTTTTTTGTCTCTCCTTTGTGTTAGGTCTAGGAACTCAAACTGAAGCTCCTCGACCCCTCCAAATACGTTATATAGTAATGACCAAATTTCCTAATAACTCAATAACTCATAGGAGCTATCTTGAGACGTTTTGAGAGCTGTCTGGAGTGTTAGGTCTCGGAGGACAAATTGAACGCTCTGGAGCCAACTCTGAAGGTCTGACGGTTATTTAGAGCAAAACAAAAAGCTCTCCTTTGTGGAAAGCTTTCTGTTGGATATAATTCTATTTCTTGGTCTTGTATGCTTCAATGAGGAACACTATATTTGTTGCACATAAATGTAAAGCATATGCCACTTTATATCGAGGAATTTTTACACTTTTTACTCCCTGTCCATGAGCAGTTAATTTATTTCTTAAAGTTGGAAGACCTAACATTGAATTCTCTAGCCATTCAGGAATTAGTTGGTTTTTCATTAATGTTTTAATCAAGAGGTTTGCATTTTGTTTTGCTGGTAACTCCCATTTCTTTTTTATACAAATTGTTTTCATAACACTTTCAAATGCTTTTTCAGCTTCAGTAACAGCTTCTTTATCGTTACCCTTTTTAAAGTGTTCGTGAGCGTTCATGAACTCCTCTGAAGCTCCTTCAAAACCTTCTCCGAACATAAGCTTGACAGCTGGTTCAACAGCTTCTTTATAAATGTAATCAGAGTCAACACGGACTATTTTTCCATTTAGATACTGATAACCAATACCGTGTTCTTGGAACCTTTTATTCAGTTCTTCAATTGCGTCGTCTGGTGGTTGAGCGATACCCATTTCCTTCCAAAGATGTTCAGTCTGTCTTATTGCTTTATCAATCACTCTGAAAGAAAGTTCTATTATATCAAGAACTTTTTCCACCGATTTTTCATCTTGTAAAAACATAATACAACGCTCTTTTTTATTATTTCCTTTTTGACTTAAAGCATAAACACCATATTCCCTAGATAAACCGTCATGCAAAACGTCCCATGCCTTGTTCGTACTTGGTGAGTAGTAATCACCTATGTCATATCTTCCAATTGCACCATTCCAAATATGAACAATTTGTACTCTTAAAGCTTGTGGTATTTCGTCATATTTAAAAATTGATTTATCATTTTGTTTATTTCTTTTAGAAAAAATGTCAAGAATCCCCAAATTTGTCTCCTCGCTTTTTTGACTAATTATACTCTAAAATTGCATTTTTCTCTATAATATGACATTTATTGAAACAAAAAACTCACCAATAAAAAACTCCTAAATTATATATTTTTAGAACTTCTCTCGGTAACAAAATGATTTAATACAAGGAAAAACACAAAGACAACTCCAAGTCCTATCCACATAGCTGTTGAACCGAGAAATTTCTCTATTAAAAACAGTCCAAATGGAACTCCAACAAGTCCTCCAATGACTAAAGCAATGAGTCCGAACCAATAAAGTCTATGACTTTTGTCGGTTACAATTTTTATAATAGGTCTGATAAATAATAAATAAATCATAACGAGCAAAAAGACAGCTCCAGTTATGTAACCAATAAATTGAAATAAATAATATAATAGCTGAAATAAACCGCTTATAAAATCCATTAAAAACAGCTCCTCTCATTACTAAAATTAAACAAAACAGAGTAAAAATCCTTTTTTAGAATATAGAAAAGACCTCCAGTTCATTGAAGGTCTTTCATAATAATTTTTATATTCATGTCATTGTCGGTCTTGGTGTAAACAATTGCGTCAACGAACTCTCTCAAAATTTCATTTGCTTCTCTCTCGTCCATGTCGTCAGACCCTTCAAGGAAAGCTTTCATTTTGTTCAAGGTCTGTTCCAGAGCGTCAACCTCGGAGGAGTCCTCTTGTTGCTCCAGTTCCCCAATTTGACCCTCAAGCATTGCAATTTGACCTTTGAGCTGTTTAATTTGGTCTTGAGCTTCAGACTCGGAGAAAATTTCCATGAGGAACCCTTGTTGAGTTTTCTTGACTTGTTGCTCCAGCTTTTGAATTTGTTTTCTCTTGGAGTCAATTTGTTCAGCTCTGTTGTCTGTCTGTTCTGGGAGGTCAGCTCCCTTGATTGTTTCAACGTACTTCTCAAGCTGGTCAACGTATTCTGAAAAGTGAGCGTAAAACAATTTTTCAAATTCGGATATGTTCGCTCCCTTATTGTCACAAACAAAATACTCGGTCATGTCCTCGTTATAGTGACGAGTTTGACAGCTTGAAATTCTTTTCCGTTTATATCTGGACGTTTGAAAGGAATGAATTGCTCCACATTTTGAACAGCGAATGAGTCCAGAAAATTTGTGTTTTCCCAGTCTCAAACTCGGAGGTCTGGAGTTCCTCTTTTCTTTAATTGTTTGAACCAGTTCCCACTCCTCAAGGGAGACAATTCCCTCATGAGTATTTTTCACGAGAATTTGTTCCTCCTCACTGGTCTTTTCCGTAACTCGTTTTCCGTCCTTTTTATATTGTTTTGTCTTTCCATATAATGAATGACCAGCGTAAACAACATTGTTCAATAGTCTGGAAACTCCCGCTGGAGTCCATTTCATACCGACAGAGGTCATGACTCCCTCATGTTCAAACTTGAAAGCAATGTCTTTTGTACTCATTCCATTCATGTATAATTCAAAGAGTCGTCTCATTATTTCAGCGTCCTCACTCTTTTCAAGTCGTTTGGTCTCTCTGTTGTACGAATAACCAATAGGAACCTTTTTCCCTAAATAATTACCCTCACGAGCTGACTGTTTTGTCCCTCTGACCAGACGCTTTTTAATTTGTTGGTATTCACTTTTAGCAATAACAGACATAAAGTCTGAAAACATATCGTCCGAGTCCTTTGAATAGTCAAAGACCTTTGACGGAGTGACAACGAAACAACCAGCGTTCATTAGTATCATTTTTATTTGACCAAAGTGAACAACGTTTCTGGAGAGACGGTCTTGGTCAGCAACCACTATTGCGTCATAATGGAACAGCTTGACCTTTTCGAGCATATTCTGAAGCTCTGGACGGTCAAGGTCTTGAGAGGAACCGACCTCCTTGAACAGCTCCCAGTTCCAAGAGTTTTTCTCACAATGGTCAATGAGGACTGACTGTTGACGGTTCAAAGCTTGTTCGTCCTCGTCCTCCCTCGACTTACGAACGTAAACAGCGACATTTGTTATTTGTTTTTCCACGCTCTCCAGCTCCTTTGTAGCTTACAACGATTTATATTCCGTTAAGTGACGTTGCAGAATATAAACAAATTGTAAATTAACAAAGGATGCTACGCCTGATCAAATGATAGCTGCCGGTCTCGACGCCCATTATGCCAACCATGATAATGCTCTGTTTTATAATAATGCTGCAGGTGTGCCTTGGACAGCTTCTTATATTCAGGCAAAGGGCGACCCTATAGCAGACTTATACGAAGACATCGCTGCAGAAGAGAAAGCCAGGGCAACCTATCAATGGATTATTAATATGAGTGATGACCCGGATTTAAATGACGGACTACGGTTTTTAAGAGAAAGAGAGATTATCCATTCCCAGCGCTTCAGAGAAGCCGTGGAAATTCTTAAGGAAGAACGCGATAAGAAGAAATTCTTTTAACACTATACTTAACAAAAAAGAAGCAGACGGGCTGCTTCTTTTTCCATTTACTGTGTGTCATTTATTCTCATGATAAAGATTTATATCATAATTTTTTTTCATCATTTCGAAAACGGTATGGCGATTTTTCCATTCATCTTCTTTTTTCCAAAGGTCTTTGCTCTTATCAATTATTTCACACCTTAGGGCATGATATTCTTTTTCTGCTTTCTCCCTTTTTTCCCTCAGAAGATTCATAAGTCCATAAAGGCCAACCGTAAAAACAAGCAAATAGAAATTAGCTGACTGATTGACAAAAGCCGAAAACATGGATGCAAACGAGTAAGAGTAAGGCTGCATGACACTCTTATAAATATAAAAAAAGAATAAAAAAGAAATAAAAACAGTCGCCCACATGGCAATTAAATGCCAGGACTTGAATCGATCAAATTTTTGCTTTCTCTCTACTACTTTCTCAAGCATTTTTCTTGTAGCCTGGTCTGTACGTTCGTCAAGCATTCTAATCGGCGATTCCAAAACTCTCCCTCCCTTTCTCCATAATGTATGAGCTTGTACATTATTATATGACTAAGAAGGAGAGGCGGCTGCCGCACCTGTTTTCGATCCTTTTATTGTTCAAGCGGAATCTTTAATACCTGGCCCGTTTGTATCTCATTCGACGGCAAATTATTGGCTTGCTTTATTTTTTCAATTCCCGACTGGGATTTATAATAAGTCATGGCAATTCTAAAAATTGTTTCCTTTGGTTTAACCGTATGGTAAACAACTTTGCCTTCCTTTTTTATTTCTTCCAGTTCCTTTGTCCCGGCTGTTTTAGAAGAGTCTGTAGTTTCAGGAGCTGTTTGCTGGGCTTGCTTTTTGGGTTCAGATCCTTTATCTTCTACATCGGTATTTTGAGGGACCTGTTTTTCCTGCTGGACTTTGGCATCTTCTGTTTCTTGAGCATCCTCAGCTTTTTCAGGTTTCTCAGGTTCCTGGGATTCCGGCTCTTCTCTTACTTCTATAGTTGTCTCTTTATCTTTATCATTTGTGGCAAAAACGACCGTTTCAGAACCGGTTTCCTCAATTTCTGCATTTAACCCGGCATTGATGCTTTTATCACTACTTACATATTGATAAATACTGAAAATGGTGATAGGCAAAAGGATAAAGAATAAAGCAAGCAGGCGAATAACAGGGTATTTAATCTTCCACTTACTCTTTTTTCTTTTTTCATGATGAACACGGCTCCGTGGCGGCAAGGCTGATTTTTGCCCGCTATTTTCCGTTTCCTGTTTTCGGTCAATCTTCTTACGGAGTCTTTCGGCTTGATCTCTATAAGGGTCTTCTTTATTCATGTTTCATCCCTTCCTGTAATAAAAAAATCATAAGAAGTATATTTTGATGCTGCTGTTAATGATCGTTAATTACATTCTCCTCTTCCGCTTTCCTTTTAGATTTTACCAGGTAACGTTTTCGAATAAGAATACCAAGAAGAAAGTCAATCAGAAAATGCATAACAATCGTAACAAGCAAATTATTAGTTATATGATAAATATAACCTATTAAAAAGCTTAATGTAATAATATTTACAAACAAAAACCAATTAAAAAGATACCGATAATGAACAAGCGCAAAAATAAGACTTGAGATAGCAAGGCCGAAATGGGTCTGAATAACTCCCCTGAAAAGAAGTTCTTCACTAAAAGCCACCACTGCAGCTATAAAAGCAATATGGAGAAAATTGCGATTCTGAAAGATTTTCTCATTTAATCCTCCATCATCATACAATTTTTCTGGAAGAACCTTCATCAAGACGATATCAATCAGGACAACTGCCGCTCCTGCCGCCGCTCCAATTACCAGAATATTTATATCATCGAATACAAAAAGAGCTTGGAATTCCTCAAAACTATTAAACAATATTATACTTAGAATCAAAGAAATGGATAAAATAAGCACCTGAGTAAGATAAAGATGAAATAATAGTTCCTTGTCTGTCAATTCCTTAATGATATCCGCGTATCTTTTTCTCATTTTGGTTCACTCACTTGGAATCAGGAGGTATTCAAGATGATTTTTCCAATCATACAGCGGGCTTTCCTGATTATCTGAATTTGTATTTCTTGTGAAATTTTCAAATTGCAAACCGCAAATATCACAGCAGGATTGGACGGAGGCATTTTTTTCCTCATCAAAATAGGAAAGTATATTCTCTCTTCGGCATGTCTTCTTGTGTATCCACTTATATACTTCCTCAATGCTAACCCTTTTCAATTTGATTCTGCCTTCGTAATACCCTTTCATCTCCTGCAGAATCCTTCTGTAATCGAGTCCAGATTTGCTTTTCCGCTCAAAAAAGTCATTAAATATTCTCCACTGAACATCGGTTAAACCGGAACGCTGCTTAATTTGCTCTTCAAATGGACCAATATTCAGGATCGCATTTGGGTTTTCTTCTACCCATTCCCTAATCCAATCAATTTGTGCTTTGTCAGGCAATTCACTTTCTGCAAGCTGTATGGGAAGCTGCTCATCACCCGGTGCATAGAGCATGATGGCTATACTTTGATTTCCATCTCTCCCTGCTCTCCCAATTTCCTGCAGATAGGATTCAATCTGAAGAGGCATATGAAAGTGTATTACAAACCTGATATTATCTTTATTAATCCCCATGCCAAAGGCGCTTGTAGCACAAATAAGATCGAGCTGCCCATGAATAAATTGCTGCTGCACAAGGATGCGGCTTTCCTGGTCCATTCCCCCATGGTAAGCCATCACTCTTTTGGCTCCTTTGTCCCTAAGCAGCTCAGCTGTCTGTTCCGCCATTTTTTTGCTGGAAAAATAAATAATTCCAGGACCCTGAAGGATTTCAGCAAGCTCCACAAGTCTATCTGTTTTTTCACGGAAATTCTCTAACTTTTCTACAGATAATGCAATATTAGGCCGGTCAACGGAGTAAATAAATTCGCTGCAGTCCAGTATGCCAAGTGACTTTTTTATATCTGCTTTAACGTCAGGGGTAGCTGTAGCAGTTAAAGCCAGTGTAACCGGGTTCCCAATCATTTTTCTGACTTCGCCAAGCTTTAAATAATCGGGCCTGAAATCATATCCCCATTGGGAGATACAATGAGCTTCATCCACAACAAATAAAGCAATGCGCAATTTCTTCAGCTGAGATAGTACTGATTCATAATAAAGCATTTCAGGTGAAATAAAGATAAACTTATATTGATTTAGATGAATCAATGCCTGTTTTTTCTCTGCACGTGTTAAAAAAGAATTGAATGCAATTACTTTTTTTTCCCCATTCATCATAAGCTGTTCAGCCTGATCCTGCATCAGGGACAGCAAAGGAGATATAATAATCACCTGGCCTTCAATCATATATCCCGGCAGCTGATAACAGAGGGATTTCCCTGTACCTGTAGGCAGCATGGCAACAGTATTTCTCCCTGAAAGCACAGATTCAATGATCTCCTTTTGTCCTGGTCTGAAGGAAGGATAGCCAAATTTGCTCTGCAATACCGCTTCTAATCTCATTGTCCCTCTCCAAGCTTTGCCATGACTAATCTGATTTCAAAATAATCGGATTCCGGCACGATTTGACGTATTTGCTTTAATTGCAATGAATCAGCACTGTTCGCTGCTTGAAGAATCAATTTCTGTTTCTTCTCCGATACATAACGTGTGATATTAAAGCCGCTGTCATTTAACGCTACCTCCACCACATGATCCTCAATTGTGCTTTTTTTCAAGTTTCTCGCTTTCGCTATAACATCCAAATCCAGTCCCTGTTTTAGCAGTGTGTAAGTTCTTTGGGCCGACAACGTTAGCTGAACTTCATTTCCTGCCCCGCTCACTAATTTATCGATAAGCGGATATTCGGCAGCATTTTCTCTTACGCTTGCAAGAATATGATGAATGGCTCCAAGGAACTGATGGTGGTAATAATCCTGCCTGATTCCCAGCTGTTCTGAAGCCTGAACAGCAGTGAGGCCAATACGGTTATAGCCCGTCAGCCTCAATGTCAGCACAGCAGGATTAATATCACTTAGTCTTTCGAGGCACTGGCAAAGTTCCCTGTTCAGCACACCCCCTACTTCCTCGCGGGCAAATCCAGATGTTCTCAAAAAATTTTTCAGCCAGTCATGAACATCTTTTTTTCTTTGAATAGGGAGGTATTTTACATTGTTATTATTTAAATGTGATATAACCTGAATTAAAAGAGTAATCCTCTCCCAAAACAAGTCACCTGCACTATGATACAGCCATCCGTTTAATGAAGACGGTATTGGACATTCTAAAAGAGACCCTTCCAGCTTTTCCTTACCCTCTGCAGTCAAAATGTAATGCTTTTCATCAGTAGCAGTCATCCAGCTGCTGCTTACAATTTCTTGTGCAAGATGATCCAGAACATCTCTGCTTAAACTTCCAAATGTCCGAAAAAGCGGGGTTAGTTGAAATAAATGAGCATCTTGGATGGTTTGGGAAGACTTTTTTCCATTCAGCAAATGCAAAATGGAATATATAGTTCTTTGTCCCTGTAACTCTTTAACACAGTACATTATTACAGTTTTCAAATAAGATCTTTCCATTTTTTTCACCTTACGGCCAAAGATTTTTTTCTTGTTTTAATAAGCTTGTTCTCCTTCTTCCATTTTATCATGAAAGAAATCGGCAGGCCGTTTTTATTATTTTTTTAGTGGGTAAATTATGCCTAAACCCTTATGTGATAAGCATTCTCAATACATTTTCTATTGAAAAGTTGAACATTCAGTTTTACAATAGATGTGAGGAATGTGTTACCATCATCTTGATGGACGATTAATTGTTTAAATCTTGGGAGGTTTTTTTCATGGCAAAGTATACAATTGTTGACAAAGAAACATGTATTGCATGTGGAGCTTGCGGTGCAGCTGCACCGGACATTTATGATTATGATGATGAAGGCATCGCATTCGTTACCCTTGATGATAACCAGGGTATCGTTGAGATTCCAGATGTATTAGTTGATGATATGATGGATGCATTCGAGGGCTGCCCAACCGATTCAATCAAAGTAGCTGATGATGCTTTTGATGGCGATCCGCTGAAATACGAATAATCCTTCAACCATACTTTATCCTTTGTTAAGCTGCTGCTCCCTTTCGTCATGAAAGGGAGTTTTTTTGTTAACTTTTAACAAGCTTGCATGGAGTGAACAGAAAAAGCAGCGGCACACATTTGCCGCTGCTTAGGATTTTATATTAATTATGCTGCACTTTTAATAACAGCCTGCTTTTCCACCCAAGTTCTCATGCGTGTAAAAATAAGCATGAAAACAATTGAAATGATTAAACCTTTTAACATATTGAATGGCAATATCCCAGTCACAATCATTGTTCTCATTTCAGGTGCTGACATTGCAGGGAAGTTAAGGAAGAATGTATATGCCGGCAGAATTACAAGGTAATTGAGCACACTCATTATGACAGCCATAACCATGGTGCCGATTACAAGCCCAAACGTCATGCCCTTTTTTGTTTTCAGCTTGCTGTACACATAATAAGTCGGCAGGACAAACAAAATGCCTGCAGCAAAGTTTGCAATATGCCCAACAGGTACTCCTGTTGCACTCCCTGTCATGAAGTAATCAAGAATATTCTTTATAAGCTCCACTAAAATCCCTGCTGCTGGACCAAAGATTAACGCTGCGATTAATGCAGGAATATCGCTGAAGTCAATCATTAGAAATTGCGGAAACGGCGGGATTGGGAAATTGAGCAGCATTAATACGTAAGAGATGCTGCTTAGCATTCCGATGGCAACCATTGTTTTGATATTAAGTTTTTTCAAGTTCCTCTCTCCTTTTTAGGACTATCTCTCCTAAAGAAGAAAGGTTCAGCAAAGCAAATGTCTTCGCAATAAATAACCCTCAAGCAATTATAACTTGAGGGAGAGTTGCAAAGGCACGCTTAATAACGTTCAAAACCTGCATTTTTTGAACGTCTGCAGAACCTCCATCTTCTCCCATCCAGACTGTACTGTCGGCTTTGGAATCGCACCAAATCCTGCCCAAATTAACCGCAAAGCTTTTTATTCAAAACTCTGCTCTCAGGCTCGCGGGCTTAGAGTCAAGAATGACCCATCACCGCCGGTCGGGAATTTCACCCTGCCCCGAAGATAGACCGTATTTATTTATACAGATTAATTATACTGAAAAAAAGTTATTCTGTGAAGGGATATGTTTACCTGTCAGGTTTAAATCCATGCCAATACACTTTCAGTTTTTTTAGATATAACAAAAAAGACGGCATTATGCCATCCTTTATATATTATCCAAGCGGAAATTCCTTTCTTTCTCCCTTTGAGAAGGTCATGATGGACTGATACCCCACTTCTCTTGCTAAATCAATTGCTTTTTCAAAATCTGCACCTACATGTTCAGGAAAGTGCGCATCAGACGAAAGAACAATTGGGATATTTTTTTCATGGCATTTCTGAAGAAGCCGTCTGTCCGGGTAAAGTTCCCCCACTGGTTTTCGCAGACCAGCCGTGCTGATTTCAACACATGTCTTGGATTCTGCCAGCGCACTGGCTGCACGTTCATATTGCTCCAGCAAAAATTCTTCGTCCTGGGGCACATATTTAAAAATTTTCACGAGGTCTAAATGGCCAACAATATCGAATAAATTTGACTGAGCAAGAGTGACCACCTGATCAAAATACTTTCGATATACATCATATAGATCCCGTTTATCCCATTCTTTTCTAAATTCAGCCAGGTCTATGCCAAAATCTCCAACCCAATGAATGGATCCGATAACATAGTCAAATGAGTAACTATTAATAAACTTCGCCATTTCACCGTGCTTGCCGGGCGTGTAGTCCATTTCAATCGACATCTTTACATCTATGTCATTGCTCCACGCTTCATGAAAAACATTCACATAGTCTTTCATATCATAAAAGCGCCTTTCGTTTACCCATGGATTCTGCAGGATGTCTGCTGTCTGATAGAAATGATATGCGTGCTCTGAAATTCCAAAAGACTCAATCCCTTTCTGGGCTGCAGCATCTGTGAATTTCTTTAAATAATCCAGGCTCAACGTCCCATTTTCGAGATGATTATGATAGTCTGTAAGCATTTCTCAAACTCCCCCAGTTTTTTTACCCATTATACTTTAAGGGAGTAAAGCGGTGCAATCATTTCTCTTCTATTTTTTGCGAATGATTAGAATTTGTCCAATTTTTATAATATCTGAATCAGCATTATTTAAGTCTTTGATTGCTTCTGCAGTTGTATCATGCAATTTCGCTATAGAAGATAGAGTATCTCCCTGTTTAACAGTGTATTCTCTATATTTCTCGGGTTTTATCAATAGCTTTTGACCTGAAAAAATGTTATGAGGATTAATATTATTTAAATCCGCAATATCCCCGGCCTGCAAATTATAGTGTGCAGCAATAGACCATAATGTTTCCCCTGTTTTAACTATATGGTATGTTTCCTCGGAATCATTTTTTATTTTCCTTGACTCAAAATTAGACGGCTGTGCAGAAACTTCACGCGCATTTTCATCTTTAATCACTGTATTTACAGCTTGTCCAACTTCTCCTATCCCAAATGCAACAGAGGGATCAACTGCATTTATTTTATCAGCTGTCCATGCCTGCGTATGTATTTCAAAATGGAGATGCACCCCTGAGGAGTCACCCGTGCTTCCCATCAGTCCGATTTTCTGTCCCTGCACAACATTTTCGCCTTCAGCAGAAAAGCGTTTATCCAGATGGGCGTATACTGTTTCAGTTTGGTTGTTATGTTTAATGAATATCACGTTCCCGTATGTTTGGGAATAATAAGACCTCGACACAATTCCTGCGTCAACAGAATAAACAGGAGACCCGGAATCTCCAGCTATATCGATGCCTTTATGATGCCCTTCCCTTGTCCCAAACGTATCTGTAATGACACCATCTGCAGGCCATACCCAATGCTCTGTCAGTTCCGAAATTTTTGGCTCGGCAGCTTTAGAATGCTTCCCTCCCAGAAATAACAGACTCACACAAAGAGCCATTATTCCTGCGATAAAGAAACGCCTTATGTAATCCTTCATTCTTTTCCTCCTATGTTGTCAGCTGAAATATCCGTACGAGTGCCTGTCATTGACCGCACTCTCTTTCACCCTATGACAGCTTGTACTCTTTTAGAACAATTAACAATAAAGCTCTTAAAAGCACAGTTATTAGTATACTTCGAGCAGCATAGTTTTTATGCAGACCTGAGGGATTTTTATCCCTAAAAAAGAAAAGGCAGCCACATGGGCCGCCTCTCTAATTTGGTAAATCTCGTTTATTAGCTGCTATTGGTACCTTTAATTCTTCAGTAAGGTCAAACTTGCCTATTTTATCAACATCTGCATTTTCCAGTTTCACCGTGTCAAAATCAAAGTCTTTTGCCGTCAGAAGTATTGCTTCAATCGCATGAAGTGTTGATTCATCATCAATTATTTCTGATTCATTATTAAAACGGATTAAGAGTTTGCCATCCTGTATTTCTTCTGTTTCAAAATCAATATCTTCTGGTATGGATGCCTGTAAATTACTTTCAGTCCGGTTTTGCTGCATGGCTATTAGTGCATCTTTTATAGAATTGAGCTGTTCTCTCAGCGGGACCAGGAATGGTGTTGAATCTGCTCCATTTGGATAAAAGAAATAATAAATTAAGTTACCATTGCTATTTTCTGGGATAAATTCCTCTCTATATCCGTAATGGCTAAATTCAATGCCGGTTTCCCCTTCAGTCATGAGGTTAATCTTTTCTATATCAAGATTATTCATTATATTGGACAAGACCTTCTCTAAAAGTAATTCTGTCGCGGAAGATATACTATATGGATGATCCGCTGGCACATTAACAGTTAACATTTTATTTCCCTGATCATAGGTGAAATTTGCCTTCAAAGGATAGTAATCATCTAAACCCCATTCATCTTCGGTAAGCCTGCTCATCGTGTCTTCAAATTGTTCAAATTTCGTCCTGGCAGGGTCTTCATCAATTAAAACACTGACGGGTACAATATTTTGCGCATCCTTATCCGGAATCGCATAAGTCAGTACCTCTTTCCCTGCCAAGTCTTCTTCATAAACGGCAGTAGGGCTTGATTCTGATGCAACTGTCTTCTCGCTTATCTCATCATTTGTTTCCGCTTCCGGCTCAGTGGACAGCTGTGCCTGGTCCTGTTCTTCTGAGCCTTTTTCTTTAGCAATTAATTCAGAGTCTTCCTCTTTTGCTTCCAGAATAGTGTTATTTTCACTTGTTATTTGTTCTGATGAGGTTGATCGGTCCGCTTTCAATTCGACCTGCTTATCGGCAGACTCCTGCCAGCTCATAAGGTTTGGGGCGAGAATAAAAAGCAGGAGCAATGCAGCAGCCGCTGCGACAGATGGCAGGATCCACGTTCTGTTTTTTTGCTTTCCCATCTTAATTTCGATGGCTTGATAAATGTCTTTCGGATCACGATCATCTTTAATTTTAGGCATTTGGCTCAGCAATTCCTGAAGCTGCTCATCGCTCCACTTTGATTCCTTCATTATCCATTCCCTCCTTTACCTTAAAATCTTCCATATGTTTTTTAAGCACCTTTAAAGCACGATGCTGGGTTGTTTTTACCTTGCTTTCGGTCCAGCCAAGCGAATCCGCTGTTTCATTTATGCTGAGTTCATGTATATATCTCATAATTATGACAAGCCTCTGGTCAATGGTGCATAAATCCAGACAGCGATAGATCAGCTGAATCTCTTCCCTTTGCACGGCAATTTCTTCCGGCAAGGGCAGCTCATCCTTTACCTCCTGAGTTGACCAGTCAAATTTCTCCATAATCCTTTGCTTCCATCCCTTTTGCTTGCGAAAGGAATCTATGGCAACATTCCGCGCAATTGAAAAGAGCCATGTTTTTTCGCTGCTTTTCCCTTCAAACCTTTCATATGATTTTAATACTCTTATATAGACTTCCTGGACTAAATCCTCAGCCAGTTCCTTGTTTTTGACCATATAAAAAAGAAATTGAAAAACGTCATGATGGTATTTTTTATAAAGTTCATCAAAAACGGAGTCCATGGATTCCCCTCCCCGTTCAATAAAATAGTCGTTCTTTCTCTAAAAAAAGTTACAGTTTAACTATATTATTATTTTGCAGAAAAGCGCAAGAGCCTGTTTGGGAACAGGATTACTCCCTTGCCTTCAAAAAGGCCGGCCTATTGCTTAGAACAGAATTTCAAAAAAATAGGGAAGGAAATTTCATGCATCTCCTTCCCTAAGCCTATAATTAAGTGTTTCCCGTGTATCAAGAACAATCGTCACATTTCTCGCCTTTATCCTTCATTTCGAGGGATAAAGATTGAAAATGTCGTACCGTGTCCTGTCTTGCTTTGAACGGTAATATGACCTTTATGAGCTTCAATTATATTTTTTGCAATTGCAAGGCCAAGGCCAGTTCCAGATCGGCCCCTTGTTCTTGCTTTGTCCGCTTTGTAAAAGCGTTCAAATACAAACGGCAGGTCTTCTTCGGGAATCCCTGAGCCAGAATCTTTCACTTCGATAAACAGTCCCCGTTCATCACTTCTTTCTAGCACTTTTACCTCTCCATTCTGAGGGGTATGCCGGATGGCATTATCAATCAGATTGGTCATGACCTGTTCAATTCTGTCCGGATCAATTTGAATAGGGACACCCTTGCTTTGCAGATCATGTTCCAGACTAATTTCCTTCTCTTTTGCCAGCCCCTGAAACTTCCTGATAATTCTTTGCAGATAGGAATTCACTTCAGTTTCTTCCATTGTCAGCTGAATATGTCCGGCTTCCATTCTGGCAAGATCCAGCAATTCATTCACAAGCCGGCCCATTCTCAGGGATTCATCATAAATGACACTTGCCATCTCTTTTTTCTCTTCGTCCGTTCCGGCAATATCATCGACAATCGCTTCACTATACCCCTGCATCATAGAAATCGGCGTCCTTAATTCATGAGAAACATTCGCTATAAAATCGTTCCGGAGCTTATCAAGCTTACGCTCCTCCGTCATGTCCCTGATAACCGCAACCGCTCCTCTTATATATTTATTATTATAAAGAGGGCTGACGATTATTACCCAGGAACGTCCTTGTATAGAGATTTCGCCAATCTGCTCCTTCTCGGTATTAACAGCAAGCTGGAAAAGCTCCATGACTTTGGATGGCACTTCCTCTGTATTATTCTCAATGTCATCCAGTTCATAAAACCAGCTTTGCAAAAACCGCTCTGCAGGAGGATTTGTGATGAGAATCGTGCCATCCCGGTTGAAGGTGATAACCCCATCAGCCATCCCGCTTAGAATGCTTGCCAGCTGTTCTTTTTCCTGGCTTAGAGCATTCATATTGAATTTCAGCTGTCTGCCCATTTGATTAAAAGCCATGGCTAATTCGCCAACCTCATCATTAGTCAGAATCGGAACCTTTGTATCAAATTTACCTCTTGCGACCTCAAAGGCAGCTTCTTTCATTTTTCTGAGCGGAGAATTAATTCTTGTCGATAAGAAAAATGCAAAGATGGTTGTTAAAATAATGGCAACTCCTGCAGCCAGCAAAATAAACTTAGTCGTTGAACGCAGTGTTTCATGCATGACTTCAATGGACTGATAAATAAAGACTGCCCCATTGCTGCTGTCACCTCCAAGAGGGACTCCGATTATAAGAATCTTGCTGTCGTCATCTGCGTCTACGTCTGTATACTCAGGATTAACGGATGTTACTTTTTTTACAGTCTTATCTTCCGTGAGAACTTCTTTTAAATCATCTTCCTCGGTGAGGTAGGAGATAGGGAGTTTTAATGAACCTGTATGGTTGGGAGAATAGTAGTACTCATTCGGCGAGTTAATAATAACTACTTTTGTAACATCGTCGACAAGTTCCCAGGAAATCTCCAAACCGACTTCACGGTTATGCTCTTTTAGAATTCTGGTTATTTTATGGGCGGTATTCGATAATCCTTTTTCTGTTTCATTTATATGGTAATTCTCAAAAAATTCAAGCAGCATGACTGTTAATATCAGCAGTACAAAGGAAACTAATAAAAGAATTGTGCCCCATAGCTTACCTGCAACACTCCTAAAGAGCATCATTCATTGATAACCTCGAACTTGTAGCCCACTCCCCAAACAGTTACAATCATTCTGGCAGCCTGCTCAGAAACTTTATTTAATTTTTCACGCAAGCGCTTCACATGTGTATCGACTGTTCTTAAATCTCCGAAAAATTCATAGTGCCACACTTCCTTAAGCAGCTGCTCCCTGTCAAAAACCTTATCCGGTGCCTTTGCCAGGAAATAGAGAAGTTCATATTCCTTTGGAGTTAAACTGACTTCTTTCCCATCAGCCAACACTTTGTGAGCATCATTATCAATCGTTAGATGAGGAAAAACGATTACATCTTTTGCTGTTGTTTCTGTTTGAAGGTAGGTAGTTTTAGAAGACCTGCGCAATAATGCCTTCACGCGTAGCACAACTTCCCTAGGGCTGAAAGGCTTTACAATGTAATCATCAGTGCCCACTTCAAACCCCTGTACGCGGTTAACTTCTTCCCCTTTGGCTGTCAGCATGATCACAGGAGTAGCTTTTTTCTCTCTCAGCTCTCTGCAGACTTCAATGCCGTCTTTGCCGGGCATCATTAAATCCAAAAGAATGACATCGTAATCATTTGCCAGAGCTTTTGATAAAGCCTGGTTTCCATTTTCCGCTTCATCAATGGAATAATTTTCACGCTCAAGGTACATCTTTAATAAACGGCGGATTCTTTCTTCATCATCCACTAGTAAAATTTTTACTTGTTTTTCCATTTTCCAAATCCCCCTAACCTTCAATAAAAATAAATAAAGCTTTAATTAAAGCCTCCACTGTTGTGAAGTGAAGGCTTATGTTTAATATCAGAATTTTTATCTTTGAATTTTGAGAACTGTCTAGCTCCACAAGGAACGCTTCGACAGCATAATCATCGCACGATTAAAAGCGTTAGCTTTTAAGAGGAGCGCCTACCCCCTCGAGGTCACAAGCTTGTCTAGTTTCGGCTCCTAGGGACGAAAGACTAGCCAATCCCTTCCAGAAGGAAAGAACACCTTCTTGCAGGGCTCGTCTTATGCTTGTCGTCCCTGGGCAGTCGCCTCCACATTTCGGTTTGTCTTGTTTCGGCTCCTAGGGACTCGGGGTCATGCAGACGTTGCTACAGGACGTGGCGTTCTTAGTCTGCGTTCCTTTGTGAGCGAGGCGCTTCCGCTTTTATATTTATGATCCGGCGTAAGAGTGCAATCCTGCAATGACCAGGTTTACCGCAACCAGGTTAAACATGATAATGATAAAGCCGATTACTGCAAGCCACGCAGACTTTTCACCATGCCAGCCCTTTGAAAGGCGAAGGTGAAGATAGGCAGCATAAAATAGAAAGGTAATAAGAGCCCATACTTCCTTTGGATCCCATCCCCAGAAACGAGTCCAGGCGATTTGTGCCCATATCATGGCAAAAATCAAAGCTCCGAGCGTAAATACCGGAAATCCGATTAATACTGAACGGTAGCCGATCTCATCAACCAAATCCAGATTAATATTTTTTGCAAGCGGCTGAAGCGCAGCTCCAACCCTTTTTCGGAGAATCAATCTTAAGGCAAGATATAGAATGATACCTGAAGCCAATGACCATATAACTGTATTTAATTTTTTTGCATTGATAATTGCAGGCATTTCGGCCAGAGGTTCAAATTTCCCTTCCGTAATCAGCTGCCCCTCGTTAGGACCAGTTAAAGCAGGCATATGATACTCAAGAACAGCTTCCTGTCCGTTCTTATCAATCCAGTTAAACTCGGCCTTGTAGCCGGAAGCTGAAAAGCTTGAGCTTATAATGATAAAGCCAAGTGTACAAACCAAGCCAAACATAACGGCTTCAAGCCAGAACCTCTGTTTGCTTTGCTTGGTTTGATCGACTGATTTTACCAAATAGATTATTCCTGCAGCAAAGCTTACAGCCAAAATAGCCTGCCCAACTGCCGCAGTTGTAACGTGAATATGAAGCCAATCACTCTGCAAAGCCGGGATCAGCGGTGAAACTTCCCTCGGAAACATACTTGCATAAGCGATCATAAGGACCGCAACAGGAAGCGTAAAGACTCCCAAAATAGGTGTTTTATAAATTAAGTAAATAATAATAAAAGCACCTACAAGCGACATTCCAAAGAATGTTGTAAATTCAAATAAGTTGCTGACAGGCGCATGTCCGGCTGCAATCCATCTCGTAATAAAGTAGCCGAGCTGTGCAGCAAATCCGATAATCGTAATCCATAATCCAATTGCTGCCCATTTGTTTGGCCCTTTGTTTGTATTTTTCTTATCCTTTATGGAGCCAGCAAAAAAGACAGTAGCAATTAAATAAAGGATAAAAGCTGTGTATAGTAAATTGCTGCTTATTGTAACCACTCAGATTCCTCCTTAGCCTTTCTTTTCACTTTGATCTTGCAGCTGGTCTTCCGGCACCTTAATTCCGGTTCCGTCCAATGCTGCTTCTATTTCCCTTTTAAGTCCATGCCAGTTTTTGTTAGTGTGTCCGGCTACCCACACTTCTCCATTGACACGGCGCAGCCAGATTCTTCGATGATTCCAATAAGACCCTTGTGCAACACCTATCATGAAAATAACACCGCCCAATGCGATAATCCATAGGGTCAAATCTTTTCGGACAGTCAGAGCCGATACATTTTTAGTATCTATGCCTTTAAATGCCATCTTATATTCATTATCGCCAAAAGGTTCAATTGTCTGCCGGATTGCAACAAAGCTAATTTCTCCATCTGGCTTATCCGGAGTAAACATTTTAAAAACAAAGGCAGGATTATTAGGAACTCTGGACTTTGTAATCGGTTCCCCATTTTCATCAAATTCAAAATCGGGAAAATAGCTGACAACTTCCGCTTTAAAGCCATTTCCTAGATCATAAACATCCTGAGGATCATTCAGGTCGACTGTTAAATCACCATATTCTTCACCCGTTTTTTTATTTGTCAGGGCAAAGGACATTTTGTTAAGCTCATTAAGCTTATAATCTACTTGGTATAATGCAAATTTTTCAAACTTCAAAGGTTTATTTACCTTAATTTCATAGTCCTTAACTTTCGCGAGATCAGCCTCTTCCCCTGCAACTGTATCTCCCTGTTTTTTATAAAGAGTCACATTGGACTGATAATTTTTTGCTACCATCCCTGCTTTATCAATCGCTTCTTCAAACACTTCTTTATCTTTCTCTTTATCGTACATTTCAAGGATGAAGCCATCATTTTTAAGGTAGTATTGTCCATTGGTTTCAGGGATAACCTTTGTCTCGCCTTCCCGGATCCAAAGTATTTTGTCAACGTACATGCCTGGTACAAAACGCAGCATTCCGCCGATTAAAAATATGATAAGTCCTACATGATTAACGTATGGGCCCCATCTTGAGAAACGTCCCTTCTCGGCAAGGATGTTTCCATCCTCTTCTCTGATGCTGTATTTCTTGGATTTTAATTTTTCTTTTGCCATTGTAAATGCCTGATCAGTATCTTCTGCCTTTGACACTCCAAAGACCCGCTGGCGCTGCAGATAGCTTTCATGACGGCTTACCCTCTGTTTTTTTAGAGCCCTGTACAAAGGGACAACCCTATCCAGACTGCATATCACAAGCGATATGCCGATTGAGGCAATTAAAATCAAATACCACCATGAGCTGTAAAGGTTATGAAATCCCAGATCATAGTATAATTTACCTATCCAGCCATATTGATCTTCGTAATATTCTTCAGCAGGCATGATCGGCGGAATATACATTTCCTGAGGCAGAATTGTTCCAAGGGCTGAAGCAATCAGTGTTATTACAATCAGCCAGACTCCAACCTTTACAGATGAGAAGAAATTCCAAATCTTATCAATTATCGTTTTATTATAGGTTTGCGAACGGCGTGCACTTCCTTCATACCGCATATCCAGAAGCTTCTTATCTTTTTCTTTTTCTTCCAATACCTTGCCGCAAGACTCACATAGTATCGTACCTATGGGGTTAACATGGCCGCAGTCGCATTTTACTTCTTTCATATATAAAAACTCCCCGTAACTTATGGTTTAATCTGTTCCATATAGTTCTTGATCGTATCTTCAGTCATCTCTCCTGTAATATACTTGACTACCTTACCGTCTTTATCGATAAGGAAAGTTGCAGGAAGAGGATTAATCCCGTAAGCTGATTGGACCTGGGTATTCTTATCAATGACAATCGGGAAAGATAAATCGTAACGCTCAGAAAATTTATTAACTGCCAAATCTGTTTCTCCTACATTGACAGCCAAAACCTGAACACCATCATCTTTAAATTGCTTATATTGGTTGTTCATATATGGCATCTCTTTCTCACAGGGCTTGCACCATGTTCCCCAAAAGTTCAGGAAAACACCCTGGCCTTCATAATCTGATAACCGGTGTTTATTTCCATCCATGTCTGTTAGAACAAAATCAGGTGCCTTTTCTCCTACGGCAACCTTTTGAATCTTGTCTTTCGTAAAATTAGCGTATAGCGTATATGCCACGGCAGCACCAAGGACAAGCAATATGATTGTTCTCATTATCAGACGCTGCTTTTTCATAAAAAATTTCCCTCCTAAGGCATCCTTTTCAGATCAAACATCGTACCCATTAACAAATTAATATGTAACATATGGAAAAAGAAATTAGCCTCATAGCTGTTTACTATTATAGCATTTTTCATCATACCTATATTGTTAACAAATAATCGTAACTGTGACACTTCTATGAATTTTTTTAAAAACTCACTATTTCTTTTTCATAGCAAGTGCCCGCAGCTGCTTAACTTCATGGGCCGTAAGTTCTCTCGCATCTCCCGCTGATAAACCCTGCAAAGTGAGGTAGCCATATCGCTCCCTCTTCAGTTTCAGAACGGGGTGGCCAATGGCTTCAAACATCCTCCTAACCTGGCGATTGCGTCCTTCATGGATGCTGATTTCCACAATGGCTGTCTGTTTTTTCTTATCCATTGATAAAAGTTTGGTTTTGGCAGGTGCTGTTTTTCCATCTTCGAGTATCACACCTCTTTGAAGGCTTCTCATGCTTTCTTTTGAAGGGATGCCTTTTACCTTGGCAACGTAGACTTTTTCAATCTCATTGCTTGGGTGCATTAAAAGATTTGCAAACTCCCCATCATTAGTAAGAATGAGAATTCCGGATGTATCATAATCCAGTCTTCCAACAGGGTAAATTCTTTGTTTGATTCCTTCAAAGAAATCCGTGACGACTTTTCTGCCTTTATCATCGGAAACGGCAGAAATTACGCCTCTTGGCTTATAGAGAAGGAAATAAACGGGTTCCTCCCTCTCAACTGGAATTCCATCCACTTCAATCCGATCTGAAGGAGATACCTTAACTCCCAGTTCCTTCACTGTTTTTCCGTTAACTTTTACACGGCCTTCAGCCATTAGTTCTTCCGCTTTTCTTCGCGAAGCAAACCCGGCATGGGCAATAACTTTCTGCAATCTTTCCATATATGTCACCTCAAAGTTTTATTAACAGTATTTCATACTTTTTCACTCCTACTGAATTATGACATAATTCGTCAAGTTTTCAAAGCAAACCATAGTCAAAACAGCTATCATTATAAACAATCTATATTTACTGAAAGTTGAGAATTTGAAAGTAAAATATAAAAAGATACCCCCAAACAAGGTATCTTTTGTGCTAGAAAACTTCTTTACTTTTAACGCTCGCTTACATACTGCCAAAAACAAGAGTTACGATCACAATGGAGGCAATGATGCCTGCCAAATCGGCTAAGAGTCCGACTTTGAGGGCATCTCCCATTTTTTTGATTCCTACCGCTCCAAAGTAGACTGTCAACACATAAAAAGTTGTATCTGTACTGCCCTGAAGCACTGAGGCAAGTCTGCCTATGAACGAGTCAGGACCATGGACAGCGATTAAGTCACTGGTCATTCCCAGAGCTGCAGTTCCAGAGATCGGACGGATGATAGCCAGGGGTACGATATCAGGAGGTACTCCAATGGCATCTAGTCCGGGCCTGATCAGATCCATAAAATACTCCAAAGCGCCGGAAGCCCTGAAGACCGATATGGCTACAAGCATGCCGACAAGAAACGGAATGATAGATACAGCAATTTTTATGCCTTCTTTTCCGCCTTCAGTAAAGCTTTCATAGGTAGGAACTTTCTTAAAAGTTCCATATATTAATATAAAGCCTATTAAAATAGGAATAAACCAAAGGGAAACAGCTGACACAATCTCCATCCTAACCTCATCCTTTACGCGTTCTTCGGTAATAGAAATAACGGTCAATCATTATTGCGGCCAATGTTGAGCAGAATGTAGCCACTAAAGTGGGACCTACAATATCGGTTGGCGAGGCGGAATTATAATTCATCCGTATTGCAATCACGGTTGTAGGAATTAAAGTAAGACTTGAAGTGTTAATAGCCAAAAAGGTTATCATAGAGCGGCTCGCTTCATTTTTGCCTCCATTCAATTGTTTCAGCTCTTCCATAGCTTTAATGCCGAGAGGGGTAGCAGCGTTTCCAAGGCCGAACATATTGGCTATCATATTTGAAAGCATATATCCCATCGCAGGGTGATCACCGGGCACCTCTGGAAAAAGCTTTTTCACAATTGGACGGAATAACGAAGCAAGTATTTTCAGCAATCCAGCGTCCTCTGCTATTCTCATCATTCCCAGCCAAAAAACAAGAATGCTAATCAGACCGATACATAACGTGACCGCTTCTTTTGCACCATTGAAAATGGCTTCGTTCACTTCATTCATGGTGCCATTTATCATGGCAAAAACAATGCCTATAGCGGTTAGTATCACCCAAATGATATTAACCATTTGTCTTCACTCCCGCAATGGAGGTAAAAAGACCCTTAAAGTAATCTAGTAGCGATTTATCTTCTTTTGCTGGATCATGCTTATAATATAAAGGAAGCTTTTTAACAGGCTGATTTTCAAAATACACTGTTGCGTGGCCGATGACTTCAGGCATAGTCCGGCTGTCTTCCCATTTTGACTCAGGTTTCTGCAGCTTTATATCAATTTTAAACTTGTCTTTTTCGTCTTTTGAAATAGGGTAGTGGTAGGAATGCTTTAAATAAACCTTGCCTTTATAATACTCTTCATCCATATCCTCTAAAATTCCCTCGGGCAAGACTTCCACACTATCATAGGTTTTAAAAGCTGTCTCATACATATTAATATGGTCATTCCAGTCATCGGGTCCGTTTAAGGTTACTGCAATCAGATTAAGGCTGCCTTTGGATGCTGTTGTAACAAGAGTTCTCTTTGCCCTTTTTGTATATCCTGTTTTTCCTCCGGTGCAATACTCATATAATTCAGTCAGGAGCCTATTTTTATTTTTCCACACCCTGTCCCAGCTTTCATTCGGGTTTGGCGCTCTGTGCACCTTTGTTCCAGCAATCTTTTGGTAGGTCTCATTATTCATTGCATACCTGGTCAGCAAAGCCATATCATACGCGGTCGAATAATGGTCTTCATGATCATCCAGACCATGAGGGTTTGCGAAATGTGTGTTATTCATGCCAATCTCTTCAGCTTTCTTATTCATTAAAAAGCCGAATCCTTCAAGGCTTCCGCCAACATGCTCTGCGATTGCAACAGCAGAGTCATTGCCTGAACGAAGCATGAGTCCATAGACCAGATCTTCAAGCTTAATTTTTTCGCCTGGCTTTAGATAAATCGAGGAGCCTTCCGCTCTGACAGCACGATCACTAACTTTAACCATGTCGTCCATTTTCCCGGACTCTATAGCCAGAATTGCTGTCATGATTTTTGTTATGCTTGCTATTCTCCTCACTTCATTTGCATCTTTCTGGTAAAGGATACGGCCAGAATCCTGCTCTATTAATATGGCACTCCGGGCACTTACTGAAACAGACGCTTCTGCCTTCTGAGGAATATTCATCATCATCAACGCGGTGGCCAAAACCATGGCCATCAGCCTGCTAAACCATTTCATTGCACAAAACCCCGTCTCCTTTGTGGAATGTTAAATTGAGCGAAATACATGATCTCCCCGACAGGGAGGAGCTCCATGTTTTTCATTTATTTGTACAAGTTTATGCAGGACAAGTAGTGATATGACTATTAAGTTTGACTTGTCTGGCGGCTTTGGAGAAGGCTTGTCCATCAAAAATAAGGGGAATACTCCTGGTACTCCCCTCTTACTTATTGCTCCTATTTAGAACGGCTCCCATTTTAACTCAGATGCTTTTAAATACCTGTCTTCTACATCCTTCCAGTTGACAACATTCCACCAACTTTTCACATAATTCCCCCGATTATTTTTATATTGCAGATAATAAGCATGTTCCCATACATCTAAAACCAGCAATGGGATCGTATCCCACTGGGTTAAAAGCATATGTCTTTCCGACTGAAGTATTTCGAGTCTGCGCGCTCTTGGCGACCAGACCAGGATTGCCCAGCCTACGCCTTCTACCTGTTTGGCTGCTTCAGTGAAATGGCTTTTGAACCTTTCAAAGCTCCCAAAGTATTTGTTGATTTCTTTAAGGAGTGCCCCAGAAGGTTTTCCTCCGCCCTCTGGGCTCATATTATTCCAGAATATTGTATGCAAATAATGACCCGACCCATGGAAGGCGAGTTCACGGGACCAGTGTTTTACGAGATTGTAGTCATTATTGTCTCTCGCATTTTGAAGCATCACCTCTGCTTTGTTCAATCCATCCACATAAGATTGATGATGCTTATCATGATGCAGCCTCATAATTTCACCTGATATATGCGGTTCAAGTGCACTGTAATCATAAGGGAGCGGAGGCAAAATATGCTTACCCGCAGAAATGTACGATTCATTGATATAGATATTTCCAAGCTGCTGCCTATTAGTAAAATAATTCTCCATATCGGAATGAAGAGCGTCCACTTGTTCCTGCAGCTTTTCCAGGGCTTCTATATCGAGGGGACCGTTTATTCCATCCATAATTTCGGTAAAATGATTCAGTCTTTGCCACAGTTCATTATTTTGTTCAACATCCTCCGAGTCTAAAAAATCTCTTAGCTCCTTGTTCCATTTTGTAACTTCCTTAATGTAATCTTCCATTTTACTCATACAATCCCCCACTCACTTCCTTTTATAGCTCACTTTCTATTTGTATGAGTGGAAGGTTGTACGTTTTCCAAAGAAAATTGGAAACCTGCATATAAAGTGAAACTTCAATCAGAGGGTTTTACTGCCCGCTAGCCTGCGATAACCCAGCCCAAAAAAAAAGAACAGCTGCCTGCTGTTCTTCTACATTCCTATTTTGACTGAATCATTTTTGTCCGGTAATCGGTTTCGTAATATTCAAGTTCCTCCCGAATCCTTTGGAACTCTCCTTCCAGCTGCCTGAACATTGTTTTTAGGCTGTCAGGAACTTCCTCATGGAATTGGATTGAGTTTTTTCCAGTATATGCTGAACGGCTATTCTCAAACCAGGCATCATTTTTCGGAGAGAAAAACTCTTCAATGCATTGATGGTAAATCCGATATAATGTTTTTTCGGCAGCCCCCTTTTGGAAGGGTTCGCTTTTTAAAATGATCGTGCAGGTATCAAGCCCTTCTTCACAATAAACCAGCAGTTTTCTGACATGTGAAAGAATGCTTTTATAATAATTCACATTTCCCTGTTTTTCTGTTTCAAGATCTTTAATCGTTGTATTATTTAAGAAATCTTCAAAAGCGGCAACGCTATTACCGAGGAAATTTTTCACATCTTCCATTTGTGATTTAACGATTGAATTCCCCATCCATTACACCCCCGTATTTATACACTGGCTATTACTGCGGTTGAACAATAAAATCTAAAGGTGATCGCAGGTCAAAGGATTTTTTATTCTCCAGCGCTTCAAAAATGGAGGGAAGCCTGGAAAAGTCCAGATCCTGAAAATAGGATGCAAAATCAGCCTTAGAGTTAAGATAAATTCGTTTGCGATGCCTAAAACCCGGGTTCTTTAATAAACATGAAAGAGCAACAAGATCTTTGAACTGCACCTCTCTCGAACCAGCAATGAAGACTGGGTCCTGTTCATAGGGTGTGAACTCATTCATGGATTCATCAAAGAAACGGACATATAAAACATGAAAAGTTTTCTCCTGCCCATCTTCTTCGAACACAATCTCGCTTCTGTTAAAAAAGTCTTCCGAAGTGTTCGGCTTTTCTTTTTCAAGCTCGTATCCCCTGCAATGTTTAATCAGCAAGCAAAACCCTCCTATTTCCCCCGATGGTTTTAAGATGATATGTATGACAGCTGTTTTAAAAGGAAAGGGAAAAATATAAATCTATTTTACCACACTTCCTATGTAATGTGTCAGAAAACTCAAGAATCTAGCTCCTGGAACTTCTCAAAGAATAAATCTGCCTCTTCATGGAAATCCTCTTCTTCACTAATCTTATCCTGCAGCGGCGGAAGCTCTTCTATGCTTTTAAGGCCAAAGTAATCAAGGAATTCTTTAGTCGTTCCATACAGGTAGGCCCGACCTGTTCCTTCTGCCCGCCCAACTTCTTTAACCAGTGCTTTTGCCGATAATGTCTGAAGAGGCCTCTCTGTCTTGACTCCCCTTATCTCTTCAATCTCTGTCCTTGTAATAGGCTGTCTGTAAGCAATGATTGCCAATGTCTCGAGTGCCGCCTGAGATAAGGAGGCGGAAGATGGAGATTCTACCAGCTTTTTTAAATATGCAGAAAACTCTTTTTTCGTTACCAGCTGAAAAGTCCCCGCCAGTTCAACCACCATAATTCCGCGGCTGCTATTGCTGTAGTCTTCAATAAGGCTGTCCATGATTTCACGGGCCTGAAGTTCTTCCACCTCCAGAACATGGGCAATTTGCTTTAAGGATAAGCCTTCATCACCGGCAGCAAACAGAAGGCTTTCAGCAATTCCCTTCCAATTAATAATCTCCATACTATTTTTCTCCTTCCATGGAAGCTACAAAGATATCCGAGAAGTTTCTGTCCTGCTCGACCAGTATTTCTTTACGCTTGATTAACTCCAGCACCGCCAAGAAAGTTACCACTATATGTTCTCTGTCTGATATTGGAAAAAGGTCGGTGAATTTTTTCCTGCCCTTAAAATTCCTTAACTGGTCCACAATTTCAGACATCCGCTTCTCTATAGGAATCTCCTGGCGGGCAACTTTCGCAGAAAGCGGCCTTTGCAGTTTCTTCCTTCTTAATAACTTTTGCAGAGCGCCAAGCATATCATAAAGACTTACATTCAAATCAGCTTTTTCCTGCTGTGAATCATTCACATATTCCGAAAGGTCTGCAGGCGGCTTTGTGTACATTAAACTTCTATCCTGTTCGCGCTCCTTAAGCTCTTCCGCAGCTTCTTTATATTTACGGTATTCAATCAGCCGTTCTACAAGTTCATCCCTTGGATCTTCTTCCATTTCCATTCCAAATTCATCCTCCAGCTCTTCCTCATCATGCTTTGGCAGCAGCATTTTGCTTTTAATAGCCAGCAGTGTAGCAGCCATTACAAGATATTCGCTTGCTACGTCAAGCTGAAGCTCCTTCATTGTATGTATATAAATGAGGTATTGCTCGGTGATTTCTGATACAGGAATGTCATAGATATCGATTTCAAGCCGATTGATAAGATGAAGAAGAAGATCCAGCGGCCCTTCGAACGCATCTATTTTTACGTTATAATGATCATATTGCATAAATAACCACCAAATTTTCCTAATATAAATTCCCTTAAACGCCAAAAGACTATATCTAGTATAGATTATTCATTAATGTTATCCAATAGAAAAATAACCCGGATGTCCATAATGCCCCCAAATTCATTTTCGAACTTTTTGATGCGCCCAATCATTCAGGCAATTGCCTACATACGATGTATGGAAATAAAGATACAGGAGGTATTTTATATGTCTAATACTGGATTTGGAGATTGCGGAACCGGGTTTGCTTTAATTGTAGTGCTGTTCATCCTATTAATTATTGTAGGAGCTTCCTGGTGCTTCTAAATTGTTGCGTTTAATACAGCAAATAACAAAGTCGGCACTTTGCTGGCTGGACCTGAATAAGAATGGCCTTTCAGAGACCAGCCAGAAGCGCCAAAATATACGTGTTCAAATTCATCCCCTGTAAAAGCCCGGTTAAATCGCCGGGTTTTTATTTTTCTGATAACCGCTTCTCCTATGTTAAGATAAAGAAAGAATTGTCAAGGAGTGAGAGTATGTATCCTGATGAATATATCGAGTTCATGGTCCATTTTCATGGTGACCGTGATTATTTTGAATGTCACGAAATACTGGAGGAATACTGGAAGAATACGGATCGAAACAATAAAAATTCTACATGGGTTGGATTAATTCTCATGGCAGTTTCTTTTTATCATCATCGCAGAGAAAATAATAATGGTGCCGAACGTACTCTCCGCAAAGGAATCGGCATATTGGAGTGCAGTCCTGCAGATTTGACGGCACTGGGACTTAATGCAGATCAATTGATGAAAGACCTTAAGGAAAGGCTCGAGCTGATACAAAAAGGCGGAAAGTATACGAGCGTTAATTTACCAATTACAGACCACTTGCTTAAGGAAAAATGCATGAATATTTGCTCTTCCAGGGGATTTGCCTGGTGCTCTGACAGCATTCTACTGGATAAAGAAATTGTTCACCGCCATAAAAGAAGAGATAGAACAATGGTCATTAAAGAGAGACTGGAGGCTCTGAATCAGAAAAAAAGGCAGGAATATTGATTATTCGCTGCCTTTTTCTTTATTTTCATTATTGATATCACATTTGTTCAGAAAAGATTCCGTTTCATCAGTTGCAGTTAACGTTTTGCCAGGGTATAGTTCATCCAATGCTTTTATCATTGTTTTGCCTATCCCTTGATGCCGGTGTGACGGGTTAACAGAGATATGCTGAATCTCCATGGTCTGATCACTTGATGTAACACCAACCAGCCCAATTATATCTTCGCCTTCCTTCCACAAAAACAGCTGCCAATTTTCTTCTGATTCATATTGCTTCATTGTCTGCTGCAGCCTTTTCAAGTCTTTTTCATTAGGCATGAAAGATAAAAGACCCATTGCAATTTTTTCAAATGATTTTTTATATCGAATTAGCATATTAATCCCTCATTATTTGAATAAAAACATCATAAACTATTTTTCCCATTTTTTAATATTTGTAAACTTACCATAACAGTATATGTATTCATGCTGAATGTTGCTATTTTCGAATAAAAACCGAATAATTCATTGCCTTAGCACCTTTTTTGATACAATAAGCTCTAAACTATAAAAAACCAGTAAACCAGTCCCCATCCGATACTTAAGACAAGCAATAAAATAAAAAGAAGCCAATTGCTTTTTTTCATGATTCCTTACTGCCCCCATTTATATATAAATCCTATGACTCACAAACTATCATTCATTTTACACTATTCTTTCTGATAATTCCATTCTGCTTGCTGAAATAGGCATTTTGAGCTAATGTTTCAGTTAAAGAAGAATTGAAACTTTTTCGCATAAGAATCGTCTATTTACAGGAAGCCATTATAATTAAGGAAAGACTTGTCATACATGGCTTACCTATTTTTGCTCCGGGAGGAAACCGCATGAAATGGAATAAAATGCTTGCGCTATTCATGATTTCGCTATTATTTATTATGCCGATACAGGCATTTGCCGATATGGCAGAAGGTGACGTAATTGTCACTCTAGGAGAGAATCTATCAGAAGAACAAAAAAATATGCTTCTGGCTGAAATGAAAGCTCCGAAAGATGCGACCATCATTACTGTTTCAAATGAAGAAGAACATAAATATCTTGGCAATTATATCTCTAAAGCTTTAATAGGCACGAGAGCTATATCTTCTTCAGCCGTCACAATAGCAAAACAAGGCTCCGGACTTGAAGTTGAGACAAAGAATATCAACTGGGTTACTGATGAAATGTATATTAATGCCTTGATTACTGCAGGTGTAAAAGATGCGAAAATCTATATAACAGCTCCTGCGAATGTTTCCGGAACAGCTGCCTTAACAGGCATCATCAAGGCATATGAAATCTCGGCCGAAAAAACAATTCCTGAAGAAGTAAAACAGGCTGCCAATGAAGAAATGGTTGAAACAGCTAAGCTTGGCGATTCGGTCGGAAACGAGAATGCTGCTGCTTTAATTGCCAAAATTAAAGAGGAAATTGCCAAAAATTCACCTGAAACCGATGCAGAACTAAGAACTATTATCGAAAATGCCGCAAAGGAACTTGGCATCACTCTGACTGAACAGGAGATTTTAAGTTTAATAGATTTGTTCAACAAGCTGAAAGAGCTTGATATCGACTGGAATCAGGTCGGCGAGCAGCTTAACCAGGCAAAAGACAAAATTTCCAAGTACCTTGAAAGTGAAGAAGGCCAAGGGTTTTTAGAAAGTTTAAAGCGTTTTTTTGTGAGTGCAATCGACGCTGTTAAAGCCTTCTTTTCTTAAAAAATTAAGCTGCCTTGGCGGGCAGCTTAATTTTTTATTTTTTCATTAATCGGCAGATCTAATCTTAAAATGTCCTCGTATGTTTCTCTTTTAATAACTAGCTTAGCCTCCCCATTTTCAATAAAAACGACAGGCGGCCTTGGGATTCGGTTATAGTTGTTTGCCATGGAATAACCGTATGCACCGGTGCAGAAAACGGCCAGGAGGTCTTGATCCCCTGCTTTTGGAAGAGGCAGATCCCAAATAAGCATATCGCCTGATTCACAGCATTTTCCGGCAATTGATACTGTCTCTTCGGGTTTATCCAATACCCGGTTTGCCAATACCGCTTCATACTTAGCCTGATAAAGAGCCGGCCTGATATTGTCACTCATGCCGCCGTCCACAGCCAGATAATTTCTAACATTAGGAACCTCTTTGCGTGATCCCGTCTGGTATAAAGTTGTCCCTGCATCTCCGACAAGGGACCGCCCCGGCTCAATCCAAATTTCCGGCATCTTCATTGAATAATGTTCAGCCTGTTTCTTAACTTCCCCAATGATTTCTTCAACATATTGAGATGCATGAATCGGATCATCATCTTCTGTATAGCGGATTCCAAAACCTCCGCCTAAATTAAGCACTTTAGGTTCATAAGCATGCTTTTCTTTCCATTCTGCCATCTTTTCAAAAATTTTCTTGGCAGCCAAAATGAATCCTGTTGTATCGAAAATCTGAGAACCGATATGACAATGTAGTCCAAGCGTATCGATCCAGCTTGAATTCAGCGCTTTTTGTAAAGCCGTTTCCGCCTGTCCATTCTGAAGGTCAAACCCAAATTTTGAATCCTCCTGGCCAGTTAAGATATAATCATGGGTATGAGCTTCAATTCCAGGTGTAACCCTCAGTAAAATTTTGGTCCTGGCTGCAAGAGATTCACAAATCTCCTCTAATAATTCCAGCTCATAAAAATTATCGACAACAATACAGCCGACATGATTCTTAAGAGCCATTTCCAATTCTTCTCTGCTTTTATTGTTCCCGTGAAAATGAATTCTTTCAGATGGAAAATCTGCAGCAAGAGCTGTGTATAACTCACCGCCTGAAACTACATCCAAAGAAAGACCTTCTTCATCAACAAGCTGAACCATCGCCACTGTAGAAAAAGCTTTACTTGCATATGCCACTTGCGCTTTTATTCCAAGCTTATCGAAAGTCTGCTTAAATCCCCTTGCCCGTTCTCTTATTAATGCCACATCATATACGTATAAAGGTGTTCCAAATTGACCGGCAAGATCGATTGTGTCCATACCGCCAATTTCAAGATGCCCTTTTTCATTTACCTTCATGGTGCCGTGAAAAAACATGGTTCCCCCTCTTCCTTTTTCCGCAGGAGCCAGGCCAGGTGCCCCTGCCCCCGAGATTATTCAGTTTATGAAAGAAATAGACAGCTGCGTAAGAGACTGTCTATTCTGTTTCCTTTAATCCTTTATTTAATTAAAAAAACTTTACCATATTTCTTGTATTTCCGCAATCGGCATTACGCTTATTTGTTATTTTACAGGCTGCTTATAACGATTTTTAGTCTGAACAATACTCGGCCTGATTTTTGAACCGGGCATGGAACGGCGAATCAGGATTTGGGTTAAGGCCACAGGGCTGAATGGAATAAACGGCCATAGATATGGTGTATTCAAAGACTTAATGCTTGCCAGCAGGAGAATGACTAGTGTAAGTCCAACGACTAGGCCGGGTGTATGGAAAATGGCAACTGCCACAAGCAAACCCAATCGCAGAATTTTATTGGCAATGCTCAGTTCATAGCTTGGTGTCGTATATGTTCCAATTGCCGAAAGTGATACATATAAAATGACCTCAGGAACAAATAGGCCAACATCTATGGCAATTTGGCCTATAAGTACAGCGGCTATTAAGCCCATAGCAGTTGAAAGAGGTGTAGGTGTATGGATGGCTGCAATCCTTAGAAATTCAATTCCGACATCTGCTAGAAACAGCTGGGCTATGACAGGAACATTCGTTTCTTCGTTTGGTCCGATAAACGCGATCCTTTCAGGCAGAAGCGAAGGCTCCAAAACAAACAAGAACCATAGCGGCAAAAGCACAACAGAAGCCAAGAGACCTAAAAAGCGAATCCAGCGGACAAATGTACCGACAGCTGGCGATTGCCTGTATTCTTCCGCATGCTGTAAATGATGAAAATAAGTAGTAGGTGTAATAATGACACTTGGTGAAGTATCAACAAATACAATAACATGCCCCTCAAGCAAATGGGCTGCTGCCACATCCGCCCTTTCCGTATAACGGACCAGCGGGAAGGGATTGTATCCCTGTTTTAATATAAATTCTTCAACTGTTTTATCAGCCATGGTAATTCCATCTATTTCAATTGCCTTGATTTCTTTTCTAATTAAATCAACTAAATCTTTATTGGCAACATCTTTAATGAAACCGATGGCAACATCTGTTTTAGACCTTTCGCCTACGCGCATTATTTCAAACCGGAGTCTTTCATCCCTAATTCTTCTGCGGGTTAAGGCAGTGTTTACTATAATATTTTCTACATAGCCATCTCTTGATCCGCGGACAACTTTTTCAGTATCCGGCTCCTGAGGGGTTCTGCCGGGATAGCTTCTGACATCGATGACAAGCCCTTCTCCCTCTCCTTCGCCCACAACCACAATTAGGCCTGAGAGCACCTGATCGACCAGCTCATCCATTGTTTTAATGTGCTCAATTGATTGATGCCTCAGCCTGTTTTCAATGATTTTAAATAGATTAGCGGAAAGTTTTTCACTGTCATTGATCCCAACCAATCCCTCAATAATGGCAATAATGAAACTTGTATCCGTTAATCCATTAATATAATAAAAGTGTACATCTTTCCTTAATATCGTTAGCTTTCTGACACCCAGGTCGAAGCTTTCTCCAAGGCCGACTCTTTTTTTCATATATTTTTCAATTTCATGTACGGATTCAAATATGGGTGTCTTATCTTCCTTCGTCTTGCTTTGTGCCATAATAGCCGCTCCTTTCCAATACAAGTTCTACTGCCTTTTTAGTAATTGGTGATCCTGCATCATAATGATCTTTCTTAGACATCTTCCCGATATCGCCAATTCCCACGATTATCGGGACATCCAGCTGATCAAGACAATAAACGGTATCACCATTGATTCTGCCTATTTCCATCTCGGGAACTCCAAACTTATCAACTCCATAGGGGGTTAATTCGCCATTATTATCAATACATACATCTACTTTTGTCCATTCGGCCTGTCTTGTTTTCGAGGCAACAGCTATGATTCCCAGAACATCGATATCCTTATGGCACGCAACATATTTCAGCGCATTCTCCCCAGCTCCCTCCCCGATAAACCCGCTGTCATCAAACATGACCAGCACAGGATCATGGGAGACTTTTTTTATCAGCTTGACGATTTGCTGACCGGTTAAGATTGAAGGATTTCCATGCGACAAGGATAAACACCTTCCTCCAATTTCCTTAGCAACAAGCTCAACTGTCTTCCTCGCAAAATCGTCTCCATCTGTTATAAGAATGACGTGCCTCCGTTCATCCATAGCCGTTTTTCCTTTCCGAATCCTCATTTTTCTTTAAATATGCCCAGCCGATTGCTTATTTATTTACAAAATAAATCCATTGAAACAGTGATCCGAACACCTTTCCAAATACAAATGCCATTAATAAAATCGCAATTTTCCCATCCACTCCGATTCTTTTCGCAAGGATTGGAAATACATTCAAAACTTCAGTTAAAGCTGCTGCCAGCATTCCAATAAATATTCCCGAAGCGAGCCCCAGGGGGATTAAAAGCAGCGGTGTTAACTGGAGCACCGGATCCCATAAAGTTACCAGTGCACCTGCCAAAGCGCCTATAACAACGGCAGCTTCATAATGATGGATCATTTTCATCGTTTTGGTCAGCTGGGTCAGCCTCGGGATAATGCCTAAAACAGCCAGAAAGGCAACAAACCCTGAACCAACAGCGAGCCCCCCCGCAAATCCAATGATCATTACCAGGACAACATTAATGGTCATCAAGATGCTTCATACTCTCCTTGTTTTCTTTCAATGCAACATAATTATCAAGATCCAGCTGATAATTGAACATTTCTACTTCCAATGGGCTAGGCTCTTCATTAAGCCGCTTCTTAAAAACATGATTAAAGAATATGATCATGCCAAGCCCCAGGCCTATGGAATAGGGGATTTGAAAAATGAGGGGCTTGCTGTCCACTTCCCCAGTTATGAGAGTGTAAATTCTAAGCTGTACAGCCTGCATGCTCACGTCTTCATGAAAATTCATAATAGCCAGGGCAGCACCAATAAACAGAAGCAGCCAAACCAGCAGGAAAAGAGGGAATGATACTTTTTGCTTTTTTGTAACCACCTCAACTATAGCTTGAGCCGGCCCGATCGACTGGACTTCCAGGTTTGAAAATAATTGGGTAATGGCGCGAATTACCTTCATAACGTCAATTATCACAATATTCCGGTCATGCTCGTTTACTTTATAAAGCGGAAGTGCACAAAGCTTTTCATAAATGTCATCATCGGCAATGACCTGCGCGATATCTTTAAGCAGTATTCTCTGATTGGGCCTTATTTGCAGACGGTGCCGCAAGCGAATATAAACTGTTTTCTCCAAAACGCTCACTTCCCACAAAGTGATTTCCTTTTCATCGGACTTGGTACGCCTATTTAGAGCGTTTCCGCTTTTGTGTCTATATTTAGTATGAGTTACATATATTAGCTTCATGACCTCCAATAATTGGCTGTTTAGAAAAGCAGAAGATGTATGGATCTTGACAGTTATCGACATTCAATGCTTTATTTTTCTTATTTTGAAAATGAAAAAAAGAAAGACCGGATGGATTTATATATCCATTCGGTCTTTCATTTGCTGGAGTATCTTTTTTTCAAGACGCGATACCTGAACCTGAGAAATACCAAGCCTTGCCGCCACTTCGGATTGGGTCTGATCTTTATAATAGCGCAAATAGACTATCAGTCTTTCCCGCTCATCCAATTCGCGGATCGCTTCTTTTAGAGCTATCTTATCAAACCATTTTCCTTCATTGCCATCATCTATCTGATCGAGCAGCGTTATGGGATCTCCATCATTTTCATACACTGTTTCATGTATTGATGAAGGAATACGGCTTGCTTCCTGGGCGAGGATAATATCTTCCGGAGAGATTTCCAGAAACTCCGAAAGCTCTGTAACTGTTGGGATGCGGCCAAGCGTTTTTGATAGCTCATCTTTGGCCTTCCTGATTTTATTGCCCATTTCCTTCAATGAACGGCTTACCTTAACCGTTCCATCATCGCGGATGAATCTTTGGATTTCTCCGATAATCATTGGAACCGCATAGGTTGAAAACTTTACATCATAACTGAGATCAAATTTATCAACCGATTTCAACAAGCCGATACAGCCAATTTGGAAGAGGTCATCCGGTTCATATCCTCTATTCAAGAATCTCTGGACGACAGACCAGACAAGACGCATATTTTTTTGAACAATTTTGTCTCTTGCACCCTGATCTCCGCTTTGGCTTTGCTTTATAAGCTCCTTGACTTCATTGTCCTTTAAATAGGTTTGGCCCTTCTCTGCTTTAACCTCCACATCCATAGCAAGACTCCCTTAATTGCATAGCATTTTACTATTTGATAAATGCTTCCTTAATCGGATCTCTGTGCCTATTCCCGGCTGCGATTTGATTTCGATTTCGTCCATGAAATTTTCCATGATGGTAAAGCCCATCCCTGATCTTTCCAGTTCAGGTTTTGTTGTAAATAACGGCTGCCTGGCCTCCTCCACATCCATAATTCCAAGGCCTTTATCCTTAATCGTCAAATCAATGAATCCATCTTCAATCAGGACAGAAATATAGACAATCCCATTAGGATCATTTTCATAACCGTGAATAATGGAGTTGGTTACAGCTTCGGAAACGACAGTTTTAATTTCTGTCAGTTCATCCATCGTCGGATCAAGCTGGGCAATAAAGGCAGCAACAGTGACACGAGCGAATGATTCATTTTGGCTAAGTGCGCTAAATTCGAGGTTCATCACATTTTTCATAATTCTAGGCAACCCCCAATCTTTGCAGTGCATTTTCTTCTGTCGGTTCTAAACGGATAATCTTAAATAAACCCGACATATCAAATAGTCTCTGCACTGCAGGAGAAATCGCACAAACAACCATTTCACCATGCTTTTGTTTGATTTGTTTGTACCTGCCCAAAATAACTCCTAACCCTGAACTATCCATAAAAGAAAGATGCTCAAGGTTCAAAATAATATGATGGATGTCATGATCTTCAATCGCCCTTGCTGCCTGTTCACGCAGCTCATCTGCCGAATGATGGTCGAGCTCCCCGCTTAAACGAATACATAAGACATCATGCTTCACTTCCAAATTAATGTTAAGACTCACTATCTTAGCCTCCTTATCTGGTATCCGGAACTGAAAAAGCCGCTAATGCTTCATGCTTTTCCTCCGGATAGGATAAGCCGGAATCTCAAAAAATTCCGGTATCCGCCCTTATAGTGAGTCAATTTCGATGCCTGATGTTTCATTTCCTTCCTGGAGACAAAACTAGTGCATTTTCGCTAAAAATAATTAACATTAATGTTCTTTTCGACAAAAATGGAATGGTATTTATTCAGCTTTTGAAAATAATCCCATTGATCTCTTAAACAAGGTCCACCATGATGCTTCCTTGCTATCTTCTTTAGCTACCAGAGGGCTCTCAACTAAAACTTTTCCATCCTTTTTCAAGGTTAATGTTCCGATTTGATCGCCCTTTTGGACAGGTGCCTTAATATTTTTATTTAAAGTGACTTTTTGTTCAATTTCCTTAATGCTTTCACCTTTTTTAGTTAATAGGGAAATCGGTTCGCTTGTCAGGGCTTCAACCATTTTCTTCTCCCCTTTGCTAACTGTAATTTTGCCAAGAACGTGATTTCTTTCATACATTGGGTGTGTCTTATATTGGCTGAATGCATAGTCGAGCATTTTAGTCACCTGGGCATTGCGTTCTTTCGAAGTCGGTGCGCCAAATACAACTGCTATCACACGCATGCCATCTTTCTCCGCTGTTGCTGTTAGACAGTATTTTGCTTCAGAAGTAAAACCTGTTTTAAGCCCATCAACTCCTGGATAAAAACGCACAAGGCGGTTTGTATTGACAAGCCAGAATTTTTTATCTGTGTCCTCACGAAGATAAGCTTCATATGTGCCAGTAAACTCAGTTATTTTTTCATATTTAAGTAGCTCTTTCGCCATTATTGCCATATCATGTGCAGTACTGAAATGTTCCTTAGCTGACAGGCCTGTGGGGTTTTGGAAATTAGTATTCTTAAGACCTAATTCCTTTGCCTTTTTATTCATCATTTCAACAAAAGCTTCTTCTGAACCGGCAATTCTCTCAGCCATTGCAACGGACGCATCGTTTCCGGAACCAATTGCGATTCCCTGCAGCATTTGCTTTGTGGTCATTTCTTCACCTGGCTCGAGGAAGATTTGCGAACCGCCCATGGATGCTGCGTACTCGCTTGTCCGGATTTTCTCATCCCATGACAGTTTTCCTTCATCTATAGCTTCCATGATTAAAAGCATTGTCATTACTTTAGTCATACTCGCAGGCGGAAGCTGTTCACCGCTATTTTTTTCATACAATATCGATCCGGTATCACGTTCGATAAGAATTGCGGATTTCACATTATCCGCTAAATCTGCACTGTTTTCTCTTGCAAATCCTGAAGGAACAAAGATTGTTGCCATTAATAATGTTATTAACATTAATGAGACGAGTCGTTTCATCACACAATACCTCCATTCTTTATAGCCTCCATTTTTTCCATTCAAAGAAAATTTATACAGTTAAGGCTGACTAAAAAGAAAATAAGAGAAGACAGTACCACAGCAAAAAGCCGCCAGACATAAAGTCCTGGCGGCTTTTTGATGCTATATTATTCAGTTATTTCTTCATGAATCAATATTGGAGCCGGTACTTTTTCAGTCGACATAGTAATGTTTTCATAAAGCATATTTCTTACTTCTTCTACATTTTCGAAATTGCTGCAGATGGTTACGAGAGATTCACCTTTGCTTACCCGGTCACCGATTTTCTTTCTTAAAACAAGGCCGACAGCAAGATCGATTTCTGATTCCTTTGTAGCTCTTCCTGCTCCTAAAAGCATGGCTGCAGTTCCGATTTCATCTGCAACAATCTCAGATACATAGCCATCCTGCTTAGCTTCTAATTCAAATGTATATTTTGCCTGAGGCAATTTTTGCGGATCATCAACAACGGAAGCATCTCCGCCCTGAGAGCTTAGGAATACTTTAAATGTTTCTAAAGCGGAACCGTCTTTAATAGCGTTCTCAAGCTTTTCGCGCGCTTCCCTCAATGTATCCGCTTTTTTCGCCAAGAAAACCATATGGCTGCCCAAGGTCAGGCAAAGTTCTGTCAGATCTTCAGGACCTTCGCCTTTTAATGTATCGATCGCTTCTTTTACTTCAAGGGCATTTCCAATTGCATACCCCAGCGGCTGGCTCATATCCGAGATAACTGCCATTGTATTTCTGCCAACATTATTTCCGATTCGGACCATCGCTCTCGCTAATTCACGGGAATCGTCAAGCGTCTTCATAAATGCGCCAGCGCCTGTTTTAACATCGAGGACAATAGCGTCAGCACCTGCAGCGATTTTTTTGCTCATAATCGAACTTGCAATTAAAGGAATGCTGTCGACTGTAGCTGTAACATCGCGCAGTGCATACAATTTTTTGTCCGCTGGCGTTAAATTACCGCTCTGTCCAATTACTGCAATTTTATTTTGATTAACAAGCTTAATAAATTCATCATTTTCAATTTCCACGTGGAAACCTTCTACAGACTCAAGTTTGTCGATTGTTCCGCCTGTATGTCCGAGGCCCCGCCCTGACATCTTCGCAACCGGAACACCAACTGCTGCTACAAGCGGCCCCAGGACCAGTGTTGTTGTATCGCCAACACCGCCAGTTGAATGTTTATCTACTTTAATGCCTTCTATTTTTGATAAGTCGATTTGATCACCGGATTCTACCATCGCCATAGTCAAGTCGGCTCTTTCATTCTCTGTCATTCCCTGGAAAAAGATAGCCATTGTTAAAGCACTTATCTGATAGTCCGGGATTGAACCGTCTGTATATCCATTAATGACGAACTGAATTTCTTCTGTTGTTAACTCAAGACCATCCCTTTTCTTTTCAATAAGATCCACCATTCTCATATTAAAACACCACTGCTTTCATTTAATATATTTTCTTACGCACCAAATTCTTTAACGATTGCTTTCACATAACGAAGAAAATCGGCTTTGACTTTCTCAGTTGTTTCGATTACTTCTTCGTGGTTCAGCGGCTGATCCAGGATACCTGCAGCCATATTTGAGATACAGGAGATTCCAAGCACATTCATTCCTGAATGCTGTGCCACAATGACTTCTGGAACAGTTGACATGCCGACTGCATCTCCGCCCACTGTTCTCAGCATGCGAATTTCTGCAGGAGTTTCATAAGTTGGCCCTGTATTGCCGACATAAACTCCTTCCTGAATCTTCAGGTTTAGCTTATCGGCTATACCTCTGGCAAGCTTTCTCAATTCTTTGGAATATGCTTCTGACATATCCGGAAAGCGTGGACCCATGCGGGAATCATTAGGACCAATAAGCGGATTGCTGCCCATATTGTTGATATGGTCTGAAATAAGCATGAGATCACCAGGTGAATAAGTTTCATTCACTCCGCCTGCTGCATTCGTAACAATAAGCTTCTCAACACCCATTTCGTTCATAACTCTTACTGGAAAGGTTACCTTATCAAATGAGTATCCTTCGTAATAATGGAAACGGCCCTGCATAGCAACCACTTCAATGCCGTTCAAACGTCCGAATACCAGCTGTCCAGCATGGCCCTCTACTGTTGATACAGGAAAATCAGGGATTTCGTTATATGGGATTTTAACCGGTTCTTCGATTTCGTCTGCCAGTACTCCAAGTCCTGACCCTAATATCAGCCCAATCTTTGGCTGCCCTGTATATTTATTTTTTAGAAATTCAGCCGCATTTTGAATTTTAGTATAATTCATCGTCATTCTCCTTATCTGCTTTTTTATTGCGTTATTTCAATTGATTTAAGAAGCTTTTGCCAAAAGCCGGCATCTTTACATTATAGTTATCAGCGATTGTTGCTCCAATATCTGCAAAGGTTTCGCTAATTGGAAGCTCTTGCCCTTCCTTCATGTCTTTTGAGTAAACAAGAAGAGGAACATATTCACGTGTATGGTCTGTACCATGATGGACAGGGTCATTGCCATGGTCGGCAGTTATCATTAAGAGGTCGCCGTCCTGCATTTTTTCAAATACTTCAGGCAGGCGCTCATCAAATTCTTCAAGAGCTTTTCCATAGCCTTCTGGATCACGTCTATGCCCAAACAATGCATCAAAGTCAACAAGATTCAAAAAGCTCAGGCCCGTAAACTCTTTTTCAAATGTTTCAATCAGTTTATCCATTCCGTCCATATTTGAAGTTGTGCGAATGGCTTCAGTTACCCCTTCGCCATCAAAAATGTCGGAAATTTTGCCGATTGCCAATACATCGAGGCCGCTGTCTGCCATTTCGTTCATTACCGTGCGGTCAAATGGCTTTAACGCATAATCATGTCTATTTGATGTTCTTTGGAAATTTCCCGGCTCGCCAATGAATGGCCTGGCAATCACTCTGCCGACCATATATTTTTCATCCAGCGTCAGCTCGCGTGCAATCTTACAGATTTCATACTGTTCTTCGATTGGTATTATATCTTCATGTGCCGCGATCTGCAGTACTGAATCGGCTGATGTATAAACAATCAAAGCGCCGGTTTTCATATGCTCTTCCCCGAGTTCAACTAGAATTTCCGTTCCGCTCGCCGGTTTATTGCCGATTATTTTTCTGCCGGTACGGGCTTCAAGTTGAGAAATCAATTCCTGCGGGAATCCGTCTGGAAATACCCGGAAAGGAGTTTGGATATTCAAGCCCATTATCTCCCAATGTCCCGTCATTGTGTCTTTTCCATTAGAAGCTTCCTGCATTTTTGTGTAAAATGCCATTGGCTTCTCTGCTTTTTCGATTCCTTTGATTTCACTGATATTACTAAGCCCGAGCTTGCTCATGTTGGGCATCTTCAGGCCATTCATTTTTTCTGCAATGTGGCCAATCGTATCAGCGCCTTTATCACCGAACTTTTCGGCATCAGGCGCTTCTCCAATTCCTACTGAGTCCATAACGATTAAAAAAACGCGCTTATATGTATATGCAGACATTTGAAAACCTCCTAATTATTTGAATACGGTTACAAAAATCATATTCGTATAGTACCCTTTTTAGGTTTATTTAACACCGATTCTCTTGCTGAAAGAAAAGCGGAACGCCTTGTCCGCCCGCGACAACTCAAGGAGTAAGGCGCTGGAGCTGGACAGTAAAAAAGGAAATTCTTTCAGTTAAATAAATATATAGATAGCCCTTTCATTCGTCAGAAGTCTGACATCTATATTTTACATAATAAACAGGTAAAAAGACAAGAAAAAGCTGCCTATTTTTCATGGCAGCTTTATGACATTTATATTACTTGGTTAATTAATGGCTTAAGCACGCGGATGATATTGGCTGTACACATCTTTAAGGCGAGTTTTGGTTACATGCGTATAAATTTGCGTAGTGGAAATATCGGCATGTCCAAGCATTTCCTGAACTGCCCGCAAATCCGCACCATTTTCAAGCAGATGAGTAGCAAATGAATGCCTCAGCGTATGCGGAGTAAGTTCTTTCTCGATCCCTGCCTCCTGAGCCAGCCGCTTCAATATTTTCCAAAATCCCTGTCTTGAAAGACGTTTGCCGTGATGATTTAAAAATAACGCTTCATCTTTATGCTTTTTTGAAGCAAACTTTCCTCTTCCTTCATTTAAATACTTTTCAAGCGCTTCGGAAGCTGTTTTGCCAATAGGCACAATCCGTTCCTTGTTTCCTTTGCCTATACACCTTACAAAGCCCATCGTTAAATGGATATCACCTATGTTCAGGCCAATCAGCTCACTCACGCGAATACCTGTAGCATATAAAAGTTCAAGCATGGCTTTATCCCGCAAACCAAAGTGATCCTTTATCTCTGGAAAATCCAATAAGGTTTCCACTTCCTGCATGTTTAATACTTTTGGAAGCGAACGTTCCATTTGCGGTGTTTCTATATGGACAGAAGGGTCATGGCCAACTGCTTTTTCACGGAGCAGAAATTGGTGAAAGGCCCTTAAAGAGGCTATATGCCGGGCCAAGGTTTTTGAGGATTTGCCCTGTTTTTTTAAAAAGCCGAGAAATTGAACAATCTGCGTACGCTGCACACTCTCAAGGCTTGAAATTTTCTCTTCAGACTTGAGATATTTCAGATAACTTTTCAAGTCTCTTTCATAAGAAACAATTGTATTTTTAGCGAGGCCTTTTTCTACAAGTAAATAATGAATAAAGTCTCTTAACTGATCATCCATATGATTGCATTACTCCCCATTTAAGTAGAAAAGAATTAACCGGTCCAGCAAGCTCGCATCTTCATCTGTTCCGCTCGCCGACACCTTAACAGCCGCTCCCTGTGGTTCGTCATAGCGGTGATAATCCTGGTATTCTTCGTTTAACCACATAATACCATAATAAAAAAGGATTGTGCATCCAGTAAAAATGACAAACACTTTAATGGTCTGAAAAGCCATACTCAGCCAGGATTTCATTGATTGGTCCTCCATCACTTTTAATAAGCAAAGATTCAAATGCTTTCTATTACTAAAAGGTATGCCATTTTGGACAAGAATTATACCTGAATCTGCATAATTGGCGTTTCTTTAGGGCACTTTCCTTTTTGTTTGTTATGGAGGATTTTACTTTATTAACAAGACTCTTATAGATTGTAGTTTTTCTCGAAGAAGACCGTTGATTTCCTGTGTGCACTCAGCGGTAAAATATTTTCACCCATTTGAAAGCAGCAAACTTTGTAAAAATAGATAAAAATAAAAAGCCCATTCTCATGTAAGAATAAGCTTTGTCAATAAATATTAGTTTTCTTCTGCTTCGGTTTCGTTGTCTGTCTGTTTATCCTGGCAGCGGTAGCAGATGCCATGAAACGTAAGGCGGTGATCCTTTATTTTAAAGTTCCAGCGGCGTTCAACCACTTCCTCTACGTCTTCAAGCAAATCTTCCTGAATTTCATCAACAGCTCCGCACTCAATACAGACTAAATGGTGGTGAAAATGGGCTGCCCCTTCCTGACGCAGGTCATAACGGGAAACTCCATCACCAAAGTTAATTTTATCGACAATTTTTAGTTCAGTCAGCAATTCAAGTGTTCTATATACAGTTGCCAAGCCTATCTCAGGCGATTTCTCTTTTACAAGGAGGTAGACATCTTCCGCACTTAAATGATCCTCTTCGTGTTCTAACAGGACGCGAACTGTTGCCTCTCGCTGTGGTGTTAGTTTATAGCTGGATGAATGCAACTGTTTTTTTATTCTTTCAATTCTGCTTTCCATACCGAAAGTCCCTCCCTCGCCACTAACATTCTCATTATAACAGAAATGAGATCACATTCAAAATAAAATAATTATAAATAACAGATAAAAATAACTTTTATATAATAATTATTATAATATACATTAAATCATTTTTATACCTCTTTATATGTACCCTATCTTCTTTGTTTCTACCCCTTTTCCTGTACAAACAAAAGGCAGAGCCGCCCGCTCTGCCTTTTGCAATGATTCATATTTTAGGATTGGATTGAGTTGACAACAGACTTCATTAAGACAGGCGAGATAAACGCCTCCACTCCGGCTGCAGCAATTAAGAACAGAATGGCTACAGCAAAAGCAATCATATATCTTCCAAAAAGAGGCATCATGGGCTGACCGACTTTTTTCATAAATTGCCTTCTTATCATTTTTAAAGAGAAAGACACAGCCAGTGCTGCAGCGAGAATAAATATAGGTATGATGATCAGATTCTGGGGAAGGACAGATACGAAGGAGAGCAAAAATCCCTCCCACCCCATTTGGTTAACGAGAAATCCAACTGTAAAGCCAACCACCATCCCTTTCATAAATAGGAGTATCAGAATGACAGGCAGTCCAATTATGGAGATTCCCAAAACCCAAATCAGTCCTATAAATTTTGTATTATGAAAAAAGCTTTGTTTGAATAATTCATCTGCTGCTGCAACATGTCCATCTGATACTTGGCCAAAAAACTGCGACAGATAATAAAATAAATCTTCTTTTTGGGTAAAACTTAAGCTATTTACAACGATAGCCCCAAAAATGACACCCATCAGGAATAAAACAATAACAAATAAATAGATTGAGGAATGTTCGCGAAAGTGGGCTGCTGCGGCGTTCTGGTACATTTTTTTCTTCATTGCTCTTCCCCCTAAGACAAAACAAATTGGATATTAAATTGTATGCCTGTCCCAGATTTGTATGACAAAGAATTGGATTATTCCCAATGGAAAAAAAGTCTTGAATACTTCAGTTATTTCCGCTATAATTTTCAAAATTATTTAAATTTTCATAGGGGGAATAACAATTGGATCCGATTTTAATTGAGTTTCCAGAGAGGATTGAAACCGAAAGACTTTATATGAGACCTGCCTTGCCCGGAGATGGAAAAACAGTGCATGAGGCTGTATTAGCTTCAGCTGCTGAGCTTAAAAAATGGCTTCCTTTTGCGCAGAATGATCAATCAGCGGATGAAGCTGAAGCTGGCATCCGCAAATCTTATGCCAAGTTTATCCTTAGGGAAGATTTCCGTATCCATATTTATAGGAAAGAAGACGATGCTTTTATTGGCTCCACTGGCCTGCATCGTATAGATTGGGATGTCCGTAAATTCGAAATAGGCTATTGGGGAGATTCGAGGTTTCAGAAAAAAGGATATATTACTGAAGCTGCCGAAGGTTTGACGAAATTTGCCTTTGAGCATTTTCAAGCGAATAGAGTGGAAATTAGATGTGATCCGAGAAACATAAACAGCCGAAGGATTCCCGAAAGGCTGGGATTTACACTTGAAGGAGTACTAATCAATGACAGTCTAAGCGCAGATGGAAAAGAGCTTAGGGATACATGCATTTATGCTAAAGCACCTAAAAAACATAGAGCCTGATGAGCTCTATGTTTTTTAGGAATCCATAATTTTGCCGTACTTGCCTCCGCCCCCTGCCTTGAGGTTTAATGTTCCTTCACGCGCCTTCCCAATAAGCCTTGCTGTTTTCTCAGGGATTACTTTGCTTATTTCTGATAAAGGAACATCGTGAAGAATGGCCATTTCAGTGCCGAAATGATTCAGCAGCTTCTCCAGCATTTTCGGGCCTAACCCTGGAATGAATTCAAGAGGTACCTGATGAATATAAGGAGGACGTTCAATGAGCAATTCTCCAGATGATTTTAGTTCAGAGATCCGGTCAGCCACGCCTTTGATAAATTTGTGGTGACCGCAATTTCTGCATTTACCATTTGCATCATCGAAGGGGCCAAAACATTCAGAGCAAACAGTCTGATGGTATTTTCCAAGCAGCGGATCGAGCCCGAAATTGGTTTTCACCTTGCCTTTTTCTTTTCCAGTCAAAGCCTTTTTCAGGTCAGCAAATGTTGGTGACTCCATTTCAAGGATTTGATATTCTCTCGCGATTTTTTTTAGCGAATGGGCATCTGAGTTTGTTAAAAAGGTATATCTGTGAAGTTCAGCTATTTGATCAGCCATCTTAGTATCTGCACTGAGCCCCAGCTCTATTGCATCAATTAAACCAGGATCAAAAACCTCTGATAGCGACCGCTCTACCCCTTTCCCGAATAAACTTTTAAATGGGGTAAAAACATGGGCAGGAATAAATAGCCCATCCAGTTCCTTCACTTTTTCCTGAAGCATTCTGCCTGAGACATAAATTCTCTGTGAGCTTAACGTTATGTTCTTTAAATGCCCCGATAACCAGGCTGAGAAAACCTTCATGGCTGAAAGGGTCGGAAAGAAGCAAAGAACATGAATGGGGCCTTTACAGGATTCATCGTATATTTCAAGTTCTGACCCGGGTATAATTGTTAAATCTCCATATTGAAGTCCCCCGTCCCTTTGTTCAGTTACAAGGCCTTTTTGGGACAAATCCTCGATTTCAAGTATGACTTCAGGAGAATGACAATCAATAATGCCGATGATATCAAGCCCTTTTTCATTTCGGGCATGCCTGATGATATTTGTGAAGGTTAGGGATTTAGCGCCTGTTATTTTAACAGGCTTTCCCGTAAACGTACGTCCAATATGGATATGGAGATCAGCAAAAAAGCGCTTCATGCTATTTTTTCAGCGCCTCTTGCAGCTGCAGATATTGGATAGCATAAGCGGTTTTCGCATCATAAATCCTTTGCTGCTTCAGCAGGGATATTGCTTCATCAAGCGTTACTTCCATAAGATTCACAAATTCATCTTCATCAGGCGAAGCGGCATTTTCTATTTTCATAAGACCCTTTGCTATATATAAATGTACCAGTTCATCGGCAAATCCAGGAGAAGTGTAGAATGAGATCAGCCATTCCATTTCCGTGCAGCCGTACCCCGTTTCTTCTTCCAGTTCCCTTTCTGCACAAACTCTGGGTTCTTCTCCTGCTTCAAGCTTTCCGGCAGGGATTTCAGCAATAATCTTATCCAGCGCTTTTCTATATTGTTCGACCATCACTATTTTATTATCTTCTGTTACTGCCAATACAGCTACTGCCCCGGGATGTTTGATAATTTCCCGCTTCGATGTTTTGCCATTCGGCAGCTCAACATCTTCCACCTGCAGACTAATGACTTTACCAGTGAAGATTTTTTCCGTATTAATCGTTTTTTCTTCTAGGCGGCTCATTGTTTTAAGTCACTCCTGTTCTATTCCGATAATGATTGCTCATACATTTTATCATACTTGATGAGGGGGAGTATGGCATGAAGGTGTATGTCCACAATAGGGGAATTATTCTGGCCGGCAAAGCCTGGGAAGTCCGTGAGAAACTAAAACAATACAGCAGGCAGTATATTCTTGTAAAAGACTGGGTTGAATCTCAGAACAATATAAAATGATAAGCCTCTAAATTTGAGTATGCCTCATTTGTTTATGTACAATTATAGAAAACACTCAAATGAGGTGGGTACTTGAAAAAGAGAAGACTTGGAAACTCAGACTTGTACGTAAGCGAGCTTGGGCTGGGCTGCATGTCAATTGGCACCAAACCTTCCCAGGCTCAGGAGATTATTGAAGCTGCCCTTGAAGAAGGAATCAATTATTTTGATACAGCTGATTTATATGACTTCGGCGAAAATGAAAAGCTTGTCGGACAATCCTTAAAGGGTGTCCGCGAACAGGTGATCATTGCTACCAAAGCCGGCAACCGCTGGAATAAAAATAATGACGGCTGGAGCTGGGATCCCTCAAAAAGCCATATCAAAGAGGCGGTAAAGGACAGTTTAATAAGGCTGGGCACAGACTATATTGATTTATATCAGCTTCATGGCGGAACGATTGAAGATCCTATTGATGAAACCATTGAAGCATTTGAGGAACTGAAGGAAGAAGGATACATCCGGCAGTATGGCATATCCTCCATCCGTCCAAATGTGATCCGTGAATATGCTTCAAGGTCCTCCATCATTTCAGTCATGATGCAATACAGCATTCTAGATCGGCGACCGGAAGAAGAAGCTTTGCCGCTTCTAAATCAAAAAGGCATCAGCGCGGTTACAAGAGGTCCGCTCGCTAAAGGACTGCTCAGCGACAAAATGCTGGATAAGGCTGCGGAGTCAGTTAAAGAGAAAGGCTATTTGGATTACAGCTATGCTGAATTGGAAGAAACACTTACCAGCATTAGGGAAAAAATTTCGGATGAGCGCTCCATGACTGAGATAGCATTTCAGTATAATCTTGCGGATCCCGCTGTCGCTTCCGTGACGGCAGGTGCCAGCATGGCAGAGCAAGTTAGGGCAAATGCAAGTGCAGCAAGAGCTAATCCCCTGAATAAAGATGAATTGACTATTATTCAATCCATTGCCAAGCTAAACAAATATGAGCAGCATCGATAATAAATAGCTCGTAATAATGGAAAAGAAGGGGCTGACGGAAAAGTGGTCTTACCCCTGTCAAGTAGACAACCTTAAAAAAGACTAAGCAGCCAGTGTGAGTCGGTATTCAACCGGAGCACACTGGTTTAGTTTTTTCTGGAATCTTTTATAGTTATAGAGATACATGTATTCTTCAAGTATTTGAATTAATTCTTTTTCTGTTTTAAACTGTGATCGATATAGCTTCTCTGTCTTTAGATGAGAGAAGAAAGACTCAATACAGGCATTATCGAGGCAGTTTCCTTTGCGAGAATGGCTGCCTTGAATGCCTATTTTCTTTAACTTTTTGTGGTATTGATTAGACGTGTATTGGAAGCCTTGATCTGAATGCAGGATCGCACCATACACGTTTCTTTTTTGTGTTAATAGATCGATTGTATTAAGGACCAATTCTAAGTCATTTCTCTTTGAAATATTCCAGGCTAAAACCTCATTGTTATAAAGATCGAGTATAACGGAAAGGTAATAAAATGAATCTCCAACTTGAATATACGTAATGTCTGTTACGTATTTCTCATCTGGTTTTAGAGCCTTAAAGTTACGGTTTAATAAGTTTGAGTAAATAACGGAAGGCTTCCTTCCGAAGAAGTTTCGCTTCTTCCTAATTTCAGCTCGAATATTCATATCAGTCATTAATCGATATACCTTCTTATGATTAATATGAAATCCTTCGTCTTTAAGAGCTATTTTCATACGAGGGTAACCATAAAAAGGGTATGTATGATGAATAGCCATAATATGTGATTTTATTAGATATTCTTTGGTCTGCCTGTCCTCCCTAAGGGAGGTCGTTTTAAGCCACTTATAATAACCTGATCTTGAGACTTGCGCAATCTCAGCTAACCAAGCGATAGGGTAAATACCACTTAGTTCGTTTATGATTTCGAATCGTTCTGCTTTTGGGATGATCCCTCCTCGTGTAGATTTGGATACCGCTTTTTTAGGTATTCAACCTGAGCTTTATAATAATCCCTTTCCTCTTGGATACTTTTAAAGTTCGTTCTGGGGCGCCCTTTAAGTGGATTACTGTCTGTGTTACCGCCTGCACGTCCCCTTAAATCTTCAAAGGACTCTCCCTGATTAAATTTCATAACCCATTTCTTTAATTGGGTTGGACTTCGAAGACCTAGCTCTTCCGATACTGTTCGGTAACTTTTGTTTCCTTCTTTGTATAGTTTTACTGCTCTTATTTTAAAATCTTCTGTATATTTTTGATACGTTCTTCCTGTTTTCCCCATGAAAAATCCCCTCCAAGTTAAGTGTATCACCATTTTTTATGATGGTCTTTTTACACTTCTACTTAGAGGGGATAATATCAAAGTCAGCCCCTTCTTTTTGAAAGATAAGAATGTGTAATTTCTAAAGTTAGATAACTGTCTAGCTCCAGGCACCATCGGCTCTCGGGCCGATAAGCGAGCGCCTTCCGCTTTTCTTATTATTTGAACTCTTTCCAGTTAAGATCGCTTTCTCCAAACAGTTCTTCAAAGCTTTTATTTTTTTCGCGCAGTCTTCTTTCCTCTTTTTTTCGGCGCTCTTCTTCTTTCTTCTGTTTATCTTCAGCAGCTTTTAATTCCTGCTTTTTCCCTTTTAATTGCTCCATCAAGTCCTGGTTTAGCATGTCGCCAAGCGTGACTGGCTTATCGTCTTTTTTAGGCTGGGAATGGTGTTTTTTCTTTTTCATAAAATCCCCTCATCAACTAATTTTGCCATTTATTATATCATATTTTTTTATTCATGAAGGAACAGGCTGCAAAGCTATAGCTATTACGACAAATACTCCAGGAACTCAATTCTGTTTCCGAATGGATCATCAACAAAGAATCGCTTTCTTCCTTCTATTGGCGGTTCTTCCTTTATAGCTATCTTCTGCTCTTCGAGACTGCTTCTCAAGTCTTCGAGGTTTTCCACAATAAATCCTGGGTGGGCTTTTTTGGCCGGCAGGAAGCCTTCCTGCACCCCGATATGGATTTCCTGATCTCCGCATATAAACCAGCAGCCGCCGCGCTTCTGAAGATTTTCAGGCTTGGGAATTTCCTTCAGTCCAAGCTGTTCACCATAAAATTTTCTGGCTGCATCCTCGCAGCCTTTTGGAGCTGCCAGCTGGATATGATCGATTCCTTTAAATGAAAAACTCATTTTTTCTCCTCTTTTCCTTAGGCTGAAAATAATGAAAAGCACAGCATGCAGCTGTACTTTTCAAAAGATATTAATAAGCTTCTGTTACAACTTTGTCATCCACTTGCAATTCAGGTTCTGTTGAATTGATTATGTCCTCGATTGTGAAGCCTTTAGCGACTTCAACAAGCTTCAAACCAGAATCGGTGACATCGATGACTGCCCGCTCAGTTATAATGCGGTCAACGACGTTTTTTCCTGTTAAAGGCAGACTGCATTCTTTCAGGATTTTCGAATCGCCATTTTTATTGGTGTGGTCCATGATGACGATGATTTTATTGGCGCCATGAACCAGATCCATTGCACCGCCCATTCCCTTGATCATTTTCCCGGGAATCATCCAGTTGGCCAGATCCCCTTTTTCAGAAACCTCCATGCCGCCGAGAATAGCAATATTTACATGGCCTCCCCTGATCATCGCAAAAGATTCAGCACTATCAAAATAGGAGGCCCCCGAAATTGCGGTAACTGTTTCTTTTCCTGCATTAATTAAATCCGGATCAACTTCGCTTTCCGCAGGATATGGTCCAATTCCGAGCAATCCATTTTCAGATTGAAGGACTACTTCTTTATTATCAGAAATATAGTTTGCAACCAATGTCGGCATGCCGATTCCCAAATTCACGTAAAAGCCATTTTCTATTTCTTTCTCAGCACGTCTGGCAATTTTCTCGCGGACTGCTGCTTTATCGTTACTCATGAGACCCTCTCCTTCCGTCAGTATCTATTTTTTTACAGTCAGTCTTTCAATGCGCTTTTCCTGTTTTCCCTCAATCAGCGACTGAACATAGATGCTCGGCGTATGAATATAGTTCGGATCCAATTCACCAATTTCATAAAGTGTCTCCACTTCTGCAATCGTCACTTTGCCTGCTGCTGCAATCATCGGATTGAAGTTCCGGGCAGTTTTGTGATATACAAGATTGCCCATTTTATCGCCCTTCCATGCTCTTACAAGGCTGAAGTCTGCTTTCAGTGCCTCTTCAAGGAGATATTCCTTGCCGTCAAAAACCTTGGTTTCTTTCCCCTCTGCAATCGGTGTACCTACTCCTGCCGGCGTATAAAAAGCAGGAATGCCGGCACCGCCTGCACGGATTTTTTCCGCCAAAGTTCCTTGAGGAAGCAGCTCCACTTCAATTTCGCCTGAAAGAACCTGCCTCTCAAACTCTTTGTTTTCGCCGACATAAGAACCGACCATTTTCTTAATCTGTTTATTTTTTAAAAGCAATCCAAGTCCCCAATCATCAACACCGCAGTTATTCGAAATGACAGTAAGGTCCTTGACCCCTTTATCAACTAAAGCAAGAATAAGGTTTTCAGGGATTCCGCACAGACCGAAGCCGCCAACCATAAGGACAGCGCCATCATGAATTTCCTGAACCGCTTCACTGAAGGAAGTACAAATTTTCTTCACTTCAATCACTCCTTTCATTGAAATACTCAATTTTTTTTGGTAATCATTTATTTTGGAAATTTACTATCCAAGCTCCACCACTGTGGCTACCCCTTGGCCACCGCCGATGCATAGAGTTGCAAGGCCTTTTTTCGCCTGTCTTTTTTGCATCTCATGAATAAGAGTTACAAGAATTCTTGCACCGCTTGCGCCGATTGGATGTCCGAGTGCAATGGCCCCGCCATTGACATTCAGAATCTCCTTGTTAAAACGAAGCTCCCTGTCAACTGCGAGCGACTGGGCTGCAAATGCTTCGTTTGCTTCAATAAGCTCCAATTCATCCATGGAAACAGATGCCTTTTCAAGCGCTTTTTTTACCGCAGCAACAGGGCCAATGCCCATAATGCTTGGATCCACACCTGCACTTGCATTTCCTTTAATCGTCACTAAGGACTTAAGCCCGAGTGCATCTGCTTTCTTTTTGCTCATAACAAGCAATACCGCAGCCCCGTCATTAATCCCGGAAGCATTACCGGCTGTTACGCTGCCGTCTTTCTTAAACGCCGGGCGCAGGCCTGCGAGCTTTTCAGCAGTCGTCCCTTTTTTCGGATACTCGTCTGTATCAAAAATAATCGGATCCCCTTTTCGCTGAGGAATTTCCACAGGAACGATTTCATCTTTGAATTTTCCTTCTTCAATTGCCTTTGAAGCCTTTTCCTGGCTGGCTGCGGCGAATTCGTCCTGTTCTTCCCGGCTCAGCTCGTATTTCGAGCAGAGATTCTCAGCAGTAACTCCCATATGGTAATCATTAAATGCACACCAGAGCCCATCTGATATCATTGAATCTATAAGCTTTTGATCTCCCATTTTAAAGCCATTTCTTGCATTTTTCAGTATGTAAGGAGCCTGACTCATATTCTCCATGCCGCCAGCAATCACCGCTTCAGCATCACCGGCTAAAATGGCCTGTGCAGCTAAATGAACTGCCTTCAGCCCGGATCCGCAGACCTTATTAATCGTCATCGCGGAAACGCTTTCAGGAAGGCCCGCTTTAAGAGCTGCCTGCCTTGCCGGATTCTGGCCCAGACCTGCCTGCAGGACATTCCCCAGGATTACTTCATCTATCTGATCCGGTGTTACACCTGCTTTTTCAAGAGCGCCTTTTATCGCAATCGCCCCAAGCTCTGGTGCTGATACATCTTTAAGGCTTCCATTAAAACTGCCGATTGCTGTCCGGACAGCGCTGACTATTACGACTTCTGTTTGTGCCATCTCTCTCATCCTTTCAAAACATCTCTCTGCTTATATTCGTGCCAAGATCTCAAAATTCCTTTTATTTTGTCAAAATTTTTATTATTCTTGCAATCGAAAATACTTTCCTACTACAATAAATTCAAGATATTCAGCATTTTTAAGAAAGCGCTTACCAGGCACAATCTAAAATATGAAACGGGAGAGGAAAACATGACGCTTGCATTTCCAAATAAAGTAACAATTATTGAAGTGGGCCCGCGGGATGGACTGCAAAATGAAAAGGCCTTTGTACCCACCGAAGTCAAGAAAGACTTTATCAGAAGTTTGAAAAATGCAGGATTAACAGAATTGGAGCTTACTTCATTTGTGTCTCCGAAGTGGGTCCCGCAGATGGGGGATGCAGCTGAAATTACGGCAGATTGCCTTGATTCAGATACAAGGGATATCGTGCTGGCCCCAAACCGCAAGGGCATTGACAGGGTATATATGACTGAATGCCGGGCTGTTGCCGTTTTTGTCGGTGTAAGCAATACGTTTAATAAGAAAAATATCAATAAAACCACCCAGGAAAGCATGGATGAACTAAAGCCGATTATCGGAGAACTGAAGGAGAAAGGTTACTTTGTCCGCGCCTGCATCTCCACGGCATTTCATTGCCCGTATGAAGGAGCAATCAATCCTGAAGATACAGTTGGACTATGCCGTCAATTTGTTGAGGCAGGGGCTGATGAATTAAGCGTGGCAGATACAATCGGGATGGCTGCTCCCCATGAGTCGCACGGGCTTTTTTCCCGTTTAAAAGCAGAGTTTCCAAAAACCCTGCTGACTGCACATTTCCATGACACAAGAAAAATGGCCCTTACTAATATTTTTGCAGCCTTACAGGCAGGTGTCGACCGATTTGATGCTTCCGCCGGAGGACTTGGCGGATGCCCATTTGCCCCGGGCGCTGCAGGCAATGCGGCAACTGAAGATGTTGTTTATATGCTTGAGCGTATGGGAATTGAAACCAATGTCAACCTTGATCAATTAATGGAAGCGGTAAAAATTGTTCAGCCTCATCTTTCCAGGCCTATTGAAAGCACCTATTTCAGGCTGAACGCTCAAACTGTTCAATAGCAGCTTCTTAAGATGAATAATGCGCCCTCTCTTATAGCATCTTATTAGATGAAAGCAGCTGACGAATTCAAATCAGCTGAAGCCTATAAAAAGGGGGATAATCCAATGAGCCCAAAACGCGATAAAGGATATAGCCAGAAGGGGAAGCCGAATTCCGATACAGTAAACCAGACGATTGCTGCCGAAGAATTAGAAAAGGCGATTCATCCAACTAAAAGACAAAACGCAAAGCAATAAGCCGCCGCAAAGCGGCTTTTTTCATGCTGAGAGTCCTTCATGAAATTCAGCATGTCCCGGCTCACATCTCTGTTTTAATTTTATCCAGAATGGTAAAATAAAGAAAAAAAGATGGAGGGATGGGTTTGAGAAGGTTTTTACGTTATTTATTTTCCATCGTACTCTTTCTTTTATCACTCGGCGTCTATTTTACAAATAGGCTCATGTTTATGAAAAAGAAGGAAGATGACTTTATTTTAGAAAGGGAGAAGGAGTCCGGCAGACTTGATCTTATCAAGTATGAAAGCCTGCCAAAAAGAGAAGTGCTTATTCCCTCCCCATTTGGCTATAACTTAAAAGCCGTGGCTGTCGAACCGCATAAAAATAGTCGCTATATTGTTATTTCCCACGGGGTTACGGAAAATAAAATGAACTCGATTAAATATATGAACCTCTTTTTGGACCGGGGATTTAATGCGGTTATCTATGATCATCGCCGCCACGGAGAATCCGGAGGAAGAACCACAAGTTACGGGCATTATGAAAAGTTTGATTTAAAAGCAATTATTGATTGGCTTAAAGCGGAAAAAGGGCCAAATATTCAGATTGGCATTCATGGCGAAAGCATGGGAGCTGCTACAATGCTCCTCTATGCGGGAATGCTCGAAGACGGGGCCGACTTTTACATCGCCGATTGCCCTTTTTCAGACTTTAAAGAGCAGCTGGCTTACCGTCTGAAAGCAGAAATGAAGCTGTCGCCAAAGTTCTTTTTGCCTGTTGCCGATCTATTTCTGCGGATGCGTGAGAAATACTCCATCGCAGATGTATCGCCCATTTCCGTTATTGAAAATATAAAGCAACCCATCCTGTTCATACACAGTGAAAAAGATGATTTTATTTTGCCGACCATGTCCGAGGCTTTATACGAGAAGAAAAAAGGCCCTAAACAGCTTTACCTTGCTGTCAATGGGATCCATGCCCAATCCTTCAATGAAAACAGAGAAGATTATGAAAAAGTCATCGACGAGTTTTTGGATCAGTATGTCAACAGCAAAGATACTTTATCACAATAGAAACAGCTGGCTTCAATGTGAGCCAGCTGCTTCATATAGGATCCTCTAATTTTTCTTTTTCTTTATGATTTCCTTGCCCTCTGCCGACAGGCCTCTTGCAGTATGAAAATCTCCCATTTTAAAATAATAGCGTTTGTTTTCTTTTTTAATAATAGCCGCTTCTTCAAATTTCTCTTCCTTGCCGGCTACCTCTACTTTTTTTATATCCCCGTTCTGAATCTCACCAAAAATAATCGGTAATTTGTTTTCTAATTTACCTTCCTTATCGTAATCATAAAAAGTATCTGTATAAACAGTCATATGTTCATTCTTATAATATTCCCAATGGTTATGGCCTTCATTTTTCCAGCCTTTTTTGTCACTGCCCTTCAAATAGGCAGCCGCCATGGCCTCGACCTCGTTTTGTCCATCATTCTGCTGCGTTAAATACAGCAGTATGACTCCATCTTTTACTTTTTCTTTATGTAAGATTTCTTTTACATTGAATGGAATTCCATCATCAATCGCCTGTCCCATTGTTGCTGTACTGCACCCTGACAAAATCAGGAAAGCTGCCGCCAGCAAAAATAACTTCTGCTTCATTCGAATCTCCCCCAATCAGCACTCTCTTCACCAATAATGACAAACATCTTTGTTTTGTTATTCTATTTAGCCTGTAACCTTTTACTAATATATTAAAACCTTATTTTCCAGAATTTTGGAAGGGTATTTTTACCTATGCAGCCAATTAAAAAAGACCGCCTCCTACAGCGGCCGCCTGCTACATCATTATTTTGTTTTATCAATAAAGCTCATTCTCGGGTTTAAATACTGATTCGGGCTTTTTAACTGAAAGCAATTTGCTTTCACTGAAAAGTCTATTGTTAAATCGTCATCCAAAAATACTTCCTTTGATTTTTCCACATATATGCTGCCAGTGTTCGTTTTAATTTCCCTGTCATCTTCATCCAGGTCATTAACAAGCCAGAGAGCCGTTACCCCGCTTACTACACAGCCGCAGCCATCTATATCATACTTTAGTTTTATGAATCCATCTTTGCCGGCAATCCGTTCGGATAATTTTTCTGCCGCCAATTCAGTTAATGCAATTTCCATGTTTAAAACTACCTCCCCTTTGCATATGCTGTATTTTAACACAGATAGGAATAACATGCTTCTGAGAGAGACAGTTGCTTATTCAGCCACCAAACTAAAAATGATTTTGTGAAAGGATGATTGGATATGTCAAAGGTGCAGATTAAAGTAATGGATAATGGATCGTTTCGTGTAACAGGTGATGTAGAGTTAATTGATATGGATGGCAATAAATTCGAAACAAAACAAACCTTTTCCCTTTGCCGCTGCGGAAGATCCTCGAAAATTCCATTTTGTGATGGCACTCATAAAGGAACTTTCCAATCCTGTGTCCGTGCGAAGGAAGCTCTCGATGACAAGCAATAAGGGGGAAAACGGGGACAGTCATCCCCGTTTTTTTTCATTTTTTATTCTTGCGGGTGTTGCTCTTTCATCCTGTACAATACCCTGAAGCAGTTCCCGGTCCCTGTCCGTACTGTCTTCTCCGGCCCCTGGTGCGATATTGGCCATCGGCAGCTGTTCCAGTTCTTTTCCTCTAGGCATATTTCATACACCTCCCTGCTGTTAAGTTGCTTCCCACGCCCAAAAACTACCCGTTTTAAATTCATCCAGTTCAGACAGCTCTATTCTTCCGTGAACCGCGCATCCGCTATAGCGTTAATGGAAATACGGTGAATTTCCCCAAATCGATCAACAATATGAAGCTTTTGGCCAAGTTCATCCCAATAATGGATGCTCCCGATGACCAGTTCATAATTTCTGCCTCTGTAATGAGTAAGTGTAACGCTTTTTTGAAATTCCATTGCCTCCGAAAGAACTTCATCCATATATTCAAATTTCTGCTGATCCAATTCCCGCTTTTGCTCGTACGTATCTTCCTCTGCCCAGTCTCTTAAGAGCTTTACATGTTCCGGCAGCATCATAGAAGTCCATTTTATTCTGCCCCGATCGCGAATCATAAGCTGACCCCCTTTTACATTTTATGGCCGCCAACCAATGTCGCACGGTGCTTGGCGGTTCCTGCGCTTGTATAAGAGACGGCTCTCAGCAGAGCTCCTCCTCCAAACTTGGAGCGGATCCGGTCCACTGTGTAGCCGAGCTCCCTTTTTTTCCAGCCATCCAAATCGAACAGACTCAGCTGCATTTCGCAGTCATCCGTAATATTGCCGAGGGAAATGGAAATCTGACGCACTGTTTTGCCCTCATAATTCTCGTCAAAAAGCTCGAGGCAGACGCGATAAAGATCCATCGTAATATTGGTTGGCTGGTCAACTGTCCTTGAGCGGTAAAAGCCTCCTCCGAATTCATCCTGGCTGTAGCCCAGGCCAAAGCTTATAGTCCTGCCGGCTTTGCGGTGGCTGCGGGCCCTTCTTGCCACTTCCTCACACATCTCAAGGACCACATGCTTAATTTCCTTTTCCTCTTTGTAATCCCTCAGTAAAATCTGGCTTTTCCCAAAGCTGATCTGCCCTTCCATGATCGGTGCCCCTATTTCCGACAGATCAATACCCCATGCATGGTGATAGAGCTGATTGCCCATAATCCCAAACTTTTTTTCAAGCTTAGCCAGATCATAGCGGGCAAGCTGTCCGACTGTAAAGATCCCCATTCCATTCAATGTCTTTTCAACACGGCGGCCGATGCCCCACATTTCCCTTAAGGGGGATACATTCCACAGCTTTGTTTTCACATCTTCATACGTCCATTCAGCAACTCCCTTTTTTTTCGCCTCAAGATCCAGGCAGAGCTTTGACATAAGCAAATTAGGCCCTATTCCTATGGCACAGGGGAGCTGAAATTCCCGTTCAATATCATCTTTTATTTTCCAGGCAATTGTCCGGGCATCACCCCAGAGATGCACTGCGCCGTCTACTTTTATAAAACTTTCATCGACACTGTAGGTATGGATGGCTTCCTTGGGGACATAACGGTTAAACACCCTGGTGATTTCAGTGGAGATTCTTAAATAAGTCGCCATTTTCGGCTCCTCAATTCTAATGCGCGGGTCATTAGGAACCTCAAAAAGGCGGGCCCCTGTCTTTATCCCAAACTCTTTTTTCATTCGCGGAGAGGCAGCCAGAACAACGCTGCCTTTCCGTTCCACATTCCCGGCAATCACAAGATAGCAATCAAGAGGATCCAGACCAAGCATGACAGCAGAACAGCTTGCATAAAAGCTCTTCATATCAACACACAAAATTTGATTATTCGGCATTGCGCTGTAATCAACCATGACTTCGACATCCTCCTTCAGAAAAGCGCAAGGCGCCGTACCTGCTTATGCTCGACGGCAGCTCCTGAATCCAATAGAAAATAAACAAGAACATCTGTTCTATATATGTATACCCATTATATTAAGCGAATATGCGTTCGGTTTCAATGGAAATTTTACGCGTTTTTTCTTAAAACAGGTTCTTTTGCCAGGTGCCGATATTACCAGAAACCAGTATAATCAGCATGAGGTGCAAAAATAATGAACAAAAAACTGATATATAAAATGGTTCAAAACTGTTTAAAGCAATATAACGAGGACAGCCATTCCATTTCGTTTGAGAGCAGGGAATTTGCGGAGATATTCAATAAAGTCATAGAGGAGAAAAATAAAGAAGCAGACAGTGAGGTGCATGAAATAGTAAATGATGTGGTGTACGGGTATATAACGGGATCACCTTATTTTTAAAGAATGAAAAAACAGCCGCAGCGATTTTGCTGCAGCTGCATTTTCATTTCTGATTGAATGCACGTTTTCCAATTTTTTCGAACAAGCCTGGAAAAAGAGAATAGACAATGCTTCCCGCATTCATCCACCGCGGAAGATTGATTTCCCTGACTGGCCGGAGCATTGCATTGACTACCTTGAGTGCCACATATTCGGGCTTAAGCATATACTTGCTGACATTTTTCACATATGTGCCTTTTTCATCGGCAATATTGAAGAAGTTTGTCTCAATCGGTCCGGGATTAACTGCGGTCACAAACACATTGCTGTCGTCAAGTTCCATCCGAAGGCTGTTTGTATAGCCAAGAACGGCATGCTTGGTTGCGGAATAGACACTGGATTTCGGTGTGGCAATTTTGCCCGCCTGTGAGGCGATGTTGATAATATGGCCGCTCCTCTGTTTCCTCATCACCGGCAGCACCATGCTGGTGCAAGCCATTAAACCAACTACATTTACATCAAACATTCCCTTTATTTCTTCAACTTTTGCTTCATGCGCTTCCCGGAAAACTCCGAACCCGGCATTATTCACAAGAACATCTATGTGATCAAACCGGGCAAGTACCTCGGTAAAAACAGCCGAGACCTGGTCAGTGTCCGAAACATCGAGTTTATGTATGTAAACATCCACTGAAAAACGCCTCAGCAAATCTGCCTGCAGTTCCTGCAATTTGTCAAGGCTGCGGGCAAGAAGGACAAGGTTTGCTCCCCTCTCGGCACAAAGGACAGCCATTTGGGCCCCAATCCCTCCAGATGCGCCTGTGATAATCACATTTTTATTCTTTAATCTGTCTGACAAATCAAACCACCTCTTTTGATGCGGAATACAAGAATGCTTCCTCCTCTTTATTTATATAAATCTCTCCTATCGAATGCAAATAGTCAAGCTGGGCAACCGTTTCGGAAATCGTCAGGGAAAGCTCCTTCTCATAAACTTTCGGAAAAAGGCGGCGGCACACTTCAAAAACAGTGAGCGATTCGGACTCGAGCCATGCCTTTACTTTCATTGCCCGCTCATGCTGGCGGCCAAGCCTTTCGTTTATTAACTCATTGACATTTGTAATATCCTCTCCATGTCCAGAGTAAAAAAGGGATATTGGCAGCAGCCGCAGCTTTTTCAGCGACTCGTTATACTGAAGCTGGGGCTTTGGCCGTTCCGTATTGCCGGGAAGCGGAGGCTCCAGGATGGGATTAGGAGAAATATGTGCAAGCAAATGGTCTCCTCCAAGGAATACACCATCTTTCTCCCTGAACAAACCTATATGGCTCTGTGCATGCCCAGGTGTCTCCATTACCGTCCAATCGTCCAGCCCTTCAGGCTGGCTGCCTTCCTCCAGCTCGCCCGTCAGGGTACGATTGCAGGAATAGCGCAAAGTCTTTTTCATCTTATTTATAAAAGAAATATAACTTTCAGGAATCCCAAATTCGCTGAACAGTTTTATGTAAAATTCATCATGAAATTTTAGAAATTGGTCCGTCCGGGACAGCCACCTTTTGTTAACCCGGTGCCCGAACACATCGAGATTGTCAGGAAAAAAGTCAAGCAGCCCGGCATGATCGGGATGATGATGTGTGAGGACAACCTGTTCAAAATCACCGGGAGTTAAATTCAGCTCTTTAAGCTGGGATTTTAAGGCTTCCCATGCTTCGTCCGTTTTAGGGCCGGCATCCACAAGAGTCAGCTTTTCCCCTTTTACTGCATATACATTAACGTCGCCGACAGGAAAAGGTGTCGGGATAACAAGTTTTGCAATTCCATCCTTCCATTTTGCCATTTTAACAATCCCCCTAAAATCACTATATTTAAATAAAATAAAGCTGTTTTTTTTATACTTCCGCAGGCCAGCCAAGTCATACAGTCCATATGCCCTTTAGATAAGCCAACCTGTTTCACCCTTAAAATATCAGCATTTGCCATGCGTACAAATTACCGAAATTCCATAACGTAATTTAGAAATCTTCATATATAAAAATAAGTGTACCGTTCTTTTTATCAATTGTCATTATTTTCACATAACTTTTGCGTATTATTAATATTTTATTGGAAAATACCGCTTGACAAATAAGCGTGTCTTCTTGCATAATCACAATTAAAATTTGATTTAACAGACCAAAGCTGCAATATTGGACAGCAGAAAAATAGCGATGAATAAGATTAGTAAATGGAAAACGGCGAAAGAGAGTGAAGCTCAGCGGCTGAAAGGCTTCACCGTCCACTTGACCATTGAACCTGCCTTATGAGCTGTTAGGAAAACCTAAACGCACCCCCGGCGTTATCGGGATCGAGATGCCTTTTCAAAAGACAGCGGCTGCAGCAGGCATGCTGCACTAAGAAGGAAAAGGCAATGAAGGTGGTACCGCGGAAGCATAGTCTTTTCGTCCTTTACAGGATGGAAAGGCTTTTTTTATTTTAGTCAGCCGGCATTTTGGAACAATAAAGGAGGAATAACAGCAAATGAAAAAATTAGCTATTGTGGGAGCAGGATCAATGGCAGAAGCGTTAATATCAGGAATGATTGAAAGCCGGCTCATTACCGGCAGCAATATTTGGGTGACAAACAAATGCAGCAGGGAAAAGCTGCAATCCATGCAAAAAGCCTATGGCGTTCAGGCAACTTATAATCTCAGTGAACTGTTCAGGGGGGCTGAAACTGTTATTTTAGCGATGAAGCCAAAAGATGCAGCGGATGCCATCACTCTCATAAAACCTTATTTACAGGAAGATATGCTGATCATTTCCGTTCTGGCTGGCGTTTCAATCGAAAGCATTGAACGTTTGGCGGAAAAAAAGCTGCCAGTCGTGCGAGCCATGCCGAATACATCGGCAGCCGTCGGAAAGTCAGCGAGCGCCTTATCGGCTAATGAAAGAGTGACCAAAGAACAGATGGAAGCAGTAAGAGGCATTTTTGATACAGTGGGAAAGTCAGCGTTTGTAGAGGAAAGACAGCTGGATGCTGTTACAGGCCTGTCAGGCAGCGGACCGGCATATATTTACTATCTTGCGGAAGCTATGGAAAAAAGCGCGGAAGAAATCGGGCTCGAAAAGGAAATGGCGAAAGAATTCATCATTCAGACCCTAATCGGGGCAGCCGAAATGCTGGCCAGGTCAGCCAAGGACCCTCAGCAGCTTAGGAAGGAAGTAACAAGCCCCGGCGGCACCACCGAAGCAGGTGTAAAAGTGCTTGAAGCGAACGGGGTGCAGGAAGCCTTTATTGAATGCATCAAGGAAGCGACAGCCCAATCCAGGCGGCTTGGCCAAAGCTTCAGCAGCACAGTGAAAATTTAGCTGGGGGCATCTCCCCCCTGTAGATACGTCTTCTTATTGCAAACTATGAAAAAAGGATGAGAAACCTGCAAATGCTCATTATTCTATTAAGCGCAAGCCTCCTTGTATGGATCGCAGTACTAATTGATGCCGCTCTGGGACTAAAAAGCCTGGACCGCCTTGAAGATAGCGATACGATGACTGAAGGCCCCCTTCTTTCTGTTATAACAGCGGCAAGGAATGAAGAAGCCAAGCTTGCGGAAAGCTTAAAAACCCAGCTGCAGCAAAGCTACAAACGCATTGAATGGATATTGGTCAATGACCGTTCAACCGACAGCACAGGAAGCATCATGGACCGCCTCCAGAAGAGTGATTCAAGGGTTAAGTGTATTCATATTGGGTCCCTCCCTAGTGGATGGCTAGGAAAAAACCACGCCCTTTATAAAGGATATATGGAATCATCTGGGGAATTAATTTTATTCACAGATGCTGATGTTTTATTTAAAAAGGATGCCATCGGCAAAGCGGTTCATGATTTTACAAAAAATAAGCTTGACCATTTGACAGCAGCACCAAGCTTAAAGGGAAGGAGTTTCTGGCTCAACACGTTCATTGCTTTTTTTCTTTTCGGCTTTTCCTATTATAAACGCCCCTGGCTGGCGAACAATCCACGTTCCAAAACCGGCATTGGCATTGGGGCATTTAACATGGTATCCAGGCAATCCTATGAAGCAATTGGAACACATAAAGTAATAAAAATGCGGCCTGATGATGATTTAATGCTTGGAATGAGAATGAAACAAAATGGCCTCAAACAGAAATTTGCAACGGCGATGGACCTGATTGAAGTTGAATGGTATGAAAGCTTAAAAGAAGCCTTCAAAGGATTGGAGAAAAATACTTTTGCAGGCCTTCATTACCGGGTAAGCATGGTTCTGTTTGCAATTGCCGGCACATTCATTTCTCAGGTGCTTCCCTTTATCACAATTTTTTCAGCAGAAAAAGTTACTTTCAGTTTAAGCCTTGCAAACATCATTTTTTTAGCAGGTGTTTATACAATCATTACAAAAAGAATGTCCAAATTCTCTCCGCTTCTGTTTGTTGTATTTCCAATTACAGCTTTACTGTTTATTTATTCCATACTCCGTGCCAGCATTCTAACCTTTGTACGGGGCGGTATAGTCTGGAGAGGTACATTATATAAATTAAGCGATCTGAGGAATAAGCGCTGAAGTAAGCGAACACCTTCCCAAGTGCATCTCTTTTTCATTTGCGGAATCGCCTGATATACTTAATATTTAGGATAGCGAAATAAGGAGGCATTGATTATGGAAACAAAGCTTTTTTCCCCTTTAACGATTAAAGGAATCACCTTTAAAAACAGAATTGTTATGGCACCGATGTGCATGTACTCAAGCCACAATGAAGACGGCATGGTTGAAAACTGGCACCGGACCCATTATACTAGCCGGGCTGTTGGCCAGGTAGGATTAATCATCCTGGAGGCAACTGCTGTAACTCCGCAGGGACGTATTTCTCCGCAGGATCTGGGAATATGGAGCGATGACCATATCGCAGGCCTGAGAGAATTAACCGGGCTAATGAAAGAACACGGGGCATCAGCCGGAATACAGCTTGCACATGCAGGCAGAAAAGCGACTGTCGAAGGGGAAATTCTCGCTCCATCAGCTATTGCTTTTAATGAAAAAATGAAATCACCTAAAGAAATGACAAAAGAAGAAGTGTCTGAAACTGTGGAGGCATTCAAAAGAGGTGCTGAAAGAGCGAAAAAAGCCGGCTTTGAAGTAATTGAAATCCATGCGGCACACGGCTACCTGATTAATGAGTTTCTTTCACCGCTAAGCAATAAGCGAAGTGATGAGTATGGGGGATCAGCCGAAAACCGCTACCGTTTCCTCCGTGAAGTCATTGAAGCAGTTAAAACCGTTTGGGATGGGCCTTTATTTGTTAGAGTATCAGCACATGATTATCATGATGAAGGGTTAACTGCAGAGGATTATGCAGAAATGGGCAAATGGATGAAGGAGCAGGGAGTGGATCTTATTGACGTAAGTTCCGGAGCAGTAGTGCCAGCTAGAATAAATAGCTACCCGGGCTACCAGGTCAAATTCTCTGAAACCATTAAAGAAGGTGCCAATATTCAGACTGGTGCAGTCGGGCTGATTACATCCGGCCTGCAGGCAGAAGAAATTCTGCAAAACGGACGGGCAGATTTAATCTTCATTGCGAGGGAATTGCTGAGAGATCCTTACTGGCCTCGTACGGCAGCAAAAGAACTTGGCGCCTCAATCGAACCTCCTAAGCAATATGAACGCGGGTGGATTTAATTTATAACAGAAAAGGGATGGTGAACCACCATCCCTTTTCTGTTAAATAATCTGCAGTGAATCAAGGAATACAATGATGATAACCAAAGGCACCACATAACGCAAAAGGAAATACCACGCGGAAAAAATCCCATTCAGCGATTTTGAACCTTGAATCAATTCATTTCTCAGCAGGTCTTTCTTCATTTTGTATGAAACAAAAATAGAAATGAACAGCGCCCCTATCGGCATTAATACATTGCTGACAAGAAAATCGGCACTGTCGAAAATCGTTTTGCCGAAAATTGAAATATCTGATAGGCTGCTGAAGGAAAGTGCCGATGGGACTCCCACGATAAAGATTGCAAATCCTGTCAGCCAGGCTGCACGGTTTCTGCCCCTGCCCTTCTTATTCGTCAGAGCAGCCACCACAATCTCGAGCATTGAAAACGCGGAAGTTAGGGTTGCAAATAGAAACAGTGCAAGGAATAAGAGCAAGAACACTCGTCCGAACAATATCTGATCAAAAACAGATGGCAGAACAATGAACAATAAACCAGGACCTGCAGCAGGCTCAAATCCCAGTGAGAAAACGGCCGGGAAAATAGCCAAACCAGCAAGAATCGAAATAAATAAATTCATTCCGACAACTGAAAAGGCAGGCTGCATCAAATTTTCATTCTTAGATAGATAAGAGCTGTACGTTACCATAACCGATACCCCGACACTTAGAGAGAAAAACGATTGACCCATCGCATAAAGGACAGTTTCAGATGTTAAATTTGAAAAATCAGGCTTTAAAAAGAATGAGACGCCTTCCATGGCATTATCCAGTGTTAGAGATCGTGCAATCAAGATAATAAATAAAACGAACAAAGCCGGCATCATAATTTTGCTGACCTGCTCGATACCCTTCTGGATGCCCTTAGCCACCACTAAAACAGTTATGAATAAAAAGATCCCTTGTGCCGCTACAACAGACACAGAGTCTGACACCGATGCGCCAAATAGCTCTTCGTAATTGCCGGCTCCATTCATAGAACCGGTAACCCCGTAAACAATGTACTTCAGAATCCACCCGCCTATCACACTATAAAACGATAAAAGCAGAAAACAGGTAAATACGCCAAGGTAGCCAATCCAGTGCCATTTAGTTCCCGGAGCAATATCCTTGTATGCCGAAATTGCCTCTTTCCCCGTGCTGCGGCCGATCACAAACTCAGCCAGCAAAAGCGGAAAACCAATTAATAGGGAAAATAGCAGAAATAATAATATAAATGCTCCGCCGCCGCTTGTTCCTGTCACATACGGAAGCTTCCAGATAGCTCCAAGTCCGATTGCCGAACCGGCCGAGGCTAAAATAAATCCAATCTTCGATGACCATTGCTCATTTTGCTGCATGCCGTACCTCCATAATTTTAAAATAAGAAAGTGTAAAGTTCTGAAATTCAATAACTGTCTAGCTCCAGGCGCTGATAAGCGGGTACCTGGAGCTTTTCTTAATAGAAACCGGCCAGATTTCCATTTTAAGATACTTTTCCAAAAAAACAAAAAAGCCACATATTTCAAAAGGGACGCGAATCAGATTCACGCGGTACCACCCTTTTTGAAAGCATGTGACTTTCCACTCGAAATATAACGGATTAACCGTCTTCCCTGCTATAGTGCAGAAAAGAAAAGCTCCAAGATGAAATTCATCTTATCTTTGTGCCAGTTTCCACCATCCACTGGCTCTCTATAAACAGGGAGATAAGACTTAATAGAGTCTCTTCATAGCTTTTTAATATAATGTTTTAAAGTATAAATGTGATTATATTATGCCTGCAGGAAACCGTCAATGCCAAATTTGAAAAATTCAATTTTTCCAGACATTACTTTTCGTTCCAAATCCGCCTCCAAACCGCACCCTCACTATCTGCCTTAATTTCGAAAACATCCGGGTTGCTCATCTTCATAAGATGCTCAAAGCCTGCACTTTCATCGAAATAGCGCAGCAGCAAAGTGGATAAATTGCCATGGCTGACCAGAACGAAATGATTTTCATTAGAAGCAATTAATTCATCCAGCAGGGAAGCAGCTCGTTCCATACCTGACGAATGGGATTCTCCCCCTTCGAAAACCAGATCAAAATTGGAAAAGCTCTGTTTAAGCTTCTCCTGCCAATCATCAAAAAGAAAGGAGCTTAGCACCCTTTCCCCCAAACGGCTTTCCTCAACAATCTCAAGATTTCTCGACTGTGCAAGCGGCCGGATAGTTTCAATCGCCCGCACAAAAGGGCTTGAGTATATGCGATTAATTTCCTTGCCTTTAAAGAAATCAATTAGTTTTAATGCCTGTTCCCTTCCGCTTTCTGTCAATTTGGCGGAGAAAGGCTGGCCCTCAGCCTTTGCATGGCGCACGATATAGAAAGTTTTCAATTAATTCTCCTCTCCTTTATCAAGCGGTATATGAATTTCTTTAAAGTCTTCAGCAATTACCGTATTGGGGAAAATTGTCTGTGATTCCTTCACAAGCTGTTCCCAATCCTGGCGTTCATATCGTGAACTGATATGATTCAGGCAAAGTTTCCTTGCATTCGCCTTGCACGCAACTTTGGCAGCCTGCAGGGTTGTCGAATGAAAATAATCGTATGCAAGCTTTTCTTCCCCTTGCGAGAAGGTTGCCTCATGAATTAATAGATCAGCATGAGACGCTAATTCTATTGCCGCATCGCAGATTCTGGTATCTCCCAGCACTGTGACAATTCTTCCCTTTTGAGCAGGGCCCAGAAAGTTCTTTGCTTCCAGAATACTCCCATTCTCAAGCTCTATGTTTTCGCCATTTTTTATTTTCTTATATATTGGACCCGGTTTGATTCCCGCTTCAGCAAGCTTATCCGCGAGCAATGTTCCCGGACGTTCCTTTTCAGTAACCCGGTAGCCATATGAAGGAATCCCGTGCTCGAGCAAGCGCGCTTCCACCTTAAAGTCTTTTTCATCCAATACAGTGCCATCACTGATTTCAGCAACTTTCAAAGGGTATTTAAGGTATGTGCCGCTGACAGAGAGCGAGACTTCAATATATTCTTTCAGCCCTTTTGGCCCGTAGAGAGTCACCTCAGTATCACCACCCTGAAAAGAGCGGCTCGAGAGCAATCCGGGCAGACCATAAATATGATCTCCATGAAGATGGGTAATAAAAATTTTTTCAATTCTCCTCGGTTTAATGCTTGTATGCAGTATTTGGTGCTGAGTAGCCTCCCCACAGTCAAAAAGCCAAATGCTCCCTCTTTCATCAAGGAGCTTTAAAGCCATAGAAGATACATTCCTCAGCTTGGCTGGAATTCCCGCACCCGTTCCCAAGAAAAAAACATCCATTGAAAAAACAACCTCCTTTCCCGCAGTTCGGATTAAAAATCTGCCAGGCCTTGCCAGTTCGAATATATACAATATACCACAGCAGCCGCGGAAATCATTCTAAAACAATTGTATTTTGTTTTATTTGACAGGATAGTTCCTGGCCTTTAGAAAGAAACTATGTTTAAAAAGGGCAAACTTAATATTTGCGAAAATAGCTTTAAACAGATACAATTTTATACTTGTACAGACGTTTTTTAGAATGCAATATAACAGCTTTTACTCAAGCTGCGGGGTGACAAATGTCAGTCCAGCCTTACATACAGAAATTTTGTCGAAAAGAGGTTCTAGAATCGTGAAATCAAACGAAAAACCGACCGCATTAATAATGATATTTGGGGCAACGGGGGATTTGGCAAAAAGAAAATTGTTTCCCTCACTTTACCGCTTGTACAAAAAAGGCAGGCTGTCTGAACGTTTCGCGGTAGTCGGGATTGCCAGAAGGCCGCTCTCGAATGATGAGTTTCAGGCAAGTGTCAAAGCCTCTGTTGAGTCAGCTATTAAAGATAACGGAGAACTTGAAGATTTTATTTCTCATTTTTACTATCATTCGCATGATGTGACGGATTCAAGCTCCTATTTGGCATTAAAGAGTATGGCCGAAAAATTGGATGCTCATTATTCCCTTGAAGGCAACCGCATTTTCTACCTTGCCATGGCCCCTGAATTTTTCGGAACCATTGCAGAGCATTTAAAAGCAGATGGCCTGACGGATGTGGATGGCTTTAAGCGCCTTGTCATTGAAAAGCCTTTTGGTCATGATTTGGAATCAGCGAAACAGCTTAATAAGCAAATTCGAAAAGCTTTTTCAGAAAATGAAATTTACCGGATTGATCACTACTTAGGGAAAGATATGGTGCAAAATATTGAAGTTATCCGTTTTGCCAATGCCATTTTCGAACCTTTATGGAACAATCGCTACATCTCAAATATCCAGGTTACATCAAGCGAAGTACTGGGTGTAGAAGAACGCGGCCGTTACTATGAAAAAAGCGGCGCCCTTCGTGACATGGTTCAAAACCATATGATGCAAATGGTTGCACTCCTGGCAATGGAACCGCCAATCCGGCTGACAACGGATGAGATCAGATCTGAAAAAGTGAAGGTTTTAAGAGCCATGCGTCCGCTTGAAGGCGATCAAGTGAAAGAATACTTTGTCCGCGGCCAGTACGGAAAAGGCCAACTAAACGGACAGGAAGTCCCAGCTTACAATGAAGAGCCGATGGTGGATGAACAATCAAACACCGAAACTTATGTTGCTGGCAAGCTGATGATTGACAATTTCCGCTGGGCAGGTGTGCCAATCTACATTCGTACTGGAAAAAGAATGGCTGCAAAATCAACGAAAATTGTTATCCAGTTCAAGGATATTCCGATGAACTTATATTATCAGACTGAGCAAACGCTGAATCCGAACCTGCTGGTCATCCATATTCAGCCTGAAGAAGGCATTACCCTATATTTGAATGCCCAAAAATCAGGACAAAACATGGAAGCCACACCGGTAAAATTAAATTTTGCCAACAAAGGCATCGATGATATGAATACGCCTGAAGCTTATGAAAGGCTATTATATGATTGCATGCGCGGAGACGCAACCAACTTTACCCACTGGGATGAAGTGGCCCTTTCCTGGAGCTTTGTCGACAAAATTTCCGACGTATGGGAAAACACTAAAGAAGATGGCTTCCCTAATTATAAATCCGGTTCAATGGGTCCAAAAGAAGCGGACCAGCTGCTTGAAAAAGACGGTTTCTTCTGGTGGCCTGTAACAGACCTTGATGTTGAACAGTGTTAACTAATTTTCGAAACCCCCTGCCGCGGCAGGGGGTTTTCGTTTAGTACATGCCATGATCCAGCTTCCTGCAATTATAAAAAAACAGCGCCTGTTGGACGCTGTTTTTTTATATTACTCCATCCAATTTGTATGGAAAATGCCTTCTTTGTCTGTACGCTGATAAGTGTGTGCGCCAAAGTAGTCACGCTGTGCCTGAAGAAGGTTTGCAGGCAAAGTTTCAGTACGGTAGCTGTCATAATAGGACAGCGCAGCAGAGAAGCATGGTACGGGGATGCCGTTCTTCACAGCCGTACTGATAATTTCACGGGTAGCATCCTGGTAGCTTTCCACGATTTCCTTGAAATACGGATCAAGAAGCAGGTTCTTTAAACCAGGCTCACGGTCATATGCTTCCTTAATTTTTTGAAGGAATTGGGCACGGATGATGCATCCGCCGCGGAAAATCATTGCAATATCACCGTATTTAAGATCCCATCCATAGTCTTCGGATGCTGCTCTCATTTGAGCAAAGCCTTGGGCGTATGAGCAGATTTTACTCATGTAAAGGGCTTTGCGGACACTCTCGATAAAGGCTTTCTTATCGCCGGTGAATTCCGATGCAGCTGGCCCGCGAAGAACTTTGCTTGCGTTGACACGCTCTTCTTTCATAGCAGAAATGAATCGGGCAAAAACAGATTCAGTAATGATTGGCAGCGGTACACCGAGGTCAAGCGCACTTTGGCTTGTCCATTTGCCGGTTCCCTTTTGGCCTGCTGTGTCAAGGATGACATCTACCAGCGGCTTTCCGGTTTCACCATCTTTTTTCGTGAAGATATCAGCCGTGATTTCAATTAGATAGCTGTCAAGCTCACCTTTATTCCAATCGGCAAATACTTCATGAAGCTCTTCAGCAGTCAAACCAAGCACATTTTTCAACAGAAAATAAGATTCGGAAATCAGCTGCATATCGCCGTATTCAATGCCGTTGTGGACCATTTTCACATAATGGCCTGCCCCGTCCGGACCGATGTATGTTGTGCATGCTTCGCCATTAACCTTTGCCGCGATATCTTGAAAAATAGGGGCAACCAGCTCGCAGGCTTCTTTTTGGCCGCCAGGCATAATGGATGGCCCTTTTAACGCGCCTTCTTCACCGCCGGATACACCAGTACCAATGAAGTGTATGCCCAGCTCGCTTAATTCCTTATTGCGGCGCTGTGTGTCCACAAAGAAAGTATTTCCGCCATCAATCAAAATATCCCCTTTATCCAATAAAGGCTTTAACTGCTCAATTGTCGCATCTGTCGGGCCTCCTGCTTTAACCATAAGCATGATTTTGCGCGGTTTTTCCAGGGAATCAACAAACTCCTCAATTGTATATGTACCTATAAAATTTCTTCCTTCGACTTCCTTAAGCATCTCATCCGTTTTTTCGCGTGACCGGTTAAAAACGGATACTGAGTAGCCTCTGCTTTCAATATTCATGGCAAGATTTTTGCCCATTACGGCTAAGCCGATAACACCAAATTGTGATTTCGTCATCTTTTATTACTTCCCTTCCAGCCTTTAAGCGTGTAATTGCTTGTTCAAAAAGAAGATCTTATTAAGAGTTTTTTGAACATCATCCAATAAAGTGAAGCTTCAATCAGTGAGGGGATGCCTTTTTCCTCACTGATTGTTAGTTGAGGCCCACAGGAGGTGGGTCACAAAGGCGTTGCCACAGGACGTGGCGTTCTTAGTCTTTGTTCTGCTTTTCGGGCCTTTACGGGCAGTTTGATCCCCACTTATCCTACATTGATTCCTATTAGTCTTAAAATGGGGATCTTACTGCCCGTTAGACTGCGATAAAAGAATCCACTATACTTTAGCAAGATTCCTATTCTTATTCAACTTTCCTGTCTTAGTTTAGCTTATAGCCGCCTGAAAAACTCATGAAATATCATCTTTTTCCTCTTTATTGCCCCTTCCAGGCCTGCTATGCAAAAAATCTTTATTAAAGCTGGTATCAGTGCCGATTTTGGGGCGGGTCAATTTCATTTCCGAAAGTGCACCTGCATTGTCGATTATTTTAGCCCCATATTTCTTTCGCAAAAGATCCATTGTCTGAAATAACGGCTCCTTTTTGGCATCTTTTTCAAAACTGAATAAATCCAGCTGTTTAACCGCCTGTTCGGGTTCGACAAGGTCTGTTCCTGTAATGCCCAGCAGCCGTACTGCGTTTCCATTCCAATGTTTTATAAAAAGCTCTTTTGCCATTTGATAAATTTCTTCATCCTGCTGAATCGGATTCTTCAGTTTGCGGCTTCTGGTAATGGTTTTTCTGTCCTTATACCTAATGGTAATTCCCAGAGAAACCGCCATTACCTTTTTTCTTTTCAGTCTGGAAGAAACCTGTAAAGCCAATTTTTCAAATACTTGAAGCAGCTCTCTTTGATTTGAAACATCCCTTGGCAGTGTAGTCGAATTCCCCACACTTTTAAATTCAGATGCCGATTCCGGATCGACTTTTCTAAGATCTTGGCCATTGGCTTTTTGTTTCAGTCTGGGGCCATTGATGCCCAAGGCTGCTTTTAATAAAATTTCATCGGCTTTTGCCAATTCGCCGATTGTGGTGATGTTGAGATTTCTCAGCTTTTCCCCGGTTTTCTTGCCGACTCCGTGCATTTCTTCCACTTGCATTGGCCATAGAATATGCGGCACATCTCTTTTTCTGAGAACGGTAATCCCCATTGGTTTTTTCATGTCAGAAGCCATCTTGGCTAGAAATTTGTTGGGAGCAACACCGATGCTGCAGGGCAAATCGAGCTGCAGAAAAATCTGCTTCTGTATCGTCTCAGCAATCTCTATTGGGCTCCCAAACTCATAGCTGTCTGTTATGTCCACATACCCTTCATCAATGGATACAGGTTCAACAAGGGAGGAATATTCGTGCAATATATCAAACATTCCCATAGAAGCTGCACGATATCTCTCAAAATTTGGCTTCATAATAATCAGCTGGGGACAGAGCTTTTTAGCCTCCCATAGAGGCATGGTGGTTTTTACGCCGAAGCTCCTTGCCTCATAGCTGCAAGTCACAATTATTCCGCGCCTTTCCTCCGGATTGCCTGCGATCGCTAAAGGCTTGCCTTTTAATGCAGGATCATAAGCCATCTCAACCGAAGCATAAAAACTATTCATATCAACATGGAGGATAACTTTCCCATTTTTTGGATACATTTGTTTCATGCCGGCACTTCCCTGTCAAAATCATTCAATTCTATTTTAGCAGAAATTTTTCTATTCTTTTATTAGGAGGATTTTATAAAAGCAAAAACAGAGAATCTTGATCCCCTGTTTTTAAATTCGCTCACTATGCAGTTGTATGCTGCGTTTTCATATACTCTTTTATTTCCCTTATTCCTTCCAGAGATTCCACCAGCTTTGCAGGGTCGATTATGGTTATCAGCCTGCTTTCGATATTGGCTACACCTGTAAAATAATTGGTTTTCTGATAGGCAATCAAACCTGGCTGTTTCAGACAGTCTGCTGGAATATCGAGAATTTCCTTGGCTTCATTCACTAGCACTGCGAATGATAGCTCGTCTGTCTGCAGCACAATCATTCTTGCTGAGCCGCTATTGGTCAGTGTCCGGCTGTAAAGTATTTCTTCAAAATCAACAACGGGAATTAGTTCTCCCCTGACTTTAACAATTCCTCTTACATAACTAGGCAAATGAGGAATCGGTGTAATGCCTTCCATTTTCTCAATGGATATAACAAAAGGAATGGGCGTGGCATATTCCTCATTTCCAACCCGGAATACGACAGCTTTATTATTTTCAATCATTCCATATCCCCCTCGGACAACACTTATGTATAAAACTAATATATCATAGCCATTATTTTCTAACTAGAGAGGAAACTAATTGAATTCTGTAATATAAAAAAGAGAACCGTATCGGGTTCCCTTTTTTAAGTTTACGCTTTAGACTTCTTCGATAATGGCAATGACCATTTCAGCCAGTTTAGTTAGTTCTTCAATAGGCATACGCTCATTGGTTGTATGAATTTCTTCGTAGCCAACAGCAAGATTGACTGTTGGAATGCCAAAGCCCGCAATAACATTCGCATCACTTCCGCCTCCGCTGTGAAGAAGCTCCGAGCTGCGGCCAATTTTTGCAGCCGCCCTGCGGGCTACTTCAACGACATGGTCGCCTTCGCCAAATTTAAAGCCAGGATACATAACCTGAACATCCACTTCAGCTCTGCCGCCCATTTCTTCGGCAGCACTTTCAAAAGCTTCTTTCATTTTAGCTACCTGCTGTTCCATTTTTTCAGGAATTAATGAACGTGCTTCTGCTAAAATATCAACATGATCACACACGATATTCGTCTGCTGTCCGCCTTCAAAACGGCCAATGTTAGCCGTTGTTTCTTCATCAATGCGGCCAAGCGGCATTCTTGAGATCGCTTTCGCTGCCATAGTGATAGCAGAAATGCCTTTCTCAGGGGCTACACCGGCATGTGCTGTTTTCCCTAGAATAGCAGCTTTAACTTTAGCTTGTGTCGGGGCGGCAACGATAATATTTCCGACTTTGCCGTCACTATCCAGAGCGTAGCCAAACTTCGCTTTAACAAGTGAAGGATCGAGAACCTTCGCTCCGACCAGTCCGGATTCTTCACCAACTGTGATAATGAACTGGATAGTTCCATGAGCAAAATTCTGCTCTTTCAGGACTTTAACAACTTCAAGCATAACGGCAAGTCCTGCCTTGTCGTCGGCTCCCAGGATCGTTGTTCCATCGGTTACAACATAGCCGTCCTTGATGGAAGGTTTAATTCCTTTTCCAGGAACAACCGTATCCATATGGGAAGTGAAATAAATTGTATCTGTTCCTTCTTTAGTTCCCTGAAGAGTGCAGATGAGGTTACCTGCACCGTGTCCGGTCTGTGCAGTTGTATCATCTTCGTACACCTCAACCCCAAGATCCCTGAATTTTTTCTTCAGCACTTTTGCAATTTGAGCTTCATACTTTGTTTCAGAATCAATTTGCACCAGTTCCAGAAATTCGTTTAATAAGCGTTCCTCATTAATCATTTATGTACAAACCTCCAAATTTAAGCTTACTAAGCAAGTATAACTCCAATATTTTAGCACAGCAAATCAGGAATCCATTATAGCGGGATATTTCCATGCTTTTTATGAGGCCTGTTTTCTTTTTTATTGCGCAGCATTTCAAGCGCCTGAATGATCTTGATTCTGGTTTCTCGCGGATCGATGACATCATCCACCATTCCCCGGCTTGCCGCCACATATGGATTGGCGAACTTTTCTCTGTACTCCTCGATTTTTTGTGCCCTGGTGGCCTCGGGATCTTCACTATTCTGGATTTCCCTTGCAAAAATAATGTTGGCTGCACCTTGAGGACCCATTACGGCAACTTCCGCATTCGGCCATGCAAATACAAGATCTGCGCCAATAGATTTGCTGTTCAGGGCAACGTAGGCTCCTCCGAATGCTTTTCTTAAAATAACAGTAAGCTTTGGCACTGTTGCTTCTGAGTAAGCATAGAGAATCTTTGCGCCATGACGTATGATCCCGCCATGCTCCTGTTTAACACCTGGGAAAAAGCCTGTAACGTCCTCAAATGTAATAAGAGGAATATTAAAGGAATCACAGAACCGGATAAACCTTGAAGCCTTATCGGAAGAATCAATATCAAGGCCTCCTGCCATTACCTTCGGCTGATTGCAGACAAGTCCCACCGTCTCACCCTTGATTCGGGCAAGACCGACTACAATATTTTTAGCAAAGTCACGCTGTACCTCCATAAAAGTATCTTTATCCACTACCTGTTCAATGACTTTTCGGACGTCATATGGACGAAGGGCATCAAAAGGAATGGCGTCTGTCAAATCCGGACGGTAATCATCGTCCTCATCCCGTTCTGACATTGGCGGTTTTTCCTCATTATTCTGCGGAAGGTAGCTTAACAGTCTCCTCACCTGTTCAATAACTTCCTCTTCAGACTCACCTCTAAAATGTGCGTTTCCGCTGATGGTATTATGTACCCTGGCACCGCCAAGGTCCTCCGGTGAAATCTTTTCCCCTGTGACCGTTTCGATTACTTTTGGGCCAGTTATGAACATCTGGCTAGTTTTTTCCACCATGAAAACAAAATCCGTGATCGCTGGAGAATAAACCGCACCGCCGGCGCAAGGCCCCATGATGACAGAAATCTGCGGAATCACTCCCGAGTAAATGGAATTCCTGTAGAAAATATGGCCGTATCCATCAAGGGAAACAACACCTTCCTGGATTCTGGCACCGCCGGAATCATTCAAGCCTACAAATGGAGCCCCATTTTCAGCCGCCAAGTCCATTACATTCGCAATTTTTTTTGCATGCATTTCCCCGAGGGCCCCGCCAAAGACGGTAAAGTCCTGGGAGAAAAGGAAAATGGGCCTGCCATTCACTTTCCCATAGCCTGTTACTACTCCATCGCCTGGCCCTTTTTGATTTTCCAAACCAAAATCCGTGCTGCGGTGTTCAATAAATGGATTCAGCTCAACGAAAGTTCCCGGATCTACTAATAAATCAATTCGCTCACGGGCAGTCAGTTTCCCTTTTTCATGCTGTTTTTGTATACGCTCATCCCCGCCGCCCAGTTCAACTTCCCTGCGGCGATCGTATAGTTCGTTTATTTTCTCATAGATGTCTGCCATGCTTTATTTCAATCCTTTCTTTTCACAGAATTCATATAATATGCCGCCTGTTGATTTCGGATGCATAAAGGCTACCTGGGCACCGCCAGCGCCCAACTTCGGTTCTTCCTGGAGCATCCTGATGCCCTGTTCCTTCATTTCGTTTATACGTTCCTGTATGCTGTCAACACCTAATGCTACATGGTGCAGGCCTTCGCCTCGCTTTTCTATAAACTTGGCAATTGGGCTATTCTCACTTGTCGGCTCCAGAAGTTCAAGTTTCGTTTCTCCTGCTTTAATAAAAGCAACCTTTACTCCTTGACTCCCCACTTCCTCAATTCCGAGAAATTCAAGTTTAAGCGTTTCAGTATAAAATGGAAGCGCTTCATCAATAGACCTGACAGCAATTCCAATATGGTCCACCTTCTTGATCATATGTTCCCTCCTCCTGGATGTCGGAATTTGTAAATTCCCCACGCAGACGCGGGGTTTTTTTGATTCTATTATTTAAATATTCGTTAAAAATGTCGAATATCCTTTTATTAATTGAGCGGTTGTTCAATTTGATGTTTACTAGTAAAATAATAGTAAGAATTGGGACGAGGAGGAATAGAATGTCAAATAAGAAAATGACGAAAGTGATTGTTTATTTAATGATATTTGCAATGCTCGCATCCACCCTCATTATGGGGATGTCGATGTTTTTATAACAGGATTTTTCAGCTGCTTCGGATGGCAATTCCGGGCAGCTTTTTTCTGGCATGATTGTGTTTTTTTCTGCATATTTTCAATTCACCTAACATGTATTCCATTTTATTTTACTCCCAGAATGCTTTGCAATGGCGGCCATTGCATAAAAAAACTGCATCCATTCAGATGCAGCTGCTTATTCTTTCAATCCATCACTTTTTATTGCGCCGTACTCTCTTCCAAGTTCATCAAAATTTTCGGGAGAGGTGACAACTAAAATTTTTGTACCAATCGGTACAGATTCATATAACGACTCGACTGCTTCATTCTGCAATCTAATGCATCCATTGGACACGTACCTGCCGATGGATGCAGGGTCGTTCGTCCCGTGAATGCCATAAATTCTTCCATCTGTATTCTCTGCATCAAATCCAATCCATCTTGTCCCGAGAGGATTACGGGGGTCACCGCCTTTAATATCCTTTTTCCTATAATAAGGATCAGCTGCCTTAACGATAACAGTGAACACCCCTTCAGGTGTAAGATCATCCGTTTTCCCAGTTGCAGCTGTGATTACACTCTGCACTTTATGATCATGAATAAACGCGACTTCATTTGTCCGTTTATTGACAATTAAAAATGGATCTCCGGGCAGCGGATTGGGTCCCAAAGGCCAGATTGGGGAAAACGAAAAAAACATGAGGGCCGCTGCAGCAAATTTTAGCATGCTTATTCACGCTCCAAGTCCTTTTCCTTAGTTTGCTTCTGCAGTGCGGCTTTGATTCATTTCCCCATCCTTTAACCCTTTAAATGAGCTTTTTATAATTAAATACTGTTCCATTTCTTTAACAAAGTGCAGCAGGGCAGCACGTGCTTCAAATTCCTCCCTTGTCTTGGGGAGCTCCATATTTTCAAAAGATACTCTCATGCGATACAATTTTTCAAGGAATTGTATGGCTGTATTGCCTGGATGGATATGCTCTGATAATTCTTCAATAAAATCAGCAATCATTTCCCCCTGTTCAACAGGGAGTGCAATGGAAGTTACACTCGGAAGGACACGCTCAATAATTTCAAATTGTTTTTCCCTCATTTTGAAATAGTGATAATATAAATTTTCGTTTCTGCGGAAGTGGTTCTCCACATCCCTGAAGGCCAATGTTTTTGCCTCATCAATCAATTCCATTGTTTCAGTAATTTCTCTGCCGTCCCAGCTGCTTTCATGAGTACGCAAATACTTCACGATTTCGTCAAATATAATCTTAAAGTTTTCTTCTATCTCGAGCCTATATTCCTTAAGCTTTGATTCCAGGCTAGGCATATACAGGTTCGCGATCAGGGCCACACCAATACCGACAATGATAATGCCCAGCTCATTCAGCAGAAGTTCCATGGAAACTTCCCCTGCAGAATAAATATGTAAAATAATAACGGAGCTCGTCACAATCCCATCGCTTGCCTTCACCATGACAGCTGCAGGAATAAAAAACAGAAGCAGAAGTCCAATTACAAGCGGATGGTAGGCAATCCCCTCAAATAACAAGGAAGAAAACGCCATTGCCATTAAGCAGGCAAAAAAACGGTCCCATGAAGCTCGCAGAGATTTTTTCTTCGTTACTTTTATGCATAAAATAGTCAATATTCCTGCAGAGACAAAATTGTCAAGCTGCAGCATCTGTGCAATCATGATGCTAATGGAGGTTCCCAGGGCAGTCTTGATTGTCCTATAGCCAATTCTGTATTTCATTTAGTCAAACTCCTATATTCATTTGCCCGCCCCTAAATTTAAAGAAGGCTGTTTGTTTTGAGAAAAGCGAAAGAGAAGATGATCCTTTTGATCATCTTCTCCCATAGCATATATCGATTATAGCATTTTTTGCAAGAAATCCCTTGCACGTTCACTCTTAGGATTAGAAAAAAATTCTTTTGGTGAAGAATCCTCTACAAGCACGCCGCCATCCAGGAAAAGCACCCTGTCTGCCACTTCACGGGCAAATCCCATTTCATGGGTAACAATCGCCATTGTCATGCCTGTATGGGCTAAATTTTTCATAACGTCCAGAACTTCTTTCACCATTTCCGGGTCAAGAGCGGATGTGGGTTCATCAAACAGCATGACATCAGGCTTCATAGCAAGAGCTCTGGCAATCGCAACCCTTTGCTTCTGTCCCCCGGATAACCGATTTGGATATTCGTATGCTTTGGCTGATAATCCGACCTTCTCCAAAAGCTCGAGCCCTGTTTTCTCAGCTTCCGATTTCGAAACTCCCTTTACCTTCATTGGTGCATAAGTCAGGTTTTGAAGGACCGTTTTGTGCGGAAATAAATGAAAATGCTGAAAAACCATCCCCACATCTTGGCGCACTTTCATAATGTTCGTGCCCTTATCCGTAATGTCCTGCCCGTTAATCATGATCCTGCCGTCTGTAGGCACTTCCAGGAGATTGATGCAGCGCAGCAATGTTGACTTGCCGGATCCGGATGGACCAATAATAGCTACTACTTCGCCATCTTGAATACTGGTTGAAATTCCTTTAAGAACTTCAAGTTTACCGAAATGTTTATGCAAATTTTCCACTTTAATCACTGCGTCTCATTCTCCTTTCAATCCCTTTTCCAAGCACAGTCAGGATCATTACCATAATGTAATAGATAAGCCCGGCAATCAGTATTGGTTCGAAGTAGGAAAACTTTTCGCCTCCCACGATGTAAGCCCGGCGCATCACGTCTGTTACCCCAATAACCGTTACGATTGCAGATTCTTTTGTAAGGGTAATAAACTCGTTCATCAAAGCAGGCAAAATGTTTTTCATTGCCTGCGGGAGAATAATATCCATCATGGCAGGCCTATATGGGACACCTAAAGCCATGGCCGCTTCACTTTGACCCTTATCAACAGCCAGGATGCCGGCCCGGATAATCTCAGAAATATAGGCTGCTGAGTTTAGTCCAAATGACAGAATGGCAGCTGTTGATGGATCAATTTTATACCCGATCAGCTGGGGCGATCCATAATAAATGAGCATCAGCTGAAGAACAAGAGGTGTTCCTCTAAATACGGATGTATAGGCATCTGCTATCCACCCAAGTAGTTTAAATCTGCTGATTTTAAAGAATGATAGAATAATACCTAATACAAAACCCAATATTCCTGCCATAGAAACTATTTGAAGCGTAACACCAATGCCTTTAAGTATATATGGAAGGGAGGGAATGAACTGCTGAAAATCCAGATTCACTATCTTTCCATCCTCTCTATAAATAGTTTATTAGTTTCCCGGGAAGAATAAAGCGTCCAAAGGAAAATATGCCTTGGACGCCAATTCCCAGCGGAATTATTTGTTATCAAACCATTTTACGATCAGTTCTTCCAATTCACCGTTTTCTTTCATCTTCGCAAGCTCTGCATTAAATTTCTCAGTTAATTCACTGTCTTTTGGAAAAGCAATGGCAGAACCTGCCTCAGCTTCAGCTTCTTCGATTGTAAAACCGCCAAGATCTTCATTTTTTTCAAAGTATCCTTTTGCAACAGTGTCTTCAATCATGGCAGCATCAAAACGGCCTGCCATAATTTCCTGAATCAATTCAGGGATGCGGTTGCGGTTTTCCACAGTCATATCAACTGTCTCACCAATTTCTTCTGCTTTATCAGCCTGAATGGAGGCAAGCTGCACACCTAAAGTTTTCCCGTTCAAATCTTCCAAAGACTCAATTCCGCTTCCCTTTTTCGAAACGATCATGTGACTCGCTGTATAATATACATCACTGAAATCAACGTTTTGTTTGCGCTCTTCAGTAGGTGTCATACCAGCCAGAACAAAATCTACCTGGCTTGTTTCCAATGCAGGAATCAATCCGTTAAAGTCCATATCCTTCACTTGTATCTCATAACCCAATTTTTCAGCGATCGCTTTGGCCAAATCCACATCAAAACCGATGATTTCTTCCCCTTTTGCGGAATCTACATATTCAAATGGCGGATAATCCGCTGATGTACCCATAGTTAATACTTTTTTATCTGAGTTTTCCCCTGAGCCGCTTCCAGTACTGGCTTCTTCACTTGTGCCGCATGCAGCTAATACGCCGACTAAAAGTATACTTAAAGCAATCATGATGACTTTTTTCATTTTAGTTTCCCCCCTATAAAATATGAATAATTTCTGCATAACTATTAATAAATATTCACTAAAATGAATTTTAACAGATTTTTATATTTATGCAATAAGATTTTTAAATATTTATTAGAAGTTTAATTATTCAGATAAATAGACATAAAAAAAAGTCCCGTAATTCGGGACCTTTCCGCTTAAAGCTCTTCGCAATATTTCTCAAAGGTATCCTGCAGTTTTTGAACAACAGCCATTGGCTCATGACCTTCAATTTCATGACGCTCGATCATCGTGCATAATTCTCCGTCTTTAAGAAGAGCAAAAGATGGTGATGATGGCGGATAGCCAGTAAAATAAGATCTTGCTTTTTCTGTTGCTTCTTTGTCCTGGCCGGCAAATACAGTAACCAAATGGTCAGGGCGCTTATCATAATGCAGGGAATGCAGGGCCGCAGGGCGGGCAATTCCGCCTGCACATCCGCAGACTGAGTTCACCATTACAAGTGTGGTGCCTTTTTTATTAAGGGCTTCATCCACTTCTTCCGGTGTCGTTAATTCTGTATAGCCGGCATGCACGATTTCCTGCCGCGCCTGCCTTACAACATCATTCATAAATAAGTTGAAATCCATATTCATAGTCATCGCTCCTCTGCCAAGTTTCTTTTTCACTATATACATAATACCAAGACAAGACCAAAATTTACAATCAAGTCAATTTTTTGAATAAAAAAGTTTAGCTTTTGAGTTATGGGGGAAAGATAAAACTACAGCTAGATCCATACCCCTAAACTCCCTAGATTCGCCAGTGCCCGCAAGGCACTGGCCATTTTTTTTTATGAAAAGCTGCCCCGGCGCGGGCAGCTTTATCTTTTCGAATATATATTAAACAATTCTTCCACTGCGGATGTAACCGTCCTGTTTCCTGCGATGACCTCGTTTTCGATTTTCGGAAGGAGCGGTTTTACAGCAGGATGATAAAAAAAGCTGAATTGAAGCTGATCCAGGATCATGGAATGGATCCATTGTTTTGTCTGGAGTCTTCTTCTTTCCTCAAATACACCTGAGGCTTTTGCAGTATCTTCAAACGTTTTGATCACTTTCCATATCTCAGGGATGCCCTGATTCAAAACAGAGGAGCAGGTATAGGCTCTGGTTTGCCATCCCTTTGTAGCAGGCTGGAGAAAGTGAAGAATACGGTTATACTCCGCTTTTGTTTTCTCGGCCAATTTTTTATTGCTTCCATCGGCTTTGTTGACAATTACTGCATCAGCCAGTTCCATAATGCCTTTTTTCATTCCCTGCAATTCATCGCCTGCCCCTGTCAGCGTTAAAAGCATAAAAAAGTCCACCATGTCCCTGACAATGACTTCACTTTGTCCCACGCCGACTGTTTCAACCAGAATGACATCAAAGCCTGCCGCCTCACACAGGAGCATGGTTTCTCTTGTTTTCCGGTGGACTCCCCCCAGTTTCCCTGCTGAAGGGGAAGGTCTTATGAATGCACTTGGGTTTCTGGAGAGCTGCTCCATTCTCGTTTTATCGCCAAGGATGCTGCCGCCGCTCAAGCTGGAGCTCGGATCAACGGCAAGCACAGCTACTTTTAATCCTGCATCACATAGGTATGTCCCAAAAGATTCAATGAATGTGCTCTTTCCTGCTCCCGGCACTCCGGTTATCCCAATCCTAAGCGATTGTCCTGAATGGGGCAAAAGTTTGTGCAGGATTTCCTGTGCATGGCGAAAATGATGTTCTGCGTTACTTTCAATCAGAGTGATCGCTCTGGCAAGCACACCTCTGCTGCCTTTCAAAATGCCTTCTTCAAGAACGTTAAGATCAGGCAGGGAGGCAGATTTTTTTTGAAACCTGCCTTTTTTCTCAAATTTCAGCTTAGGCTCACCTGTATCCACCCCACCGCGCACAATGCTTGTAAAATTATCTGCCTTTTCTTCATCAAACCATTCCGGTTTCTTATCCTCAGTCATTTACTGGGTCACTTCCTCATACCCGAGACGGCTGTATATCTCCCTGATGACTTTTTGGGCTGCCACTGGAATGACGGTGCCCGGGCCAAAAATGGCAGAAGCACCATGCTCATATAAATACTGATAATCCTGTGCCGGAATAACCCCGCCAATGACGACAATAATATCTTCTCTGTCCAATTTTTTCAGTTCAGCAACGAGCTGTGGCAGAAGGGTCTTATGGCCGGCAGCAAGTGAGCTGATTCCAATGACATGAACGTCATTTTCCACAGCCTGCATGGCTGTTTCTTCCGGTGTCTGGAAAAGCGGGCCTATATCCACATCAAAGCCGAGATCGGCAAAGGCGGTTGAAATGACTTTTGCTCCCCTGTCATGTCCATCCTGCCCCATCTTGGCAATCAGAATCCGCGGTCTCCTTCCCTCATTTTCAAGAAATTCATCTGTCATCTGTTTTACTTCTGCAATTTCTTCTTCGTTGGAAAAAGCAGAACTGTACACACCGCTGATAGAACGGATAATCGCTTTATGGCGATTGGCCACTTTTTCAATCGCTTCAGAAATTTCACCGAGAGTGGCTCTCACCCTCGCTGCATTTACTGCAAGCTCAAGAAGATTGCCTTCCCCTGTATCTGCAGCTCTAGTAATAGCTTCCAAGGCTTCCGCAACTTTCTCATTATCACGTGAAGCCTTTAACTGCTCCAGCTTTTCGATCTGCTTTAAACGGACAGCTGTGTTATCAATATCCAGGATATCAATCGGCTCTTCTTTTTCCAGCCGGTACTTATTCACACCAATAATGGTTTCTTTTCCGGAATCAATTTGTGCCTGTCTTCTGGCAGCCGCTTCTTCGATTCTCATTTTTGGCAATCCTGTTTCAATTGCCTTTGCCATTCCGCCAAGATTTTCGATTTCTTCAATATGCTCCCAGGCGCGCTTTATTAATTGATCTGTTAAAGCTTCTACATAATAAGAGCCGCCCCATGGATCGATTACATTCGTGACCCCGGTCTCCTCCTGCAGGTACAGCTGGGTATTTCTCGCTATGCGGGCAGAAAAATCTGTCGGCAATGCGATGGCTTCATCCAGTGCATTCGTATGAAGGGATTGTGTATGTCCCATCGCTGCCGCATGCGCCTCAATAAGCGTTCTTGTTACATTATTGAATGGATCCTGCTCGGTTAAACTCCAGCCAGAGGTTTGAGAATGCGTTCTAAGCGCCATTGATTTTGGATTCCGAGGTTCGAATGTCTTCATCATTTTTGCCCAAATGTAGCGGGCTGCCCTCATTTTTGCCACTTCCATAAAGTAGTTCATGCCGATGGCCCAGAAAAACGAGAGCCTCGGTGCAAAGGAATCGATATCGATTCCAGCTTTAAGTCCAGTCCTTACATATTCGAGGCCATCTGCGAGCGTATAGGCAAGTTCAATATCAGCAGGAGCTCCCGCTTCCTGCATATGATAGCCTGAAATGCTGATGCTATTGAACTTCGGCATGTATTTTGATGTATATTCAAATATATCGGCAATGATTTTCATGGACATTTCCGGAGGGTATATATATGTGTTGCGCACCATATATTCTTTTAAAATATCATTCTGGATCGTTCCCGAAAGTTTCTCCTGGCTTACTCCCTGCTCTTCCGCTGTAACAATGTAAAAAGCCATGACAGGCAATACCGCTCCATTCATCGTCATGGATACAGACATTTGATCTAATGGTATCCCATCAAACAGCGTCTTCATATCCAGGATGGAATCAATGGCCACGCCAGCTTTCCCGACGTCTCCCTCGACTCTTGGATGATCTGAATCATAGCCTCTATGAGTAGCAAGATCGAAAGCGACTGATAAGCCCTTTTGCCCCATTGCAAGATTGCGCCGGTAAAAAGCATTACTTTCCTCTGCTGTAGAAAAACCAGCATATTGTCGGACAGTCCATGGCCTGTTCACATACATGGTTGAATATGGTCCCCTTGTATATGGAGGAAGCCCCGGCTTATCGTTTAGGTGCTCCATGTCTTTAAGGTCTTCATCTGTGTACAGAGGCTTTACTTTTATTTGCTCATTTGTTTCAAAGAGAAGATGATCAATGGATGAATTGATTTCTTCCTCCGCTTTTCTTTTCCAGTCATTTTTTGCTGATTGTTTTGCTTCAAGAATATCAAGGCTTTTAAAATCAGGTTTATTGGCCATTGCTTGCCGCCTCCATCTCGTTAAGCATATTTAAGAGAGTTTCATAGCAATCGCTTTTTACATGAATGTATCCGCTGATGCATGCGTTCTTATATTCATCCTTCTTCCTATCTTCGGGAAGGCCGGCTAAATAGATTGCAGCTGACGGGAAAGCTTCTTTCAATTGTTTAATTAAAGGTACAGCCGTACTTTCGTATTGTTCATTTGATCCGCAAATAAAATAATGCCTGCAATTTGTTTTTTGAATAAACGCTTCAGCATCTTCAGGATTATATACAGAACCGCTTTTAACTGCTTCAACCCCGCCGGGAGCCAGGAAGCCTGAAATAAAATCAGCACGCGCCTTATGGTCTTTCAATGCTCCCAGACAGATAAGACCTGCTTCAGGACGAATGCCCTTTCCCTTTAATCTTTCTGATAAACTCCGCAAACCTTCGAAGGACTCAGAAAGACGAACCTGCGGGATAGGCTTGAGATCTCTCCTGCTGTTCTGGACGATTTCCATATCTGCCTGAAGCGGCTTTTCATCAGGATTTGCATATATATTTGTTCCGATGATACTTCGTTTTCTTGTATGAACATCTTTCTTCTTCTTTTCAAGAACCTGGGAAATCTGATCCTGAACCCATCCTGTTTGAAGGGCATCCGCCATTCCTCCCTGCTCTTCTATCTCCAGGAAAAGCTCCCAGGATTTAGAAATCAGTTCGTTTGTCAGATGCTCAATATACCATGAGCCGCCTGCTGGATCAGAGACCTTCAGTAAATGCGCCTCTTCCATTAAAATGAGCTGAGTATTGCGGGCAATTCGTTCTGAAAAAGGAGATTGAGATCCTTCCAGGTCATTATATGGACTGACATGAAGGTATTGGACTCCTCCCAAAACTGCTGCGAACGCTTCATTTCCTGCTCTCAGCATATTCACATAGGAATCATAGGCTGACTTTGTAAAAAAGGACGTCTCTGCTGAAATGACCATTTTTTTACTGTCACTCTCAGCTCCGTATGCTTCTGCCACTTTGCCCCATAAAACCCTTGCGGCACGCAGCTTGGCGATTTCCATAAAAAAGTTTGAGCCAACAGCAAACTTAAATACCATTTTGGATAGCATTTCTTCGGTGCTTTTGCCTTTTTCAAGAAAATATTGCAGGTGATTTACCCCTGCTCCAAGTGAAAAAGCAAGTTCCTGGACAGCATTCGCGCCGCCATTATGATAGACCACAGAATTTACCATGATTGTTTTCAGGCTGGGCAGATTTTCAGCTGCCACACTCACCGTTTCATTCAAATTTTCATATAGCTCATCGATTGAGCGGTCGTTCAATGAATCTGCAGCAGCAATAGCAAGCGGGTCAGCGGCAATATATCCAGAGACTTTTTCTCTTTCTTTTACTGCACCAAGCCCTGCTATTAATAAGTGCTGATTTGGTCCTGCATCCACACTGAAAGGATATATTTCATAGAGTTCCCCAACAGCCACGCTTATCTTCTCTGGATTTTTTAACTGTTCAGGTTCGAAAGCTAGCGCTGTCTGCCCTTTATTTGTGGCGGCAAAGAGTTTATCTGCCAGCTCTTCAGAAGATGATGCATTAATTTTCTGTGCAACTTTCCATTCTTCTGACAGGTAGCCGGCAGCATATGAACCTCTTCTGAAATCTTCTGCACCTGGATACTGTGATAATGCACCTGTTGTCAGGTCTTCTTTAGAATAAAGCGGTTTCAATTTTATGTTTTCATATGTATTTCGTGATAATGATTCAATGGATTTTCCTTTAAGAGCTTTTTCCGCACTTTGTTCCCATTCATCAATTGACTGCTGCGGGAATTTTTCTTCAATCATTTTCTTTAATGACATAATTTGCTGTCCTTGTAGCTGACAGCGTTCCCTCCCCTCATGCGGCAGCGGACCCGTTTCTTATATGAAACAATGCCGCAAGAAAATTATAATAAAATTCTAAATTCTCCATATACCTATTTTAGTATACAAAAGAGAAACAAGCAATGAACAATAAGAAACCGCTGCCCCAAAGCAGGGCAGCGGCAATTTTACACCTTAATAAATAGTTGTATTTTCTTTAGATGTGTTCTCAAGAATTTCTTTCACGCGCTGCAGGAAGCGTCCGCATACCAGGCCGTCAAGCACACGGTGATCTAGTGACATACAAAGGTTAACCATATCACGGACAGCAATCATGCCATTGTTCATTACAACAGGACGCTTCACAATGGATTCAACCTGAAGAATTGCAGCCTGAGGATAATTGATAATCCCCATTGACTGGACAGAACCGAATGAACCGGTATTATTTACAGTGAAAGTTCCACCCTGCATTTCAGCGGAAGTCAATTTGCCTGTACGTACTTTTAATGCAAGATCATTGATTTCACGGGCAATACCCTTAATCGTTTTTTCATCAGCTGCTTTGATGACTGGAACGAATAACGCATCATCTGTTGCAACTGCAATGGAGATGTTGATATCCTTCTTCTGGATAATCTTATCTCCTGCCCACATTGAATTAATCTGCGGGAATTCCTTAAGGGCCTGTGCAACTGCTTTTACAAAGAAAGCAAAGAATGTAAGGTTGAAGCCTTCTTTTTGCTTAAACTCACCTTTGATGCTGTTGCGGTATTCAACAAGATTTGTAACATCCACTTCCATCATTGTCCAGGCATGAGGTGCTTCATGTTTGCTGCGGAGCATATTGGCAGCAATCGCTTTACGCACTCCAGTGACAGGGATTTCAACATCACCCGGCATAATTGGAACATTAGGTGCAGGCGCTGCCTGTTTAGGTGCTGCAGGCTGGGACGGTGCTGAAGACGGTGCTGGTGCTGGAGCTTCTGTCTTTTCCGGTGCAGCCGCAGCTGCTGCAGCTGTCGGAATATCTCCGGACTCAATGATTTTCAAAAGGTCTTTGCGTGTAATGCGTCCGCCGCCGCCAGAACCTGTTACTTGATTTAAGTCAATGCCATGCTCTTGAGAAAGTTTTAGAACTGCAGGTGAATAGCGGACTCCATTTGGCGCCGCTGATTTAGCAGGTGCTGCTGGTGCGGAAGCTGCCGCCGCTGCTGGTGCAGAAGGTGCTTTTTCTTCCGACTTAGGATTTTCGGATGGAGCTGCCGGAGCTGCTTCACCGCCGCCATCTGTTTCGATTGTCAGGATAACCTGGCCAACTTCATATGTTTCGCCTTCTTCGGCAATCAGTTCTTTAATTACACCAGTGAATGAAGATGGTACCTCAGCATTTACTTTGTCAGTCATTACTTCAGCAAGCGGGTCATATTTATTTACTTTATCTCCAACGGAAACCAGCCATTTGCTGATTGTCCCTTCAGTAACACTTTCCCCCAGCTGGGGCATTTTAATTTGCTCAATAGCCATTGGGTAACCTCCTTCTAGCTGCCCGCATTTTGCGGGTCATGCAGCTGATGCAGCTGAGCCGGAATGAATTCCAGCCGGAGAGCTTCACCAGCTGCGCTTTCCATTTTTATTAACTAAAATCCAGTTATTAAAATTCAGCCAATTCACGCATTGCTTTTTCTACTTTATCAGGATTAACCATAAAGTATTTTTCCATAGTCGGGGCGTAAGGCATTGCTGGCACATCAGGACCGGCAAGGCGTTTGATAGGTGCATCAAGTTCAAACAGACAATGTTCCGCAATAATGGCAGAAACTTCACCCATGATGCTGCCTTCTTTATTATCTTCAGTTAGAAGAAGAACCTTTCCTGTTTTTGAAGCAGCTTCGATAATTGCTTCTTTATCAAGTGGATAAACCGTTCTCAAATCAAGAATATGTGCCGAAATGCCGTCTTTCGCAAGTCTCTCAGCAGCCTGAAGAGCGAAATGAACGCACAGACCATAAGTGATGACAGTGATATCTTCACCCTCGCGCTTTACATCCGCTTTTCCGATTGGCAGTACATAATCATCATCAGGAACCTCACCTTTAATCAGGCGATAAGCACGCTTATGTTCAAAAAACAGTACAGGATCCTCATCACGGATTGCAGCTTTCAATAATCCCTTAACATCATAAGGTGTCGAAGGCATAACAATTTTTAATCCCGGCTGATTCGCAAAGACTGCTTCAACAGATTGGGAGTGATATAAAGCTCCATGAACACCTCCGCCATATGGTGCACGAACAACAATCGGGCAGCTCCAATCATTGTTGGAACGGTAGCGGATGCGTGCTGCTTCTGAAATAATCTGGTTAACAGCCGGCATAATAAAGTCGGCAAATTGCATTTCAGCAATCGGTCGCATTCCATACATAGCCGCACCAATTCCTACCCCAGCGATTGCTGATTCAGCAAGAGGAGTATCAATTACCCGGTCTTCGCCAAATTTTTCATATAGTCCTTGTGTAGCTTTAAATACGCCGCCTTTTAAACCTACGTCTTCACCTAAAACAAATACCTTTGGATCTCTTTCCATTTCCTCGCGGATTGCCATTGTTACCGCATCGATATAAGAAATTACAGCCATCTTCTCTCCCCCTTACTGTTCAGCATAAACATGCTTTAAAGCAGATTCCGCTTCTGCATATGGAGCGTTTTCAGCATAGTCAGTTGCTTCGTTAACAAGTTTCATAACCCGATCATTAATTTCCTTTTCAAGAGCATCATCCATTACGCCATTTTCTTTCAAATATGCGCCAAATGTGATGATTGGATCTTTTGTTTTGGCTTCAGCTACTTCATCAGGAGCACGATAGCTTCGGTCATCATCATCAGATGAGTGAGGAGTTAAACGGTATGAAATGGTTTCGACCAATGTTGGCCCTTCTCCGCGGCGCCCTCTGTCCGCTGCTTCTTTTACAGCCTTATAAACTTCAAGCGGATCGTTTCCATCAACTGTTATACCCGGCATGCCATAGCCGATAGCTCTGTCAGAAACGTTTTCGCACGCAAGCTGCTTTTCAATCGGAACAGAAATTGCATATTTATTATTTTCACACATAAAGATTACAGGAAGCTTATGAACTCCGGCAAAGTTTGCGCCTTCATGGAAGTCTCCCTGGTTTGAAGAACCTTCACCAAATGTAACAAAAGTCACGAGATCTTTACCTTCAAGCTTTCCTGCAAGAGCGACCCCAACAGCATGTGGAACCTGTGTAGTAACCGGAGAAGATCCTGTAACGATACGGTTCTTCTTTTGGCCGAAATGTCCAGGCATTTGGCGTCCGCCTGAGTTTGGATCTTCAGCCTTAGCAAACCCGGACAGCATTAATTCCTTTGCAGTCATCCCGAATGTAAGAACGACACCCATGTCACGATAGTAAGGAAGGACATAGTCCTTATCGCGGTCAAGTGCAAATGCAGCACCAACCTGCGCAGCTTCCTGCCCCTGACATGAAATAACGAACGGAATTTTCCCAGCACGGTTTAAAAGCCACATGCGCTCATCAAGACGTCGGGCTAATAGCATCGTTTCATAAATTTCAAGAACTTTTTCATCACTTAAACCTAAATCTTTATGACGGTTTTCAGCCATTTATACAACCTCCTAAGCTAATATGTATCTCCGGGCTCTAATAGTGAGCCTGGACTTTTTCTATTTATTCATTGGAACTTTATCCGTGGATAGCTTTTCCATCAACTGCAAGGGCAGCTTCACCGATTGCTTCAGATAAAGTTGGATGAGGGTGGATGGTATGTGCTACTTCCCATGGAGTTGCATCAAGAACACGAGCAAGGCCTGCTTCTGAAATCATGTCTGTTACGTGCGGGCCTATCATATGGACACCCAGGATATCATCGGTATCCTTATCTGCCACAATTTTGACAAAGCCGTCGGATTCACCAAATACGAGTGCCTTTCCGATTGCCCGGAATGAGAACTTGCCCGTTTTGACATTATGGCCTTTTTCTTTAGCTTCATCCTCTGTTAATCCTACGCTTGCCGCTTCAGGTGAACTGTAAATGCATTTAGAAACCAGGCTGTAGTCAATTGGAGAAGGATTCTGGCCGGCAATGTGCTCCACGGCTACAATGCCTTCATGAGAAGCAACATGCGCCAGCTGAAGGCCGCCAATGACGTCACCAATTGCATAGATATGGGATTCCTTTGTCTGGAAGTATTCATTTGCTAAAACAAATCCCTTTTCAATCTGAATGTCAGTATTTTCAATGCCAATGCCCTCTGTATTTGCCTGACGACCCACAGAAACAAGCAATTTCTCGGCGGAGAATTCAGCTTGAGATCCTTTCACTTCAGCTGAAATCGTAACTCCTTCGCCTTTCTGAAGGGTTTCAGGAAGCACTTTTGCTCCTGTTACAATTTTGACTCCCTTTTTCTTCATAAGGCGCTGCATTTCTTTTGAAATTTCTTTATCTTCCGTAGGAATAATGCGGTCAGCATATTCGATTACTGTTACATCAGCACCAAAGTCTGATAACATTGATGCCCATTCGATGCCGATGACTCCGCCGCCAACAATTATAATGGAGCTTGGCACTTCTTCCAAAGCTAAAGCCTCATCCGAAGTCATTACAAGTTGTCCATCAATGTCCAATCCTGGCAGGGTACGAGGACGTGATCCAGTTGCTACAATAACATTTTTAGGGATAAGCATTTCATTTTCGTCCCCATTGTTCATTTCAACAGAAATTGTCCCTGGCATTGGAGAGAAAATAGAAGGTCCAAGAATGCGGCCTGTGCCTTCAAAAACATCAATCTTGCCTTGCTTCATCAAGTGCTGAACACCTTTATGAAGCTGATCAACGATTTTATTTTTTCTTTCCTGTACCTTACTGAAATTGATGGATACATCACTTGTCATTACGCCAAAATCTTCACTGTGCTTAGCGGTAGCAAACACTTCAGCACTTCTTAATAAAGCCTTGCTTGGTATGCAGCCTTTGTGAAGGCAAGTCCCTCCAAGTTTTCCTTTTTCAACGATTGCCGTTTTTAAACCAAGCTGTGAAGCACGGATGGCTGCTACATAACCGCCTGTGCCTCCACCTAAAATCACCAAATCATATTCTTGTGCCAAGTTGCTTCCCCCTTCTATTTCAACGCTGCTTTGCCAGCTGTTTTTCCAGGATATTCTTTTTCAGTCTCTTCACCGCGGAGGACACGAAGAGCGCCTTCTGCGAGTGCCTGCAGTTCATTTTCACCAGGCTGCACCATAACATCTGCAATCCAGTTAATCCGCTCACTGATTTCTTTTACAAAGTCCTTGCCATAGGCAAGACCGCCTGTAAGGATAATGGCATCAACCTTTCCGCCAAGCACTGCACTGGCAGATCCGATTTCCTTAGCCACCTGATAAGCCATTGCGGAGTAGACAAGCTTTGCTTTCTCATCTCCGTTTTCAATCATCTTTTCAACCTTTACTGCATCATTTGTTCCCAGGTAACCAACGAGACCGCCTTGTCCAACAAGCTTCTTCATCACTTCTTCACGATAAAAGCTGCCGGAGTAGCAAAGTCCCACCAAATCACCGGCAGGAACTGTACCTGCCCGTTCCGGACTGAATGGACCGTCTCCGTGAAGTCCGTTATTTACATCAACTACTCTGCCTTTTTTATGAGCGCCTACAGTAATACCCCCGCCCATATGCGTAACGATCAGGTTAAGCTCCTCGTACTTTTTGCCAAGTTCTTTGGCTACTCTCCTGGCGACAGCTTTCTGATTTAAGGCATGGAAAATACTTTTTCTTTCTATCATTGAAAAGCCTGAAATACGGGCAATTGGATCCAATTCATCAACCACAACCGGATCGACAATGAACGAAGGAATATTTAAACCCGAAGCAATCTCATATGCCAGGATTCCGCCAAGGTTAGAAGCATGCTGACCAGCATAACCGGCACGAAGATCCTCAAGCATTGCATCATTAACTGAATAAGTGCCTCCTTCAATCGGTCGCAGCAAACCGCCACGGCCGCACACCGCACTTAATTTGGAGATATTGATTCCTTCATGATCCAGTGTTTCCAGAATGGTCTGCTTGCGGAATTCATATTGATCGATAATACTTTCATAAGAGTTAATGACATCTGCATCATGGCGCAATGTCTTCTCCAGGACAGAGATCTCATTATCGAAAACTCCAATCTTAGTTGAAGTGGATCCCGGATTGATGACGAGAATTCGATGTTCTTGTTCTAGCACGTTTAAACCTCCATAAAGAGCGGAAATCTCCCTTGTAAAAGCATACTCTTACTCAGGTACAATTATCTGCCGCTGCATTTTTTCTAATCTGTTTTTAAAGGCAAAGACGCTGAATATCCATTCAGCGCTTTGCATTCCAGGAAAGAAAGTCCTCCCTGAAGCTTATCTGCGGCTTAGAATATGATGGCCATTTTGAAGGAATTGTCCGCGTGAATTACGCATTCTTTCAATTCTTTCCTCAACCATGCGGTCAGCCGCTTTATATGTCGGAATTCCATCCCTTTTAGCAATCTCAATAACTTTTTCAATATTATTGTATACAGTTTCAACTTTTTTCATTGCACGTTCGCGGTTGTATCCGTACAGCTCATCTGCAACATTAATAACTCCGCCTGCATTAATTACATAGTCTGGAGCATAAACGATGCCCATTTCATGGATTAAATCACCGTGGCGTGTTTCTTTAAGCTGATTGTTGGCAGCTCCAGCGATTACTTTTGCTTTCAGCTGTGGAATTGTATCATCATTAACTGTTGCACCTAAAGCACAAGGGGCATAAATATCGCATTCAACTCCATAAATTTCATTTGGTTCAACTGCTTTAGCACCGAACTCTTCAACTGCACGCTGAACTGCTTCTTTATTTATATCCGTAACAATCAGCTGTGCACCTTCTTCATGCAGATGGCGGCAAAGATTGAACGCAACGTTTCCAACACCCTGAACAGCAATTGTTTTGCCTTCAAGAGAGTCAGTTCCGAATGCCGCCTTTGCTGCTGCCTTCATTCCTCTATATACGCCATAAGCTGTAACTGGTGAAGGGTTGCCAGAAGAACCGAAAGCAGGTGAAATTCCTGTTACATAGTCTGTTTCCTCATGGATCAGGTCCATATCAGCTACAGTAGTACCCACGTCCTCAGCAGTAATGTAACGTCCATTTAAACCTTGGATATAGCGTCCGAATGCACGGAACATTTCTTCGTTTTTATCTTTGCGCGGATCTCCAATAATAACTGTTTTACCGCCTCCAAGATTTAAACCAGCTGCTGCATTCTTATAAGTCATGCCGCGTGCAAGGCGCAATGCATCCTCAATAGCTGCTTCTTCAGATTCATAAGTCCACATGCGTGTACCGCCTAGTGCTGGGCCTAAAGTGGTATCATGAATAGCAATAATAGCTTTTAAGCCTGATTGTTTGTCCTGGCAAAACACCACTTGTTCGTAATCGTAAGTTTCTAGGTATTTGAAGATTTCCATGTTATAATTCCTCCCCGGATTTTTTAAAAGTAATATGTTCGTTTTGTTAATAAATTTTTAATTGCAATTTATAAAATGCTGAATGAATTAATTTCTATCAGATCCATTATTTTGCTGAGCATATCGCTAAAGCCAGTGAATAAACCTTGCTTTCAGCAGAATCTGCTCTTGAAGTAAGAACGATCGGAGCTTTGGCTCCTGCAATAACGGCTCCTACTTTTGCTTTAGCAAAATAGACAAGTGATTTATATAAAGTATTCCCAACTTCTATAGTCGGCACTAATAAAATATCTGCCTGTCCGGCAACTTCGCTTTTGATCCCCTTATGTTCAGCCGCTTCAAATGAAATTGCATTATCCAAAGCCAGAGGACCGTCGACAAGACAATCTTTTATCTGGCCCCTTTGGTTCATAAGAGTTAATGCTGAGGCATCCAGAGTTGCCTGCATAGCAGGATTAACAACCTCTACTGCAGCAATCGGGGCTGCGAGAGGCTTTTCTATTCCTATGCTCCTTGCAATTTCAACTGCATTTTTCAGGATCTGTGCTTTTTGATTGAGGTCCGGTGCAATATTCATGGCTGCATCAGTGACAATCGTAAATCGTTCAAAACCTGGAACCTCAAATACAGCCACATGTGATAAAACATTTCCTGTTCTTAAGCCGAATTCTTTATTTAAGACAGCTTTTAAAATACCTGCAGTCGGGATATTTCCCTTCATCAGCACATTGGCTTTCTGCTCTTTTACAGCCCTGACTGCCAATTCTGCAGCATATGCAGGCGATTCTGCATGAATGATTTCAAGCTTAGTGCTCTCAGCTGCTGTGCTATGATTCCGATTTATGATTTCGCGGATTTTTTTCTGATCCCCGAATAATAAAAAGCTTGCTAAGTTCAGCTTAATTGCTTCAGCAACTGCTTCGAGAACTTCTTCGTCTTCCGCTGCGGCTACGGCTACAGTTTTCTCACCATATTGGGTTGCTTTCGTTAGAAGCGAATCCAATTTCATCTGTTCAACCCCCTTACAAGAAAAGCGCAGGCGCCTTGCCCACCCCCGTCACCTCGAGGGGGCAGGCTGCTTGCACTAGACAATAATCGACGCCTTTTTCTTGATGTTCTTCCGTTTATTATACTTGCAAGAAGTGTGCCAACTTAAAAACGCTGTGAAAACGCTTTATTCACCGGACTAAAGCACGCAAATAATTGCACACCATGAAATTTATTGCATGCCATCTTTTGCAATATCGTATTTCTCCAATTTATAGTAAAGATTCCTGACTGAGAGTCCAAGCGATTTAGCTGTCTTGGTTTTATTTCCATCCAGCTTGTGAAGTGTTTGTCTGATCATTTTTGCCTCATACTGCTCTACCAGCTGAGTTAAGGTTTTAGTTTGTTCTTCTTCACTTGTTTCAACGCTTGGAGACGGATTATTGGCACCTATCAAATCTGGAATATGCCGTTCCTCTATTTCCGTTTCGTTGTAATTCATAAAAATAATGGCTCTGCCGAGGATATTATCAAGTTCTCTCACATTTCCCGGCCAATCATAGGCCATCAGTTTATTAACTGCTTGTTCTGTTACACCTTCTACATTCCGTCCATATTCCTGATTGATCTTTTGAATAAGTCTGCTGCATAGAAGAGGAATATCCTCCTTCCTGCGTCTTAATGAAGGAATATGTATGGGCATTCTATTCAGCCTGTAGTATAAGTCTTCCCTGAAGGTGCCCTCTGCAATACCTTTTTCTAAATTCACATTGGTCGCAGCAATAACACGAACATCTATTGATATAGGCTTAGTCCCTCCCACTCTTGTAATTTCATGTTCTTGAAGAACCCTGAGCAGTTTCGCCTGAGTGTTAGCTGTCAGCTCGCCAATTTCATCCAGAAAGATACTGCCTTTATCAGCTTCCTCAAACAAACCCCGTTTGCCGCCTCTTTTTGCTCCCGAGAATGCCCCCTCTTCATAGCCGAATAATTCGCTTTCGAGAAGAGACTCTGATAATGCGGCGCAATTAACCCTGATAAACTTGTTATATTTTCGGTCGCTTGCATTATGTATAGCGTGGGCGAACAATTCTTTGCCAGTCCCTGATTCTCCTCTAAGCAAAACGGTAGCGGGAGTTTTAGCTCCAAGTCTTGCCTGTTCAATTGCAAGCGTCATCTCTTCAGATGTTCCAATAATATCCTCAAATGAATATTTTGCTTCCAATGTACGGATAATCTGTCTTGCCCGGCTTAATTCACGGTTCAGATTCTGAATTTCCGATACGTCGTGAATAACACCCACACTTCCTTTTATCTTTCCATCAACAATGACAGGCGCAACATTTACAATAACATCCTTTCTTTTCGGTCCGACCCTCATGGCCACACCTCTCATCGCCCTTCTCGTTTGAAGAACCTTCATATGAACACTTTCACCTTCGGAAATATCCGCTGTGGCAGGCTTCCCGATCACTTTTTCTTCTTCCAGTCCGGTAAGCCTGGAATATGCCGGATTAATCAAAATCCCTTTCCCATTTTCATCAACTACGGAAATGGCTTCCTCACTTGATTGAATAATCGCCTGAAGCATCGTCTGTATCTCTTTCAAATTCGTAATTTCTTCCGCAAGCGAGACTACTTCTGTTATGTCCTTAAAAACAGCAAATGCACCCATTAATTCGTTATTTTCTCCAAGCATCGGTATTCTTGTCGTTATAATTTTAAGGCCATTTGCCAAAGTCATTTCCTGATTCGCTTCAATTCTCCTTGTCGCCATAACTCTGGGAAGCATGCTGTCTGTAATGACTTCATTAATTTTTTTTCCTAAAGCGTCTTTTCTCTTAATTCCTGTCATTCTCTCCGCACTTCGATTAAAGACTGTAATCTCACTAAGGTTATTGATTACAATCATTCCATCATCAGTCGAATTAAAAATTAAATCATGCTTATACGTTTCATTTCTGAATTTTGAAATCAGCTCTTCCTTTTCTTCAAGTAATTTTGCGATTAAAAAAGCTACACTTCCAGGTATTAGGACCGTATTTTTACTTCTGGCTTCCCTGATGTCGATAAAAACTTGTTCATTTCCGGTAACTTCAATAATGATATCAATATCTTGATCCATAAAATGACGCCAATCAGTGCCAACCGGGATGCCGCTTTCTTTGGCAATCTGAAGCCCGTCAGCATCCGGATCGATATCCACCATTGCTTTTACATCCAGAACAGCCGTTTCTTTTATTATTTTAAGGATGGCCGTACCGCCTTTTCCTGCACCGACAATCATTACTGTTTGCATTGTTTTACCTGCTTTCGTTGAAAATTCTTGCACGATTGACATTATTCCGTGCAACATTCTTCATGAATTTATTTTAGCACAGCAGCGGTACTTGACAAATTTATTTAATGATTTATGATTTCGGTAGGTAATTCGATTTGAAGGGAATTTTTTTATGATTAGACTAATTGCTTTATTAATTTTACTCCTGCCAGGCATATTGGCTGTCTATGGGATAAAATTAATGAGAGATATGGTCTTTGGCGTATTGCAAAGCCCATTTCCATATTTATGGCTTCAATTTGTTTCAGGTTTCCTTTTCTTAATCATAGGTCTTGGCTTTATCGCAGGATTTATTCTTTATCGCGATCGAAAGAGAAACAAAGTTCAGGAACGTTTTAAAACCAAATAAGTTAGTGGGGGATAAAGGTGAAGCCGCTGCAGATATCACCGGAAACAGCATTAAAGCTTGCTGAAAAACTAAATCTTCCTCTTGAGCAAATCATGCACATGCCTCAGCACATTCTAATTCAAAAGATGATTGAGCTTGAGAAAGAAGAAAAGAAATAAATAAGAAAAGCGGAAGGTGCCCGCCTATCGGCGACAAGCATAAGACGAGCCGGCTGAAAGGTTGTTCTTTAACCTTTTGGCCGGATTGGCTTATGACCTCGAGCCGATGGCACCTGGAGCTAGACAGTTATCTAAATTTAGAAATCCTATATCTAATCTTTTAAAAAGTTCAGTTTGAAAAATTTCAAACTGAACTTTTTTGTTTCCGCTGAGTTTTGAGGGGTAATAAAAAACGCCCCATAAGGAGCGCAGCAAAATAAATAAATGATTTTGTTATAAGTCCTTACCCTTTCAAGAAGCTTTGTGCTCCAGACGCAGCTTATCTGCAACCATTGCAATAAATTCTGAGTTGGTTGGCTTTGCTTTTGTCATGCTGACTGTATATCCAAAAAGAGAGGAAATGGAATCAATATTACCGCGGCTCCACGCAACTTCAATCGCATGGCGGATTGCACGCTCCACACGGCTTGCCGTAGTATTAAACTTCTTAGCTATATCAGGGTAAAGCACTTTTGTAATGGAACCGAGAAGTTCTATATCATTGTACACCATTGAAATTGCTTCACGGAGATATAAGTATCCTTTAATATGGGCAGGAACACCAATTTCATGGATGATGCTGGTGATGCTGGCATCCAGGTTCTTAGGCTTTGCTTCTGCCTGAGGACGGTAAGATGGAGCAGGCTTGCGGAGAAATGAATTTGATTTTCCGCTGACCTGACGTATATGGCTTGCCAAATTGTCCATGTCAAATGGTTTAAGGATAAAGTAAGAAGCTCCCAAATCCACTGCCTTCTTGGTAACATCTTCCTGGCCGAATGCAGTAAGCATGATGACATTAGGGAGTGAATTCAAATTTAAATCTCTCATTTTTTCGAGTACAGCAAGTCCATCCAAGTGAGGCATGATGATATCCAATACAAGAACGTCGGGCTGTGTCTGCTCTAATATTTCGAGGCAATCCTGTCCATTATGAGCAACACCGGCAACTTCCATGTCTTCCTGGGAAGATATATATTCCTCCAAAAGCCCGACCAGTTCCCTATTATCATCCACAACACAAACTTTTATTTTTTTCACTTACTTTCCTCCTCGGTCCAATTAGGTCTCTTTAATGAATGTTCATTTTCGAACACGCTCTTTTTGATATCTATTTTCTATTCTAAATGAGAAATTCGACAATGCAACAAAAATTCCTCTACTTTTTTGAAATTTTCTTAAAAAACCAACTAAACCTCATTTATTCTTTTGTTTTCTTCTGTTTTCGACCGATTTCGTCACACTCTTTGCAATTCATGTATTTTTGTCGAAAAAACTTTATGCACGCTCATTTTACCACAAAAAAAGAAAAAGACGGGACTATTCCCCGCCGTTTTCCTGATCCATTCAAGTATTAGGATGCTTTTTCTTCAGCTTTTTCATATATATCGATCCCTGCTTCATTTAGCATCCATTCAATATGGACACCATATCCTGAAGTAGGGTCGTTTACAAATACATGTGTCACTGCTCCAATAATCTTGCCATCCTGGATAATCGGGCTTCCGCTCATCCCCTGGACTATGCCGCCTGTTTTATTAAGCAGCTTCTGATCCGTCACTTTAATGACCATTCCTTTTGTTGCCGGAAACTTCTGCGGAATCGTACTGACAATTTCTATATCGAACAATTGTACTTCATCATTGTCGACCACAGTTAAAATTTGGGCAGCTCCCTCTTTTACCTGATGGGATAAGGCTATAGGCATCGGTTTGTCAAAAATTCCGTTCTTCATATCCCGGTTTAATTCCCCAAATATTCCGAAAGGACTGTTCCTGACAATATTCCCGATTATTTCTTTATCAGAGGAAAAACGTGCAAGTTTTTCACCGGGATTGCCATTGCTGCCTTTTTCAATTGAAGTTACAGTCGATCTGACAATTTGTCCGTCTTCAACCACAATTGGCTTCTTTGTATCCATATCCGAAATAACATGGCCGAGTGCTCCATATTTTTTCGATTCCGGGTGATAGAAAGTCATCGTCCCAATGCCTGCTGCAGAGTCACGTATATATAATCCAAGCTTATAGGTTTCTTCCCCGTTTTCTTTTAAGGGAGTCAGCTCAGTTTTCACCTTCCCGCTTTCACGGCTTACGATGATTTGGAGCGGATTGCCGCTTTTGCCTGCTTCTTGAACAAAGGGAGCAACATCTGACATTTTTTCTATCTTCTTTCCATTGATTTCTGTAATGATATCCCCTATTTTTATTCCGGCTGTTTCGCCTGGCGAAGCTTTTCCTTCAGCCGTATTAATCTGATGGTGTCCAACTACTAACACGCCTACTGTATTCAGTTTAACCCCGATCGATTGGCCTCCTGGAATTACTTTAAAATCTTTTAAAACGTTAACATCAACTTTCTTTATCGGAAATCCTGCCAGCTCGAGAAGCATTTCATTTTTTCCATTTTCATTTGCATGAAGCGATATCGAATGGTTATCTTCCTTAAGTGAAACACTTGTATTATCTATGGACAGTCCAGCCGACACTGCTTCTGCCTTTGCAATGTCCAGCTGCTGCCCTTCAAAAAGAGTAATATTTGCAGGTATTTGCAAATATTCCTGAACAGGCTTGGAAAAACCTAAAGCAATTAATGAAACAAGGAGAATTCCACCAATTATTTTGCGTAAAACATCATATGTCAATTTTTTCACTCTCCTCGCTTCTAGTCCATCCACGTCAAATGGCTACACCTTTAATTTTGCCTGCATTGAAGGCATTTATAACAGCCATTCACATAAAAAAAGCTATCCTGCTTTGGATAGCTTTTCAAGGTATTAGTTCTAATAGCGCAGCTGATGGGAACAGACCTTATAATTGATCAAAATTACTTTAGCTGATTAGCCAGATGCAGCAGCTCTTTCGCATGCTCTTTTGTCAAATCAGTAATTTCCACTCCGGAAATCATACGGCCGATTTCTTTAATTTTCTCATTCTCAGTCAGCGGTTTTACTGTTGTTTTCGTCCGCCCATCCTTTGTGTTTTTAGCAATGAATAAATGAGTATCTGCCATAGCCGCAACCTGCGGAAGATGAGAGATGCACAGCACCTGTGAATCCACGGAAACGTGATGAATCTTTTCCGCGATGGCTTGCGCAACCCTGCCGCTCACGCCTGTGTCTACCTCATCGAAAATAATACTTGTGACACCCTGATGTTTTGAAAATATGCTCTTTAAAGCAAGCATGATTCGGGACAATTCTCCGCCCGATGCAATTTTAGACAGCGGCTTGAGCGGTTCTCCCGGATTGGTTGAAAGGTAGAACTCCGCCCTGTCAATTCCGTTCTTCAAGAAGACTTCGGGATCAGAAAAGAATCTGACCTCAAAAACTGTCTTTTCCATATATAATTCCTTAAGCTCTTTATGAATTAACTTGGTAAGCTTAAGAGCAGATTTTCTGCGCAGCTTGCTCAATTCTTCTCCTTCAACCAGAAGGTCTTTTTTCAGTGCAGCAACTTCCTTTTGCAGCTTATCAATATGAGTTTCTTTATTTTGCAGGGTTTCAATTTCTTCTTCTATTTTTGCAGCGTATTCCAGCACTTCTTCTACCGTTTTTCCATATTTTCTCTTTAGCCCATTAATTTCATTCAATCTGCTTTCTATCTCATTAAGCCTTTGGGGATCATATTCCATAAAGTCCATTTCATTGCGGAGTGATCGGGCTGCATCTTCAAGCAAATAAAAACTGTTTGCCACGTTTTCCGCTATTTCTTTATAGGCGGAGTCCAGTTCAGCGGCATCATTCATATAGCCCATAACCATGCCGATCCAATCAAGCCCTTTATGTTCTCCTTGAAGGGCATTATAGCCTGACTGAAGAGAATCAAAAATACGTTCATAATTGGAAAGCTTGCTCTTTTCTTCAATCAAATCTTCATCTTCGTTCAATTTCAGCTCAGCCGACTGAATTTCATCCAGCTGAAATTGAATTAGATCAAGCCGATGCGCCATTTGCTGTTCATTCTCACTTAAATTCTTAAGCTTTTTCAGAGTACTTTCATATAACCTATAGATATCGTGGTATTCAGTTAAGGCACCGGATATTTTGGATCCTCCAAACTGATCGAGAAGTGGAAGATGAAAGGTTTCATCCATTAATTCCTGATGTTCGTGCTGACCGTGTATATCAATAAGTGAACTTCCGATTTCTCTCAATACAGAAATAGTGACAAGTTTTCCGTTCACTCTGCAGACGCTTTTTCCTGTCTTTGATATATCCCTGCGGAGAACAATCATTCCATCTTCAATCTCTATCCCAAATTCAGCAGACCTGTTATAGCAAGGGTGTTTAGGATCATCCAGGATAAAAAGCCCCTCAATTTCAGCCTTATCTTCACCATGGCGGACAAATTCTGCAGATCCCCTGCCTCCAGCCAGCAAGTGAATGGCATCGATAATGATGGACTTCCCTGCTCCGGTTTCACCAGTTAAAACAGTTAAGCCCTTTTCAAATGAGACAGAAAGGGCTTCGATTATGGCAAAATTTCGTATGGATATTTCGTTTAACAATCATATCACCTCATAAGAAAAGCGCAAGCGCCTTGCCTACCCCCGACACCTCGAGGGGGTAGGCGCTGGAGCTAGACAGTAATCTAACTTCAGAATTTATACTTTCTTATCTTTTAAGAAAAGCGCAGAACGCCCGCATATCGGCTTAAGACCTTGAAGCAATGGCGCTCGCAGCCAGAAAAGTTATCTAAAGCATTTCAAGAAACCGATTTGAAATAGCTTCTGTATCTTCTGGGGTTTTACATATGATCAGGCATGTGTCATCCCCGCAGATTGTTCCCAGAATCTCTTCCCAGTCAAGGTTATCGATAAGTGCGCCAATAGCCATGGCATTGCCGGGAAGAGTCTTCATTACAAGGAGATGTCCTGCAGTATCCACTCTAACAAAAGCATCCATTAAATTTCTTTTAAGCTTTTGCAGCGGATTGAAACGCTGATCCGCCGGAAGACTGTATTTGTACCTGCCGTCCATTAATGGAACTTTTACCAGGTGAAGTTCTTTAATATCTCTTGAGACAGTCGCCTGGGTTACATTAAACCCGGCGTTTTTCAATTCATCCACCAGGTCATCCTGTGTTTCAATATCGTTATTTGTAATAATATCCCGAATTTTTATATGTCTTTGCCCTTTATTCATTTTTTCACCTCTATAATCAGCCGCTTGACAGCAGGCAGAAAAAAATTAATTTAAAGTGTTTTGTACTCTAATGTTAGCTGATTTTCTCAATAAAGTACAATTTTTCCCGTATATTATTTATTATAATTCGTTGAAAGTCGACAAATTCCTTTTAAAAAAGGAACAGGCATTTAGCCTATTCCTCTTCTTTAACCTGCTTTGTTTTCAGTTCGGCATGGGCTTCTTTTACAACTTCATCTGTCCGGGCTTTAAGAAGATTTTCTCCTTCTTCTTTGATGCCTGACCAATACAGATGGAGGAGAAATTCTATGTTGCCGTCTCCGCCTGTAATGGGTGAAAAGGAAACGTCCTTGACATCATAGCCGAGGCTCAGTGCAAATTCGATAATTTTATCAAGCACGGCTTCATGTATTTTAGGATCTCTGACAATCCCCTTTTTCCCAACCTGTTCCCGTCCAGCTTCAAACTGCGGTTTCACTAGGGCAACTGTGTCACTGCCGGGAACCAGCAGCGTTTTTAATACAGGCAATATAAGCTTTAGTGAGATGAACGAAACATCAATGGACGCAAAGTCAGGCATACCGGCTGAAAGGTCGGCTGGGGTTACATATCTGAAATTGGTCCTTTCCATTACAACTACCCGTTCATCCTGCCTTAATTTCCAGGCAAGCTGATTATATCCGACATCTAAAGCATAAGACATTTTGGCGCCATTCTGCAGGGCACAATCTGTGAAGCCTCCGGTAGAGGATCCAATGTCAAGGAGGATCTTGCCTTCAATTTCTAAATCAAAAACTTTTAGAGCTTTCTCAAGCTTTAAGCCTCCGCGGCTGACGTAAGGCATGACCTTCCCCTTTAAAGTCAGCGGAATGTCTGCACTAACCTTCTCGCCCGGCTTATCCAGCCTGCTTTCATTGCTGAACACCAGGCCGGCCATAACAGCTCTTTTCGCTTTTTCTCTTGTCTCAGCAAGACCTCTTTCCACTAATAAAACGTCTAATCGTTCTTTCTTTGTCTTCATTCTTTATGCCCTTTTTTGTTTTTTTCTTGCCAGTTTTCCCATTCTCTCAACAGCATCATCTGCAGTCATCCCGATTTCTTCCAATAGTTCATTTACACTGCCATGCTCAATAAATTTATCAGGTATCCCCATACGGTCGATTTCCGCATGATGGAAGCCATGTTCGTGTGCATATTCAAGAATTGCACTTCCAAAGCCACCCTGCAGCACAGCTTCTTCTATAGTGAGAATAGGCATATTGGCTGAAAACAATTCATGCAGCATTTTTTCATCAAGCGGCTTAATAAACCTTGCATTAATGACTTTAATGTTGTGTCCATGCTTCTCCAGGGTTTGAGCTGCCTTCAAAGCCATTGGAATGGTTGTCCCAAAGGTTAAAATAGCTCCGTCATTGCCATCGCGCAGAACTTCCCATGTTCCAATTGGAATTGGCTTAAGTTCTGTATCCATAGGCACTCCTATGCCATTTCCGCGCGGGAAACGCATAGCAATAGGTCCATCATTATATTCTATAGCTGTTTTTACCATATGCTGGCCTTCATTTTCATCTTTTGGCATCATCAATACCATATTCGGCAAATGCCTTAAAAATGCAATATCGAATACACCCTGATGGGTTTCACCATCTGCACCCACAAGGCCTGCCCGGTCTATTCCGATAAATACATTCAAGTTCTGGCGTGCAATATCGTGTACGACCTGGTCATAAGCACGCTGCAGGAAAGTAGAATAAATCGCAAGAAACGGCTTCATGTTTTGGGTTGCAAGCCCGGCAGCTACGGTTGCTGCGTGCTGTTCAGCAATACCAACATCGTACATCCGATCCGGAAATTCACTTGCAAAGCCTTCAAGCTTCGAGCCAACAGGCATTGCAGGAGTAATTGCAACAATTCTTTCATCTTCTCTCGCAAGCTCCCTGACGGTTTCGGAGACAAGCTTGCTCCATGCAGGCGGTGTACTTGCAGGTTTCACAAAGTCGCCTGTCTCCATTTTATAAGGGCCTGTACCATGCCATGTGCCAATCTTGTCGCTTTCGGCAGGGTGATAGCCTTTTCCTTTTTTCGTAATAACATGGAGGAGCACTGGGCCTTCTGTTTTCTTTGCATAAGCAAGGTTCTCGAATAAGGCTTCATAGTTATGCCCATCAACAGGTCCCAAATAGGTAAAACCTAATTCTTCGAAGAACATGCCTGACACAAACAGATACTTAAGGCTATCTTTCAGTCTTTCAGCAGTTGAGGCTAATTTGCCGCCGACTGCCGGAACCTTTTTTAATAAATATTCAAGTTCATCTTTTACCCAATTATACTTGCCTGCGGTCCTTAACCTTCCAAGTACATTGTGAAGAGCACCTACATTAGGGGCAATTGACATTTCATTATCATTTAATATAACGATCATATCCTTTTTTTCATGACCGATATGGTTTAAGGCTTCTAAAGCCATCCCGCCTGTTAAGGCACCATCCCCAATTACGGGAATGACATAATTATTCTCTTTTTTCAAGTCTCTGGCAATAGCCATTCCCATCGCAGCTGATAAAGAAGTGGAGCTGTGCCCCGTTTCCCATACATCGTGCTCGCTTTCAACCATTTTTGGAAAACCGCAAAGACCTTTATATTGTCTTAAAGTATCGAACTGACACGCACGGCCCGTAAGAATTTTATGGACGTATGACTGATGTCCGACATCCCAGATAATTTTATCCTTCGGACTGTCAAAACATTTATGCAATGCAACAGTCAGCTCAACAACTCCAAGATTAGGCCCAATATGCCCGCCTGTGCCTGAAAGCTTTTCTATTAGGAAAGTGCGGATATCCTGACTTAAACTTTCCAATTCTTTATTCGAGAGCCCTTTTAAAAAGGAAGGGTCTTTAATTGATAACAGATCCATACTGCGGACCACTCACTTTCGTTTCTTATTCGTCCGTTTTCTTTTTACGTAATGTTAGGCAGTGTTGGTATAAGCCTTAACAAAACAAGCCTATTTATTTAAGCGTCTAGCCTGTCTAAAAGATAGTATCTTAAGATTACCTTATTACAGGAGATTTTCCAAATGCTTTTCATATTAAACAGCTTCAGAATATGCTTTCTTGATGGTGTCTCTTCCGCTGGCGAATGCATCCACAGGGAAAAAAGTGCAAGCTTCTCCGGCAGCAATTCCTATGATACCAAAATATACACATTGAAGACCATCATTTTATTAAACAGCAAATGCCGCTGATACAAAAGTACAGCGGCAAGGCCATCGGTTATACATATAATTAGTGGTCCCTGTTTGCAATCAGATCTGTTATTTCTTCCAGCAGCTCTGTTTGAAGGCCTGTTTCCCTCAGCTTTTCTTTTGCAGATCTGATATGGTTTTCAAGCGCCTCTTTCGCCCCATTTATTGTAAGAAGAGATGGATAGGTGCTTTTATTTTTTGATTCATCACTGCCAACAGGCTTCCCAATTATCTCCTCTGTCCCTTCAAGGTCGAGGATATCATCCCTGATTTGAAAAGCCAGTCCCAGATGATAGGCAAAAGCAGATAGAGCCTGAAGTGTTTCCTGACTGGCATTTGCCAAAATTGCTCCTGATACAACACTGCATTCCAGCAATTTGCCGGTTTTATGCACGTGGATGTACTCAAGATCCTCTAAGCCCAGCTGCTTGCCTTCTCCTTTAATGTCTGCTGCCTGGCCGCCAACCATCCCCTCAGCACCGGAAGCTTTCGACAGCTCCTTAATTAAAGACAGCTTTGTTTCGGCTGAAGCAAATTCGTCAGGTGTTTCCGCAATTGTCTGGAAGCTGTAAGTAAGCAGGGCATCGCCTGCCAGAATGGCGAATGCTTCTCCAAATACTTTATGGTTGGTCGGTTTGCCTCTTCTTAAATCGTCATTATCCATGCTTGGCAAGTCATCGTGAATGAGCGAATATGTATGGACCATCTCAATCGCCGCCGCAGTCCACAGCCCTTTCGACGTATCCTCGGCAAAAGCAGCCAATGAAGCAAATAACAGCATTGGCCTGATCCGCTTTCCTCCGGCTTCAAGTGAATACAGCATCGATTCCTTGATCTCAGGAGGAGCTTTCAATTTATTTACGTAATCCTTTAAATGAATTTCCAGTTTTTGTTTATGCAGTTCAGAGAAAGAACTTAAGGATTGCTGCAAGATTATTCCTCCTCCGGAATGGCGAAGTTTGCTTTACGGCCATCCTCCGTCAGTATTTCTGTAAGCTGTGATTCCACGTTTTTAAGCTTATCATGACATAATTTTGAAAGCTCCATGCCTTTTTTATAAATATTTATAGCCTCTTCAAGGGGAACATCTCCCTCTTCAAGCTTTTCTACAATAACTTCAAGTTCTTCCATCGCTTGTTCAAATGAAAGTTGTTTTTCATTCGCCATGCCATTCACTCCTCAATATCCGTTACCTTGCATTCAATGGTTCCATCAGATATCTTCAATTTTATCATATCATCCGCTTTAACTTGGGACACGGTCTTTATTAGGGTTTCCTTTTCTGTATAAGCAAGGCTATAGCCCCTATCCATAATTTTAAGAGGACTGAGTGCCTCGAGGGTTGAAATGACCCTCGCAAAGTCCTTTTCTTTTGCAGCCAGGATATTTGCCATTGTTCTGTTTAAAAGCTTATGAAGCCGATCATTTTTTTCTTTCGCCTGATCCTTTAGTTGTCCTGGATGACTCCTAACCAGCCTTTTTTGCAGGGTTTCTGCCTGCTCCAGCTTTAAATCGTGCAGCCTTCTTGACCCTCTCATTAGCTGTTCGGTTACTTTATCCAGCTGTTCCATTTTTTGTTCATACAATTTTTGCGGGTATCTGAAAGCGTATGATTTCTGCACCCTTAGAAGCCTTTCATTTTGCAGTGCAACTTGTTCTTTCATCGCTCTTATCAGCCTTGATTGCCTGTTGAAAAGCCTTTCCGTCAAGTCATCAATATGCGGAACTGCCATTTCTGCAGCTCCCGTTGGGGTGGGGGCCCTTAAATCTGCAACAAAATCTGCTATTGTAAAATCCGTTTCATGGCCGACAGCTGAAATAATAGGTATTTCGGACTTGAATATTGCTCTGGCTACAGCTTCTTCATTAAAGGCCCAAAGCTCTTCAATAGAGCCTCCGCCCCGGCCGATGATTAAGACATCGGCATCCCCAGAGGAATTAGCTTCAGTTATCGCTTTCACAATAGAGGGAGCTGCCTGGTTACCCTGAACAAGCGCAGGGTAGATAAGTATGTTCGCAATTGGATAGCGCCTTTTGAGCGTTGTCAGAATATCTCTGATTGCAGCTCCAGTAGGGGATGTAATAACAGCAACTGTTCTTGGATAACGCGGGATCTCTTTTTTATGTGCAGGCGAAAAGAATCCTTCTTTCTCAAGTTTTTCTTTAAGCTGTTCATAAGCCAGATAAAGTTCACCAATCCCGTCCGGCTGCATTTCCTGTACGTATATTTGATATTGCCCGCTGGATTCATAAACGGAAATGGCTCCGCGAACTAAGACTTTCATGCCATTCTCTGGCCTAAATTTCATGGTTCTCGCATTTCCTGCAAACATTACAGCTAAAATTCGGGCTTTCTCATCCTTTAAGGTGAAATACATATGGCCGCTTGAATGCTGTTTAAAGTTTGAGATTTCTCCCTTAACCAATATATTTTGCAGATGAGGGTCGGCATCAAATTTTCTTTTTATGTATTTGGTCAGTGCGTTTACTGTCAGATACTGCTGTTCCTTCATAACAATCTCCTTTATGCTGAAGCTGCATTGCATCTCACCAAGAGCAATAACGCAAAAAAACTGTCCTTCCATTCAGCCCGCATGCTTATACCTGCATGACAGGTTTCCTAAATACAGGATAATGGAAATGGACAGATTTTGCATCTCTGGCGGCCATTACTTTTAGATTTTGCTAATGGAAGACTTTGCTGCCTTTAAAGTATTATGCATTAACATGGTAATTGTCATCGGTCCCACTCCGCCTGGAACAGGAGTAATAAATCCTGCTTTGTGCTTAACTGCCTCGAAATCAACATCGCCGCAAAGCTTTCCTTCCTCATTTCGATTCATGCCGACATCTATCACGATTGCGCCATCTTTAACATGGGCTTCTGTGATTAATTTCGCTTTCCCTGCTGCAGCCACCAGGATATCCGCCCGCTTTGTATATTCCTTCAGATTAGCCGTTTTCGAATGACAGTATGTGACAGTAGCGTCTTCATTAAGGAACAGCTGCCCGGCGGGCTTCCCTACAATGTTGCTTCTGCCAATAACCACTACATGCTTTCCGGAAATGTCTGCACCAATGCTATCCAGCATTTCAATGATCCCTGCGGGAGTACAAGGGATAAATGCATCCTGAGCTGTCATCATCCTGCCAATATTTATGGGATGAAACCCATCAACATCTTTGTCAGGAGATATGGTCTCGATGATGGCTTTTTCATTAATATGGCTTGGGAGCGGCAGCTGGACAAGGATTCCATGGATATCATCACTTTCGTTTAACTCTGTGATTTTTCTGATAAGCTCTTGCTCACTGACGCTTTCGGGAAGTTCAATAAGCATAGAATTCATGCCCAGCTTATCGCAGGTTTTCTGCTTGTTTTTCACATATGTTCTGGACGCCTGATTATTCCCCGCTAAAATAACGGCCAGGCCTGGCGTAATCCCTGCCGCCTTCAGCTTTTGCACTTCTGAGCCGATTTGATCCTGTTTCTTTCTTGCAATTTCTTTTCCATCTATTAATTCTGCAGCCATTTTTATCCCCCTATCAGGAACTCGGAAGCGCCTATGATAAGGACTGCCGGCTCGCTTGCATCTAGATAGTGCCAGCACATTCAGTGTGAGTCAGAATTCTAATGTTTTTTAGAGCTTTTCTTTTACCTTTGATAAAACACCATTAATAAACTTGCTTGACTGATCATCACCGTAAAGTTTGGCGATTTCTATTGCTTCATCGAGCACCACATTGGCTGGCACTTCCTCCGCTAAATACAGCAGCTCAAAAACGGATAAGCGCAGAATATTGCGGTCTACAGTAGCAAGCCTTTCCAGCGTCCATTTTTCAAGAAATCCTTTGATTTCGCCATCAATTGTTTCTTTATGCTGCAGGACACCTGATACTAGTTTGTTCAGGTACTCATCGCTTTTTTCACCCTCTAAAACGTGTTCGATGGCAGTCTCCGGCTCTGTCCCGCTTACATCAATCTGAAATAAAGCCTGCAATGCTTTTTCTCTGGCTGTTCTTCTCTTCATCTTTATAAAACTCCTTTATGGCTAACATAGTAATTTTCATTTTTGAGCATTTGCACGTCCAAAAATTGCATAAGAAGATAATAGCATAAGTAAGGAATCTTCGCACTACAACATGAGCATTATGTTTGAGCAGAAACATGATTTTAGGCATGGAAACTTATGAAATTAATTTTCCCTTTAAAAACTCCTTTATAACGTCTTAAGGAGTGAATGATGAAGAGAATGAACCATGAGAAAAGCCAAAGACGAGTTTTATGTCTTTGGCTTGATGGTGCGTTACATTTCCTGTTCGTATTCAACCTCATGCTTTTGGTTTTCAAACATGATTCCTACTACGTGAATGTTTACTTCCTGGGCGTCCAGGGCTGTCATATTCAGGAGGGCCTGACGGATGTTATCCTGAATTTTTTGGGCAACGCTTGGAATGGACACGCCGAATTTCATCAGACAATATACATCAACTTTGATGCCATCTTCTGTTAATTCGACTTTAACGCCTTTTCCATGGTTCTTTTTACCGAGCCTTTCAACCACTCCTGTAGCAAAGTTTCCGCGCATTTGCGCTACGCCTTCTACTTCTGAAGCAGCAATGCCGGCAATAACCTCAATAACTTCCGGTGCAATTTCCACCTTGCCAAGGCCAGAATTTTCAGGGCTCATTTCGAGAATATTATTTTCGCTCATTTCAGCACCTCCACAAGTCTTTAAGAATTCATTACATCGTGCAATTCAAGAAATTTCGTATTAAACTGCCCTTCCACAAATTTTTCGTGGCTTAGGAGCTTGAGGTGGAATGGGATTGTTGTATGAACCCCTTCCACTACAAATTCACTTAATGCCCTTTTCATTCGAGAAATAGCTTCTTCTCTAGTATTGCCGTAAGTGATCACTTTCGCAATCATTGAATCGTAATATGGAGGAATCATATAGCCCGGGTAGGCAGCAGAGTCCACTCTGACACCCAGCCCGCCAGGAGGAAGATACATATTGATTTTTCCTGCTGATGGCATAAAGTTCTTCTCCGGGTTTTCCGCATTAATTCTGCATTCGATCGACCAGCCGCTAAATGTAACATCGCTCTGTGTGAAATTAAGCTTTTCACCTGAAGCAACCTTAATTTGCTCCTTGATTAAATCGACCCCTGTAACCATTTCTGTAACAGGATGCTCCACCTGGATACGCGTGTTCATTTCCATGAAATAGAATTTGCGATTTTGATAATCGTATATAAATTCTATCGTGCCAGCGCCTGTATAATCAACCGCTTTTGCTGCTTTAACAGCTGCATTTCCCATTTCTTCGCGTGTTTCACCGTCAAGGGCAGGTGAAGGCGTTTCCTCCAGCAGCTTTTGCAGACGCCTTTGAATAGAGCAATCCCTTTCCCCTAGATGAACGGTGTTTCCATAATTGTCTGCAAGAACCTGGATCTCCACATGGCGGAAGTCCTCAATATATTTTTCAATATAAACACCAGGATTTCCGAACGCAGTTAGTGCTTCCTGCTGGGTAATCGTAATTCCTTTAATAAGCTCTTGCTCATTGCGCGCTACGCGGATTCCTTTCCCGCCTCCGCCGGCAGTCGCTTTAATAATTACCGGATATTCAATCTTTTCAGCTAGCTGAATAGCATCTTCTGCATCCTTTATGATTCCGTTGGAGCCAGGAACAATCGGTACTCCTGCTTCCTTCATGGTTTCCCTTGCAATATCCTTTGTACCCATTTTGCTGATGGCTTCTGGAGTCGGGCCGACAAAGATAATATTGCATTCTCTGCACAGTTCAGCAAAGTCCGCATTTTCAGCTAGGAATCCATAACCTGGATGGATGGCGTCACAGCCTGTAAGCTTAGCGACACTAATTATATTGGTAAAATTCAAATAGCTGTCCTTTGACGCTTTCGGGCCAATGCAGTAAGCCTCATCGGCCAGCTGAACATGGAGTGCTTCCCTGTCAGCCTCTGAAAATACAGCTACAGATTCTATCCCCATCTCGCGGGCTGCCCTAATGATGCGGACCGCTATTTCTCCTCTGTTGGCAATCAAGAGTTTTTTGATCATCTGTAACCGCTCCTTATTCAGGCTTTACTAAAAATAGTGGCTGGCCATATTCAACTAATTGACCGTCCTTTACAAGCACTTCTACAATTTCGCCATTGACTTCTGCTTCAATTTCATTAAATAACTTCATTGCTTCTACAATGCAGACAATGGAATCTTTTGTAACCTTAGAGCCGGATTTTACATATGCGTCGGCATCAGGTGATGATGATTGATAAAAGGTCCCTACCATTGGTGAGACAATCTTATGTAAATCTTCCGCGGCATCAGCCTGCAGTGCCTGTGCCGGCGCTTCTGCTTTTGGCTCTTCCACTTTTACAGCAGCTGGCTGGACTGGCTGCGGAGCAGGAGCTAACGCCTGAACAGCTGCCGGCTGAACTTGCTGAACAACGGCTGCTTCATTGCCTTTTTTCTTCATCTGAATTTTTGAACCTTCATGCTCATATACAAATTCATCAATATTTGACTGATCAACCAATTTAATCAGTTCACGGATTTCTTGTACTTTTAACATTTTTGCACCCCTTGTTTTCTCACTGCATGACAATTCCTTTAGTCCGTATAAATACTTTTGCTGCAAAGAATTAGAACATACGGCAGGAATGTTCTGCATGATTTAATTATGACTAGATACTAATATCATACGATAAGACCTTATAAAACTTCAACATCCTATTATGTACTGGATAATAATTTCTGTATCCATCCTTTATTTCATTTTAATATTTTTCTAATTTTTTGTGAAATATTTCAGATGATTTACACGAAATTCATCCAGATTTCTATAGTAAACAGGACTTTTATATTATGCACTTATATGAAAAAGTTACCAAACCGCAAACGAAATTATAAAGGGAGCCTGCAGGAATTTTGCAGGCTCCCTCTATATCTTTTACTTTTCAACCTGGAATTCAACGGCTACTGCCTCAAGCTGCCCAATTTCGTTCCTTACTTCCTGAATGATATTGTTTGCAGCGGAAGCTGAATGATCTTTTGCCTTAACCGTAATTTGAACCTTCTTGCCATCAGCACGGACAAGTACATCTTCATAATCCATTGCTCTGATTAATGTTTCAAGCATCGCTTCTTTTTGAGCGATTTCATTTAATTCATCAATTTGATCTTTTGCCTTCATTCTTTCTTCAGCCGGAAGATCTGTTTGACCTAGGACCTCTGTAAGATCCTCCTTCATGCGGCTGCGCTCATCGTCAAGCTGAAGGCGCAGAGTTTCAAACATTTCATCACTGGCAGTGTTTGTAATGATCGCCTTGCCATCTTCACTTTCAACTGATTCCATTTCTCCCTCTGCCTTTTCTTCTATTGCAGCAAGGTCACTGCCTTTTTGCTCCGGAGATGTTACGTAATATACAGATAATACAACCACCAAACTCAGCATTGTTAATAGCCAGACCGTTTGTTTCTTTAAAAGCATCTATTATTCCCCCTTAGTTTTTTTAGGCATTACGGATACTCTATGACTTGGAACATCAAGCGCTCTTGTTACTGCCTCTATAATCCACTTTTTCACTTGTATATTTTCAGCCCCTTTTGCCACAACCAGCACTCCCCTTATTTCAGGTTTCTTGGTTTCTATGACAATGGGAACCTCTTTTTCTCCATTTCGGACAATCACAAGCTGTTCCTCCTGTGACTGATCCTCAACCTTCCTTTTGCCGCCTTCCCGATCTGTTTCATCGGTTTTTTGTGTTTGGGTCGTTTTGTTTTTTTCAAGGACTTTCTTCTCTGTGGCATCCACATTAACCACAACAGTGGCATCTTCTACTCCGACGATTGCATCAAGTGCCTCTTTTATTTGAGCTTCGTATGCCTTTTCATAATTGGCGATTGTGTCATTTCCTCCAGATTTCTGCTGGCCGAATACTGGCACCTCTTCCTCCTGCTTTACTTCTTCTTCTCCATTTTTAAAAACGGACAAATCCTCGGTAGAGCTGTCTTCTTGAAACAGTGTATTGCTGACCAGCATGATCGCTGCTCCAAAAAGGAGAACAAGCAGCAAATAATGGAATTTACCGGGTTTCTTATCAGACTGCCCATCTTTGGAAATCATCTTCTTTATCCATGTGAAAGGACCTTTTTCATTATCCATCCTTATCCATATTCCCCCCTTCTACCAGAACTTCGATTGAGTTTGCGTCTACATTCCATTTTTGTGCGAGAAGAGAAGCAATTCTTACTGCGTCTTCATGTTCAGGCCCGCTGGATGGAAGAGGTTTCCCGGCATTGATTTCTACTGTTTTAACCACTTCTACAGCTTCAGCTTCTGCATCTTCTGCTTTGAGTTGGATCATGACCTTTTGCAGGTTATCCGGGAAGGCTTGATCACTGCTTTCATCTACTAAAATATCAATGTTAGCAATTTCCAGACCGTACTGTTCCATCAACTCCTCTTCTGCGTCCTGTTTCATGTGGACAGCCATTTGTTCTAAAATATATGCATCACTTGAGGCTTGTATTTCTTTTTTCTTCATTTCTATTAAATTTTCCATATTTTTTTCTCCCGATGCCTCAAAAACTGGCACTGAAACAAGGGCCTCTTCAAAATCACTTGATATAATTCTTAAAATTGGTGTAAGTATAATCGCAATCAGCAGCAGTCCTGTCACCATTTTTGTGTATTTCTGAAGCTTGGAACTGGGGAGGAGCATATCAATGACAGTGGCAAGCAGAACAAATAATATGATGTTCGTTACCCATTCTTTTATGAAATCCACTTCATTCCCTCCCTACCTGACCATCATGGTCAAATTTCCGGCTGCTATAATAACCGTAATACTAAGGAAAAACATCAGGGAGACGATGGCCAGAGCGGCAAAAACATAGATGATGCTTTTGCTGATTATATCCAGGCAGGAAATGATTGGCCCTCCCCCCAGCGGCTGCAAAATGGCTGCCGCAAATTTATATATAAACGCAATCATTAAAATTTTGATTGCAGGAAAAGCTGCGATAATAAGGAGAATGGCGACTCCTGCTATCCCAACAGTATTTTTCAATAGCACCGAAGCGCTAATTACGGTATCAGTCGCATCTGTAAACATCCTTCCAATGACCGGAATGAAATTTCCAGTAATAAATTTTGCTGTACGAATGGTAATTCCATCAGTAACCGCGGCTGAGGCTCCCTGAACTGATATAACTCCCAAAAAGACTGTCAGAAACATCCCAAGAAGCCCTATGCTCCAATTCCGGAGCAGATTCGCAAGCTGAGTTACCTTATAGTGTTCTGACAATGTGCTGACAATGCTTAACAGGGCTGATAAAAATAAAAGCGGAAGGATGACATATTGGATAAATAATCCGCTGACATTCATCAAAAATAAAATCACCGGGTGGAAAAAAGCAGCGGATACCACGCCTCCCGAAGAAGCAATCAGTGCAAGCAGCAGCGGTATGAGAGCCATTATGAATGACACCATGGTTGAAATGGTTTCCTGTGTGTAAGTGATCGCAACATGAAAGCTATTCAGCGCAATAATTATTAAAACCATGAACACGATTGAATATGCCGCTTTACTGACAGTGCTTTTTTCAAATGAATTCTGCAGGGACTGGAGAAACATGCTGAATACCGTCAGCAATATCAAGGTTCCCAGCAGTTTTCCATTTACAATGAACTCATGGAACACAAACTTCATTGCGCCTGCAGCCCACTCTTTTAGTGAGAATTCTTTTTCTCCCTTTATAAATTCATAGAGGCTCCCCTTTTGGCTTTCAGGCAAAAAGCCTCCATACTCTGTTGTGATTTCTTCCCAAAATCCTCTTAATTCATTTAGATCTAACTTCTCCACCTGAGATTCTACTAAATCCTGAGGGGATATCGTTTCCTCTGCTTCGCCGGTCTTAGGTGATGCTTGTACAATTGGTGCCAGGAAAAAGAATAGAATTAAACTGAACCATAAAATTTTCTGCATCCTTTGCTTCATTTTTTTCACCTCTTTTAAAAGACCCTATCTAATGCCAGCAATATGTGCTTGTCCAGTCCGGCAGCCTGCATATTCAGCAGGCCGCCGCAAGCTAGCTCGGAATCATGCGAATGATGGTTTCGATTAATACAGTAAGAATCGGGATAGCCATCGCGAGTATAAGTATCTTCCCGCCCATCTCAATTTTTGCTGCAATGGCCCCCTGTCCTGCATCTTTCGTAATCTGGGCTGCAAATTCAGCAATATAGGCAATTCCGATGATTTTTAAAATGGTTTCAACATATACGATATTTACCTTTGCATTGACGGCAATCTTTTCAATCATATGGATAATGGCATAAATTTGGTCGACCAGAAAAAGAAAGATGGCACAGCCGACAAATACAATCAGCAAAAAAGCAAAATTGGGTTTTTGCTCCTTAACAATCAGCGCCAGGAAAGTGGCTACAAGCGAAAATCCGACTATCTGAAGAATTTCAATGGCTGAGCCCCCCTTTTATCCCTGAAACAAAAAAACAGATTTTATTTTTTGGAATAGGTTATCTACAATGGAAGCAACCATGAACAAGATATATATAAATCCGAAAAGCGTCACCCATTGTGCGTATTCCTTTTTGCCCACCTGATCAAGAATAGTATGCAAGAAGGCTACAACAATTCCGACACCTGCAATCTTAAATATGATATCTACCTCTAGGCCCATCTTTTCTCCCCCTAAGCTCTGATCAGCGTCCGGCAATTCAGGCTGCCGGCGTTTCCTACATTAGTAATATGATTAAGAGCAATCCGGATAAAAACCCCAGACTTTTGACCATTCTCTCGTACTTCACTTGTCTGTCATGTGCATCTGCTTCTTCACGTTCAAGATGGGAAAGGGTCAGCATGATCTGCTTTTGCTGGGAAAGACGGTCATGTCTTCCAAGTGTTTCGCCAAATTGCTTCATGATCTCGAATTCCCCTTGTTTAAAAGCCGTCATTTTCCATATTTCCTTCAAACTTTCTTCCCAGGCGTCCTTAACGGTCGTCTCGGAATCAGTCAATTTCTTTGCAAAGGATTCAAAGAACCAGGATAACGGCTTGGAAAGCTGGGCAGAAAGTCTTCTGGCTGCTTCATGGAGAGGCGTATGGCCATACATAATTTCAGCCTCCAGCGACTGCAGGGCCGATTTAAGCTGGCGAAGCTGCCGCGGCCTTTCGCTAAGATGCCTCGAAGCTTCAAATCCTGCCCACGTTGTAGCAATGATGATCAAAACAGCTCCAATAACCTTCATCATTTACATCACGCCCGCTTTATACGGGTATCCCACACCGTCTGAGTTTCTAATGCACACAATGCTGCCAGGCTCTTCTTTCCTGCTCAGTTCAATAAATCGCTGAAAAATGCCCATTTCCAGTATGGCTTGTAAAGTGGGGCGCTTCTTAATTTCTTCCAGAGAATTTCCATGTGTAGTCATAATCAGCTTTATTCCGGCATTTACAGCCTCCATTATGGCCTCTGCATCTTCATGCCTGCCAATTTCATCAACAACCAGAACCTCGGGGCTCATGGAACGAATCATCATCATCATGCCTTCAGCTTTTGGACAGGCATCAAGGACATCAATTCTATTCCCAAATGTCATTTGCGGGATTCCGTTCACACATCCTGCTATTTCGGAGCGTTCATCCACAATCCCGACCTTGCTGGCAGGAAAGTCACCATTCAGATCACCAGATGAAATGATTCTCGCAATGTCCCGCAGCAAGGTGGTTTTACCAGTCTGCGGCGGACCAATAATCATGGTATGCAGCCACCCATCCCTGTAAATTCTGGGAATCAAATTCTGGGCAATGCCGATTTTCTCCCTGGCAATTCTAATGTTAAAAGAGGAAATATCCCTGATTGCCTTAACCTTTCCTTGTTCAAGAATGACCTTTCCAGCAAGTCCCACCCTATGGCCGCCTTCAATCGTGATATATCCTCTTTTCAGTTCTTCTTCCAGTGTGTAAATGGAAAAATGGCTTATTTTATTCAGCAAATGCACGGCATCCTCTGACTCAACTATATAAGGGAGATAATGCGGTACTCCCCTTGCTGTCAGCTCAATGGGCCTGGAAATGCGGACCCTGATTTCCTCCAGATCCTTTAAGATTTGCGGAGGGATTCTCTGTATTTGTTCGGCTATTTTTTTCGGCAAAAAGGCTATAATCGTTTCCATGTCTGCTCCTCCATTCATAATCTGATCTCGGACTAGCTTCTCATTATTTAAAATGTATGCCTGAGGCAAAACAATATGACTTAGATTTGCAAGCTTCACATTTATTTAGGACAAGCTTTTCGCTGAGTAAAAAAAGTCATTTCTCCAAAAAATAATCGAATAAGAACGTTGATAAAGGCTGGTGTCAATTTATGAAAGCTAAATGCATTTACATTATGATTATTTTTCATCTTTTAGTCCTTGGCTTCTTCCCTGCAGAAGGAATGGCTCATCAGGGAAATACAAAAGGACCGCAAAATGTCATTCTGATGATTGGTGATGGAATGGGAATAGGCCAGATTGAGATTGCAAGAAAACTGGAATATGGAAAGGATGGGCGGCTGTTCCTGGAATCTCTCCCTCACACCGCATTGGTGCATACCGAATCTGCCAATAATTTTGTTACAGACTCAGCTGCCGGTGGCACCGCACTTGCAATTGGAATAAAAACGAATAATGAGATGATCGGAGTCACTCCTGATGGGAAGGAAACAGACAGCATTCTTGATTTATTCAAGAAAAACGGAAAAAAGGCGGGGGTTATCTCTACCAATACAGTTACAGATGCAACACCTGCCGCCTTTACAGCAAGCGTTTCAAACAGATGGTCTGGACAGGAGGAAATTGCACGCCAGCAGCTCAATAATGAGGTGGATGTGTTAATGGGAGGCGGGAGAGCCTATTTTAGCCCGGAAAAGCAAGGCGGGAAGGATTTAATTAAGGAGGCCAGGATGAAAGGGTATGACTATGCAAGCAATCGGGATGAAATGCAGAAAGCAAAAGGGAAAAAGCTTCTCGGATTGTTCAATAATGGATATATGAACTTTAAACTGGACCGTCCTCTAAAAAACAGCAAAGAACCAAACTTAAAAGAAATGACTGAAAAAGCGATCAGTGTACTCTCAAAAGAAAAACAGGGATTTTTTCTTATGGCTGAAGGCGCAAGGATTGACCACGCTTCACACGCAGGGGATATTACAAGCATCTGGAAAGAAACCATTGAATTTGATGAAGCTGTCAAATATGCGGTTGAATGGGCAAAAAAAGACCAAGAGACACTGGTTTTGGTTGCCGCTGATCATGAAACCATGGGTATATCAGCATCAGAGCCGCTGGATATACAGCAGTTAAAAGAAATCAAGGCGACACCGCAGTATATGGTCAGCCAATTTGCCAGAGATGAAAATAGGGGCACTTACCGGTCAGAAAGCGTGAAAGATGTTTTAAAAAAGTATGCAAACATTGATTTAACCGAGCAGGAAATTGAAGCATTTAATGACAAGCTGATGAAAACAGACAGCCAGGTTTATCCTAAATATTTAGCAGCATGGGAAATAGGCAGCCTGATTGCAGAAAAATATCATGGGGGAATTTTAACGAATAAAGTAAGATCTCTCAGCTCAACCGGCGGACATACAGGCAATATGATTCCTTTATTTGCTTATGGCATTGGGAGCGAAGCTTTTACAGGAGTGATGGAGAATACAGATATCCCAAAGAGAATTGCGCGGCTGATGAATTACAGCTGGGATTAATAAGTACGCATTTTCTCTCTTACTCCCGCGTAATTCTAGAAAGATACCTCAATGAAAGCGGGGAATGAAATACATGTATTATTATCAGCCCTTTGTCCGCAATTCTGTGCAAAAAGGAAGCCATTCCAGATCAAAACCAAATATTTTAAGGGTTTCAGGTGAGGGGAAGCTAGCTGTACAGCCTGACCAGGCTAACATAAAGCTGGGAGTTTTAACAGAAGACATGGAGCTTCAGAAAGCACAGGAACAGAATGCAGATGCCATTTCAAGTGTCAAAAAGGCGCTTAATGCTATTGGAATAACAGATAAGCAGATTCAAACGTCCGATTTCACCATTTTTCCGCAGTATGATTTTGTGGATGGCAAGCAAATTTTCCGCGGGTACAGGGTTGAGCATATACTAGGCATTACTGTCGATGAGATAGAAAATACGGGACTTGTTGTGGATACAGCAGTGGATAACGGTGCAAACATTGTCAGAGGAATTCATTTTGAAGCTGAAAACCAGTCGGATTTGTACCAGCAGGCATTAAGTCTGGCCGTTATGGATGCTTACAAAAAGGCAGAAACAATTGCCTCTGCACTAAGAGTACAATTAATCAGCACCCCGGTATCCGTTGCGGAACGAGCTTTAGGCATTGAGCAGCCTGTTTCGTTTCAATCCTCCACTTTTGTTAAAAGTGCCGTCAGCACGCCTATCCAGCCCGGAACCATAGACATAGAAAGCCAAATCACGGCAGAGTTCACATATTATAGTTAGAAGATCTTCGAATTATAATCATGAGGAAAAAGCTAATACTAATAATGTTTCACTGAGTAACTTCCCAGAGAAATGAGGTTTTAGGATGAATGAAAACTTAGGTGAATTTTTAAAATACCAGAAAAAAGGCGACAGGGCTTATCTTGGCGGAACACGCGATAACAGAAATGCTCCTGTATCTGACCCTGATTATAATAATCGCAATGATACTGACATATCCCCCGGAGCTGAAGGCAGAAAATATAAAGGATAAAAAAAAATCCCGAGAGATCGGGATTTTTTTATCAAATTATGCACGTGACACATATGAACCATCAGTTGTATTGATAATCAGCTTATCTCCTTCATTAACAAAGAAAGGAACTTGTACAGTCAGGCCTGTTTCAAGTGTAGCAGGTTTCGTTCCGCCGGAAGCAGTATCCCCTTTAATACCTGGTTCTGTTTCAGTCACTGTCAGCTCAACAGAGTTAGGAAGCTCGATTCCAAGAGACTCTCCCTGGTAAAGCATAATAGCAACTTCCATGTTTTCTTTTAAAAACTTTAATTCATACTCAATTGCTGATGCAGGCAGCTCGATTTGCTCATAAGACTCATTGTCCATGAAAACATGCTGATCTCCATTAGCATAAAGGTATTGCATTTTGCGGTTATCGATTTGTGCCTTCCCTACTTTTTCACCTGCACGAAAGGTTTTTTCCTGAATAGCACCTGTGCGAAGGTTACGCAATTTGGAACGTACAAATGCCGCTCCCTTTCCCGGTTTAACGTGCTGGAAATCCATTACACGCCAAATGCCGTTATCAACTTCAATCGTCAATCCCGTTCGAAAATCGTTTACAGAAATCATGAGTTTGTCCTCCTAATGTGTACAATTAAAGAATAATCAATTCTTTAGTAGAATGAGTAAGCGTTTCATTGTGATCCTTTGTAATGACTGTATCATCCTCAATTCGGACACCGCCGAGGCCCGGTATGTAAATGCCCGGCTCCACCGTTACAACCATTCCAGGTTCAAGTATAACATCAGACTTAAATGACAATGCAGGCCCTTCATGCACTTCAAGCCCTATGCCATGTCCGGTAGAATGGCCAAAATATTCGCCATAGCCTTTACCAGAAATATAATCACGAGTTAAGGCATCTGCTTCTTTGCCGCTCATTCCCGGTTTGATGCCTTCCATCCCCCGCTCCTGAGCTTCTTGCACAATTGTATAGATTTCTTTCAGCTTATCTTCAGGTTCTCCAACAGCAACCGTACGGGTAATATCTGAAACATAGCCCTTATAATAAGCGCCGAAGTCCAGTGTGACAAAATCGCCTTTTTCAATAACTTTATCACTGGCTACTCCATGCGGAAGAGCAGAACGGTATCCGGATGCTACGATAATATCAAACGATGATGAAACTGCACCCGCTTTTCTCATAAAGAATTCTAATTCATTGGAAACTTCCAATTCAGTAATTCCTGGCCGAATGACATCAAGAATATGTTTAAACGCAGCATCTGCAATGTCAGCTGCCACCTTTATTATCTTAATCTCTGAATCGGTCTTTATCAAGCGTAACTTTTCAATTGTGTCAGAAAGAGGAACAAGCTCAGAGTTAACAGCTTTTTCATATGCTTTATAGGATGAAAAAGTTAAATGATTCTCTTCAAAGCCAAGCTTTTTGATCCCAAGCTGTTCAGCCTGTTTGGCAACTTCTTCTGGAATTGCACCAGTATGCTTCACAATTTCATACCCTTCACACTGCTTAGCTGCCTGTTCTGTGTACCGGAAATCGGTTATGAAGAGTGCTTTATCCGCACTGATTAATACCACGCCGGCTGAACCGGTAAAACCAGTCATATAACGGCGGTTGAAACTGCTGGTAATCAGCATCCCATCTATCCCTGACTCTGTAAAGCGCGCGCGTAATTTTTGTATTTTTTCCATTTTATCCTCTCCCCTTTTGAAAATTCATTAATGCATGAAAAGCCAGTTCATACCCTTTAAAGCCCAGACCAACTATTTGGCCCATTGCAGCAGGTGCAATGACAGAAGTATGCCTGAATTCTTCCCTGGCATGAACATTTGAAATATGTACTTCGATCAAAGGAACCTGGATTCCTGCAACAGCATCCCTGATCGCATAACTATAATGGGTAAATGCGCCGGGATTGAAAATAATACCCTGTGTGCCATCTTCATTGGCGAGGTGAAGCTTGTCAATGAGTTCCCCTTCATGATTTGACTGAAAACAGGTCACTTCTGTCTCAAATGAAGCACCCAATGCTTTCATATTTTGCTCCAGCTGATCAAGCGTTTCTTTTCCATAAACACCTGGTTCCCTTTTGCCGAGCAGGTTTAAATTCGGCCCATTTAACAGGAGTATTTTCCCCATGTTCAACCCCCTTTTACATAGTTGCTGACGGGCCTCTCTTTCTATTCAAGTCTTCTCCTGACAGCATCGAAAAAGAATGCCCATTAAGAACATTCTATCATAAAGCAAAATTTCATACAGTTCTGATGTATAGCGCTTTTCGCAAAATTCTTCATTACTTACCAGCAATAATGCACAAAGATTTAACATTCGTCATTATGCTTTGTTCATCGAGTTAAATCCGGATCTGTCCGGGCCTTTTTTTCATCTTCAGTCTTGCCTCGGATTTCTTGAGCTTCATAAGAAATGGAATACCCTACGAAAACGCCAAATAATATATAGAAACAGATCGATGTTACAATTGTATTCCGCTCAAGATCCCAAAACGGGCTGATTCCAGGGAAGATTGGATTGAGTACAAAAAATACCAGTAAAAAAAGGGCAACTCCATAGCCAGCCCCCACGAAAATACTTTGAAATTTCCGCAGCGCTGCATAATAAATTAAGGCCGCCACAATCGATATTGCCCCAATAAGGAGAATTGAGATCAGAGTTCCCAGCCAGCCCTCTTTCCAGGCCCCAATCGTCCAGGGTTCGAGAATGACATTAGGGCGAATTTCGGTAAAATTAAACACGTATGCCAGATAGGCCAGGCCGCTCCAAAGAATGCCTCCAACCAGTCCGGTAATGACCACCATTGCCATAAAAGACATTGGTTTTTCCCTTTGATCCTGTTCCAAGCGCTCCTTTTCTTCTGCCACTTTGCGCCACCTCCTTTTCCTATTATGTCCACACGCATTTATTCCATTGCATCAGATTTAAAATAAATGCAGATTGGATTAACCCTCCGGCAAAGATCGTTCATATTTTTTATATATTTTCCTGTTGTATAGAGGTTTTATGAGATTTTAGGTCGAATAAAATAATTAATGATACAGTCCTTTGATTTTGTGCTTATTTGAAGTAATGTGTGTTCCGGGACTGGTGTGCACAGCATAAATTTAAGTATAAGCAACATGCGGGATACTCTTTGATAAACATGCAGCTATTCCTGAAACTAGTTAAAAGTTAATATTCCGCTGTTTAAATTGTAAAGAAATAGGAAAAGAAAAATATGAAGACAACTTTCATTAATTATTTCGATAAACTTTAGCTTATATAGTTTAAAAGCTTATAAAATTGCTCATCATGCTTTTAGGGAGGTGGCTTTCTTGAAAAAACCATTTACATTTTATATTGTCTCCGGGCTCATTATGCTAGCTGTCATCGGAGTTGCCGTCAGCCTGATCTCAAATCCTGCCGGTTTTTTGCAGAGAATAGCTGTCATTGTCATCATTGGTGCTGTGGTATACTTTCTTTTTCAGCGCTTTAACAGATCTAGTCCCTCAAAGCGGGAGCAGCGAGCTTTTATAAAGGCAGCCAAAAAATCAAAAAGGCGCTTTAACAATAAAGAAACAGGCTCAGCCAATGGAAGAAAGGCTTCCGTAGGTTCCCTTACTTCAATTAAAAAGTCTAAGAAAAAATCTTCTCCACACTTGACAGTCATAGAAGGCAAAAAAGGCAAAAAGAAAAATCGAGCCTCCCTTTAATTTGGGCTCGATTTTTTACTTTTATATGATAAGTTCTGAATTCTGGGGGGACCTTCCAGATTAAGCTCATGGCTTTTCTGCTTAATAGCTCCATGATGAAAAAAATTGCTCCGCACATTGCCTGCCGTGCTCCAGAAGATCTTTTTTCTTCTGCTCAGTTATATTAAATTCCGCAGTCAGAACGCCATCCGTTGGAATGAAAATAATGTTTTGTGCATGTTTTCTGGAGATGTATCTGGCATCATGTGCATCCTTCATCGTTTCAAAAAGCGCAGCATACATTTGGATGGCGTTGTCAATTTTATTCGGCGGCCGTTCGCTTAAATTATGGCTTAACTTTATCCCCAGGACAGGCCGGGTCTTCTTCACGTTTTCCTTATCAAAAAGCCACATAGGAAAATTGCTTAGCACCCCTCCATCCACAATGACACTGGAGCTGCTGTATGCGTTCAGCTTGACCGGCTCAAAAAAATACGGGAGACTGCAGCTCATCCTGATCGCCTTTGCAACCGAAAACGAAGCGGGATCAATCCCATAATTTACAAGATCATCGGGCAGTACTACCAGTCTTCCGTTTGTCAGGTCAGACGCTATGACTCTCAGCGATTGCGGAGGAAGGTCTGAAAAGGTTCTAATCCCCCTGTCAGCCAGCTTTTGAGCCATCCAGGTTTCCAGCTCGGATCCTTTATATAATCCCAGCCGCCAATAAAGGTTAAGCCATTTGCCGACAGCGAAGGGAATAAAGGTTTTTCTTTCATCAAGAAGCTTTTTTACATCAAACTCATCGACGAGCTGATATATTTCATCACTTGTATAATTGGCAGAAATTAAAGCAGCAACGATCGAACCTGCACTTGTTCCCGCAACCCGCTTAAATCGAAAACCTCTTTTGTAAACTTCCTCATATGCACCGATTAACGCAAATCCCTTGATGCCTCCTCCTGAAAAAACCCCATCTATATACATGTAAGCCACTCCTGTCGATGTACTTGCCCATAGAGGAACTCTTACTTATACATCTTTAATCAGGAGCTTTTTAAAATAGTACGGCTGACAAGCCAAAAACTCAGGTTTAGGTAAAATATTGCACTTCTGCTTCTGGAAAATAAGAGTGAATATACCCCCTAATCGTATTTTCAAGATCCTTTGCTTCATCAGTCGGATAAACATACTTGCCTATTCCATATCTTCCCCACTTATATTTACGTTTTTCTTCATCCATTTCCAGCTTTGTTTTCGGGTAGCGTTTTTCAATTACCTTTTTGGCTGGCTTTGTAAATCTGTGCTGGATTAACTCGAAAGTTAATCCTTCCAGATTGATGCCTTCGAGCGATTTGCTTAACCTTTGAAAAAGTTCATGATAGCCTTCACGCCAATCATCATGCATGTAAATTGGCGCCACGATAAAGCCAAGCGGGTAGCCTGCATTAGCTACTTTACGGGCGGCTTCAAGCCGATCGTCGAAAGAGGAAGTGCCCGGCTCAAAGTTTTTTATTACAAACCGCGAATTAACACTAAATCGAAAACGGGTTTTCCCATTATGTTTAGCATCAAGCAGATGGTCGACATGATGATACTTGGTGACAAACCGGAGCTGGCCATACTCCGTCTGGCCAATAAATTCAATTGTTTTTTTCAGGGAATGGGTTAAATGATCAATCCCTACGATATCGGAAGTACATGCAGCTTCAAATCGCGTAAGCTCCGGCTTTCTTTCTTCCATATATTTAGAGGCCTGCTCAAAGATTTCTTCAAGGTTTACATACGTGCGAATATATGGCTTGCTTCCAAGTGTAGTTTGCAGATAGCAATAATGACAGTGGCCCATGCAGCCTGTAGCAAGGGGAATGGCGTATTCTGCCGAAGGCTTGGATGTATCAAATTTCAGAGTCCGTCTGATCCCTACCACCAAAGTGGATTTCGCATTGCGGTATTTCTGCAATTCGTTATCACCGGGAATATTTCTCACCTGGTTATGTGATGTTGTTTCTCTAATTTCTAAGTTCATTTTTTTAAATTTTTCCTTTAGCTCTCTTCCCAGGGGATATTCAAGAGCTTGAGGTTCTATATAAACTAACTGTGGGATAAATGGCTTCATAGGCATACCTCACTTAATCAATTTGTCCTGCCAGCGAAAAATATCCGCTGAACCCTATGACTGTAGTATGAACCAAATGATCCAACAGCAAAAAAAGAAGATGGAACAATTATTTCCATCTTCTTTGGTCTATTAAATTATTTTTATAAGCCGCATTTCAGCTGTGCATTACAGTTAGTGCAAGTATTGCAGCCGCCGATTTCTTTGACTTTTCCTTTACGGCATACTGGGCATGTATTGCCGACTTCCGAACCGATTGTTACATCGGTTGAACGCAGGTCGCTGATTGTATCAACCAGAACTACATGCTGCTTTGATTTTTCTTTTTTGACTGTATCTGTACCTTCAAAGCTGTTCTCTTCAGCTTTCAGCGTCAATACTTGAGAATCGCGTGATCCGTCTACATAGACTGTGCCGCCCTTTGCACCGCCGCGGTATAAGCGTTCATATACTTTCTCAACCTGTTCAACACTGTAGCCCTTCGGTGCGTTTACTGTTTTACTGATCGAACTGTCGATCCAGCGCTGAATCACACATTGAACATCTGCGTGCGCTTTTGGAGCCAGATCCATTGCTGCCACAAACCATTCAGGCAGATTATTAGGATCTGCATCCGGATTGCGATCCAAATATTCCTGAACAATATCTGCCTTCACTTCAATGAACTTGCCTAAGCGGCCGCTTCTGAAGTATGAGAAGGAAAAATATGGTTCAAGACCTGTTGATACTCCAACCATGGTGCCTGTGGATCCAGTAGGAGCAACAGTCAGCAGATGTGAATTGCGGATTCCGCTTTCTAAGATGGATTCACGGATATCCTCTGGCATTTTCTGCATGAAGCCTGTTTCTGTAAAAGCTTTGCGAAGACGATTCGTTTCTTCAGGATTTTCACCTGTTAAGAACGGGAAGCTTCCTTTTTCCTTTGCAAGCTCTACAGAAGCTTTGTAAGCTGTCGCTGCAATGGTTTCGAAGACTTTATCAATCAGCACATTGCCTTCTTCAGAACCATATTCTGTTTCGCAATAGATCAGCAGATCATGAAGCCCCATAACGCCAAGACCTACACGGCGCTCGCCTAATGCCTGCTTTTTGTTTTCTTCAAGGAAGTATGGTGTAGCATCTATTACGTTGTCCTGCATACGTACTCCTACTTCAACAGTACGCTTCAGCTTTTCAAAGTTAACGGTCTTATTTTCCTTATCTGCCATTTCTGCAAGGTTCACTGCTGCAAGGTTGCAGACAGAATATGGTGCGAGTGGCTGTTCGCCACATGGATTTGTTGCTACAACCCTTTGTCCGTAAGCCTGTGCATTGGTCATGTCGTTGGCATTATCAATAAAGAAAATACCTGGCTCTGCTGAGTAGGTTGCACAGATATTAATCAGGTTCCAAAGTTCTTTCGCCTTGATTTTGCGGTGAACACGGACTTTATAGCCAAGTTTTCCCCATTCTCTGACATCACCGACTTTATGCCATTCTTCGTTGTAGGTTTTCATGGTATCAGCATCATATGATTCAACATCTGGGAAGCGAAGCTCGTATTCTGCATCATTTTCAACTGCATCCATAAATTCTTTTGTCAGGCAGACTGAAATGTTTGCACCAGTAAGGAATTCAGAATTATGAACACTGTAAGTACCGCCAGTCTCCAGTTTTTCTTCAGCATCCTTTATGATTTTATCGCTGAACCCGCCATAGCCAGGAATGCTCTTGTAATTAATAATACCCTGGTACATGGCAATTTCCTGTTCAGTAAATGGAGTGAATTTTAATTTTTCTTTAGCATATTTTTTTATTGTTTCATCATTTGTATTTTCAAGAAGGAATCGCAGGATTCTTGGGTTTTGCATTTTCGAGATGATGAATTCGATAATGTCCGGATGCCAGTCCGCCAGCATAATCATCTGAGCACCTCTGCGGGAACCGCCCTGTTCCACAAGGTGTGTAAGCTTCGCAATATCATCAAGCCAGGATACGGAACCCGAAGACTTGCCGTTTACTCCTTTAGCAAGTGTGTTGCGCGGTCTTAGGGTTGAGCCATTTGTTCCAACTCCTCCGCCTCGGCTCATGATTTCCATTACCTGCTTGCGGTGTTCGGAAATTCCTTCACGGGAGTCCTGTACGAATGGCATTACGTAGCAGTTGAAATAAGTAACATCTGTGTCGGCACCCGCTCCATACAATACGCGGCCAGCCGGTATGAAATTCAAATTTTTCAATTCCTGATAGAATTTTTCAAACCATTCTTTTTTCTTTTCTTCGATTTTCTCAACAGATGCCAGGCCTGTTGCGTTACGCTTGGCGATTTGCTCATAGAAAATTTCAAGGGGCTTCTCGATTACATCAAGAGGCTTTGTAATAATGCCTGTTCTCGATTCTTCCGGATCATCCAGCACTCCTCTGTAATCTTCCTCTACTAAAACTTTGGCTGTCTTGTTTTCCCAATCGATATCCTGGATAAAGCCCAGGCCCCGTGCAGGAAATTTCGGATCCTCTTTGATGGTGAGGACAACGAAGTCACCATTTGTGAGTGTTACTTTTTCGGTGTCTTTGAAAGTGTAGCGATCAAGCATAACTAAGCGGGAAACACCTTTGTGGGTCATTTTCATATCTGGGGTTACAGGATGAACCTGAGGAAAAAGACGGATGTCCTTATTTAAACGATCGATGTTCAATTTCATTTTTTGTCCTAGAGCAACAGACATTGTTACAACTCCTTCTAAATTCAATTATCAATTAATGTGTAAGCATTTGGGCAGATAGAGTAAATCTATCTGTTTTAAAAGAGTACCCTAAAGTTACCATACCTCAAACCACAAAATCAATATATAGTGTCTTAAATATTTTCGACACCACTACATATTGTGTCAGATTCAGCTAAATATGATTTTGTCAAACTTAAAATATACTAGAATTTAAAGAAAAACAGAGTTAATAGCCGATTTCCGACAATTAACGATAAATTTTAACATATTTTGAAGCTTGCACTTTTACATGGCAGCAATTGGAAAATTATTCATTAAAAAAAGAGAAAAAGCGACTCAGCCGCTTTTATCTCTTATAGTTCCAGTCATCACTTTCATATCGCTCTTTTGCGATTTTTTGTACATATGCCATTTCTTCATCTGTAAGCTTGTAAGGTTCAAGTTCAATATTCATGCCTTCTTCAAATCCCTTTTTGAAAGCTGTTTTTGCTTGATCCAGGGTAATTTTTTCGGTTGTCAGCTCATTTATGGCAACAGCTTTATTTTTGAAAGCTTTTTGCATTCTCTCTTTGACTCTGTCATTCGGATACTTGAACAAGCTGAACAGCTTGTCTTCATCCAAATCAAGCAAAATGGAACCATGCTGAAGGATGACACCTTTTTGCCTTGTTTGTGCACTCCCCGCCACTTTACGGCCTTCTACAACAAGTTCATACCAGCTGGGGGCATCAAAACAAACAGCAGATCTTGGATTTTTCAGGGAGTCCCTTTCTTCAGCTGTCTTTGGCACTGCGAAATAAGCTTCCATCCCAAGTCCGTGAAAACCTTTTAAAATCCCTTCAGAAATGACTCTGTACGCTTCTGTAACTGTATTCGGCATTTCGGGATGGGCTTCAGGAACGATCACACTGTAAGTGAGTTCATGTTCATGAAGCACTCCTCTTCCGCCTGTAGGCCTGCGGACAAATCCCAATCCATGCTGCTTTACAGCTTCCATATCTATTTCTTTTTCAACCTTTTGGAAATAACCGATTGAAAGAGTGGCCGGATTCCAGCCGTAAAAACGGATTACTGGCGGCATTTTGCCCTCACTGTTCCAGTCAAGCAATGCTTCATCCAAAGCCATATTAAAAGAAGGTGACCCCTCTCCTGAATCGATAAATCGCCAAACTTCTTTAGTCATATGTAGCCCTCATTTTCAGATTCTTTAACTAGTCATTTGCGGTTAATAGTCTACCAAAATTCCAGTGAAATTTAAAGCAAGATGAATTTCCATAACAAATTTAACAGATTTCCTTTACTCCTATTAGGAAAGGCTTATATAATATTAGTTGGCTTACCTATGTGTGAAAGGAGAAAGACATATTGGAAACACTTTATTTCATTCTAATCATTTTGGGTGCAATCATTACCTATTCCGTAATAACCTGGTTTTATCAGCGCCGAATTGTTAAAACGCTTACGGAAGACCAGTTTAGGGAAGGCTACAGAAAAGCCCAATTAATTGATGTACGTGAACCAAATGAATTTGAAAACGGCCATATTTTAGGTGCCCGCAATATACCGCTTTCACAAATGAAAATGCGCATGAAAGAATTGCGTCCGGACAAGCCAGTCTACTTATATTGCCAAAGCGGCATGAGAAGTGCAAGAGCTGCCCAGTTTTTGCATCGTAAAGGCTACAAAGACCTTTCACACCTGCAGGGCGGATTTAAAAAATGGACAGGAAAAGTGAAAGCGAAAAAATAATAGCAATATTTGAAAAGACCCCGTTTACTTAACGGGGTCTCTTGATTGAGAAAGCCCCTCTGCCGGTTTAATTATAAGCCAATCCTCAAATCCGCTGTTCTTTTCCTCATTTTCCTTGATTCTTTCCCTTGTTTTCGATTCTTTTCCCCGGAATCGCTGCATTAATCCCAAACTTCCCTATTCCCTTACCAGAGTTCACAATTAGTTTATTTGCCGAAAAAAAAGAGTGTCCTTTTTAGGACACCCTTTTTTTGCTTTTTATTGCTTTTGATAGCGAAGAACCGGCTTTCTTGCAGCCATTGTTTCATCCAGACGGCCAATTACTGTTGTGTGAGGTGCTTCCTGGACAATCTCAGGGTTTTCCTCAGCCTCTTTAGCAATTTGAATCATGGCGTCAACAAAAGCGTCCAGCGTTTCTTTTGATTCTGTTTCTGTTGGCTCAATCATAATGCACTCTTCCACGTTAAGCGGGAAGTAGATGGTCGGCGGATGGTAGCCAAAGTCAAGAAGGCGCTTGGCAATATCCAAAGTACGCACGCCAAGCTTCTTCTGGCGCTTTCCGCTTAAAACGAATTCGTGCTTGCAATGTCTGTCAAATGGCAGGTCAAAGAATGGCTCAAGCCTTCTCATCATATAGTTTGCGTTTAGTACCGCATTTTCCGTAACAGCCTTAAGTCCATCCGGCCCCATAGTACGGATATAAGTATAAGCCCGGACATTGATTCCGAAGTTACCGTAATATGGCTTTACGCGGCCAATTGATTGCGGGCGGTCATAATCAAATTCATATTGGTCACCTTTCTTAACCAAAACTGGCTTCGGAAGGAAAGGAATCAGATCCGCTTTTACGCCGACTGGGCCTGATCCTGGTCCGCCGCCGCCATGCGGTCCTGTAAAGGTTTTATGAAGATTAAGGTGAACAACGTCAAATCCCATATCTCCAGGGCGTGCCTTTGAAAGTACAGCATTCAGGTTAGCTCCATCATAGTATAGCTTCCCGCCGGCGCTATGAACAATCTCAGCCATTTCAAGAATGTTTTCTTCAAACAAACCTAAAGTATTCGGGTTAGTCAGCATAAGGGCAGCAGTGTCCTCGCCAACCACTCTTCTTAAGTCCTCTAAATCCACCAATCCATTTTCATCCGATTTAACAGTTACTGTTTCAAAGCCTGCGACTGTCGCGGATGCAGGATTTGTTCCGTGGGCAGAGTCAGGAACGACTACTTTAGTACGCTTTGTATCTCCATTCGCTTCATGATAAGCACGGATCATCATTAATCCAGTCCATTCTCCATGTGCTCCTGCAGCTGGCTGAAGCGTCACTTCATCCATTCCAGTAATTTCAATCAGATGCTCCTGAAGATCATACATCAGTTCCAGGGCACCTTGAACAGAGCTTTCATCCTGCAGCGGGTGCACGTGGGCAAAACCATTGAAGCGCGCTACATTCTCATTGATTTTAGGGTTGTATTTCATTGTGCAGGACCCCAGTGGATAAAACCCTGAATCAACACCATGATTGCGTTTAGAAAGTGCAGTATAATGACGCATGATATCAAGTTCAGACACTTCCGGCAGCTCTGGCTCTTCCTCTCTCAGGTAGCCTTCAGGAAGAAGCTCGCTTAAGGCAATTTCCGGAATATCCATTTCAGGCAGGCTGTAGCCGATACGGCCTTCTGTGCTTAATTCAAAGATGAGTGGCTGATCTTCCTTATGCATGGTAATCCCCCATTTCTTTAACGAATGCATCGATTTCTTCCTTCGTTCTCAATTCCGTTACAGCAACAAGCATATGATTTTTCAGGTCAGCATAATCTCTGCCCAAATCGTAGCCGCCAATAATGTCCTTTTCAAGAAGCTTTTGATTTACTTCTTTAACAGGCTTATTCAGCTTGATGACAAATTCATTAAATGAAGGGCCTTCGAATGGAACTTCAAAGCCGGCAGACTTGAGTTGCTGTTTTGCATAATGGGCTTTTTGCATGTTGGCAGCTGCCATATCCTTTACGCCCTTCTTGCCAAGAGCAGTCATCGCTACAGATGCCGCTAGTGCGTTTAGAGCCTGATTGGAACAAATATTGGAAGTTGCCTTATCGCGGCGGATATGCTGTTCACGTGCCTGAAGAGTAAGCACAAAGCCGCGGCGCCCCTGATCGTCTACCGTTTGTCCGACAAGACGTCCCGGGACTTTTCTCATCAGCTTGGATGTTACGGCAAAATATCCGCAATGCGGGCCTCCGAAAGCTGTAGGAATTCCGAATACCTGGGCATCTCCTGCTACAATGTCTGCTCCGAATTTACCTGGAGGTGTCAGTGCGCCAAGAGCAAGCGGGTTGCTTGAAACAACAAACATGGATTTATGGGCATGAATAATTTCCTCAAGCTCTTTTAAAGGCTCGACTCTGCCAAAAAAGTTAGGATACTGTACAATGACAGCTGCGATGTCATCGCCAATCATTTCATTTAGGGCTTCAAGATCTGTGATGCCGTCTTTATGAGGGATTTCAATCACTTCAATATACTGGCCCTTTGCGTATGTCTTGACTACTTCTTTAGATTCAGGATGAACTGCGCTTGAGATAAGTATCTTCTTGCGGCGTGTGCTGCCTGCGCTTAGCATGGCTGCTTCGGCAAGTGCTGTTCCGCCATCATACATGGATGAGTTGGCAACATCCATTCCTGTTAACTCACAGATCATTGTCTGGAATTCAAAGATTGCCTGGAGCTCACCCTGGGAAATTTCCGGCTGGTAAGGAGTATAGGCAGTATAAAACTCTGAACGGGATAAAACATGATCCACAATGATTGGCATGTAATGATCATAAACACCCGCACCAAGGAAAGATGTATTTGTACGAAGATCAGCATTTTTCTGAGCCATTTTAGTAAGCTCTTTCAGTAAGGCTGTCTCTGATTTTGCCGGCTTGATTTTATATTCGCCCTTAAATCTTACGCTTTCGGGAATATCACTGAATAGTTCTTCCACAGAACTGACGCCGATTTTTTCAAGCATTGCTTTCTGGTCAGACTCTGTCATCGGTAAATAGCGATGTTTCATCATTTTCTCCCCCCGGTTAGTTCTTTTCTTTTTTATAAAAAGGTGTTGCTGCAATCTTAGCCTTCAGACGTTTGCCGCGGATTTCCACTTCTAGTTCAGTTCCCGGCTCCGCATGCTCTTTCTTGATAAGAACAAGGCCAATGTTCTTTTTTAATGTCGGCGATTGAGTGCCTGTTGTCACTTCCCCGATCAGTTCTTCCCCTTTATATACAGGATAGCCATGGCGCGGAATGCCGCGGTCAATCATTTCAATACCAGCCAGCTTGCGCGGAACCCCATTTTCTTTTTGATTCTTAAGTACTTCTTTGCCGATAAAATCAGCTTCTTTATTGACTTTTACAGCAAAGCCGATTCCTGCCTCAAGCGGTGTGATGTCAGGTGAGAGCTCCTGGCCATAGAGTGCCAGGTTGGCTTCAAAGCGAAGGGTATCCCTTGCGCCAAGTCCGCATGGGAGCACGCCTTCTTCTTTGCCTGCTTCAAGGATTTCATTCCATAATGCGGCTGCATCCTTGGCATCACAGTAAACTTCAAATCCGTCTTCTCCTGTATATCCTGTTCTGGAGACGAGCGCTTTTTTGCCATTCAGATCGACATCCTGCTGGAATTTGAAAAATCCGATATCCGACAGGTTCGTGCCAGCAATCTTTTGGAGCACTTTTTCTGCAAGCGGCCCCTGAATCGCCAGCTGTGCCATATCTTCAGAAAGGTTTTTCAATTCCACATTCCCTTCAGCATGGTCCTGAAGCCAGTTGAAGTCCTTTTCAATATTGGAAGCATTTACAACCAGCAAATAGTGGTCATCCTCTATTTTATAGACAAGTAAATCATCAACAGTTCCGCCATTCTCATAACACATGGCTGTATATTGAGCACCTGAGTTCTTTAATTTGGAAATATCGTTTGTCATCATTTTTTGAAGGTATTTAAGGCTGTCCGTCCCCTTCACTTCGATTTCACCCATATGGGATACATCAAAAAGGCCGGCTTTTGTACGGACTGCTTCATGTTCTTCTTTAATGCTTGAAAATTGAACAGGAAGGTCCCAGCCTCCGAAGTCGATGGTTTTTGCTCCATAATCTTTGTACACCTCGAATAAAGGCGTGCGTTTTAACTGTGACATTTACTCGTCCCCCTTAAATCTTTTGAAGTTTGTTGTAGGAACATAAAAAAGGACAGAGTATCCCCTCAATTATGAGAAGATCTCTGTCCTTGCACCTGAAAGTTTACCGAAACCGGCTTTCCCCTTGGGTGGCTTATTTAAAAGCACTCTCCAGAGCTGCGTCAAACAAGAGTTCTTTTGCCTGAGAGATTCACAGATTTTGCTTGCTCCTTCGGCGCTACAAAGTAGTCTCTCCCCTTGTTGTCATTCGCATTTATAAAATTTTCCAAGTTGGTCATACTTATACCAAACAGAAAAAATAAAGAATCCATTATTTCGGTTAACTAAATGTAATGTGTTAACTTTCAAAACTTTCAAAGCTATTAACATCGTACCACCTTAACAAGGTTTGGGCAATATCTTTATATAGATAAAAGGAGCTGTTTTTATGACAGTGCAAATTGGCTTTGATTCTGCCTGGCAGGATGAATTCTTAAAAAGAATTGATGACGACGGCCCATGGGGAAACTGGGAGCTTTATAAACTGGCTGTAGAGGTTGAAAACCACACGACTATTCCTGATTTCGAAGGCCTGCAGGCTCCAAAGCATCTGCCGAACCTTACTCCCCTTCCCCATCAGCTGGAAGTAGCCAAGCAGGTTGTAGAAAGCATGAACGGCAAAGCGATCCTTGCTGATGAAGTCGGTCTCGGCAAAACGATAGAAGCTGGTCTGATATTAAAGGAATATATGATCAGAGGACTCGTAAAAAAAGTCCTTATACTCGTTCCTGCTTCCCTCGTTTCACAGTGGGCCATGGAGCTGAACAGCAAATTTTTCATTCCTGCTGTGGCACAGCGGAAAAGCTATGTATGGGAACAATGCGACGTTGTGGTATCATCCATCGATACAGCCAAACGCAATCCGCATCGGGACATTATCTACAGCCTGGATTATGATCTGATCATTATAGACGAAGCTCACAAGCTTAAAAATAATAAAACCAAAAACTATGAGTTTGTGCAAAACCTGAAAAAGAAGTTTTGCCTCCTTTTAACAGCAACACCCATTCAGAATCGCATCAGTGAGATATTCAATCTTGTGTCCTTGCTCAAACCCGGCCATCTGGGCAATGAATCAGCCTTTTATGAGAATTATAAAAAGGACTCGCGTTCTTTAAACGATGATGCACATCTAAAAGAACTCGTAAACAAAGTCATGATCCGCAACCGGAGGGCAGATACAGGAATCGAATGGACTAAAAGACATGTGGAAACAATACCGATTGAATTTTCACAGGCTGAGCGCGAGCTTTATGAAGCTGTAACAGAGCTGCGGGGTGAAGGTGACTGGGTCAGTTCCAGCCAATTTTCAGTGATGACCCTGCAAAGAGAGGCATGCAGCAGCAGGGAAGCTGTCTATTTTACCCTTCAGAATATGCTGAAAAGACAGGAACAGCCCTCAATAGCTTTTCAGGAACAAATACAATGCCTTATTAAAAAAGTTGAAGCTGTCCAGCAAAATTCCAAAGCTCAAAAGGCTCTGGAATTAATACAAACAATAAATGACAAGGTCATAATCTTTACTGAATACAGAGCAACACAAATGTATCTTCAGTGGTTTTTAAAACAATATGGAATTACATCTGTGCCGTTCAGGGGAGGATTTAAAAGAGGCAAAAAGGACTGGATGAGGGAGCTTTTCCAAAAGAATGCCCAGATCCTGATTGCAACAGAAGCAGGAGGGGAAGGGATAAACCTGCAATTCTGCAATCATATCATTAATTTCGATCTCCCCTGGAACCCAATGCGTCTCGAACAAAGGATTGGACGTATCCATCGTCTCGGCCAGGAAAAGGATGTCATGATTTATAATTTTGCCACGAAAGATACAGTCGAAGAACATGTAATGAAGCTTTTATATGAGAAAATACATCTTTTCGAAAAAGTCATTGGTGATTTGGATGATATTTTAACAAAACTTGAATTTGGCAGTATTGACGATCACCTTGTTGATATTTTCGGAAGATCAGCTTCAGAAGGTGAAATGCGAATCAAAATGGAGAACCTGACGAGCATGATTCAATTTGCTGAAGATATGAAAGAAGGTGGACTGAATGCAGCAACAGGAAATTCATAAATTCCTTGAAAGGTATTTTCACGCAAATGGATGCGAAATAATTGATAAAAGCCCGGGGTATATGATCGTACAGCTGACGATCGATTTGGATAAGGAATTAATGAATCGCCCCTTTTACTGGCATTATCTCGAAAAAACAGGCGGAGTCCCTAATCCTATGCAGCTTACACTTATTACAAACCAGCAGCTCGCCCCTGCGCATATTAAGGGGGAAGTCATTCATTTTGGCTCCCCAAGACTTCACCAGATCTTTCATTCAGCCCGAAACCTGGCAGGCTATATACGATTATATGAAAACCACCGGCAGGCACCTGGCATGCAGGTTCCATTAAGGCCATGGCTGGGAATGAACGTCCGCGTATCTTATCAATGCGACCGAAAAAGAGATGTCTTTAAATCCATCGGCCTCCAATTAATAAATGGACAAATGGTCGAAAGCTTTCATGACAGATTGCTTGGCATGAGCCTTACACCTAAGATTCCCGACTACTCTTTCACTCTATCTCCACTCATTATGCCGGGGAGCGGTGTATTCAGGGTAGCTAATTTCATAAAGTCCGAAATTGAACAAGAAGAACATTTATGGGCTGATGAAGCTCGTAACCGCTGGCAAAAAGATCTCAACCTTCTTGAACATTTTTATGAAGATGCAGAAGAAAAGGGCGAAAGCTATGAAAACGAAAAAGCAGCCCTTCAAGAGCAATATGAACCAAAAATTAATATCTCTATAATAAATGGGGGCCTCTTTTATCTGACAGACAGCGCAGTATGAAACCACACAAAAAACCGGCAGACATTGCCGGTTTTTTGCATGAAACTATTTATGTTTTTTTCTTCTCATGCCCAAATAGAAAAGATATGAAAACATTCCAAACCACCTGAATAAAAACGGCTCTTTCATGTCCTTTTTCTCTATTCTATACCGTTTTCGCTCATCTTTGGGCTGATCAATATATTTTACTACTGTCTGTGTAAGATACTTTACATAATCGTTGGATTTCATTTGTCATACCTGCCTTTTTCCGCACATATTGCAAAAACAGCTTGCTATTTATCATTTACAAGTATGTCCAACGAGTTTTCACCCTAAACAATCTATTATTTCTTGAATTATTTCTGCTTTTTCTTTATTAGTGGTATCAATGACCACATGGGCGGTTTCATTATAAAGCGGCATCCTTTTTTCATAAAGTTCCTGAATCAGCTTTTTTTTATCGCCTTTCAGCAGTGGTCTGGAATGATCATTTTCAATCCGTTTAAATATTTCTTCCGGCGATGCATAAAGGAAGAAAACGATTCCTTTTTCATTCAGCATTTTTCTGTTTTCAGGCTTAACCACAATTCCCCCGCCAGTAGTAACAATTCCCGCTCTATTATCAAATTCATTTAATATAAGCGTTTCAAGGTTTCTGAAGTATCCCTCTCCATGCTCTTCAAAAATATCATTAATATTTTTCTTCTCCCGCTTAACTATTTCTTCATCTGTATCGATTACTTCCTGATTTAAGCAGGATGCAAGCTCTTTTCCAATTGTTGTTTTGCCGGCACCCATGAATCCGATTAAGTAAATTGGCTTCATCTTTATCCCCACTCAGTGTTTTTCAATCCATTTTATCATTTTTTGCAGATCCGTGTCATAGTAAGCATATCCGGAAATTTCCTTATCAGAGCCAATTTTCGTTTTGAAAGTAATTTGAATTAAGCCTGTTGCCACTTGTGAAATTTCATATGAAACAGATCCATTTTTAAACGAATAAATTCCTGACTTTTCCGGGTTTATATTTTCTCTCAGCATTTTTTCAGTTTTTTTAAAGGAACACAGTAAGTAATACTCCTGCATCATGACGGTTTCCGCCTGATTCACTATCCTTTTCTCAGAAATAAATTGATCTAATTGAATCGTAAGGAGAAAGAGTGCAGCCAGAATGATTGCTAAAGTAAGCGGATAAGAAAATCCCTCCTGATTACGGTACATCAACATCCTCCATATTCATCAGGTAATAAAGAAAAGCGGAATGCTCCTGATCAAAATTATCCGATACATTTATTTCAACTCCGCCATTGAAGGAACTGAATGTAATACCATCTAGTTTTTGAAGGACAATTTCATGGCCCTTCATATCCACTCTCCTCCTCAAATTGGAACCATATTTTTCATAAATCACACTTTTCCCGTCTATCGCTAATGCAATTGAAACAGGTGATATATCTGCAGTATCAGCAAGCCTTATCTCTTTTTTCAGCTGATTAATAAATACATGCCACTCAAGTCTTTGTGTCCTGGCTTCCATTTTCCAGTCCTGAAAGAGGAAATTAAAGCTGATCGGCAAAAAGGAAACGATCAATAAAAATATTGAAAACGCAAACAGCATCTCCAGCATGGTAAATCCATTATTATTGAAATACTTCACACTTTTCTTTCGTTCTATCCCGTACATTTTCATATCTTATGCAAACCTCCATAAATCCTTGGTTTTCCTTAGGGAATATTTCATAGACTGTTTGATTTCTTTTTATAGTCCTCCCCTCAGGAAAACGCCCTTCCGAGGCGGACTGCTGAAGACTCTCATAAAGCAGCTGTGTGCTTTCGTAATCCTGTTTTACCTCTTCAGAATGCTCTATAGCTTTAATGATAAGAGGAAACACTATGCCCGCTGCAAGCAGCATCCCTGATAAAGAAAGCAGGAGTTCAGCCAAAAAGAAGCCTTCATTCCTTCTCCACATAAAATCTCCCTCTTCCGATTAAAAAGGTAATTTTGTATTGATCATTGTCTGCTTTGACATAGAAGGTACCGAATTTATTTGTAATGCCGCCTGGCCCATATTGAAAAAACAAAGGCATGGTCCCCTCCTTAATCTCAATGATTCCCGGATATTCTCTGCTAATGATAGGATCAGCTGCAAGCTTTACCTGAGCAAAATACCTGTTCTCCTCGGGAATAATCTGAATAGCTACATCTGTCTGATGTGTTATGGCATAGTTTTGGGCATAAAGCAGGTCAGACTTTAATTGGGAAAAGAACATTATCTTTTCAAGATAGAGGAATTGCGGTTTTAGAAGAACAGCTGTAATCGTGGCAATAATAAGGAAAATACTGAAAATGAATAGAGTTTCTATTAATGTAAAGCCTTCTTTGTTTTTTATCATGACCCTGCAGTTTCAACCTTCCCCTCTGCAGAAATCTTAATGGCATCTCCATTTGGACAAGTAGTGGTTTCGGCATTGAGATATTCAGCATCCACTAAATCCTGTATATCCGAAGGAAGCTCTTTATTGTCAATTTCATATGCCTGAACCTGGGCCTGCACCATTTTAACAAACGCATCGCATCCCTTGCTGTTTATTTTTGAATTGTGTTTCGTTACATTCGGAATGGTAATGATTAAAAGCACCGAAATCACCAATAAAACAATCATCATTTCAATGAGCGTGAACCCTTTGTCATTGTTGTTTACTATGCGCCATTTCATTAGAATCCCTCCAATAGATGAAACATAGGCAGCAGAACCGCCAAATACATTGAGACTATTAAAAACCCGATAAACATATATAAAATAGGCTGAATCATTTTTAGGAGTTTTTCTGTCTTTTCCTCCAATTTGTTTAGGCAGTGCCTGCTGAAAAAAGATAATTCCTGGTCCAGCCTGCCATTTTTTTGACCATGTCTGATAATATTGGCCAGTTCCCTTTCAAAAAAAGGATAACTCATGAGTATATTCTCAAGCTTATTCCCCTCTCGGAGTTTGATTTTCACGGCTTCACCCAGGGCACTGTAAAAAGGCTGCTTATCATTTTTCTCAAAAAGACTAAGTGCCTCATGTATGGATAGGCCGCCATTTAAAAGGTGACTGAGCTGTGCAGCAAAGAAATGGGTGTAGTAAAGGCGAAGAAAATGGCCTCCTGCAGGAACTTTTACCATGATCTTTTTTTGCTGGATAGGGGAAAGGTTTCTGAATCTAAAAAAATAGTATATAAGCAAAGGGACTAATCCGAAGAGTGCAATCAGAATGAATAATGGGAGAAGGTCCCCAAACAAATAAACGGCTTTTGTGAAGAAATTAGGCTGAAGTTGCATGGAAACGAATAAAGAAGAGAAACGGGGGAGCAGGACTTTATCAACGAAAACAAATAGCAATGCGGTAATGAACATCAGAAAAATAGGATAGGCCATCAATTTTTTCAATTTTTCGATGTCCCTGCCTTTTCTCAGCACCATTTCGCTTCCTTCAAGAAATGCAGAAGCAAGACCGCCATGCTGTTCAGCAAAAAATACATAGCCAATCAGATTTTTATTAAAGTTCATGTTTGCAAGGATTTGATAAAATGGAAATCCTGCTTTCAATTGAGAGTGGCACAGGCTGATTTCATGTTTTCGTTTTGGCGGCAGCTGATGCATCAGTGATTCCAGTGCCTCAGATAAGGGGTACCCTCTGGACAGCAGTTCTCCTGTATTCTTCAGAAACAAACCCTGTTCTTGAATGGTCCATTTATTTGTCTGCATTATCGTGCACCCACCTGCTGTACTCAGTTTCCTTTATATATCCAAGAGCAATCCCTTTAGTTATTACCTCTTTAAGTGTGCGATACTTAACAAGGCTGATTTCGCCTCTTGCCTTCTTTATGGAGGCATTAAGCGCTCTTCCTGCAAGAAGCTCAAACACACTTGCCCTTTTCCACCTGCCGTATCCATAGCAGAATGGAGAACAGTCCCCTTCACAAAAAGGGCAATTCAATTCGACAAGGCGCTGAGCAGTGACAGCCACTAGTGTCTGCTCAATTTCCAGCATATTCACCCCAAACTCAGCTAAACGATATACAGCCCCCTGAGCATCCCGAGTATGCATCGTGCTTAAGACAAGGTGTCCTGTAAGCGCTGCTCTAACTGCAATCTTCGCAGTTTCCGCATCCCGGATTTCACCCACCATAATGATATCGGGGTCATGGCGAAGTATTGCTTTCAAGCCTGCGGAATAAGAAACGCCCGCTTTCTCATTTACTTGAACTTGAAGAACCAAGTCATTCTCTTTTTCAATCGGATCTTCCAGGGTGATCACATTGCGATGGAACATATGGGAGGTTTCATTCAGCAGGGAATACAATGTTGTGGTTTTTCCGCTTCCGGTTGGGCCTGTGAAAATTATTAATCCATGAGCATGCTTCAGCAATGCAAGCATTTTTCTGGTCATGTCTGGAAAAAGGCTGATTCGAAAAAAAGGAATTTGTTCCTGCTGGGGCAGAATTCTGATAACGAGGCTTTCGCTGTGGCTTGATGGGAGGGTTGAAAAACGCAGTCCAATCATTTGTCCATCAACTTCAAGGGAATATGCACCGCTTTGCGGCCGTCTTTTTTCACCAATGTCCATTGAAGCGGTAAATTTAAAATGAGAAATCAGTCTGTCACACTCTTCTTTGGGAAGATAAAGCCTGGGGGTCAATTGGCTGCCGAATCTAAGCTGAATTAGAGTATCTTTTCTTCGGGGAATAATGTGGATGTCGGAAGCATGGCTCCTAACGGCGTCTTTAATAATTCGTTCTGCCATTCTTTCAATTATACTCAACTACTTATGCACCACCTTTATTAATTGTTATAGATAATAATTCGACTAATGCCGGGCATAACCTTCATATTCCGGCAAAACTTTTTGACGAATTTGTGAATAAATTAATTCTTTCTTTTCATAATAAAAGTGTACCAAATGAATTGATGGGCTATAGCCAAGCGGTAAGGCACCGGACTTTGACTCCGTCATGCGCAGGTTCGAATCCTGCTAGCCCAGTAATTATGGAAGGACACCAGGTGTTCCTTCCTTTTTCACTTCAAAAAAAAAGAATGCGCATTATATACGCATTCCTCTTTAAATCTATTTCGCAATATTCTTAAATGCATCCGGATTATAGCCAATGACAATTTTATCTCCGGTTGTCAGTATGGGCCTCCGGAGCAGTTTTGGCTCCTTTATTACCAATTGCACCACTTCTGATAACGATAATTCTTCAAGGTTCTGTTCCAGTTTTTTATAGGATTGGCTGCGGGTCGCGAGCAGCTCGTCAAGGCCGCTTGTTGTTAAGGAAAGGATTTTTAATAATTCTCTTGGTGATGGAGTCTCCCTGAAGAGATGTCTTTCTTCAAAATCAATTGAATGGGCTGTCAGCCATTTTTTCGTCTTTCTGCAGGAAGTACAGCTGGGATATGTGAAAAATGTCAATTGGCTCATACCTCTTCACCTCACAAATTCAGTATTATATCTATTCTTATTGTACATCATTTGTATAATTAATGTATACACTCTTGTATAAGTAATTAAACCTCATTTGTGAACATTTTCTAAACTTATAGTGATTACAGTGTTAACCTCAATCGACTGTATTATAATGGAAGCAGGCCAGGAAGGCGCCAGCTAAATCATATAAGTGACTGCTGATGACCTCGGGAATAAATAACCCTTTTGAGGTGACAATAAATGGAGCAAACATTAAAAATAACTAATGTGTTATCCGATCCAACCCGCTATTATATTTATCAATACATTACGAAAAGACATAAAAATGTTACCGTACAGGAGATTGCAGATAATTTCAGCATCCATCCCAATGTGGCAAGATTGCATTTATCCAAGCTCGAAGATGTCAGTATGCTTGTATCTGAAACAAAAAAAACAGGCAAAGGCGGAAGGCCAAGCCGGTTATACCGGTTATCTGATGATGTAATTCAGCTGCATTTTCCTTACAGGGATTATCAGCTGCTGGCCAAAATAGCCATGGAGACAATGCTGGAGTTAGGTGAAGAAGGCAGAAAAGCACTATATTCGACAGGAAAGAAATTTGGCAGAGAACTGATCCAGCAAGAGCTTAGAAGATTTGCAGGCACAGAAAAACTTACCTTTGACCAGAAATTAAACATCTTAAAGCATGCTGCCGATATGTCAGGTTTTCACCCTGAATTTGATGCAAATGACGAAAAGACCATTGTCTATTTCCAAATTTATAATTGCCCATTTAAAGAGGTTGCAGCTCGGCATGCAGAGCCTGTGTGCAATATGCATTATGAATATTTGAAGGGAATGTTTGAAAGTTTGTTTGATTCCATTCAGCTGGTGGAAAAGCAAAATATGCTGACTGGCTGTGATGCATGCTCCTACCAGGCAATTGTTGGAAACTAAATAACACCCAGAGAAAATGGCGGGAAAAAGGCCATGCTTTGTGTACTATTTTGAAACCATTATTTACTTTTATTGAGCATTTACTTTATAATATTGTAGTGATGGACTTGTAAGGGTAAAAGGAGGGATACATATGGATCGTATGTACAGAGTATTAGGCTTCTGGACGGGAATTTTCGCTGTTATGTTTTACCTTGGCGATATGTATACAACGTCCTTGATTTTCTTCGGCCAAACAGGATTTTTCCTGCTTTTAAGCTACTTAAAGCTTTCCGAACGTATGTATATTTATGTTTTTGGAGCATACTTAACCGTTTTCTTCGTAGGCTTCACTTATTGGTCAACATTTATGATGACACCTGGCGCTGGCGGCCACTAATAGCCGATATAAAAAAGCGATGAATCCATCGCTTTTTTATTTTTCTCATATTTTCTTTGCCTGAAGAACTAGATGAAATGCTGAACTCATTCCTGAAGGCATAATCAGACTTCTGATTGCCCGGTTTCTTTTGCTGATAGGAGAAAAAGGGTTAGGATCATAATGATCTTCAAGTTCCTGTAAAATGCCCGCAGACAGAAAGAATTCGTCCTGCCTCATTTTAAAATGGAAATTCAGCCCTCCCTTTTCTCCAATGCGGATCAGGGAATCAAAGTGGATATGGCTGGTTATGTCCATCTCTCCTGGGTGCTCCAGTACATTATTGATTAAAGAATGCTTGTAATAACCTCTGAGACTTCCATCCCTTCTCATCGGTTCTTGCCATTCCTTATCTGTATATCCATAATCGGCAGTCAGTACAATGCCTTTATCCAGTGCAGCAGACAAGCTCTCAATCATCTGTTCCATTTGCAGAGGAATTTCAATTCTTTGGCCATTGCTAAGTGACAGACCGCTTTCTTCAAGAAATAAGCAAATATCTCCATTTGTTAATGGCACAGCTTTCTCTGCAAGCTCCCCTTCTTTTACGGTTACCATAATTTCATGCAATTGATCATTCTTTTTTTCAACCACATGTACGGGCAAGGCATCAAACAGCTCATTTGAAAAAATCATGCCGCAAAATGGAGTGATTTCATTCAAGCTATCTATTTGTCTGATATGTTCAGAAAATGCAATCTGTTCCCGCTGCAGCTTCCTGTGATAGGGGCTTGTTTCAAGAATGCAGTAATGAATCTCTTCATCAGCAATAAGATTCCATTCATCAATGAAAGCTCTGGCGAAACGCCCATTTCCGCCCCCTATTTCGCAGACCTGAAAAGGCAGCTTATACTCCTTTGCCTTCTGAAAAAACCACTTTGAAATGGTTCTTCCATATATATCAGAAATATTGCTGCTTGTTATAAAATCTCCTCCTGGCCCAATTTTCAGCATATTTTTCATATAATAACCATATTCGGAATGGTACAGGGCCTGCTGGATATATTCAGCATAGCTGATCATTTGCTGAGGAGTATTTTCTATAAAATTCATCAAAAAATTCCGCATAAGAACTCCCTTTTTTAAAAAATTCTAGCTCATTGGAACAGCCATGTAATATTGTTTTGATCACTGTTTTCACTATTGACATAGTGTTTTCTCTGTTATATTGTTAATGTAGTAGCTTAACTATATCCCCTCCCATTTTTATATGAATAAAACATCCCCCAGAAAAGCCCTTCTCATTGGAGAAGGGCTTTTCTATTTTACATTCAGAACCCATTCAGGAATGGATTTGAATCCATTTCCTGTCCAATTGTCGTAACCGGTCCATGTCCTGGAAGTACTTCTGTTTCTTCAGGCAATGTTAATAGCTTATTATGTATACTTTCAAGAAGCTGCTGATGATTGCCGCCCGGCAGGTCTGTGCGTCCAATGCTCCCGCTGAATAATGCATCACCGGCAACCACGATATCAGCATCTTTAAAATACAGTGAAATACTGCCGGGAGAATGGCCTGGCGTCTCTAAAATTTTTAAGTTAAATTCACCTATGCTCAACTCTTGTTCCCCTGTTATAATATGGTCGGCGGCCCTTGCTTTTATCAGCTTGCCTATTCTAAAAAGGTGCGAACCATTTAATGCTGGATCTGGAAGCCACGCTGCTTCTTTTTCATGTATGTATACAGGAATAGAAAATGCATCTCGTATTTCGTCTACAGCGCCAATATGATCAAAGTGGGCATGAGTAAGAATTACAGCTAAAGGATTTAGCCTTTTTTGTTCAATAATAGCGCTTAGTTTTCCGCTCTCTTCACCCGGATCGAAGATTAAACAATCTTTGTTTTCATTCGAAAGTACATAACAGTTTGTTTGCAATGGGCCAAGAGGGATCTGATTCCATTCCATTGCATACACCTCCTATTGTTGGTTTAATTGTTTATTATTTTACACTATATCAGAATGGAATGCCTTAAATCTGCAAAAGGAGAATAAGATGAAAATCCTATATGGCGTTGAAGCCAGCTATATTATTCAAGATGTGCCAGAATTCATGGATCTAATAAAAAAAGAGACTGATCTGTTCGATTTCCAGCAGAGCACTTTTCTGTTTGAGCAGATGGCTCATGCAGAATTTACAAGAAGTGTACTCGCCGAAGCCGGGCTGTTCGAAGAATTTTTTAAGCTCTTTTACATAAATTCCGGTGTAAAGGGAGATACTTTTAATGATTATGCTATAGAAACAGACAGCGGATTCTGCTTGTTCACTGAGCTTCTTAGCGCCTTTACTATAACCGGGGGCAGTGAGGAAGATATCCGGATGGCTCTCTATCAATTTCAGGAACATTTAGTCTTTACGGCAAAAGAAGAAGTGCCATTGGTTTATTTTTCAGAACTTCACTTAAAGGATTTAATAATCGGCATTGCTGAAGCATATGACATACAAGTGTCATTTTTAGACCTCGACAAATAGAAGAAAAAAATATAAAATAAAGGACGAATGTATATACTTGGGTTTTTACATAATGGGTATATAACCTGAACAATGATTTTGATCTGGCTTTTGCCTGGTGATCACGAAATAAAGGGGGCTGTTTTAATGGGACTACCAATTATTTTTGCATTAGTCGCAGTTCTTGCAGCTTTTGGTGCGTTTAGCGCACTGAAAAACAAGAACTTCCTTGGCTTGGTTTTTGCTGTAGGAACACTTGCCGTTTTCGGATGGTTCTCTGTAATGACCATAATTAACAGTGGATATCCTGCTGTTCACTAAGAAAAGCGCAACGTGCCCGCTCGAATTAGCAGATGGCGCCTGGAGCTTGACTTTTAAAAAAATAAAAGGGCTTCCCTCAACGGGGAGCCCTTTTATTTTAGCCATTTAACTGACTTTCAACCCTTCGGACTTTTTCTTCCATTTTCCTTTTAACATCACGTCTGTCATCAATGCGGATATTCGTCGCCACCCTCATTAGGCCATTTTCAAAAGGGACTTCATGCATTGCCTGGATGACCTCAAACAAATCAGCAAGCTCCCCTTCAATAATGGTATTCATAGGTGTCAGCTGAAATCGGATTTTGCCGCTTTCTTCGTATTTTTTTAATACACGCTGAATGTCTGCCACATAACTGCTGACACTTGGCGTTTCCGTTCCAATTGGAATAACAGTAACATCTGCAATAGCCATATCTTTACCCCTCTATCTAACTTGATTTATGTTCTACTAACCGAAAGACTTCTCTTCTGTCGGTCATTATTAATTCTTCGAGATAAAAACCCGCTAAACAGGCTGTCCCATTGGGTGAGCAGCTGAGCGGCGCATTTTCCATATCTTCCAGAAGCACTTCCTTATCTCCTGTTTCACTGTCAACGGATATAAGCTGAAATCCCCCTGCATACATATCACTTTCAGCGCTATACAATGGCTGAAAAGTTATGATGCCCCGAGGAGTCCAGTCATAATACGGTACCAGCCAATCTGAAAACCTTGTCAAATGAGGCACTGAGATTGATGATAGCTTCCTGAAATCATTATCCATAAAAGTATACTTAGCCTGGTCTGACTGATCTGCCGGCACAGTGATGGTCATTAGCCTGTCTTTGGCAGCATCGAATTGAAAAATGTCTGCCTCAACCTGGGTTTCATTATTTCCATCAATAGATTGTTTAACCAGCGGTGCGAAAAGTGACGGGTTTTCACTGTCCCAATCAAGGAAGAAAAGATGATTCGAATCCCCCCATTTGGCAAAAGGCTCCCTTAGGTTTAATTCTTCTGATGTACCTTTTGCAATATCGATATGGTAGGAAGTAAAATCCCAGTCTTCAGTAAATGAAGCAATTAATAATGATTCTTCATGATAAGGGTTCCACTCAACTGCAAAATCATAGCCTGTAATATTTTCCTCCCAAACAACTTTCCCATTTGCTTTTATAACCGTTAAAGTTCCTTCATAAGTTCCTGGTGATGTTCGAATCAGAATGTATTTGCCAGCTGGGCTGACCGTTACGGACGCAATCGGATGTGAACTTTCATAAAGAAGATTTTGATCGCCAGAAAAGAGGTTATAAGAAAAAACCCTGGAAGCTGTTCCCTCATTTACAGTGTAAACAATTTTATCATCGCTGAGCCAGCCATTTGCTCCCTGAAATTCCCCTTCTGTAATCCGGATTGGCTTAACGCTCTTATTTTCATTATCAGGTGGTGCGGACGGTTCAGAGGTTTCTGTTTCTTGATTCTTTTTCTGCTGCATCTCAGCTTTTTCCGGCTGTTCACAGCCGGTTATTAAAAATAGTGAAACCATCAGAATAAAAAATAAAAAAAGAAACTTCCTTTGATATGTAGATTGAGTGTTCAGCAAATCCGCACCTCCTTTTCTCCCTAAATATAAGTACGTAAACAGCATGAAAATGTTTCAAAAATAATAGTATTAATGTATTTAATAGGAAAAAGCCGTTTTTCCGTCTTCGATTTGGAAAAGCGGCTGGTTGCCATAGAACTATTGGCTTGTGAAGTTAGTATGATAGTTATTTTAATGTCTGTTTGATTAAAATACAATAAAGAAGCATTTTCAATGTTAATTTCTCACATATAAAGCGATGCAAGAAAAATGCCCAGCACTTCTTCATAAATATCATCAAATTGTGACAGGGGCAGCGGATTGATGCCTCTTCCAAGTTCAATTGTGAATCCCGGTCTCCGGAACTCCTGTATGAACCAATCCTTATAACCCGCAAAACTATCAATGTATTGAACTGCTTTATACCCGCTGACACGCTCGAACTCAAGCGCGAGCACCTGTGATTCCGGCGGCTCCAATCCCTCGAATCCCCAATAAAATTCTGCTCCTTGTGTATGGAATGCAAGCATCCGGTCGAATTGATTATCTTTTGCCAGTTCCGCCATTGCTATGGCTTCTGGTTCCGTTAACGGGGCTTCGCCAAGGTAATCTCTTGGTGCCGGAGCATTTTGTTCACTTCTCTGCTTCTCAAATTCCCATTTGGCAGGATACTGATTATTTAAATCAACACCCCTAATATTAGCCTTCCAGCCTGTGAAATCAGTGCTTCCCCTATTTATGGCGATTACTTCTTCCCTTAGATCTGGAGGTGGCCCATTTAAGACGAGATCTACTCCATCAGGGTTCACCATTGGAACTATGGAAAGGTCAACAGAATTATATAAAGGCATTGTTGCAATCCCTCTTATCGGCCGGACATTTGTTATGGATAAGAGAAAGCTGTTCAGCAAAGCCATTAATATAGGGGTTGTAATCCATTCGTTTGCATGAAAAGATGCATTAATTTGCACTTTCTTATTCCTTTTTCCCAGACGAATCTCCTGAATTGGCTTCCCAAGGACACTTCTGCCAATTGTATTTACCTTTATAAACGGATAAATATCTGACAGCATGGAAATATCGGCCGTTAAAGCTTTATAGTCATAATTTCTCCTGCCTGATACAATTGGAGATATTACCCGCCTTGGCAGCTTTATGGCTGCACCAGGGGCCAGACTGGTGGGATTAAGGGATTGATTAACCAGGAGAAGAGCATCTGCAGAAAGGTTTCGGGAAGAACTCAGCTTCCAAAAGGTGTCTCCTGGTCTAACCGTATAATTGTGCAATGTAAAGCCTGGAATATTAATTTCCTGGCCTATCTGCAGCGATGCAGGATTAACGCCGGGATTGGAATCAGCAATGAGATTGACTGGCACCATAAAGAGCTGACTGTAATACCATAAGGAGTCTCCGGACCGGACTTTGACTTTCATCTTTATCCCCCTTTCCATCATTTCAATTTTATGAAAAAAGGAAAAAAAGATGACTGTTTAACTGTGTAAATATGAATTGCTGATATGAAAAAGGACTCCGCAGTGTCTAAAGACTCTCACTGTTTTTAAGCAAAGAAAAAGCACCTGCACACAATCAGGCACCTTTTTTTTCAATTTATTTATTTTTAGCAAGCCATGCTGCTCCAATTACGCCAGCATCATTGCCCAATGTCGCAATATCAATGACTGTGGATTCCTTCACTCCTGGAAACGCAAATTTAACGAAGTTTTCAATAACAGGCTTCAGCAGGACATCCCCTGCTTTGGATACTCCTCCGCCTAAAACAATTTTTTCAGGATTTAAGGTATTCGCAATATTTGCCAATGCCAGTCCAAGGTGCATAGCTGTTTCATTGACTACCAGAAGAGATGTTTTATCCCCATTCCTTGCCGAATCGAAAACATCTTTTGCGGTGATAAACCCATTCTCCTTATACAAATTGGAAAGAACCCCTTCTCCACCTGATTCCAGGTTTTCAAGAGCCTGACGGACAATGCCTGTAGCTGATGCTATAGTTTCAAGGCAGCCAGTTTTTCCGCAATTGCACTGAGCTCCGCCAATAGGAACAGAAGTAATGTGGCCTATTTCACCTGCAGCCCCGCTGGCTCCCTGCACAATATCTCCGTTTGCAATTACTCCGCCGCCGACACCTGTGCCAAGTGTGACACATACAAGATCTTTAGCGCCATTTCCGGCACCTTTCCACATTTCCCCCAGAGCTGCGCAGTTAGCATCATTATCAATGATGACTGGAAGCGATGTTTCCACTTCAAGCAAATCCTTCAGCGGGTAATTATCTTTCCAGCCTAAATTAACAGTGTTATAAACAACACCTGTTGCCAGATTTACAGGACCTGGGGCCCCCATGCCAATGCCGATGATTTTGTCCTTGCTTAAATCCAGTTCCTCCAATTTATGATCGATGGCTTTAGCAATATTTATCGTAATATTTTTTCCTTCTTCACTATTGTCAGTGGGAATTTCCCATTTATGAATGATTTCCCCATAGTAGTTGATAAAAGCAAGTTTTGTAGTTGTTCCGCCTAAATCTACCCCAACCAGCCATTTTTCTGCCAAACCCCATCACCTTTTCTGTCTATTTTTTCTCTTTAAGATTCTGAATTTCAGTCCGTAAAATCAAGATGCTGCTCTGGTAATCTTTCACATCAATAAGCTGAGAATCATATAGCTCTTTTAATTCGGCAGCCATAAGCTCCAAATCAGCTTCACGATCCCCTATGTAGATGATTGTCCCATACTTCTTCAGGAATTGCTGTATATCATAAATGGTTTTCATTCTGTACCTCTGCTTTTTCGATAAGTTTATACCACAATAAAGTATAATCTATATTTCCATCCTTCTCAAGATGGACAAGCTCCCGGAAATAAATAAGATTCCCGGACTAATGTAAAAAATCCCTTTCTGGCACAGCAGCCAGTGAGGGATTTTTTACATTTAGCGGTCTGGATCTTTGGGATGCAGGAAACGCGGCCGCCTGTTCTTCAATGGTATTGGCGATCTGAGCAATACATCCCTGAATGCTCTCAGATTGAAAGGGATGAACGGCCACAAGTACGGCACTCCAAAAGATTTCATTCTAGCCAGCATGATTATCAGCAGCATGATGCCAACTACATATCCATAAGTATGGAAAAGACTTGTTGCAATCAGCAGAGCTATTCTTATCAGCCTGTTAGCCAGGCTCATTTCATAGCTTGGTGTTGAAAATGTTCCAATTGCTGCTATTGCTAAATAAAGAATTACTTCATTAATGAACAATCCAACTTCAACAGCTACCTGGCCAATCATCAGGGCCGCCACCAGACCTAGTGCAGTGGCCAGCGCGGATGGCGTATGGATCGCTGCCATCCTCAGCATATCGAGACCGAGCTCTATCATAAGGAACTGAATGACTAATGGCAGCTGTCCTGTATCATTTGGCCCGATATATGATAATACATCAGGCAGCAGCTGTGGCTCTATTGCAAATAGGTACCATAAGGGCAAAAGAAAAATGGAAGCCCATACAGCCAAAAAGCGGACAAATCGCAAATAAGCACCTACAAGAGGCTTATTCCTGTATTCCTCAGCATGCTGCAGGTGATGCCAGAAGGTTGTCGGTGTTATGATCACACTGGGCGAACCATCGACGATAATGCAGACATGCCCTTCATAAAGATGGGTTGCTGCTGTATCAGGCCTTTCAGTATATCTTACCATTGGATATGGATTCCAATGCCGGCCAGAAATGAATTCCTCTATTGATTTTTCGGCCATTGGCAATCCATCAGTGTCAATCTTAGAAATTGAATCCTTTATTTTTTTGACCATTTCAGGATCTGCAATGTCTTCAATATAACTGACAACAATATCTGTTTTAGACCGTCTTCCCACTTGCATATATTCCATGCGAAGTGTCCGGTCTCTAATTCTTCTCCTCGTTAAAGCAGTATTAAAAACGAGTGTTTCTACAAACCCATCCCTTGAACCGCGGACAACACGTTCGATATCAGGCTCCTGTGGGCCTCTAACCGGATATGTACGGGCATCAATGAGGATCACTTCATCGACACCATCCACGACTAATGCAGTCGGACCAGCCAGTACCATATCCACAACTTTATCCAGATCATCAGTGGTTTCAACCTCTACGTATGGTATATACGTTTTTATTAACCGGGAAAGTGTATCCCCTTCCAGCTGGCCTGCATCCAATCCAGCAAGCATTTTCATCAGATAGTGCAATATATCGTCTTTTACAAAGCCATCTACAAGATATAGAGCCATTTCCCTTTCAGCATATTCAACATCCAGCTGAATCACATCAAAGCTTTTTTCAACTCCAAGTGCATCTTTAAGATATTTTATATTTTCTTTCAGCGAACCCTTTACAGGCTCTTTTCTGACTTTCTCCAAAATCCCCACCTCAGCATTCTGTTCCATTCTTTTCCTTGCATACTATTCAACATCATAGACATGCAAAAAAAAAATCATACCAATGACTGGCATGATTCAATGAAAAATCCCCGGAAATGAAGATTTTATTTCCCAGGAAGTAAGCTGAAAATTCAGTATAATATCGGCTGTCTTTCTATTCTATTTGCTTTAATAGCTTTTGATACTCTTCCTGATCCGGTTTAAGACCAGCGGCTTCTTCAGCATGATGCCTTGCTTTTTCCGGGTCTTCTTCATCTAAATAGATCAGTGCCAGATTATAATGTGCTTCGTGGAAAGAAGCTTCTTCCTTCACCACGTGGAGGAGATGCGCTTTTGCTTCTTCCAGTTGTCCCACTTTTATTTCCGCATAGGATAACAGAAAATAAGCTTCCGGGGAAGCGTTCCCTTCATTAACAAAATCAGCAAGCATTGAACGAGCCTGTTCATACTCTTCAGCATTTATTTGCTCCTGGGCCATTATCATTGCAGTCTGTTCATTTAAAAGCCTTCCTGGTTCATTGAAACCATATTTCAACAATCCAGCAGCCAGACAGAATGATGCTGCTAAAAACAGGAACTGAAGCATTGGCCGTTTCTTCTTGGGAAAATGCACAATCCCAGTAGCAAGAAATCCGCCAATCAGCCCCCCGATATGGCCAGCGTTATCAATCCCTGGAATGGTAAACCCAAAAGCAAGGTTGATTCCCAATACTACAAGTATATTAAATCCCATTGTTCGGAAGAAAAGACTAGGATAAATGAGCCCAAAATATAAAAGTGCTCCGAAACAGCCAAAAATAGCTCCGCTTGCCCCAGCTGAAAGTGTAGGGCTAAAAATGAAACTGGCTAATGTCCCGCCAAAGCCAGCAGCCAAATAAATAAATAAGAACCTTATATTTCCATACACGCGTTCCACTGCCGAACCAAGATAAAATAAGGCAAGTGTATTCATTAATAAATGCAGCAGCCCAATATGAAGAACAATCGGAGTCAAAAACCTCCACCATTCCCCCTCAAGAATTAATGGGTTAAATTTAGCTCCATACTTAATTAAAGTCGATGTATCTGTGCTCCCGCCCATTGCTTCCAAAAATAAAAAAACAGCAACTTGAATAAAAATGAATATATACGTAAAGAAAGGCTTCCCAAAATTAAACATTTCCTTTTCTTTCTTTGCTGTTTTCACAGCTTTAGAAAGAGCAGCGTGCTTCAGAGCATCAACATCCATTTCCGTATAATTTCCGGACAGAAGCGTTAATGGCTTTTCGAAAATGGCCTCAACCGCACTTAGGCTATCCGGTTTGCCGGACTCAATGATTAGGGTTTGGACAGAGGCTTTCGCATTTTCAGGCATGAAGGGGTCTGTGATGCGGAATTCATAGTCATCTACAGGCAGGTACTTAGTGACATAGATATTTAATACCGGCATCTCCCTTTTACCAAGCTGCTTCCTGACAGATTCTGCTTTTTGGGCAGTAACTTCAATATCCCGCTGCATCCAATTGCTCCAGTCAAGATTATATTTTAAGAGCCTGATTGCCTTTATCGTTCTATGCTCCATCTTTTCAAGCCATAATTCATCCTGATCTCCAGATAGCTGAATCATTCTGTACCCCTGATCAGATATGAAATAATCCGCAAGTTTCCAAAATAAATAATCCTCTTGAACGGCCAATTCTTCCCCCACTCTCTATATGTTGCAATGATTACAATACTTTATTTTACTATAGGCAAAAAAGAAACCTTTTGTAAAAGAAAAAGCACCTAAATATTTTTCCAAAATAAAAAGACCATTACGGTCTTTTTACTTCTTTATTGCCGCCCTTCCGATGGCCCGGAAGAGAAAACAGAGCTCATCATCCTGTCGCGGACAAGCGGAAAACTCATTACTGAAGTGACTAGCAGTTTCCGCAAAAAGACATTCCCAAAAATAACATTAATCAATCGATAACGGTTATGATAGGCAAAATAAGTGCCAAGGCCTATCATAAATATAGATAGTAATCGAGACATTAAAAATCCCTCCTCTTCCTTATTGTGAGAAGAGGAAATAATTTTTATCCATGCTTCAGAACAAAATAAAATTCGCTCCCCAATGCAAGCTGACTATTCCTTCATTATCGGCTCCATCGTTTTCTTAAGAACATTTACAGAATGGGTAAACTTATCCTTCTCTTCGCTGTTTAAGTGAAGTTCAACAATGTCGCGAATGCCATTTCTATTGACTATAGCAGGTACCCCAATGTACACATCATCATGACCATATTCCCCATCTAAGTATGCTGACACCGTAAGGACCGAATTCTCGTTCTGAAGGATGGCTTTCGTCAGCCTGACCAGACCCATGGCTATTCCATAATAAGTCGCCCCTTTTCGCTCAATAATCTGATAAGCCGCATCTCTGACATTAAGGAATATCGAATTAAGATCTGCCTGCCTAAAATTCTCTTCTTTCCCCATCCAGTCATCAATGTTTTTCCCTGCAATATCAGCATGGCTCCATACAGGCAATTCAGTATCCCCGTGTTCACCTATAATATAAGCATGAACATTGCGCGTATCGACTTTGAAATATTCTCCCAGCAGAAACCTGAATCTGGCCGTATCCAATATCGTTCCAGACCCGATTACTCTTTCTTTTGGCAGTCCGGAGAACTTCCAGACTGCATACGTCAGAATATCAACTGGATTCGTTGCAACCAGGAAAATGCCATCAAAGCCGCTGTCCATAACATGATCCACAATGTCTTTAAAGATTTTAGCGTTTTTTTCCACAAGATCCAGGCGAGTCTCCCCAGGCTTTTGATTCGCTCCAGCAGTTATGACAACCAAATCAGCCTCTTTGCAATCTGAATAATCTCCAAACCAGATTGATGTTGGGGAAGGGGCAAATGGCATGCCATGATTCAAATCCATCGCATCTCCTTCAGATTTATCCTTATTTAAATCGATCAGAACCAATTCCTCTGTAACACCCTGATTTAATAGTGCAAAGGCATAGCTTGAGCCCACAAAGCCAGTTCCAATCAGCACAACTCTGTTTACCCGATTTTTCATAACAACTCCCCTTTTCACTTTATGGTAAGGAACAGCTTCCTCTTAGTCCCTTTATGTCAATACAATATATAGAAGCATTCCCACCGAGGCAGAAGCTAAACCTGAAAAAAAATTAACAAAGTCATTATCTGCAAAACGCCTGCCTTTTACCAAAGAGGCCGGCTGCCCGCAATGTTCGGTTTTTTCAATGTGTGCATTGCACACCAGGCACTTGTATTCAGCCTGAAAAAAAGCTCCAAATATGGAATCAATCAGATTTCCCGCAAATCCAAAGATCCCAATAAGCAAAGCCTCATAAAATGAAACACTGAACAGCATGAATGCCAGAAGTCCAATAGCAAAAGAACCTGACAAAGCTGCAATTGTGCCCAAAATGCTGACAGCACCTGAAGTTCCCGTTTCTATTGGCTTCCAGGTCCTCAATGAAATGGGAGGTTTTTTACTTAATGAGCCAATTTCTGATGCCCAGGTATCCGAGTTCGCTGCAGCCAGGCCGATTAGAAATGCTATTAGCCAAACCGGTAATGGGTTCAGAAGATAAAATATGCTGGCAATAGCTGCTATTCCTCCGTTTGCTGCCACCTGCTGCCAATCCCTTCTTGACCCTTTTGCATGCTTATGTTCGAATGTCTCTTTTCTATGGCTTTTAAATTTTGACCAAAAGCTTGAACTAGCAAAAAAGAACCCCAGCACAAGGAGACCGTAAAAACCAAATCCCCATCCTGTTGCCGCTCCTACAATGAATGCAGCTATACTGCCTGAAAAGGTCAGCAATTGAAAATAATACCCGGCTAGCGCTGTGATCAATATAAAAATAACAATTACAATAGATTCAAGCATTGCCGGATGCCCACACCCGCTGATCGGTAATAATCATTTCCACCGGCTTGTCATGGTTTTCAACTGGAAAGCCGTTTATGACCTGCAGTTCAAAAGCCAGTGAAACGGTTCTTCCTTTATATTGCTCGAGAAAACGATCATAATAGCCTCCCCCAAACCCCAGGCGGAAGCCGTTTTTCATGTATGCCAGCCCGGGTACGATTAAAGTTTCGATTTCCTCACTGCGGACTTCACCTGTCTTTTCTGGACTCGGCTCCCATAATCCATAGTATACAGACTCCAAATCCCTGAAGCTTTTCAGTTCACGGAACACCATTTGTTTTGCGTGTGGAATGCACTTCGGGACAGCAACCCTTTTTCCATCTTCCCATGCTTTTCTGATAATCTGCCACGTATCCGCCTCAGGCGGCTTTGAAACCGTTATTCCTATCGTATTAGCCTGAAGCCATATAGGGCTGCTATAAAGGCTGCAGGCAATTTCATAGGATAGCTGTTCATACTCAGGCTTGCTCAATTCCTTCATTCTTTCCAGCATTTTCTTTCTAAGCGCCTTTTTATCCATTTCCATATCAAACCCTCCAACAGAAGATTTCATCTGCAAAGCCCCTCAATAATTTAACCAAAAAAGGGAAGTATACCCATAAAAAAAATCAACAAAAAAAGCAGTAGGAATGATCCTACCGCTTATTTTGTTTCACGATGTGTAGTCGAACGCTTATCTCTTGGGCAATATTTTTTAAGCTCAAGACGATCTGGATTATTTCGTTTATTTTTTTTAGAAATATAGTTACGATCTCCACATTCTGTGCAAGCTAACGTAATGTTTACACGCATGTAATTTCCCTCCAAACTATGTTCAAACTAGTTCGTTCATACGACTTTTCTATAATATCACTTTTTAAATTGAAATGCTAGTACGTTTTTTTAAAAGTATCCTCTTTAACCCTGCCTATTAGCAGGCTGTTATACTGAAGAATTTCTGATTTGCTGTCCCCGTTAATAATCCATGATTCTCCTTCCACTGTCCCTCTTCCATTGAATACTGCATTAAGCGAGAAGACACTTATGGCATTTCCCTGAACCATAGGATGATATTTTAAAGTTCCTTTCTTTCTGCAGTTCCAAATTTGGTCACTGTATACGTTCCAGTAAGGCTGAATCGTACACTCTTCCATTTTTTTGCCGTTTAGCTGCCCATTAACCAAAAACAGCTTGGAATCAGCCAAATGAAAGATGACATTTTCTGCGGGAGAAATGAATGAGAGATGTTCACGGGAAGAATACTCATGTCTGTGCTGCAATAAGAGCTTAATCGTTCTGGGCTCGTCCACATGGTTTGTGATATAGCTTTTAAAATATGAAATTTTAGAGTGTATTTTTTCTGTCTTAATTTGTACAGAAATATTCTCATCAGGAAATATCTCTTTACTGCCATTCTCCATCCAGAAAGTTTTCCCGCCTATCCATAAACCCGGAATCATTTTCAATTTCCCTATCGGCGCTTTCTCCATTTCTTCATAAACATCAGATTGAATCCAATTTAATGTATTCATCTTCATGCACCTTTTTCTTTATATTTTTTAAAAATTCTAATAAAAGGTTAGTCATATATATTTTACCTGTTGATTTTAGCACGGGTCACTTGCTTTCCGCGGGGAGGAACGCGAGCCTCCTCCCGATGGGTCAAGTGCCCTCCGCTACAATCAACTCAGTGCTTAAAAGTTTTCCAACCTGCTAATACTGCAAAAGCTTTAAACAAGGTCTTCTAGCTTCTGGCTGATTAGGGTTTCCTGGAATACTCTTTTGGTTTCCTCCGCAATGCGTCCCCAGCTGAATAGACTTTCTGCGACCTTTTGACCTTGTCTGCCAATTGTAAGAGCAGCTTTTGGATCTTCAAGGAGAGCGGATGCCTGCTCTGCGAAACTGTCAGGATCACCCGGGGTCATGAACAGTCCGGAATATCCATGTTTTATTATCCCCTTTAGCCCGCCAGTGTTAGATACTATCGCCGGTTTTCCGGCAATCATTGCTTCGAGGGCAACAATGCCAAACGGCTCATAATAACTTGGAAAAACAGCGAACTCACACTTCAGAAAGAGAGCTACTCTTTGCATATCATTAATATATCCCGGAAAATGAATTACATCGTCCACTTTCAGTTCTTTTGCTTTTTTTCTGTGCGCTTCAAGCATAGGACCTTTGCCGGCTATAATTAAATAGGTATCCGGGTACTTTTCTTTTATAATAGGCGCTGCCTCGATCAAGGTATCAAACCCTTTTTCCCTGACCATCCGCCCAATGGAAAATATCAGCCTGGCTCCTTTTTTTACCTGCAGCCCCTCCAATAAACAGTCAGGGTCATCAAGCAGGGTTTCCTTGCTGATTCCGTTTGCGATAACAGACATTTTTTCGCTTTCGATACCAAATTGCTGAAGTACTTCTTCCTTCATATATTCACTGCAGACAATAACCTGATCTGATTCTTGTATCAGCTGCTCTTCTTTCCTATGGATAAACTTCTGCAATTCTGTGTAAATCCCATTATTCCTTCCATATTCGGTTGCATGTATAGTCGTGATTAAAGGACACTTTAAACTCTCCTTTAATGACAGGCCGCAAGCACCTACAAGCCAGTCATGTGCGTGGATGACCTCGAAGCGATGGAAGGATGACAGTTCAATGGCTTTTTGCTCCATAGCCAAATTCAATCCTAAAATCCAATGCAAAAAGTTAGGATCTTTTTCATTAAGCGGCTTAACTCGGTGTATATAGATACCATCTTTAAGTTCAGTGCTGGAAAGATCGCCCGGATTAGCTGTCAGAATATGGACCTCATAATCATGTTTCAATCCTCCGGCGAGTCCATGCACATGTCTTGATAAGCCGCCGACAACATGTGGAGGATATTCCCACGTAAGAAGAAGGATCTTAGGTAAACCTTTATGGCAGCTATTTTTATTTCTCTCAGCAGTTACCGTTTCCATCATTATTTACCTTCTCCTTCACTCATTGATTCATAATAAGTGTATGTACTCACATTCACAGTCCATTCAGCAGGCTGCTTCTCAGCTTCGCCTTTTCCGGATGGTTGATAAAGCATTTCCTCAGAAGTATGAATTGCTTCTGAGCGCAGCAATGGGAAGAAATGGACTTCTGTCAATTTTATGCCCAGCTCTACACAATACACCCTGCCAGGTTTGAGCCCTTTGAAGATCCATTCTGACTGATGAGACAGGATTACTTCATGATCAGAGAGCGCATTGGCGCCATCAAAATTAATCCCGGTTACATCATAGATTCTTAAAGATTTTCTCATGGAAGAGACAGGCTCGTCCAAGTAAAGTGAAGCCATCCTCTCTTTATGATTAGATAATTTCCATAATACTTTTACCTTATCAGATGTTATGCTTGTTAATATCAATTGATCTTTCGTTTGTTTAGGAACGGGATTTTCTTCAGCTGTCCCCTTATGCCCGGCAGACTCCTCGCTGTCGCGTTTTGCTTTATTTTGGATAAGTTTGGTCCATTGGTATTGCACTTTTCCTACTGTTGTATCAAGCTCACTGGCAATTTTGCGAAATGAAAGCCCCCTGCGGCGAAGCTTAATAATTTCATCGATCATACCCGGCACCTCTTGTATTTATTTTCATAACCCAATAAAAAAGGGATATATATGACAAAAAGCAAAATTTTATGACTATTTTTATAACTCAATGTTATCACTGATATGGATAGCCTACAATGAACGGAAATTGTCGCTTCCTGCGAATGCACATGCCTGCTTGAATATAAATAAGAAAAAAATTTTCAAAATTTGCCGGGATGCTTTTTCGACAGAGCTCCAGCGACAAAAATCTTTAATTTTCACCTGTTTATGGATTGCATATCGAAATTTGTCAATTTTGATGGTAAAATATTTCTGTTCAATGAATAAGAGGTGACTTTTTTGGAATCAATCATGCTGGCATTATTGATCTTGTCTATAGGGCTATTTATACTTTCAGCGTTCTTGAAAGATCCTTATAAAGAGCTGCGCGAAGAAATGGACCAAATGTCCATGCAGCAGATTCAGGAAATGTATCAGATTAAAAAGAAATTAAAAGTATTGGAAGAAGAACTGCTGGTGGCTGAAGAACCCTTTATTCAGCACGTTCCTGCTGACTCTTCTGCTCATTCCTTAGTGAAAAGGGACGTTCATGAAATTATAAAAAATCAGGTGATGCTGCTTACCAGGCAAGGATTGTCAATAGAGCAAATTGCCAGACAATCATCACTCTCTCCTGATGAAGTAAAGACCATTCAAACAGAAATGAAATTTAGAGGTCATGGCTATGAATAAAAGAAATACCCGGGCATTTGCATTTGGCATCCTTATGGCTGTCATAGCCTTCGGCACAGCCTATTTTTTCATAAAACCGGATCAGTCTGAAAATAGAAAAATAGATGAAAACAGAGCGAAAGAATTTCTTCAGACAAACGGCTATACTGTTTTAACAGACGAAGAATATACTCTATTGCAGCAGACTAAATCCGAAGATCCAGCAAACAAGTATACGGAAGAAAAAGAAAAACCTGCTGAGAAAAATACGGAGCCGGAAGAAAATTCACAGGAAGTTTATCAGCTTACAATTAATAGTGGCATGACACCTGGGGAAATCGCAGCACAGCTTGAAAAGGCAAATGTAATCGATCAGGCAGCAGACTTCGGCAATTACCTTGAAGAATACGGGTACAGCAAAAAAGTACAGCTGGGCACATTTGAACTGACCGCTGATATGAGCTACAAAGAAATCGCAAAAATCATAACAAAAAGCTAAAAGGAGGTGAATCCTTTTAGCTTTTTTACTGTCTGGCACAAGCGCGGCAAGGCACTTCCGCTTTTCTTATTTAATTATTCAAATCATACTGGCGTCCTTTAACCAGGTAAAAAATATGTTCAGAGATATTGGTAACATGATCCGCTGCTCTTTCTAAATATCGGCAAACAAAAGACAGCTGAGTGATCTGAGGAAGATATTCGGGTTTCTGCAGGTTGATTTGCAGCAGCTCTTTAATTGTTTCACCATATAGGTCGTCTACCTGATCATCCATATCGGCAACTTTTTTTGCCTTTGTAATATCTTCTTCAGTGAAAGCCTCCAGTGATAGACGCAGCATTTCTGTAGAAATTTTGTACATTTCTTTTATATGTTCAATCGGCTTAATAAGAGGTTCTGACCCAATCCGAATTGTAGACTTCGCAATATTCACTCCAAAGTCAGCAATTCGTTCAATGTCTGTTGCGATTTTTATAGCGACAATGATGCGGCGAAGGTCAATAGCCACAGGCTGCTGTTTGGCAATTAACAGAATGGCTAAATCATTTATTTCCTCATATAAAATATCAGCCTGGTTATCGTCATCAATGATCTCAAGTGCCAATTCTATATTTTGTGTTTCAAGCGCTTCAACCGATCTATGCAAGGCCTCTACAGCAAAATTGCCAATTTCAATCAGTTTTTTTTGAAGTTCCTGCAGATCATATTCAAACCTTTCGCGTACTACCATCAATGTAATCCCCCTTCATCCTAATAGTAATGATTAAATCGTTGATACAAACCAGTATAATTGATTAGCCGAATCGTCCAGTGATATAATCCTCAGTCCGCTTATCTGAAGGGGTAGAGAATATCTTATCTGTATCGGCAAACTCGATTACTTCACCGTTTAAGAAGAAAGCTGTTTTATCAGAAATACGTGCTGCCTGCTGCATATTATGAGTAACGATGATAATACTGAATTCTTCCTTAAGCTCCTGCACAAGCTCCTCTACCTTTAAAGTGGAAATTGGGTCGAGTGCAGAAGTTGGCTCATCCATTAAAATGACATCCGGTTCAATTGCAAGACAGCGTGCAATGCATAGACGCTGCTGCTGTCCGCCGGATAAGCCGTACGCATTCTGGTTCAGCCGATCCTTTACTTCATCCCAGATTGCCGCTCCCCTTAAGCTTTTTTCAACAATTTCATCCAGTATTTTTTTATCACGGATTCCGTGTATTTTCGGTCCATATGCCACATTTTCATAAATAGACTTTGGAAAAGGATTTGGCTTTTGGAAAACCATGCCTACACTTGTTCTTAAATCCTCCACTTTAAAAGATTTATCAAGTATATTACGTTCACGGTATAAGATTTCACCGGAAATCTTTACTGTAGGCACAAGTTCAACCATGCGGTTCAGAGTTTTAATATAAGTGGACTTGCCGCATCCTGATGGACCGATGATGGCTGTTACTTCATTTTCATTGATGGCCAAATTAATATTTTTTAACGCATGGCCCTCACCGTACCAAAGGTTAAGATCTTTTGTATGATAAACAACTTTTTTGTTTTCTTTTGAATTTGGGTTTAAGTTTTCTTTTTTTACATTTGGATTTGTTTTTTCTGTCACTACAGGCATTATATAAAACCTCCCAGACTAATATCTTTTTTGGAATTTATTGCGGATCAAAATAGCGATTGAATTCATCACAAACAATACAATCAATAATATAACGATAGTTGCAGCTGCCAGGTTGGCATATTCCGCTACAAGGGCAGAGTCAAGAGTCCAGTAATAAATCTGCACCGGCAATATCGTAAATTTATCAAAGATCCCATCAGGAACAGGTATTAACAATGCCGGAATACCGATAACAACCAATGGCGCTGTTTCACCGATTGCCCGTGACAGTGCAAGAATGACACCCGTAAGAATTCCCGGCAGAGATGCGGGAAGGACTACATTTTTAATGGTCTGCCATTTTGTTGCACCCATACCGTAAGAGGCTTCTCTTAAGAATTGAGGAACTGCACGAATGGCTTCCTGGCTGGCAACTACTACAACAGGAAGAACCAGCAGTGCCATCGTAAGACCTCCTGCGAGAACTACAGAACCCAAATCCAATGCTCTTGCAAAAACAGTTAATCCAAGGATTCCAAAAACAACAGACGGAACACCCGCCAGGTTTGAGATATTCGTTTTAATAAATGAAGTAATACGGCCCTTGGCTGCATATTCTTCAAGATAAATGGCTGTGCCTACACCAAGAATCATCGTTACAGGAGCAACAACAAGCATCAGCCATAGTGTTCCTGTTATTGCTCCCCAGATTCCTGCTCTTTCAGGATCCGTCGATAAACGGTTCATCAGAAAATCCATGTTGATCCAGCCTAAACCATCAGCAAGAACCCGATAAATCAAAACAATTAAAACTACCAGGCCAAATAAAGTGGCCAAAAAGAAAAGTGTTTTAGCAAGGCTATTGGCTAGCAGTCGGCTGCCCATTTTTTTATGCACTTGTTCAGAATCTACATATTTCATATTAATATTCCTCCCTGAACCTGCGAGAGATATACTGAGCAAGAAGGTTCATAATTAACGTAAACACAAACAATGTCATAGCAACAGCATAAAGACTGTAATATAATGTTGTTCCTGCGGCTGCTTCCCCGCCTGTTACTTCCACAATATAAGCAGTCATTGTCTGCATGGATTGAGTAACGTCAAATGTAAAGTTTTTCGAACTTCCGCTCGCAATGGTTACGATCATCGTTTCCCCGATTGCTCTAGAAATTCCTAACACAAACGAAGCAATGATTCCCGAAATAGCTGCTGGTACAACAACTTTCCAGGTCACCTCAAGTTTTGTTGCGCCCAATGCAAGGGCACCTTCTCTCATTGCATTAGGTACAGAACTCATTGCATCTTCAGAAAGGGACGCTACCATTGGGATGATCATGATTCCCATTACAATCCCGGGGCTTAAAATATTTGTTGGTTCAAGGCCGGGAATAAAAGATCTTAGTAAAGGTGTTACAAATGTAAATGCAAAAAATCCATAAACAATAGTAGGAATGCCAGCCAGAATCTCAAGAAGCGGCTTTAAAATTTTTCTTGTTTTTTCTGATGCATATTCACTTAAAAATATCGCTGTCATCAGTCCCACCGGAATGGCAACAAGCATGGCTATTAGTGTGGAAATGATTGTTCCGGTCAGTAAAGGAAGAACTCCAAAAACAGCATTGGCACCTAATGGTTTTAATTCAGTGCCTGTAAAAAAATCTATAAAAGGAACGTCTTTGAAAAAGGCGATTGTTTCCGTAATTAAAGTAAGTACAATTCCAATAGTAGTCAAAACAGAGATTGCTGCGATACCAAATAAAATTTTAGGAATTAACTTTTCAGTATAATTATTAACACTTCGAGATTTTTTCTTTTGTTGTATGATTTCACGTATATTCAACTTTTTGTCGTTATCGTGAACAGCGCTTTTTGCCAAGTGTAAAACCCCTTTCATCCCTCTCATCCATAGAAGAACTTTTTAGCATATATACCCGCATAAAAACTTTTAACACCACAAGAAGATGAGAAGGCTAACCTCTCATCTCCCCGTTTTCAACACTTTTAACACTTACTTCAATCCGTTCAAAGCATCTAGAGAAGCTTGGATATCTTCATCAGATAATGGAGCAAATCCAGTTTCTGCTGCCACATCCTGTGCATTTTCCATTGTATAGATAGCATAATCAAGGACTTGCGGCTTTTCTTTCGCCATATTTGTATTCAGGTATGTGAATACCGGGCGAGTAAATGGAGCATAATCTCCGTCTTCTTTAATTGTGTCTAATGATGGCTCAACTGGCCCATTTCCAAAGTCAACTTTTACTGCAGTCAATTTATCTTTGTTGCTGTCATAGTATCCAAAGCCAAAGAATCCGATAGCGTTTTTATCTTTAGATACAAGATCCACTAAAGTTGAGTAGTCCTGCTGTAAGTTGATATTTTCAGGAAGGTCCTGTTCTTCGAGAATATTTTCAAACATAAATTCGTAAGTGCCATGGTTTTCATTTGGGCCATAAGTTTGAATTTCTTCATCCGGGAAGTCAGGGCGAACATCTGACCATTTTTTCTTTCCTGCACTGGCAAGGAAGATATCGACAACTTCTTGCTGTGTAAGCTCAGCAGCCCAGTCATTTTCTTTATTAATTACAATTGTTATACCGTCTAAAGCAACCTTCATTTCCTGTACATCAATGCCAAGCTCTTCAGCTGAAGCTTTCTCTTCATCTTTGATTTGGCGGGAAGCATCGTTAAAATCTGTTCCGTCTTCTGCAAGGAATTTCTTGAAGCCAGCTGAAGTTCCGGAGCGGCTAACTTCTACAGAGACATTTTCTTGTTCTCCCATATAATTTTCAGCCATGCGTGCCATGAATGGATAAACAGTTCCAGAACCATCTATTACAACACTGCCTTCCAGCTCTTCACTATTTTCGCCATTCCCGCTTGCACCTTCATTTGTATCTCCGCCACCGCAAGCTGCAGTAAATACCATCACAGCTGCCAGCATTAAAAACAGGCTCATTTTTTTAAGACGTTTCATTCCTGAATTCCCCCTAAGAAAATTGGTTGTTTTGTCCTACGAGTATTAGAATAAGGGTTGACTGTTAACGCCGTTTTAACTGATTGTAAAGCTTTTGTAAATGTGGACGATTCTTGTGTAAATATGTCGAATAAGAGGTATAACATAAATTTATCTTTCCATCATAGCCGGGTTGCAATTCATAATAAAAAGAGAAATAAAAAACTGCCTCCCCTTATTGGGAGACAGTTTAGCAGCACTTATTCATCCTCTTCCTTGCGGGCCTCTTCCTGCCCTTCAAGTACATCATCTATATTTTCCACTTTTTGAACAGATTCTTCACTATCATCGCCCTTTTTATGACGTTCCTTTTTAAGATCAAAATAAGCATCCAGGACGCGCTCTCCAATTTCTTTATTGGCACCGTGGTCTACGCTTCCCTGGTAAGCCCATGGAACTAACACTGCCATAGCAACCTCGGGGTTTTCAGACGGTGCATAGCTTACAAGACTAAGGTTCATCACTTCCGGCGGCTCTTTGCCAAACTTGCTGCGTTGCGGTCCATCGTAAAATGCCTCGGCAGTACCGGTTTTCCCTGCCGGCTTATATTCCTTACTTCCAAACAAACCGTATGCTGTTCCGCCTTTTTCCTGCATGACTCTTCGGAAGCCTTCCTGGACCCGGTCCATCCATCCCTCTTCCAGTTCAACCCGATTAAGGACCTTTGGCTCCATTTCCTGAACAATAGGGCCAAGTTCTTGATTTTCCATCAATGGCTCACGGATTTCCTTAACAATATGAGGCTCCATCCTATTTCCGCCATTGGCAATGACCGAAACATATTGGGCAAGCTGCATATTGGAATAGGTATCGTACTGGCCAATCGATAAGTCAAGCATGAAACCAGGCAATGTACTCGTCCCTTTAAAGCCTGTTTGCTCATTCGGCAAATCAATTCCTGTCCGTACCCCAAGCCCGAATTGAGCGAAGGAATCCCTTACAGTATTAAAAGCTTCTTCATTTATCCGCAATGGCTGTTCATACTCATATTTCCCGCCGCCTATATTGATGACAGTTTCAAACATATAAACGTTGGAAGAATATTTAAGCGCATTAATATCATTTAAAGGACCAAAATTTCTCCAGGATTTTTTTACTGGTGTTCCTTTTATTTTTAAAGGCCGGTCGTAAAAAACGGTCCCCGGAGTAATAGCACCCGTTTTATATCCGGTAAGAATTGTAGCGCCCTTCACAGCAGAACCCACATTATAAGTAGTAGTGATATTGCCCAATGCATCGTCCTGCATGACTGATTGGCCAGTCTCTTTATCCTTCACAATCTTTTTGCCGGCCATTGAAAGAACCTCTCCGGAATGAGGATCCATCAGCACTACATATGCTCTGTCCAGTAATGCAGTACCTGCAGATGCCTTGGCTTCACGCAATTCTTCTTCAATGATTTTCTCGACTTCTTTCTGAAGATCCATATCTATGCTCAGAACAAGGTCCTTTCCTCTTTGTCCATCAGTGATGGGTACAGTTTCAAGAACATTTCCGGCCTTATCTGTAATATTTTTCACTTTTGCCTTTTGGCCGTGAAGCACTTCTTCGTATTGCATCTCAATATAACTTTTTCCTACACGGTCATTGCGGCTGTAATCACGGGCCATATAGTATTCAAGCTGCTCAGCCGGCAGCCCTTCATCAGAGCTTGTCACATTACCCAGCACTGATTTTAATGTATCTCCGAAGGCATAATACCTTTCCCAATCGGTTGTTGTATCAACACCCTGAAGAATTTGAAGATTTTCGCTGACAACTGCGAATTCCTCAGGAGTGACTCCTTTATTTTTGACAATTTGCGGTGTTAATGCATATCCGCTTGTAAACTCTCTGTAGATGGCAAGTATTTCAAGATCATCTTTTGTCAATTCGCTTAATTCATCTTCTGTAATTCGATCCAATGTTAGCTGGTAGATGGCTTTGTCCAATTCTTTCTGGTCGCCTTCATACTTCTTTTCAAGCTCTTCTTTGTCTTTTTTAGAGATCTTTTTTTCAGCCTCTTCAGGATTTTTCATAATCCAGTAATCTTTTTTATCGCGTTCCTGAACCTTTTCGGTATCTTTGTGTATGAGCTTGGCCAGCCTTTCTGCCACCTCAAGCATTTCGTCCTGCTTGTATCCATTATTAGTAAATGTGATGGCATTTTGCGGAGTATTATCGACAATCACCTGGCCATTTCTGTCAAACATCTTTCCTCTCGGCACCGGGCTGTTGACTGTAACATCTTCCGTTCTTTCAATCTCACGCTTATAATCGTCACCGTAAACAATCTGAACCATCCCAAGCCTGAGGATCAGCATGGAGAACAATAAAAACACAGCAAAGAAGAGCATATTCAGACGGAAAGGAACATGGGTCTTCTTCTTTTTCTTCCTATTCAAAATTACGCACACTTCCTTTAAAAAAGTCTCATAATCCCATTCTAAAAGAAAATAGCAATAAATTCTATAAAGAACCCTTTTTCGACAGAGATATTTTTCTGGTAAAAAAAGAGAGAGGATTTCCTCTCTCTCATGCAGACTGAAATTGTATTTTCCTGACGAAGAAATATATGACCGAATGTCCGGCCCCAATGATTAAGAGAAGAATAGGGATGCTTTTTTCTTCATTGAAAAAAGATACCGCAGCTAAAAAACTTAAAATGGATACTACACGTCCTGCATTTAAGAAGATTTCCCTTACTACGATATACTCAATTCTCATCTCTGCAGCCTTCCAGCCTCTGCCAATGACATCATATGTCAATGAGATATATGGCACAAGCAGGAGAGGATACGCTATAGCAATAGCGGCTGCATACATCAGCAGCTTTGGATACGTAACCTCAAAAACGATAAAGAAAATGGCACCATACAGTAATAACCCGCCTATAAGTATGGCCCTTTTCCGATACTCCTTCTTTAAAAGCCTTGATACAAGAAAATACCCCAAAAAAGATATACTTGAGTTGACCAATCCGTATGTACCAAGAGCCAGTTCACTGCCAGTTGAAATAAAAACATAAACTGATATGACAAAAATAAAGGTTCCCTCTCTGAGACCCTGAAAAAAATGGGCATTCGTAATCATTCGCCAGTTCAGGCTGTTTTTTCGTTCTGCCAGGATTCTTCCAAATAAATACCTCCCATCAGCTGGCCGCCTTTTAAGAAAAAAGCTTAAAAAGACGGCTATTGAAAAAAGCGTCAGTGAGATGCCGAAGATAACGGAATATCCCGTGAACTTTTCCATCCTTGAAATAATGAAACCCGCTGCTATCGGTCCAATCATACCCCCCACGGATGTTAGTATTCCAAGGAAGCCATTAAAGAAATCGCGATTCTCCGGCTCAGTTATTTCAAAAGTAAGTACATTGAAAGCAAGCCAGTAGAACCCATACCCGACTCCCAGCAGAGCCCCTAGAAGCAATAGAAATTTTGAGGCATTCGTTCCAATGAAAAGCACTGTCAGATAAAATAGTGCCAAAAAAATTACACCGATTCTCAGTACAATGACACGGTCAATTTTTTTCGCCCATCTCCCTGCCAGGATAAACGTCAAAGGCTGAAGAACCACAATGGCCAAGTTATATAAAGCAAGATCGCTGAACTCGCCAGACTGCTTCCAGAGATAAATATTTACAAATGTGTTAGAAAGGGCAGCACTTAAAGAATACAGCCCCCCTATAAATAAAAGCAATGTTAAATCTTTCGTTAAATCCACATCACCGATCAGTTTTTTAAATCTGCTCATAAAAAAAAACTCCCCTTTGGTTCTAAGGGTAGTCTCCTACAAAGCAAGTGCGGTTATGCAATGATTTAGAAATTAGCAGAATAGCTCTTAATTCAAGAACAAAAAAACACGGCAGATGTAATCCGCCGTGCTTTTTGATTTTATTATTTTGCTGCGCTGTAACGCTTAGAAACCTCATCCCAATTAACAACATTCCAGAAAGAATTGATATATTCAGGACGGCGGTTTTGATATTTTAAGTAGTAAGCATGCTCCCAAACATCAAGGCCAAGGATTGGAGTCTTGCCTTCCATTAAAGGAGAATCCTGGTTAGGTGTGCTAGTTACTTCCAATTCGCCATTGTTTACTGCCAGCCAAGCCCAGCCAGAACCGAAGCGAGTTGTAGCTGCTTTTGCAAATTCTTCTTTGAAGCTGTCATAGCTTCCGAATTTACTGCTGATAGCGTCTGCTAATTCACCTGTAGGCTCACCGCCGCCATTTGGAGAAATGATCTGCCAGAATAGAGAATGGTTTGCATGGCCGCCGCCGTTGTTTCGTACTGCAGTGCGAACAGCTTCAGGTACGGCATCCAGGTTAGAAACTACTTCTTCAACAGTTTTAGAAAGAAGCTCTTCGTTTCCTTCTAAAGCATTGTTAAGGTTTGTTACATAAGTATTGTGATGCTTTGTATGATGAATATTCATCGTTTCTTTGTCGATGTTTGGCTCCAATGCATCATAAGCGTAAGGTAATTGCGGTAATTCGAATGCCATAATAAAATTCCTCCCTATGTATCTGTTTTAGTAAGCCCCTGAAACACTTCAATCATTTATAAAATTCTGATTTTAGAATGTTTCTAAGGTCTTTAGTTTAAGATTACCAAAGTTGGTTTTTTGTTTCAAACAAAATGCTTTGCTACATATATACAATATCCAAACTCGTTTTTATTATTCCATCAAATTCTAACCATTCAAGCGGGTCCTCAAAGGACCACAAATAGAAAATAAATAATCATTACCCCTTGAATTACCGCTTTGGCTGCTGCACTGCTGACAAAGCCGATTACCGATCCAAAACCGATTTTCACTGCATCATTGAAGCTGGCCTTATTTACTGCGAGTTCTGCAATGACCGCACCCAAAAAAGGCCCAATTAATATTCCCAATACAGGGATGACAAATGGACCTGCCAGCAGACCGATTGTGCTTCCCCAGACACCCGCTTTTGAGCCGCCATACTTTTTTACCCCAATCATATTTGCTACGTAGTCTGCACCAAATAGCAGCAGGACAAATAGCACCTGAATCGTCCAGAAAAGCCAGTTAAAAGGTTCGAAAGAAAAAAGAATTCCATACAGGATAAAACCGCCCAGCAAAAACAGCACACTTGGAATTATCGGAAAAACCAGGCCCGCAAAAGCGATAATAAATAACAGAATGATCAGCGTCCAATAAATTATCTCCATGATCAGCACCCTTTCTCGAAAAGCGCAAGCGCCTTGCCCACCCCCGACAGCTCGAGGGGGTATGCTGCTTGCGCTAGACAGTTATCTAACTTCAGAATTTATACATTCTTTTAATAAAATAAATAAGCAAGGGATTTCCCCTTGCTTATTTTACCACTTATTCTTCTCCTAAAACAGCTTCAGCAATATTCACCGCGTGATCGCCGATACGCTCAAGGTTGCTGACAATGTCTACATACACAATGCCGGCCTGGCCAGAGCAGACTCCTTCATTCAGACGAAGAATATGCTGTTTGCGAAGCTTTCTTTCCATCTTGTCTATCTCTTCTTCTTTTTTTACAACATGCTCTGCAGCAATTTTATCATTATGGTCCAGTGCCTGAAGAGCTTCTTTTACAGTAGAAATGGTCAATTTGAACATTTGTTCTAAATCAGCCATAGCTGAATCAGTAATGGACACTTTATTTGCCTGTTTATAATCAATCAGTTCTATTACATTTTCGAAATGGTCACCGATACGCTCAATATCTCTTACCGTATCCATCAGCACAGTGTGCTCAGCAGACTCATGTGCTGAAAGTGAACTTGTAGATAGCTTAATCAGGTAATCCGTAATTTTGCGGTCTAGATTATTGATCGCGTCCTCTAACTGGTATGCACTTTCGGAATGTTTTTGATTGCCGGTTTTCAAATATTGAACCGTTTCTTCCAGTCCCCGTACTGAGAATGCTCCCATGCGAAGCACTTCTTCTTTAGCTTGTCCAAGTGCAATCGAAGGGGATTGTTCTATAAAAACAGGATCCAGATGTTTTGCTTTATATTCAGCAACTGCATCTTCTCCCGGAATAAGCTTGGTTACAATCCATGCCAGCACTGCTACAAAAGGCAGCTGAATAAGTGTATTAGTGCTATTAAAAATTCCATGCGCAAAGGCAATGGTCATCTCAGGATTTAAATCCATTTTCCCCTGCAGTGTTTCAATCAATAATGTAAACGGCTTTAATAGTATCAAGAAGATAGTAGTACCAATTAAGTTAAACAATACGTGCACGGCTGCAGCTCTTCTTGCAGCAACAGACGCTCCAATTGCAGCTAATACCGCTGTAATCGTCGTTCCAATATTATCTCCAAACAGAACCGGCAATGCCGCATCCAGGTTAATCAGCTCTTCAGAAAACAACCCTTGAAGAATGCCGATTGTGGCACTTGAGCTCTGAACTATAACAGTAAACACTGTTCCGACAACCACACCTAGAATTGGATTTGAACTCATGCTTACGGTCAAGTCATGAAAAGCTTCCAATGAATGAAGAGGCTTCATTCCCCCGCTCATTAATTCAAGGCCATAGAATAATGCACCAAAGCCAAAGACAATTTGACCGATATTATGGACTTTCTGGTTTTTAAAGAAAAATAATAAAATAGAACCAAGTGCAATAATTGGTAAAGCATACTCTCCAACATCAATACCAATAATAAATGCTGTTACAGTGGTTCCTATATTGGCACCCATGATCACCCCAATTGCCTGGCGCAGAGTCATGAAGCCCGCAGATACCAAACCGACAGTAATAACTGTAGTTGCAGAACTGCTCTGAATCAGCATGGTTACAAGCATTCCAGCCAGAACACCCATAATTGGATTTGTAGTAAAACGATCTAATAAGTCCCTCAGCCGGTCACCAGCTGATTTTTGCAATCCATCACCCATAAACTTGATTCCATAAAGGAAGATACCAAGTCCGCCAAAAAATTCAAATAGCATTTGCTGAACATTTAGTTCCACAATTTTTCAACCCCTATAATTATTTCGACATGTTTCATCAAACCCCATACAATTATTAATAGAATCCCATAGAAATGTAAACCTGTTATGAACTAAATTTACAATACCTTAACATTACATACTTATATTACATTTTTGTTACAAATACCAAAAAGCCTTGCAAATGCGTTTACTTGTAACATCTGGATATTTGGCTAAAATATAATAGTGAATCTCAAAAAGGGTGTGTCCAAATGAATATCTTTCTTCAGTTTTATAAAAGCCTGTTTTCTCCTAAAGATATCGCTTTATTTCGTCATCAGGGCATAGGAAAGACTATTTTGTATGTGTTTTTCCTTACCCTGCTATCAGTACTGCCAACCGTGTATTATTCCGGTTCGGCAATCATTAATGGCTTAAATGCTATTGATGAAACAATAGACAGTGATATACCGGATTTTGAAATTGCAGAAGGAAAGCTTCACACAGAGGAGGAAGTACCTGTAACCCTCAATAAAGATAACTTTACAATCATTGTTGATTCGACAGGAGCAGTTGACCTTTCTGTCTTATCCGAAAGCGGCAATACGATTGCATTATTAAAAAATGAGGTCTACATACATGCTGAAGGACAGGAACAGACATATCCATACACATTGCTGACAAGCCGCACAATAACAAAAAATGACTTATCAGACTTCCTTTCTTCTGCAGAATCCCTTATGCCGATTATTATTCCTTTAATAGCGGCTGTCATTTATATTTTCGCAGCCGGCATTCGATTTATTGAGATATCCCTGTTAGCACTTGCAGGTCTGCTTATCAAAAAAGCTCTGGTCAAAAAATTGGAGTACCGTCATTTATGGCGCATGTCTGCTTACAGCATTACTTTGCCTACCATTTTCTTTGCTATCATGTCTGCCCTTCAGACAGCAGTGCAAAACGGGGCGATGATTAACTGGTTTGTTTCTCTTATCATCCTCCTCTTGTCCATAAAGGAAGTCCCAACTCATAGCTCTAAATAAAAACGTGCCATTAGCGCGTTTTTTTTTTGCAATTAAAAAGAGGAGTTATTTTTTAAATAAAGCAGTTATTAATGCAGAATAATACAAATTGAGGACTTTTCTTGGTCTAATCATATTGGGACAAGCATACTTATTGGATAAACATGCTATTTGCAGGGGGTTTGGCCAATATGAAGAAGCTTGCGGCAGTACTGCTTTCAATCCTAGTTATATATGTAATCTATTATGACCTTAATCAAGGCACACTGCCCGCTGGACAAAAGCAGGCATTGGAGGCAAGTACCCTGCCCGCAGAAACAGGTGAAACCTATTTTGAAGAAAAGGTCAATCCTGGAGAAACAGTTCTTTCAATTATAGAACTAAACCTTGATGGACCAATTCCTGTTGGCATAGACCAGGTTGTGTCAGACTTCTCGGAATTAAACAATGGAATGCAGCCTGAAGACATTAAATCAGGTGAGATCTATAAATTTCCAAAATATACTCAGGACAACTAATCATCATTCTTGTCAACTTCAGCGGTTCATTGATACAATAAAGTGAACCTTCTCTAACAGCATGCATGTCATCTGTTATATGAAAAGATAAAAAGGAGCGAATCTCCATTGAGTGAAATTATACATCGCACTAAAACAAGGCCTGTTAAAGTTGGGCCTTTAACAATTGGCGGAAGCAATGAGCTGTTCATTCAGAGCATGACCACTACGAAAACACATGACGTTGAAGCAACTGTAGCTGAAATTAAAAGGCTGGAAGAAGCAGGATGTCAAATCGTGCGTGTTGCCTGTCCGGATGAAAGAGCTGCAAATGCCATAGCAGATATTAAAAGACAAATTAATATACCGCTTGTTGTAGATATCCACTTTGACTACAAGCTAGCATTGAAGGCAATTGAAGGCGGAGCAGATAAAATCCGCATTAATCCGGGGAATATTGGTAAACGCGAAAAAGTGGAAGCAGTCGTCAAGGCTGCAAAAGAAAAAGGAATCCCTATCCGCATTGGTGTAAATGCAGGTTCTCTTGAAAAAAGAATCCTTGAGAAATATGGATATCCTACAGCAGATGGCATGGTTGAAAGTGCACTGCATCATATCAAAATTTTGGAAGACCTTGATTTCCATGACATCATCGTTTCAATGAAAGCATCCGATGTTAATTTGGCCATTGAGGCTTATGAGAAAGCAGCACAAGCATTTGACTACCCTCTCCATTTAGGTATAACAGAATCAGGCACACTTTTTGCCGGTACTGTAAAAAGTGCCGCTGGACTTGGTGCAATCTTAAGCAAAGGAATTGGAAATACGTTAAGAATTTCACTTAGCGCAGATCCCGTTGAAGAAGTTAAGGTTGCCCGCGAACTTCTTAAAGTGTTTGGTTTATCCTCCAATGCTGCAACACTGATCTCATGTCCAACATGCGGAAGGATCGAGATTGACTTAATCAGCATTGCAAATGAAGTGGAAGAATATATTCAAAAAATTAAAGCGCCCATTAAGGTTGCTGTATTGGGCTGTGCTGTTAACGGGCCTGGTGAAGCCAGGGAAGCTGATATCGGCATCGCAGGTGCCCGCGGAGAAGGCCTTCTGTTCCGCAAAGGCCAGATTGTAAGGAAAGTTCCAGAAGAAACAATGGTTGAGGAACTTAAGATTGAAATCGACAAAATCGCAGAAGAATATTTTGCCAAACAGGAAGAGGAAAAAGCACAGGCAGAAAGCCTGCTGCCATAAGGCGATTGCTGCCCGCTTTCCGAAGTTCAAAAATCTATAGAAAAAGCCTGGCACCAAAATGGGAGCCAGGCTTTTTTCTTCTTTTTCTAAAAAAACGGCAGAATAAACATACCGACAATAATGGATATAGCCCCTATTGCAATCGCCCAGCCACCAAGGCTTTCTGATCCCCTGCGGCGTGCGATAAAACCAAGCACAATTCCTGTTGCTCCAAAAAGAACCGGCAGTACAAACAAAGATAAAATGGAAAGTGCCAGGGCTGCATATCCGACTCCTCTGCCGGCTGCAGCTGTTTCAGTTTCTTCATCCCTATCCACCGATCTATTATAAACACCCGGCGCTGCTATTTCCGCAGAGGTTTCCTCAGAATAATCTTCATGAACTGCAGCTGTTTCAGTTTCTTCATCCCTGTCCACTGATCTATTATAAACACCCGGCGCTGCTGTTTCCGCAGAATAATCTGCATAAACTGATGCTGTTTCGTTTTCCTCATTCCGATCCAGCGACCTGCCGTAGACACCTGGAGCTGCTATTTCCGCAGCAGCTTCTTCAGAATAATCTGCATCTGCTTCGCCAATCCGCTCACTGTACCTGAGGTCATACTCTTCATTACTGCGCTCTTGGTCTGCCATCATGATCCCTCGCTTCCTTTGCTGTGTTCCTAAAAAGTACTGCTTAATGGAGCATTTATAGTGTTTGCGATATAAGCCTTTTTTAAGATGTAAATGTTTAACTTTCAAACCTGTTCAGGCAACACCCTTTTGCAAGGCCGGGACTTTTGTTAAGATAAGGGATATATGCATTAAAGGAGATCATAATGATGAAGAAGCGTTTTGGCATTGATATAGACGGAACGGTTACCTGTCCTGAAGCCATGGTTCCGTATTTAAATGAAGCATTTAATCTGAATATTACTTTAAATGATATTAAGCAATATGATTTAACACCTTTGGTGACGATTTCAGAAGAACAATTTGCACATTGGTTTTATGAAAATGAGCCTATCATATACAAAGAATCTCCCATTGCTAAAGGCGCAAAGGAAGTTTTGACCAACTGGAAACGCAAGCATGAATTGTATTTTATAAGTGCCAGGGGTTCTCACCTGCAGCAAATAACAGAGGAATGGTTTTTAGAGAACACATTGGAGTTTGATCATATTGAACTGATCGGGAGCCATGATAAAATCGAAGCAGCAAAAAAATATGAGGTGGATATCTTTTTTGAGGACAAACATGATAATGCAGTCATGATTCACGAGGCATGCGGAATTCCTGTCATTTTATTCGATACACCCTATAACCAGGAGCCACTTCCCAATGGCGTCATTAGAGTCAGAAACTGGCAGGAAGCGAATGCATGGGTAAATGACTGGCTGAAGCAAAAAGAAGCATGGGGCTACAATATATAGCTCCATGCTTCTTTTTTATTCTTTATTGAAAACATTCCGGGCACTTTCCATATATTTCGAACTTATGTCCAGAAACATCATATCCCTTCAGATTTTCCTGTACCTGCTTCATGGGACAGACTTCGATTTCTTTTGTCTTGCCGCAATCCAGACATATAAAGTGATGATGATGATGTTCATGTGAGCAAGTAAAGCGGAAGTGTTTTTCTCCTGATAGCTCTGTCATTTCAAAAATATCCAGATCCACGAATAAAGATAAGTTTCTGTAGATTGTATCAAAGCTGAGTCCAGGGTAATTATCCTTCATTTTTTCCAGTACATCTTTGGCCGTTAAATATTTATCGCTGTCAGCAAACAGCTGAAGCATCTCTTCTCTCTTCCCTGTATGCTTATAGCCTTTATCCTTCAAAAGCTGCATGGCTTCATCAACATTCATTCTTTTCACCTCATTTTTTGCTCTGAAATAATCTCGGATAGAAGTCATTCACATTTATGCCGGCCTCATGCCTGCAATTTTTTTAAGCAAGATTGTCACAATCAGTATTAACACCGCAATCATGACGATTGTTCCGCCTGGAGCTAAATCTATATAGTAGGAAATCGTCAGTCCGCCTAAAACTGAAATTTCACCGAAAAGCATGGACAGGAAAATCGTCTGTTTGAATCCCTTTGCAATTCTGATGCTTGCTGCAACCGGCAAAGTCATTAGTGATGAAACCAATAAAATACCCACTATTCTCATGGAAGCAGCTATGACCAGAGCCACCATAACAATAAATATGAAGTGGACACTTTTAGCAGCTATTCCAGATGCCTTGGCATGCTCTTCATCAAATGACAGCAGAAACAATTCTTTATAGAGCAGCACCACAAGTGCAATGACAAACACGCTGATGATTAAAATCGTCCATAAATCCAGCCGGCTGACTGCACTGACACTGCCAAACAGATAACTGAATAAATCAGTATTGAACCCGTCAGCGAGTGAAATGAATATTACTCCAAGTCCAATGCCTCCAGATAAAATAATAGGAATAGCAAGCTCCTGATAATGTTTATAAACAGCTCTCAGTTTTTCAATAAACAATGACCCGGCTACTGAAAAGGCCATCCCCATATATAACGGATTCAACCCGCTCAATCCGACAAATTTCTTTTCAAGCAGCAGGCTTGCAGCGATGCCAGCAAGTGTTACATGACTTAAAGCATCGGCAATTAAAGACAGCCTTCTGACAACAATAAACACACCCAGTAGAGGAGCAATGATTCCGATGATAATTCCCGTTAAAAAAGCATTTTGTAAAAATTCATATTGAAGGATTCCTGCAATCATCTGCCTGCTCCTTTATCGTGGTGATGATGGTCATGATTATGTGTCAGAACATGTACATCGTGCCCGTAGATCTCTGACATTTCATTTATATTTAAGCTTTCAAATTCTGCTGTATTTCCATGGAAATGCAAATTCTTATTCAGGCAAGCCACATGGGTGACTTTATCAGAAATTGTGCCAATGTCATGTGTAACCAGCAATAGAGTAATGCCAAGCTTCTTATTTAAATCATCAAGCATCTCGTAGAAAGACTGGACATTTTTTGCATCTACGCCTACTGTGGGTTCATCCAATATTAATAATTTTGGGTCGCTTACCAATGCACGGGCAATGAAAACCCGCTGCTGCTGCCCGCCTGAAAGCTCGCCTATATTGCGCCCAGCAAACTCTTGCATGCCAACAGATTCAATAGCATGCAGAACTTTTGCCTGATCGGCCTTGCCCATAAATTTAAAAAGACCCAGCTTCTTTGTAAGACCGCTTGAAACGACTTCAAAGACCGTTGCCGGGAATCCTGTATTAAATGAATTTGCCTTTTGAGAAACAAACCCAATGTTTTGCCAATCCTTAAAGCGGCTTATTTCCTGGCCAAACAGTTTGATGCTCCCCTTCTGCACTTTAAGCAAATTCAGGATAAGCTTTAGCAGGGTTGATTTTCCCGAACCATTCGGCCCGACGATTCCGAGGAAATCTCCTGAATTAATGGTCAGATTAATATCCTCAAGGACATTTTCTTTTTCATATCTATAAGAAACATGATCTATTTCAATAATTGGCTGTGCCATTTTTATCACCTTACATATTAAGAATCATTACGATTTACTAACACAGTATACAGGAACCTGCATTTAAAGTAAAGGTACATGCTTATTTATGGGAATTTCAAAACTTATTGTCACTATTCACACCCTTAACTCATAAAGTACTGAGGAGGAGTGATGAACATGAAAATATTTGAAAACATCATTAATCACAAGTTAAGCAATATTACAGCAGATGAATTATTAAAATATGGAGAGCAGTTCAACATCAGGATTACAAAAGCGCAGGCGCAGAAAATTGCAGACCATTTGCGAGGCAAGCAAGTAAACATCTTTGATGATCGGGAACGGACAAAAATAATAAAGGAAATTGCCAGGATTGCCGGCCCGGAAACTGCAAGGGAAGTAAACAGGCTGTTTTTGCAATTTACAAAATAGGACTTAGCTTATAATACTTAATTTCTATTGCAAAAAGCTGTGCAATTTCAGGCACAGCTTTTTATTATGGTTATCCAGCCGTAATAGCTTCTAATAGATTTTCATTGAATTCCTGGCTGCGCAGCATATTAATTTCATGCTTATAAGGCGCTTTTTTATTGTTTTTATCTTCGCCAACATAAGGAGTCTCCAGAATTTTAGGGATATCCTGTAATTGCGGATGATGAACAATGTAGTTTAATGCACTGAAGCCAATGTGGCCAAATCCGATATTCGCATGACGGTCTTTACGCATTCCGCGCTCATTCTTACTGTCATTAATATGGAGAACTTTCAGGCGGTCGAGACCAATAATCTTATCGAATTCTTCCAATACACCATCGAAATCATTCACAATATCATATCCTGCATCATGCGTATGGCAAGTATCAAAGCATACAGATAAATGGTTGTTATAATTGACTCCCTCTATAATCATAGCCAGCTCTTCGAAGGATTTTCCGCACTCCGAGCCTTTTCCGGCCATGGTTTCAAGTGCGATCTGCACATTTTCTTCGCCATTTAAGACTTCATTCAAGCCTTCAACGATTTTTTTGATGCCCTCCTCTGTTCCTGCTCCTACATGGGCACCAGGATGGAGAACAATCTGCTTAGCTCCAATCGCTTCAGTGCGGTCGATTTCTGAGCGAAGGAAATTAACGCCTAATTCAAATGTTGAAGGGTTTGAAGTATTCCCGATATTGATAATATAAGGAGCATGTACAACAATATCAGCAATCCCGTTCTCTGCCATATGCTTCAGCCCGGCCTCAATATTCAGATCTTCAATTTTTTTTCTTCTTGTGTTTTGCGGGGCTCCTGTATAGATCATAAATGTATTGGAGCCATATGAAACAGCTTCTTCGCTTGCTGCTAAAAGCATTTTTTTCCCGCTCATGGACACATGTGATCCAATTTTCAGCATGACGATACCTCTCCCTTTAATATTTTTTTAATTGTTTTAGTTATAAAGCATGTCCGTTGATTTCCACTACGTGCATTTGCATTCCGCGGGGAGGAATGAGAGCCTACTCGGCTTCGCCTGCGGGGTCTCTCACTCCCTCTCCTCCCGCAGGAGTCAAATGCCCTCCGCTCCAATCAACTCAGTGGTTAAGACGAGTTAGCCGGTCAAAAATCTTACAAATACCCTTTATATTTATTTACGCTTTATTCTTCTTTCGCGTTTTTTTATTTTATCCATTTCCCATTTCATTTTCTTTTTATAGCCTGGTTTTACTTTTTTTGGTTTTTGTACTAGTGATGCAGCTTTTTTATCAATGTCATCTTTTTGTTTCTGTCTTGTTTTTCGCTTATTGCGATTGTCCAGGTCTGTCCATTCACCTTTTTGCAGATCTTTGTGCTGGAATTCTAATCCCATTTTTTCAAGTCTGTTTAATGCATCTTCATCGGAAGTCTCATACACTGTCAGCGCAATCCCAGAGAATCCTGCACGCGCTGTCCGGCCAACCCGGTGTATATAAAAATCAAGATCTGTCGGAAGTTCATAGTTGATTACATGGCTGATTCCCTGGATATCAATCCCCCTGGCTGCCAGGTCTGTTGCCACAATATATTGAAACTCAAGGTCTAGAATCTGCTTCATCATTTTCTTACGCTCACGCGGATTAAGGTCACCGTGAATACGTCCCACTTTTAGACCTTTGCTGATTAATCCGTCTGCCACTTCATCTGCCTTTTTCTTGGTGTTGGTAAAAACAATGGCTAAGTAAGGATTAAATGAAGTTAATGCTTGATAGACAAGTTCCACTTTGTTCCGGTGTCTGGACGGCAGAAGCCAGTGCTCGATATTGGCTGCTGCTGCCTGCTTCGGCTCAACGTGAACATATTTTGGGTTTTCCATATATTTCTTCAGGAAAGGCTTTAGCTTCTCTGGAATAGTAGCTGAGAACACAAGCATCTGCAGCTTTTCCGGCATCCTTGCTGCAATCTGATCAACATCTTCAATGAATCCCATATCAAGCATTAAATCAGCTTCATCCACAATAAGAATTTCTGCGGTATGCACAAACAGCGCCTGTTCCTTTACAAGGTCATTAATTCTCCCCGGTGTGCCTACAACCACATGAGGCTGTTTTTTCAGCTTTTCAATGGTTCTCTGCTTATCCGTTCCGCCAATATAGCAGCGTGCAGTTATTTCTTCTCCTTCGGGACAATGCTCTGTAACTTTGAGAATTTCATGATAAATCTGATTGGCAAGTTCTCGGGTTGGAGCTGTAATAATAGCCTGAACCTCCTGGCGGGATGGATCAACTTTATGAAGAATAGGCAGTACGTATGAATGAGTTTTTCCTGTCCCTGTCTGTGACTGGCCAATGGCGCTTTCACCCTTAAGTACGGCAGGAATCATTCTTTCCTGAATTTCTGTCGGCTCGTAAAAGCCAAAATCTTTAACCGCTTCTATAATAAATGGCTTCAAATTAAATCGGTCAAATTTCGTTTCGTTCATATGAAAACTCCTCAATTATTCAGATTCGCCTCAGTTCAGGCTGTATCCGAAACATATATTAGTGAAGTAAGATCTACTAGTATCAACTGACAACTTGCTGGTTCCGAGCTTTTCTTACATCCTGTTATTATAATAAAGTTTCCTGCAAATAACCACTCATACAGGCATTTATATTTATATGATAAGCTTTTTGGGCGATTTTAATAAATAAATTGGTTTCTTCTGCTTTATGCCTAAACCAAAATGGGATAAACGCATACTTTATTATATGAAATTTTATTAAGAAGCAGAGATGTGCAAAGAAAGGAGGCCAATGGATATGATGCCAGGATCAAGACCCCCTATGCGCGGAGGAATGCCTCCCCATCCTTTTATGACACCGATGCAGGGAAGACCTCCCATGGGGCCAATGATGGGCGGTCCTCCGGGAATGAAACGCGGTGGCGGCAGGGGAGGATTGCTCTCAAAAATATTGGGAAAAGGCAATGCTCAGCCTGCAGCTGGAATGGGAGCAGCCAGAACGGCAGGAGGCTCCCCCGCAGGCGGAGGCATATTGAAGGCAATAAGCAATCCTTCTTCTATAAACGGCTTTTTAACGAACACTCAAAAGGTTTTAAATACAGCACAGCAAATTGGGCCAATGGTTCAGCAGTATGGTCCGCTGGTCAGGAATCTTCCTGCTATGTGGAAACTTTATAGAGGTTTGAAAGATGCCCCTGAAGCTGATGATGCTTCTTCTGAATCTAAAAAGGAATCCTCTCAGGCAAAAGCAGAAAAAAAGAAACCAGATGCACAGAGCAAAAAAACAAAAAAGGCACCTGCCGCTGAAAAGCCAGCAGCCAAATCGTCTTCAGCAGAAGGTATTTCCAAACCGAAATTATATATTTAAAGAAAAGGATGCTGAGGCATTCTTTTTTTTTTGCTTTTCATTAAGAAGAATTACTCCTTTTGTAATATCGGTTTATCTCTTATATAATAGAGATGCAATATGGGATTTTTTCCGCATTAGAAATAGAACTCACTTCAATTCAGATATAAGCTTTCATTAGGGAGGATAAGCAGATGAATGTCATAAAAATCTCTCCTCGGGGGTATTGTTACGGTGTGGTGGATGCAATGGTTATTGCGAGAAACGCTGCACTTGATCCATCATTGCCAAGGCCCATCTATATTTTGGGTATGATCGTCCATAACAAACATGTAACAGATGCTTTTGAAGAGGAAGGCATTATTACACTTGATGGGAAAGACCGCAAAGAAATCTTAGATAAAGTTGATAAAGGCACTGTCATTTTTACAGCTCATGGCATCTCTCCTGAAGTGCGTGAAGCGGCCAAACAAAAAGGCCTTGTGACAATCGATGCTACGTGCCCTGATGTAACAAGAACACATGATTTAATCATGGAAAAGGAAAAGGAAGGTTTTCAAATCATTTACATTGGCAAAAAAGGCCATCCAGAACCTGAAGGTGCAGTAGGAGTAGCTCCTCATGCAGTCCATTTAGTGCAGACCATTGAGGATGTAAATGAACTTAGCATACAGGCTGATAAAATACTGGTGACTAATCAGACTACAATGAGCCAATGGGATGTCGTCCATGTAATGGATCAGATAAAGGAAAAATATCCTCACGCAGAGTTCCACAAAGAAATCTGCATGGCTACCCAGGTGCGCCAGGAAGCTGTTGCAGAACAAGCTGGCCAGGCTGACGTGTTAATCGTTGTGGGGGACCCGAAGAGCAATAACTCCAATCGTCTTGCACAGGTATCAGAAGAAATTGCCGGTACAAAAGCCTACCGCATTGCTGATATAACTGAACTGGATGTGAATTGGATTAAAGATGCATCGACAGTTGCAGTCACAGCAGGAGCCTCTACACCGACACCGATCACAAAGGAAGTCATCACGTTCCTGGAACAATTTAATCCCGGTGATGAATCCACATGGCCACGCGAGAAAAAAGTGCCATTAAATAAGATACTTCCTAAAGTAAAGAAGCCTGCAAAGCTGTAAGAAAAGCTGAAGTGCCTTGTCCACTCCCGACAATGACCTCGGGGGGGGCAGGGCTTGGGCTAGACAGTTATCCACGTTCAAAAATTATACTTTTTTAATCAGAAGAACCGGGCCCAATGGGAAACCGGTTCTTTTTTTATATCAGACAAACTTAAACGGATCAGTATGAATTTCGGAAGGGAAAATGGATACGCTATACCCTTTGTCCGAACACATCTGTGTTAATCTTCGGGTGACTCCTTTTTTCATTACCTTTTCAACATTATGACCGGGGTCAACAATGTTAAGGCCCAGCATCATAGCATCATGGGCCACGTGATAATACATATCCCCCGTCACATATACATCTGCACCTTTCATCTTTGCTGACATGAAGTATTTATTTCCATCTCCACCCAGAACAGCGACTTTCCTGACTTTGGATGAGAGGTCACCTACTACCCGAACTCCATCCACTTCAAGTGTATGTTTTACATGCTCTGCAAATTCCTTTAGAGTCATCTCGCTGATTTCTCCAATTTTGCCAAGCCCCAAAACTTCCCCTTTGTTTTCAAGCTTATATATATCATAGGCAACTTCTTCATAAGGATGGTTTTTGAACATGGCCGACAGCACTTTCTTTTCTATATGTTCAGGGTAAATGGTCTCAATGCAGACTTCCTCAACAGTCTCGAGCTTTCCCTGCTGGCCGATATGCGGGTTTGCCTCCCCATTAGGCTTAAACTGACCTGTTCCACGGGAGGCAAACGAACAATGACTGTAATTGCCAATTGAACCTGCCCCTGCGTTTCCAAGCGCTTGCCTTAGTGACTCAGCATTTTCTTCAGGTACAAACACAGCGAGCTTTTTCAATTCAGTTTCATATGTTGGATATAATACTTCTGTATCGGTAAGCTTCAATGCATCAGCAAGCATATCATTGACCCCGCCTTTGGCGATATCCAAATTGGTATGTGCTGCATACACGGCTATATCATGTTTGATAAGCTTTTCAATAATTCTTCCTGACGGAGTATCCGTTGAAATTTTTTGCAGCGGTCTGTAGATTAACGGATGATGAGCAATAATCAGCTGCACCTTCTTTTCAATTGCCTCATCAACGACTTCTTCCAGCACATCAAGGGCAATCATGACATTTTCAACGGGGGTGTTTAGCCTGCCAATCTGGAGGCCGATTTTGTCTCCTTCCATCGCATATGCTTTTGGGGAGAACTGCTCAAATAATTGGATAATCTCATGTCCATTTATTTTTTTCATTGTTCGAGTACCTCCTCTGCCATTTTGATTTTCTCCTTTAACTCCTGTTTTCTCTTTTCTGTTTCGCTGGAGTATGCGGCTTTATCAAGCTGCACAAGGATTCTCTCCCAATTTTTCCTTTCACCGAGCCACTTGTTTCGAAATACTTCGGATTTTTGCTCCATAAGAAAAGGACCCATCAGCAAACCTTGTTCTTTATTCTTGTAAGGTTTCAATGGCTCTCCTTTTTCAGCTGCAAGGATTTCATAGATCTTTCCGTCTTCTTCAAGAATTTCTTCGGCGATTAGCTCCCAGCCATTTGCAATCAGCCAGGTTCTAATCGAGATGGCACTTAAATTCGGCTGGAGAATAAGCCTCTGCACAGATGCAAGCTTGCTCTTCCCATCTTCAAGAATGCTCGCAATTAAAGCGCCTCCCATGCCCGCAATGGTTATACAGTCAACTTCACCTGGCCCAATTACTTCAAGGCCGCTGCCTTTTCTTACGGAAATCTGATTTTCGAGCCCTTCCATTTTCACCTGTTTTTTGGCTGATTGATATGGCCCTTCCACCACTTCACCAGCAACGGCAAAAGGGACAATGCCTTTCTTTACTGCATAGCATGGCAAATACGCATGGTCTGAGCCTATATCAGCCACGCGAAGGCCAGGGGGGATATAATTTGTTACAGCTTCAAGCCGATTTGATAATTTCTCTGTATTCATTCTGTCACCACTTATATATGTATTGTAACAAGCGCAGAGCGCCTGCCTATCTGCTCCTCCTGAGAGAAAAGCTAAAAAAGCTATCGTAATTTGCGATAGCCTTTCTTATAGTATAAAAAAAGTCCTTTACATATGCAAAGGACTTTCATTATAGGTATTACTTAAGGCCTGCTAACCATTCAGCCATTTCGGCAGCTTTGTCTTGAGGCACTAATCCTGGAGGCATTGAGCCTTTTCCGTTTACTACGATATTTGCGATTTCATCTTGTGATAAACGATCGCCTACACCTGTTAGAGCAGGACCAACTCCACCTTGATACTGGTCACCGTGACATCCGATACAGCTCTTCTGATAAATTTCTTCAGGGGTTGCAGCTGCAGTTTCTTCAGTTTCAGCACCGCCGCCTTCCTGTTCTTTAGCAAGCTCTTCCATATCGCCAAGACCTTTAAAAGAAACAAGGAACATTGCTACCACACCAAAAACCATAATTAACACAAATGGAATGATTGGATTGCGATTCATGATTTAACCTCCCTTATGTAAGCACATTCAGTTTAAGTAAGTATACAAACAATCTCTATTTTACTTTAAAAAAGTCAGAAGGAAAAGCCCTATTGTAAACTTTGTCAAATCTTGTTCATAAAATGGACAAAAACTCCATCCTGAGGGTGGAGTTTTTTGTTAATTATTTTAACCGCATGACCAAACAAAATCGGTATTAGCACCCAATAAGGCGTGCAATGACCATTCTTTGTACTTCTGAGGTACCTTCACCTATTTCTGTGAGCTTTCCGTCTCTCATGTAGCGTTCTACATGGTAATCTTTCATATAGCCGTATCCGCCGTGAATTTGGACGGCCTGATCGGCGATTTCCATACAGATTTCAGAGGCATAGAGCTTGCACATGGAAGCTTCTTTTGCGAAAGGTCTTCCCTGGTCTTTCAGCCATGCTGCTTTGTAAACCATATTTCGTGCCAATTCAATTTTCATTGCCATATCTGCAAGTTTAAATTGGATAGCTTGGAAGTTTGAGAGAGAACGGCCAAACTGCTGGCGCTCCTTTGCATATTGAAGTGCCTTTTCGTAGGCAGCCTGCGCTATCCCTAGAGCCATGGCTCCAATTCCAATGCGCCCTCCATCCAATGTGATTAAGAATTGCTTAAAGCCCTCTCCTTTTTTGCCGAGCAAGTGCTCAGTCGGAACGCGCACGTCTTCAAGGACCAGTTCAGTAGTATTTGAGGCGTTGAGTCCCATCTTTTCGTAATTATCGATCACTGAAAATCCTTCTGCATCCGTTGGTACTATAATCGCACTGATTTCTTTTTTGCCACCCGCTTCACCGGTGACAGCAGTCAATGCTAAATGCTTAGCATAGCTGGCATTTGTAATGAAGCATTTATTTCCATTAATAATGAATTCTCCATCTTTTTCGACAGCTGTTGTTCTCGTACCGCCTGCATCAGAGCCTGCATTAGGTTCTGTTAGCCCGAAAGCTCCAAAAGACTCACCTGTACAAATTGGCACCAGATATTTTTGCTTCTGGTCTTCGGTTCCGAATAAATAAAGCGGTGCCCCGCCAAGAGAAATATGCGCGGAGTAAGTGATCCCGGTAGACGCACATGCTCTGCTCAACTCTTCTGTTACAATAGCGAAGCTTACAGTATCTGCCCCTGCCCCCCCATATTCTTCAGGGAAAGGAAGTCCCATCAAACCAAGGTCTGCCATTTTTTTGAAAACTTCTATCGGAAATTCTTTTGTACGGTCCCTTTCCAAAGCCCCCGGGGCCACTTCTTCCTGAGCAAATTCCCTTATTGTTTTAAGGATCATATTCTGTTCCGCAGTCAAATCAAAATTCATTTACATCCCCCTCAAACACAAATGTTGTATACGCTTTCATTACTATTATATAAGGGATGCAAGAGTTTTCTCAACATTTAAAAACTTTTTAAAATATTTTATTATACGAATATAGAAATAACTATTAAAAAGGATCCTAGTGTCCCTGAAATCCATAAATATTGAAACTTAAATTTTATACCCGCAAACAGCCAAAGAACACAATTGGTTACTAAGACAGCATATAGTACTTTCTGGTTTTCGGGATATATTTCCGATACAAGCCAAACAGATCCCATCAAGAAAATTAAAGCTGATGAGATGATGGGAATATGCATCAATTTTGCTTTCCTGGAAAAATAAAAAACAAAGAAAGTACACGCGAAAATAAAAAGAATCAAAATGGCGGTTTGCAAAATAATAGACAATTCAGTAAAATAAATTAATAAAGCAGAAATTGGAATAAGCAGCAAGAAAATAAGGTTGGCAAGATACAAAACCTGCTTTTTTATTTCCTTCGGCTGACTTCCTTCCGTATAAAGAGCCAGCAGGTAGTCACAATATCGATCAGGGAGCATTCGGCTTTTTTTCCAATACAGAAGTTCGTTAACAATGACCTTTTTCCTGTTTTCATCCAACCAAAGCACATCCAGTCAAAAAAAATAGTTTACTTCCATTTTAAGAAGTAAACTATCCACTGGCAATTATTTTTTATTCTAAGAAGTCTTTTAAACGTTTGCTTCTGCTGGGATGACGCAGCTTTCTTAAGGCTTTGGCTTCAATTTGGCGAATACGCTCCCGGGTAACGCCAAATACCTTGCCAACTTCTTCTAAAGTCCTGGTTCGGCCGTCGTCCAGTCCGAATCGAAGACGAAGAACATTTTCTTCACGGTCAGTAAGTGTGTCAAGAACATCTTCAAGCTGTTCTTTCAGGAGCTCATATGCCGCATGCTCTGATGGAGAAGTGGCATCCTGATCTTCAATAAAGTCACCTAAGTGAGAGTCATCCTCCTCACCAATAGGTGTTTCTAAAGAAACAGGTTCCTGTGCAATCTTAAGAATTTCTCTTACTTTGTCTGGCGTTAAATCCATATCTTCAGCAATTTCTTCTGGTGTTGGTTCACGGCCAAGATCCTGAAGAAGCTGACGCTGGACACGAATCAATTTATTGATTGTTTCAACCATGTGGACAGGAATACGAATGGTCCTGGCCTGGTCAGCAATTGCTCTTGTGATTGCCTGGCGTATCCACCATGTTGCATACGTACTGAACTTAAAGCCTTTGCGGTAGTCAAATTTTTCAACCGCTTTTATCAGTCCCATATTCCCTTCCTGAATAAGGTCAAGGAACAGCATTCCGCGTCCCACATACCTTTTGGCAATACTTACAACCAATCGGAGGTTAGCCTCTGCCAGGCGTCTTTTTGCTTCTTCGTCGCCTTCCTCAATTCGATTGGCAAGTGCGATCTCTTCCTCTGCAGAGAGTAAATCAACACGTCCAATTTCTTTTAAATACATACGGACAGGATCATTAATTTTCACACCCGGAGGGACACTTAAATCATTAAGGTCAAATTCCTCTTCATTTTTTGCAAGCTCCTGAACATTTGGATCGTCATTTTCATTATCTCCGACTAATTCAACACCCTGATCTCCGAGGAATTCATAGAATTCATCCATCTGGTGGGAATCGAGTTCAAATTGAGACAATCTTTCTGCTATATCATCATAGGCAAGGACACCTGTCTTTTTTCCTACTTCAACTAATTGATCTTTTACTTGTTCAAGGGTCAACTCTGAATCAACCTCTTTTGAACGGGCCGACTTTTCAGCCATATGTCCCCCTCCTTCCAAAAATCACACACATTCTTAACACTTCTTGCAAATGGGACTACTTCCTTAGGAGACGCTTAATCCCAAAAAACATTTATTTAAGGCACACAGCCTTCTTATAGTGACTTACGCAAATGAAGGATCTCCATTGCGATTAAAGCCGCTTTAGCATAATCCTTTTGTCGTTCTGCTTCTTTTTCTTCATTTAGTTTTTCCTTTATTTTTAACATCTTTTGATAATTCAACACCTGTTTAAGATAATCTGATAATTCCTGTTCGCTTATTTCATCGTTTATGGACATCATTTCTATATCCACCACAATGCGCTTAAGCTTTTCATCTTTTATAAAATTTATAAATGCACTTGGATCAGGCGCATGGCCTTTTTCGTAGAAACCTAAAAGATAGGTAATAATTGCCTGGTGTTCATCGATGTTAAATGTGTTTCCCTGAAGCATATCCTGAACTTTAAATGCTATGTCACTATTCCTGAGCATGTGGGCGATTAGCCTTCTCTCCGCTGTATGGTAGGCGGGTTTAAGACTGTCAGCCCTTATTGGTGTTTGCAGCCTTTTTTGAGGTTCGAAAGTACCTTTCCCCTTCTGGCTATTCCTTCTCTTCTCCGTATAATAGACCTGTTTTTGCTGCTCTTTCAGGGCTTCCAGAGAAAGGGAGAATTCATTCGCAAGCTGGCGCAGATAATGATCTCTTTCCACCGCTTTATCCAGCTGGCTGATTTCCTTTAATACCTCTTCGATATAAAGGAGACGATCTCCTTCATTTTGAAGCCTTTTGCCCCTGCGGAGATAAAGAAGCTTAAATGCCATAAAGGTTATGCTGGACTCGATTACATCATGACGAAATTTTTCTTCGCCGAATTCATTAATATAATCATCCGGATCATATCCGTCAGGCATGAGCGCCACTCTGATCTGGCAGCCTGCTTCCATTAGCAGGTTTGCTGCCCGGTATGCGGCTTCAATACCCGCATTATCGGAATCATAACAGATCGTGATTGATTGAACATTTCTTCTTAATGAAGAAACATGTTCTTCAGTTAAAGCAGTGCCCATCGTACCAACGCCATTGCCGACACCAGCACGATCAGCGGCGATTACATCTGCAAACCCTTCAAAAAGAACGGCCCTCTGCAATTTTTTAATCTGTGGTCTCGCCAGATGAAAATTATATAAAGTTTTGCTTTTATTGAAGATTACAGTTTCAGGGCTATTTAAGTATTTGGGCTCATCGTCCCCAAGTGATCTTCCCGAAAAAGCAATCGTATTTCCGCTGCGGTCAAAAATCGGGAACATGATTCTATCTCTGAAGCGGTCAAAATAGTTCCCATCTTTCTCCCTTTTGATTATCAGTCCTGCTCTTTCCATAACATCTGCCGGGAATTTTCTTTTAGTCAGAAACTTGAAGACAAAATCCCAGGACTTCAATGAATAACCGATTTGAAATTTTTCGATCGATTCCATTGTAAAGCCTCTATTAAGCAAATATTCAAGTGCATGCTGACCATCTTTTGTGTTTACGAGCAGATGGTGATAAAATTTACGTAGAAGCTCATGTGCTTCCATCATCTGCTGTAAATCTACAGGCATTGATTTCGCTGATGCTGCAGATGCCGCATCAATTTCAAGCTTGACATTTCCTTTTTCAGCAAGTTTTAAGGCAGCTTCCTGAAAGGAATACCCTTCTAATTCCATTAAGAAAGAAAATGCATTACCTCCAGCTCCGCATCCAAAGCAATGATAGATTTGCTTTTCAGGTGATACAGAAAAGGAAGGAGTATTTTCGCCATGAAAAGGACAAAGCCCAAAGTAGTTGCGTCCTTGCTTGTTTAATTGAATATAGTCGCCAATGACATCAACAATATCTACAGCTTGCCGAATTTCATTTACTTTCTCCTCGGCGATCCGTTCTGCCATATGAACAACTCCATTACTTACTCAGGTATTCGATAAACATTACTGAATTCCTTCAAGATTCGACAAAATCTTTGTCAATTGCTGCACAAACCTGGATCGGTCCTCTCGGCTGTATGGTTTTGGGCCTTTCCCATAAACTCCTCTTCTTCGCGCTTTCGCTGAAAGATGCCTCATTTCAAGCGCGGTCCGGATTTCATTTTCTTCAAATAAAATTCCCCTGGGGGAAAGGACGTAAACACCATTCAGCAAAAGAGTGGATGCCAATCCAATATCTTGAGTTACCACTACATCTCCTGATTTCACATAATTCATTATGAATAAATCAGCAGCTTCCTTACTGCTGTCAACAAATTTCCAGACAGCCCCATTTAGGTCATTTTTCATATGGGCATAAGAAGCAACAAACACTGCGTCCATTGTAAAGGAATTGGCTATTTCGACAATTTCTTCTTTTACGGGACAGGAATCAGCATCCACTATAATGTTTGGTTTGCCTAATGTTCTAATAATTCTACATCACTCCGCATAATCCTTCTTTGCATGAATAACTTTTGCATAGTGAGATATGTCGAATTTTTTCTTGGACGAAAGCTTGACATGCCACAATAAATAGTTTATTCCTTCGCAATGAACTCTAAACCTATTCGGGTACATTTTTATCACAATTTTTTATTATAGTACATTAATCTCTATTTTGCCATTATTTTATCTGGCATGAATATAATTTAATTTGCAGTTTTTTTGTTAAAATGCCCATCTTAGAGTGGAGCATATTTACGTAAAGCTAATCAGCCTTGATGCCGAGCATAAAAAAGAAAAGGCACATAAAAAGTTTATGTGCTAGCTTTTCGGAAAGCTTTTACGGTATTGATTTAAAATCATATTGGCTGTTTCTTCTACTGCCTTATTCGTGACATCTATAACCGGGCATTTAATTTTGGATACGATCTTCTCAAAGTAACCTATTTCTTCTTTGATTCTCTCTATATTAGCATAGCTGGCATTATCGCTTAAACCTAGCGATATTAGACGTTCTCTTCGGATAAAGTTTAATTTCTCAGGACTGATTTTCAGACCGAAGCACTTATCCGGCGGGACAAGAAACAGCTCTTCTGGAGGATCTACTTCAGGAACAAGGGGAACGTTAGCCACTTTAAGGCGTTTATGTGCAAGATATTGAGAAAGAGGTGTTTTTGATGTCCTTGAAACGCCTATTAACACTATATCCGCTTTTAATATTCCACGAGGGTCCCGGCCATCATCATATTTCACAGCGAACTCGATAGCCTCAATCTTTTTAAAATAATCCTCATCAAGCTTTCTGACCAGTCCAGGTTCAAAAAGCGGTGTAATGCCGCATGCTCTTTGGATTTGATCCATTAAGGGGCCAACGATATCAAAAGCATATATCCCTTCTTCTGCAGACCGCTGGTTAATATATTTCCTCATATCCGGCTTAACCATTGTATAGGCTATCATCCCATTATCCAGCTTTGCCAGCGAAATGACTTCATCAATATGTACTTTTTCTTCAACATATGGAAAGCGCTTAATAAATATATCACTGCCATTAAACTGACTCGTGGCAGCTTTTGTTACAAGTTCGGCCGTTTCTCCCACTGAGTCCGAAACGACGTAGATGATCGGCAATTTTTCCATTCTTCAACACCATCTCCTTCTTACTTTTCTACTTTTCTCCGGCCAGGGCCAAGAATGCTTTTGTCAGGTTTGTTTTGGTTATCCTGCCGTTTACTTCGAACCCTTTCTCCGTCTTTTTAACAACAGGAAGGGCATCGATTTGCTTTTCAATCAGCTTTTTAGCGACTTCTATGAGCAAATCATCTTTTTCACACATCGTAATATTAGGCATTCTTGTCATAATGATATTAACAGGGATGGAATTAAGCTCCTGCTTGCCAATACTTGCCCGAAGCAAATCCTTCCTTGACAAAACCCCTACAAGCAGCGAACTCTGGTCCACAACAAATAGCGTGCCGACATCTTCCAGAAACATAGTCACAATTGCATCATATACCGAAACATTTTCATTAACGACTACAGGAATGGATTGATAATCTCTTACATAAAGCTTCTGAAGGTTTTCTGTCAACAGCTGTGCCCCGGTTTTCCCCGTATAAAAATAGCCTACACGCGGACGGGCATCCAAATAGCCTGCCATCGTTAATATAGCCAGATCCGGCCTTAGTGTTGCCCTGGTTAAGTTAAGCTGTTCCGCTATACTTTCACCAGTAATCGGCCCGTTTTCCTTTACGATTTCTATGATCTTTTCCTGCCTTTTATTTAATTCGATCTTCCTCACCACCTAATCTGAAAAAGGTATGCTAATGGCACTCATTTCCCGCTATAATAAGGTTATACTTTTATATAATTATTATATACTATTTGTCATAAATGAAAAGATGTGTTTCATATATAGTTTTCTTTAACTTTGCTTAATATGTCCAAAATATGAAAGAGCCCGTCAGCAATATAACAGGCTCTTTCCTGACAGCCAAAGCAGCTGTCTTCCCTCTTAAAATTTAATCCTATTCCAGCATAAAACGCAAAATTTAAGCTCGTTATTTAACAATAATTTCGTTCATATTTGCAAATTCCTTAATCACATCAGCCAAATTTGCCATCTGATGCAGCCTATTGCTGCGAATTTCCTGATTTTCATCCATAACCATAGTATGCTCGAAGTAATGATCAATTTCAGGTTTCATGCTTATTAGCAAGTTAAAGGCAGCTTCTTCTGTAACCTCTTTTCTTAATTCCTCGCTCACTGATAAATATTTGTTGAACAGAGCTTTTTCGTATTCGTTTTCAAATAAGCTGCTATCTATGTCCTCTTTGTTCTCTGCCTTAGAAGCAATGTTGATAACTCGGCTAAGAGCTTCAATACTTTCCTTGAAACCTTCAGCATCCTTGTGGGATTCCAATACTTCAGCTCTATTTACAAGTGAAGGCACTGAACCGATTTCACTGCCTAAAACAGCTTCAATTAAGTCATAGCGCACTGCCTTCTCCTGGAGCAAATATTTGATTCTTAATTTAAAGAAAGAAACCAGTTCCTGCATCAATTCACTCTTTGATTTCTTTCCAATCTTCGAATTAAGAACAGTCTCAGAAGATAATGCGATCAATTCTTCGAGCTTTAGATCCCAGTTTTTTGCCAGTAAAGTCTGGATAACACCTGTTGCCTGTCTTCTTAAAGCATACGGATCCTGGGAGCCGCTTGGAATAATCCCTATTGCAAAGGAAGACACAATTGTGTCCAGCTTTTCAGCAATAGACAGTACTGCACCAGCATCACTTGCAGGCGTCTGGTCCTCTGCATTGCGCGGCATATAATGTTCATTGATTGCACGCGCCACAGCTTCCTTTTCACCTTTTTGCAGGGCGTATTTTTCCCCCATAAAACCTTGCAGCTCTGGAAATTCATAAACCATATGCGAAACAAGGTCGAACTTGCTGATTTCAGCAGCCCGGTCTGTCACGGCCTTTGCTTCATCACTGAAATGAAGATTCTCACTCAGTCTAGCTGCCAGCTGGCGAACACGGTCCACCTTCTCAGCAAGAGTTCCAATTTCTTCATGGTAAACAATGTTTTTAAGTTTTTCCAGTGATACCGCGATTTCCGTTTTTTGGTCTTCCCTGTAGAAGAAAGCTGCATCAGAAAGTCTTGCCCGTAATACTTTCTCATTTCCTTTAGCCACTTTCTCCAAATGTTCATGTGATCCATTTCGGACAGTAACAAAGTAAGGAAGCAGCCTGCCCTCTTTGGACTTCACCGGAAAATAGCGCTGGTGCTCCTTCATGGAGGTAATTAAAACCTCTTCCGGAAGCTCCAGGTATTCCTCTTCAAACTGCCCATATAATGCTGTCGGGTACTCAACCAGATTGTTTACTTCTTCCAATAAATCTTCATCGACAGGGATCACCCAGTCATTCTCTTCTTCAATTTTTTCCAATTGTGATAGAATAGCACCTTTTCTTACCTGAGGGTTAGTTATCACATATTGCGCCAGCAGAAACTTTTCATAATCAGAAGGATTGTTAATTTCAATTTCTTCGCCCAGAAAGCGGTGGCCCCTTGTAAGGTTAGAAGTCTGAACATTCGTGATTGCAAAAGGAATGACTTCATTTCCGAATAATGCCATAAGCCATTTGATCGGCCTTATAAAACGCAGTTCCTGGTTTGCCCAGCGCATATTCTTCGGGAATGATAATGAGGTAACAATCTGCTGAAGTTCCGGCAGCAGGGCTGCTGTTTCTTTCCCTTTAATAAATTTGCTGACATGGGCATATTCAACCCCATTAATTTCTTTAAAGAATATATCTTCAACAGAAGCTCCCTGACCCCGGCTGAATCCAGCCGCAGCTTTAGACCATTCTCCATCCTCGGTTAAGGCGATTTTTTTTGCAGGTCCTTTCGCTTCCTCATTTATGTCCTCCTGGGCGGTATCTACTCCCGTTACAAGAACAGCCAAACGGCGTGGAGAAGAGAAAGCGCTGATCTCGTCAAAAGATATTTTCTTATCCAAAAGCCATGATTTCACTTTATCTGAAAGCTGATTCATTGAATTAGTGACAAATCTGGCAGGCATTTCTTCGAGTCCAATTTCCAGCAGAAGATCTTTCTTATTCATGAGATCCTTCCTCCTTATCCTTTAAAATTGGGAAGCCAAGTTTTTCTCTCTCTTCATAAAAAGTTTTGGCTACTTTTCTGGCCAGATTTCGGCATCGTGCGATATAGCCTGTTCTTTCTGTTACAGAAATCGCTCCCCTTGCATCAAGCAGATTAAAGGTATGAGAGCATTTTAATACATAGTCATATGCTGGGTGTACAAGTCCTTCATCCATTTGCCTATGTGCTTCTTTTTCATAAATATTGAACAAATTGAAGAGCATTTCCTGATCAGACGTTTCAAATGTATATTTCGAATGCTCGAACTCAGGCTGCAGGAAAATATCTCTAACCGTAAACCCGTCAGTCCATTCAAGGTCAAAGACATTTTCCTTGTCCTGAATGTAGGATGCGAGCCTTTCAATTCCGTATGTAATCTCAACAGACACAGGCTTACATTCCAATCCGCCTACCTGCTGGAAATAGGTGAATTGCGTTATTTCCATACCATCAAGCCAAACTTCCCAACCTAAGCCTGCACAGCCCAGAGAAGGATTTTCCCAGTTATCTTCTACAAACCGGATATCATGTTCAAGCGGATCAATACCCAATGCTTTTAATGAATCAAGATACAGCTCCTGAATATTATCAGGCGACGGCTTCATGATCACCTGAAATTGATGATGCTGATAAAGCCGGTTTGGATTCTCTCCATAACGCCCATCGGCCGGACGGCGTGAAGGCTCTACATAAGCCACATTCCAAGGCTCTGGTCCAATCGCTCTTAAAAATGTATACGGGCTCATTGTACCGGCCCCTTTTTCAGTATCATAAGCCTGCATCAAGATACAACCCTGTTCAGACCAATGTTTCTGAAGTGTTAATATCATGTTTTGAATATTCATAGGACACCTCTTTCTTATTTGTTATAAAGTAAAGCTTTATGAACTTAGCAGCTGTCTACCTGCAGCGCTTCCGCCTTTTTGTGAACATAAAAAACTCCCGTCTCTATGCCCAATGGCATAGGGACGAGAGTTTACCCGCGGTTCCACCCTATTTGCTGCGATTTTGACCGCAGCCTCTTTTGTTGTCGATAGACAATATTGCTCTGGAACGCCCTTCCTTAACCATCCATGCCCGGCTCCCACTATCCCGGGTTCGCTTTTATAGAAAATGTTAAGTACTCTTTTCCTTCACAGCAATTATATTTTATTAATTTGAATCATAGCGGAATGGATTTAAATTGTCAATAATAACAAAAGCTTCGCTTATAAAGAAACTCTTTACATTAAATCATTAAACTTAGCCATTTGATTCAAAAACTTCTTTGTCTTCAAGTTTAAACCTGAATACTCTTCATAATAGGCAGAAATAATCTTTTTTAATTCAGCTTTGGTTTCCGGTTTGACAGAGATATTGCCGAGCCGGGACAAGTCAAAAAAGTAAAATAGGCGAAGCAGCTTAATTGTCGCCTGCGACACTTTATAATGATAAGGATCCTTACCAAGACAGCGGTGACAAATCAGGCCGTTTTCCCGGATAGAAAATGCAAAATGTCCGTCAGTGCTTCCGCAGACAGAACATTGATCAAGTACTGGATATAAACCCAGAGCATTCAGCATTTTCATTTCATAAATGTTTGTGAGAATTTCCGGGTCATATCCTTCGTTTATTAAATTTAGCGTTTGATACAGCAATTCGAATAAGAATGGATTAGGCTTCTTATCCTCGATGCTTTTATCAGTCAAATCGACAATATAGCTTGCATATGCCGTCAAAAAAATATCTTCTTTAATGGACCGCATGGATGAAATCATGTCCCCCTGCTGCAGGGTACCCAAACCGCCTCCACGCTGAACTAAAAAATTCCCGTATGTAAAAAGCTGGGTGACCGCAGCAAGTCTGCTGTTCGGCTTTTTCGCACCTCGTGCCATCACACCAACTTTTCCCCATTCACGGGTATATAAAGTAACAATCTTATTTGTTTCACTATAATTAGTTGTCCTGATGACGATGCCTTCACATTTATCAAGCAACCGTGACACCATCCCTGTCTTTCGACAAACCTATGAGATGGGAAAATCAGCTTCTGCTAGCTCTTCATCATTGCTGCCGGGTATATCCTGAGTTTCCTTTTCTAGCTCCTTGAAGAGAAGATATGTGTCAATATTTCCTGTCTGGGAAAACACTCTCCAGGTAAAATCCATCATCGAAAACCCCACCTTTCAGTTATTCAACTAGCAATTTCTTTATCCCAATACATTTATCTATATCATAGCCTGTCTTTGTAAAATCATGAGACGAAAATATTGTCAATCACCTGTATGCATATAAATCAGAAATGGATAATACTTTAATTAGGGCCGGGTTTAGTACTCATCTTCACGGAAGCCAAAGTCGCGGAGCTGAGACATTTTATTGCGCCAGTCTTTTTGGACTTTGACCCATAGCTCCAGAAAAACCTTTGATCCAAGAAGATTCTCAATATCAACCCTTGCTCTTTTTCCGATTTCCTTGAGCATTTTTCCTTGCTTTCCAATCACAATGCCCTTTTGGGAGTCACGCTCCACAATGATTGTTGCCATGACATGAATGACATCCTTATCTTCGCGGCGCTCCATTTTATCAATGGTTACAGCAAGCGAATGCGGTATTTCTTCTCTTGTTAAATGGAGCGCCTTTTCCCTGATCAGTTCGGAAACGATAAATCTCTCTGGGTGGTCCGTTACTTGATCAGCTGGATAAAACTGCGGCCCTTCCGGAATATATTCTTTAATCTGTCCTAACAGCGTCTCTACATTATTGCCTTCTAAAGCAGAAATGGGGATAATTTCGCTGAACTCGTACTTTTCCTTATATGACTCAATAATTTTAAGAAGTTCATCAGGATGTACCTGGTCAATCTTATTGATTACAAGGAAAATCGGTGTACGGACTGACTGAAATTTCTCAAGTATGAATTCTTCACCGCGTCCAAAGCCTTCCTGGGCATTTACCATAAACAGGATGACATCCACTTCTTTAAGTGTATTCTGGGCAACTTTCATCATGAAGTCTCCCAGTTTATGCTTTGGCTTATGGATTCCTGGCGTATCAATAAAAATAAATTGTGCGTCATTGGTAGTCAGGACACCCTGAACTTTATTGCGCGTTGTCTGCGGTTTATCACTCATAATCGCAATCTTCTGCCCGATTACGCGATTTAAGAACGTCGACTTTCCTACGTTCGGTCTGCCGATTATGGAAATAAACCCTGATTTGTGTCCTTTTGGTGTAGTAGTGTTATTCATGTAAATCCTCCGGTGAAAATGCTCCTGGCAGTAATTCTTCAACTGTTAATTCCTTAATATCCCCTTTTAAGTTGGTTAAAACCACTTTCATGTCAGGCGGACATAATTCGGCTATTACCTGTCTGCATGCACCGCATGGGGGAACTGGACGGTCTGTGTCAGCAACTACAGCTATGGCTGAAAAACTTTTTACGCCATCAGAATACGCTTTAAAAAGCGCAGTCCTCTCAGCACAATTACACATGCTGTATGCAGCATTTTCGATGTTGCAGCCATGAAAGACCTGCCCGTCACTGCTTAATAGTGCCGCTCCTACTTTAAATTTTGAATATGGCACATATGCTCTATCTCTTGCAATTATTGCTTCTTTTATTAGTTGATCGCTGTTCACAAATATTTCTTCCTTTCCTGTAAAGCGAGTTGCTCCCCAAGCCAATATAACCCAATTTTCGGACCTGTAGTGGGCCTTGTGAAATTAAGCAATGCGCTCAATAGCTTCTTCGGTAAGAAGCAGCCGCTTCTCTTTTATTTTACAACATTTTACTGTGATTTTCATCGTTTGTAGCAAAAACGTAATAAAAAAAATTGAATTTTCTAAAAATATATAGGCTGATTTAATTTTGAACCAAACCATTGTTCTGAATGAGATTCCACAACATCTCCCAGCATGCAATATTAACTGCTGTTCTGTCATTTTAGCGGATTCAGCGAGCGTTTTCAAACCCATGCTCTATATTTTTTTCAGAATACTGTCAGGCCTTGCTGTTTATATAGAAATACCAAAAAGTAAAGCTGCCCATCCGGACAGCTTCACATTACTGCAAAAAAATGAGAATTTTAGGAAGAAGTATAACTCCGCCTATAATTACACTTACAATTGCATACACCAGTACTGCTCCAGCAGCAATATCCTTTGCTTGCTTTGCAAGGGGATGATACTCTTCTGTTGCCAGATCCACAACCCTTTCAATGGCTGTGTTCAGCAGCTCGAGTGAGAGCATGCCCCCGATGGCCAGGAGAATGATCATCCATTCAAGGCTGGAAATGTCAAAGAATACCCCAAACATAATAACAGCTATCGACACTGCCAAATGTATCTGCAGATTCCTTTCATTCAATACCGCTGCCCTAATGCCGGAAAAAGCAAACGAAAAGGATTTGAGGACACTGTGTTTTCGGACCTTTCTATCTTGTGAGCCCGAATTCATCTAATATATCCTTTTGGCGGGAAAACATTTTTTTCTCATCTTCTGGATTTTCATGATCATATCCAAGAAGATGAAGGAAGCCATGGACCGCCAAGAAACCAAGCTCCCTTATAAAAGAGTGACCGTACTCCTCCGCCTGCTCCTTCGCCTTCGCAACGGAGATAATGATATCCCCCAGGACTCTGGGCATATCGGCACCAATCAGTTCGATTTCACCTTCTCCCAACTCTTCCATTGCAAAAGAAATAACATCTGTCGGCCGATCTTTATCCCGATACTCCCTGTTGATTTCGCGGATGCGCTCATTGGTCACAAATGTGATGGATACTTCGCTTTCCGGCTCCACAGATTCTATAGAGGCAGCAAAATTAATTAGCTCTTCAATTTTGGCTATATCATTTTCCTGAAGCTCATTTGTTTCGTCCAAAAAATCAATATTTAAATTCATGCCTGTTTCACCTTCTGTTTTGTCATTTCAGGATACTCAATACGTGAATGGAAAATCCCGTTTAACGTTTCACAGAACGAGTGTGAAACGGTTTCCAGCTCTTTTAAGGTTAAATCACATTCATTCAGCTGTCCATCCTGAAGTCTGTCTGCGATTATCTTTTTGACCAGTTCCTCTATTTGTTCTGTAGTAGGATGCGCCATTGAACGGACTGCAGCTTCCACACTATCAGCAATGCCAATTACTGCCGACTCTTTTGATTGCGGTTTTGGTCCCGGATAGCGGTAGTCCTCTTCCTTTACTTCCATTCCATTCTGTTTTGCTTTGTAGTAAAAATATTTCAGCAATGTTGTTCCATGATGCTGTTCGGCAATATCTACTATCTCCTTAGGCATCTTATGCTTCCTCAGCATTTCAGCACCATCGGCAGCATGGGCAATAATAATATTCTTGCTGGTCTGCGGAGGGAGCCGATCATGCGGATTTTCAATATTAACCTGATTCTCGATGAAAAATTGAGGCCGCTTTGTTTTACCGATATCGTGATAATAGCAGCCCACCCTTGCCAGAAGGCCATTTGCCCCAATAGCTTCACACGCTGACTCGGAAAGATTAGCAACCATTACACTATGATGGTAGGTTCCGGGAGACTCGGTCAGTATCTTTCTCAGCAGAGGATGATTAGGATTAGATAGTTCAATCAGCCTCATAGTAGACAAAATTCCAAAGCCTGCCTCGAAATACGGCAGCAGGCCAATTGCCAGCACTGCAGAAGAAATGCCTGAAATCAGAGCGATAACAAAATAAAATCCGTATTCAATCGTATCATAGTGACCGTTTCTTAAGAAAAGCATTGAAAAGATAACAAGTATGTTTACTGCAGATACAAATAAACCAGCCTGCAAAATTTTGGAGCGGCGATTCTGCTTGCTCAAAAACAATATGGCAGCCAAGCCGCTGCAGAGGATATAAATGGCTGATGTCAGCTGAAACGTCCCAGTGACGCCTTCATTAAAAATTACGCTTCCTGTGATAGCCATTATGATCGTATAGTACATGGCAAGCTTTTCATCAATTAGTATTTTGATCAGCATAGCTCCCATTGCTGCAGGGTAAATGTATCCTATCTCTGAATAATCAGCATATTGGAATAGGCTTATGACCTTCATCAGTAATATGGATAAGATAAAAATAAGGCTAAACAGCAATAGATAACTTTGCTTTAATTCCCGCTGTACGTTCATTTCATGGAAATAATAATATAGGGCCGATAAGACAATGACGATTATCAGCGATAACCCGATAAAAGGCTGAATCGAATTTACACTGTCAAGGAGTCCTACAAGTTCCAGCTGCCTGTATATGTCCCTGCTGATCAGCTGATTTTCTTCAACGATTATCTGTCCCTGCAGGATTTTAACCGGCTCGACACTCTCAACAGTCTGCTGCCGTAATTCTTCCGTGGCAGCAGGATCATAAAATTGATTTTGATATATAGCATATCGTCCCAGTTCTATTGCAGCTTTTTTCAAATCTGAATTTAAGCTGGTAAACTTCAGTTCTTCTTCAACACGCTTTTTCGCGTTCTCCACCTGTTCAGCCGGAATTTCATTGTTCATAATTTTATTTATGGCCGTTACAGTAAGGTCTTTTGCAATGCTCAGCTCTCCCTCCTTTGCCTGCAGCAAAGAAAGGAAAACGCCATCTGAAACCTCACGTGTTACGTCATCAGTGAGCTTTTCTTTAACCATAGCCAATTTATCATCAGGACCAGGGCCTGCAGGGTCTGGTGCCTCTGCATCTTTATCGGCCTCATTTGCAGCAGCTTTCTTCTTCTCTTCCATCTCTTCTTTTACTTCATCGTTCACTTCCGATACGGAACCGAAAATGGAGGTAACCAGGTCAACTCTGTTTTGTGCAATCTCTTTTTTTACAACGTAAATATCCTTAACGTTATTTTCTGCTTCTTTTCTCTTTCTTTCTGTGCTTGCTTTATCCTCTACTGTGATTGGTGACCTTATCGTCTGTTCAGCAACAGAGAATAGACTTACATCCAGCTTTTCAGGCTTTACATTGCTATACATGGAAAAATACATAACAATACCCAAGAGAATAAATAAGAGAACACGAAAAAAGTTCATATTAAGCAAATTTCTGATTGTTGTCATACTCTGCTGAAGGTTTGGCACATTTACCCCTCCTGTCCTGGGTAAAAAAATTCCAATAAACTTTAAAAAGCATTTCAGTATTAATTATGTAAAATCATAACAGTTTTTCTGATGGTTTTCACCAAGAAAAAGGCCTATCTATTAACAGGTTACCTAAACATTTCATTAATAGCAAATAATTCCATGAGGATTCCTGCTATTCATTTATACCGCTGAATCTTTTTACTCAACGAAAAAACCGCCAAAATCGGCGGCTTAACGGTTCACTGCTTATCTTCTTTTTCGTATGCCTGGATAATCCTGGCCACAAGCGGATGCCGCACAACATCACTTTGTTCCAAATGAACGAATGATAGCCCACTTACACCCTTGAGTATATCTTCAGCCATTATCAGGCCGGATTTTACTCCCTTTGGAAGGTCAACTTGTGTTCTGTCTCCAGTAATAATCATTTTTGAGCCGAAGCCCAGCCGGGTTAGAAACATTTTCATTTGGGCTTGAGTTGTATTTTGCGCTTCATCCAGGATGACAAAAGCATCATCTAAAGTTCTTCCGCGCATGTACGCCAGCGGTGCAATTTCAATCGTGCCTCTTTCAATCATTCTTTGTGTATGCTCTGCACCTAAAATATCATGCAAAGCATCATACAATGGCCTTAAGTAAGGATCGACTTTTTCCTTCAGATCCCCCGGCAGAAAACCAAGGCTTTCGCCAGCTTCGACTGCAGGACGGGTAAGGATAATCCTTTTCACATTCCCATTTTTCAAAGCATTTACGGCCATGACAACAGCCAAATAGGTCTTGCCTGTTCCTGCCGGACCTATGCCAAAAACCAGGTCATTTCCACGGATTGCTTGAATGTATTGACGCTGGCCTAATGTCTTAACACGAATGGACTTGCCTTTTGCATTTTTTGTAATTTCTTCTTCATATAAATCACTGAAGTACTCAAGTGTACCCTTATGAGCCATTTGAAGGGCATACATGACGTCTCTCTGGCTTATATTTATCCCTTTCCGGATTACATAAAGCAGTTTATCCAGAACCTTTCCAACCAGTTCTACCTTGTCCATTTCTCCAGACACATAAACAGATTCTCCCCTGGTTACAATGGAAACATTCAGTTCTTGCTCAATAACTTTTAGGTTTGCATCCGAATTTCCCAATAGGGCAATTGCTTCGTTTGGGTCTTCCAGCTGCAGGTTCATTGTTTTCAAGTCTTCTGTCATTCCGAATCTCCTTGAATAATTGGTTGTCCTTCTGCAATATTCTCAATAATTTGGAAATGTATTGCTATTGTTACTTTACCATTGTCAATTGATTGGTGCAAAACTTTTTCTCCCATAACTTTAGCATTTTCATCTAAGCTGCTTTTTATTTTTTTTCTTGCCAAATCTTTCGCTGCTTCAAATGCCTCTTTATTGGAATATATTCTTGTGACTTGCTCCCTTTCACGGAACGTTTTATTTACATATGAAATAGGAAGCTCCCATTTCAGGAATTTTACTCTTTTTTCATTTTCCTCTAATTCATACTCTTCAAACTCCGGGCTTCCAAATCCCCATAATGGAATTTCAAGATTTCCGATCGTAATTGCATGCTTGACTTTTTCACTGCCGCTGAAGACTTTGAAAGTGCTTTTAAGCGGAAGAATGACTTCAGACTTATACCATGTCTCCCCGAAAATCTCCCCCTTCGAAGGAACAGTCTCTGTTTGGCCCTCTTTCCCGATTATCCCTGAGACCAAAAGCTGTCCTGGCTGAACATGATCGTGTATATCAACGACTGCACGCCCTTCTTCGACAAACATATCTACAATGACTGCTTTCTTCTTCGCTACCAAATGACGCGGACTTAAATACTCAGGCTTATTAGGCTCATTTTTCTCTACGACCTGCAAATGGTAGGTTGTCCCTTTTAACTCCACACCGACCCAAGTAATCGCTTCAATATTGTTTGAAAGTTTACGCTGAATAGACTCCACGTTATCTACAAAGAACTGCAGCTTTCCTTTTTTAACCCCCATCTTGTCCAATTCTTTGATGATCTGATATTCAGTAGCAGGATTTGCACCCTTGATCTCTATTCCCCAAACCATATTGGATAAAAGGAGAATGACTGCAAAAAACGCGAGTGCACCAGCAGCAAACCCGCTGTTTTTCAGCAGCCTTTTCACAAGGAATGGAGCTCCTGCCCGCTGCAGGAACTCGATTCTGCAATCACTGTTCCTGGCGTGGCTCCTTATTTTTTTGGCATCTTCCAATTTCATTTTAAAGGTGACTGATTGCGTTCCATGGTTTTTCACGTTCCAGATATTGATTCCGCTGCGGGTAAGCGCATTAATAAATCTTTCTATTCCCCTCCCGCTTGCTTTAACTGTTACAAGGCCCCTGTAAAATTCGATCCACTGGTTCTTCATTTCCTTCCCCCTGAATTCTTAATCAGTGTCTGTAATATAAGTAACTGAGTCAATTTTCCCCTCCAGCAATATTTCTTCTGGCAGTATCGTTTTTATAACGAAAGCTTTCCCTCGAATTAAAAGCTGCCCCTGCTTCAAAAGCAGTCTTAATTCCTTATCTGAAAAAGCCAATAATCCCCTGTGGTTCTCTATATAGATATGGATTTGCCCAATCATTGTGATGCGGGGCAGATCCATCATGACATCTTGAGGAAGCTCCATATTTTTAGTCATCCAGCCGCGGACGAATTGTCCCCACTTTTTTGCCATAAAAAAAGAACCCCCTTTCATCTCATATTTATGAAATGAACGGAGGTTCTAGCACTTATTTTTTATTGCTTCCTCTTAGGGATCGGTGAGGATTTTTTGATTTTGGAGGCCCAAGGATTTCAGACCAGATAATTCCGTCAACCAGTGACTGTTTCCTTAGCTCAAAACTTCCTGCTCCAGATGGTTCCTTTGGATGCTCTGCGTTTGTATTTGAAGCTATTTTCGCTAATGCACTTGCTTTTCTTTCGGCAGCTTTCCGCTGATTCTGAAGAGCCTTCATACTTTCTTCAGCCTTCTGTTTACGCTGCCTGTATTCTTCTTCAATTCTTCTGGCTTTTTCTGTCTGCTGCCTTTTTTCTTCTTTTAGCGCTTCGGCCAATGCAGACTCTGCCGAAGTTCTTTCTGCCTGTGTCCGCTGCTCTTGCTGTACTGAACGGGGAGTCTGTTTAACAGGCTTTTCCTCCTTCTTTTTTTTGAAGAAGGAGGAAATGAAAGCTATTAAGGCAATGAGAATAAAAGGATTCTCCAATAAGAATTCCAAGAGAGTTTCCTCCCTTCTCCCAATATGGGATCATTTAGTCATTTTTGCGGCCACTTTTGCCGTCATCACTCATATTGCCGATTGAGTCCCTCATTTCGGTATCAGCTGAGATGTTTTGGATATTCATATAATCCATTACACCAATATTTCCAGAACGGAGCGCTTCTGACATGGCTAGCGGCACCTGAGCCTCTGCTTCCACAACCTTCGCTCGCATTTCTTCAACACGGGCTTTCATTTCCTGTTCTTGCGCTACTGCCATTGCACGTCTTTCTTCCGCTTTCGCCTGGGCAATCTTCTTATCCGCCTCTGCTTGTTCAGTCTGAAGTTCCGCACCGATATTTTTGCCGATATCCACGTCCGCAATATCAATGGAAAGGATTTCGAAAGCAGTCCCCGCATCCAGACCTTTCGAGAGAACAGTCTGAGAAATCATATCAGGATTTTCGAGTACTTTCTTGTGATCAGTCTGCGAACCGATTGTAGAGACAATCCCCTCACCAACACGCGCCACAATTGTTTCCTCACCGGCTCCCCCGACTAGACGGTCAATATTTGCCCGGACCGTAATTCGCGCTTTCGCCTTTACTTCAATACCATCCATCGCCACACCCGCAATGAAAGGAGTTTCAATTACTTTTGGGTTAACGCTCATTTGAACAGCTTCCAAAACGTCACGCCCTGCCAGGTCGATGGCAGCACTGCGTTCAAAGCTTAAATCAATATTTGCACGGTGTGCTGCAATTAATGCATTGACAACTCTATCAACATTTCCCCCTGCCAAGTAATGGCTTTCCAGCTGGTTTGTTGATACATCAATCCCTGCCTTATGGGCTTTGATTAACGGGTTAATAACACGGCTTGGTATAACCCGGCGAAGCCTCATTCCAATTAATGTAAAGATACTGACTCTGACACCCGCTGCCAATGCTGAAATCCACAGCATTACCGGTACAAAGGTGAATAATATCCCAAGTAAAATGACACCAAGTACAACGGCAACCAGAACAAATACTGTCCCTGCTTCTAACATATTCCTACCTCCTGATGATTTTATTTATCTAAATCAAGATTAGATACTTCCCTTACAACAATACGTGAGCCTTCTGCTTTAACAACTTTTACTTTTGCCCCTTTTAGGATAAAGCCTCCCTCACTGACAACGTCAATCCGCTCATCCCCGATGACAACTGTACCAGATGGCCTTAGTGCTGTAAGCGCATAACCCTCAAGGCCAATCAGTTCAAGTCTGCTCTTATTTGAAATATAGCCTTTTTCTGTATTTGTGCTATCGGTTAATATTATTTTTTTGAAGAATTTCATTTTTTTACCAAACACCTTTATCATTAATATAGATGCCAATACTGAAACTCCCATAGCAATTAAAATAGACATTCCCATATGGGCTGCATTGTCAGCAGCCAGGAACAGGCTGCCCAGCACAGCTGCTATTCCAGCTATTCCTGCAATTCCTCCAGGAAGGAAAAACTCAGCTATTATTAAACCTATGCCTATTACAAACAGAATTAATGTTTCATATCCTGCCAGGCCGGCCACCATATGGCCATAAAAGAAAAGGAGCAGGGCCGATAACCCCATGAAGCCAGGGATGCCGAAACCCGGTGAATACAGCTCCAGAACAAGCCCAAGGCTTCCGATGGATAATAGAATTGGTATAACGACAGGATGGGTAATAAAACGGGCCACCTTTTCTGCAAAGCTTTCATCAATTGTCTGTACAGCAGCTCCCTCAAACCCCAGCACTTTCAGTAATTCCGCCCTTGAATCTACTGTGCCTTCCGAATACCCTACCTCTTTAGCCTGTTCAGCTGTGAGGGTAAGAAGCTTTCCTTTCGGCGCCCCTAAATCTGGCAGATCCACCGATTCATCTGCCATAGCAAGGGCATAAACAGGATCTCTGCCCGTTTGTGAGGCAGCACTCTGCATAGCCGCAAACCAGTATGATTCCGCTTTCTTGCCAGCCGTATTACCCTGCTGGTCAATAATTGCTGCTGAACCCATTGTTGAACCAGGCACCATGTATATTTCATCCGTATTCAATGCTATATAGGCACCTGCAGATAAGGCCTGCTTATTGACAAAAGATATTGTTTTTACATTTGTCGAGGTTAACAGCCTTCCGATTTGCCCGGCTGCATCTACTGCGCCTCCGGGTGTATTTATTTCAAATATAATGGCTGAGGCATTTTCTTCTTCAGCTGTTTGGACCGCTCTATTTAAAAATGCATAAAGCCCTTTTTCCACAGTTTCTTCAATAGGAACAATCAGCACTTTTTCATTATTGGCTTTTCCTTGAAAAGGGCTTCCCAAAAGCAGCAGAGCAAAGAACAATGAAAAGGCGGTTATTGCTCTTCTGGCAATCAAATTTCTCCCCCCTTTAACCGCAAAATAGATTCTATATGTATTTACGATTCAATCATTAAAAAGTTTCATTTTTATTTTTTCCTATAATCAGTATTTACAAAGCGGATGTATTATTAGTATAACCTAGAAATAAACGTAAAACATTCCAGCATTATTTAAGCTTTCATAGCCTAAAGGATAAGAATAATTTAAGTGAACAGCAAATAAAAAAGACCGTCAGCCAATGGCTTTCGGTCTTTTATTGCATAGTTTTATGAAAGGTGTTGTTGTACAAGTTTATTTACAAGTGACCCATCTGCTTTGCCTTTTACCTTAGGCATAATTGCAGCCATCACTTTTCCCATATCAGCTTTTGAAGAAGCACCAGTTTCTGCAACCGTTTCTGCAACAATTTTTGAAACTTCATCTTCAGAGAGCTGTTTTGGCATATATAATTCGACATACTGAAGTTCAGTACGAATTTTTTCAACAAGATCTTCACGACCTGCTTTTTCAAATTCATGGAGGGAATCCTTGCGTTGTTTAACTTCGCGAGAAAGGACAGTTAGCTCCTGTTCTTCGTTAAGCTCTTCACCAAGCTTGATTGCTTCGTTTTGAAGCGAAGCTTTAATCATACGAATTACAGTAAGCTTTTCTTTTTCTTTATTCCTCATCGCTTGTTTCATATCTTCATTTAAACGCTCGAGAAGACTCATTACATACACCCTCTCTTACCACTTACGCTTTCTAGCAGCCTCAGACTTTTTCTTACGTTTAATACTAGGTTTTTCGTAGAATTCGCGCTTTCTTGCTTCCTGCAAAGTACCAGTTTTTGATACTGAACGTTTGAAGCGACGAAGAGCATCTTCAAGCGATTCGTTTTTACGAACGACGGTTTTAGACATTCTCTTTCCCTCCCTCCGAGCACAACACACTTACATCAACAACATGGTTTATTCCATGTACCTTGCAATTATAATATAACAGCTTATCAAGGTCAACAGTAATTAGCCTGCTATAGGATTAGTTTTTATTTGATTGTGATTGTTTTATACCCCATTCATGACAAGCTAAACAATTTTTCGCACTTAAGCATGTCCCAGCATGCTGTCCCATAGTATTAATTGTAGGGGGTGAATGCTTGGTCCAGCTGTTATTATTTTTTCTGCTAATCGGGTTATTTATTTATGGTATGACACTTTTAAGATCAGGCCTGTTTAATTTATCTGCCGATTCATTTAAAAAATGGCTGGCAGTGATGACAAATTCACCATGGAAAGGTCTTGTTATTGGCACAATGGTCACCGCTGTCCTGCAGAGCAGTTCAGCGGTAATGATTATTACAATTGGAATGGTTTCTGCACGGATTCTTACTTTTCCCCAGACAATCGGCATCATTTTAGGAACCAACATCGGGACAACATTTACGACAGAATTAATCACTTTTAATATAGAATCTTATATTATTCCGCTTGCTGCTGCCGGAAGCATCCTGGCGGTATTGAAGAAAAATAGCATGCGAAGCACCGGTCTGGCATTACTGGGTTTATCAGCGGTTTTTGCAGCAATGCGCGGGTTTGAATATCTGGCCGGTTCAGTTAAAGATAATGATATGGTTAATCACTGGCTGCTTGCTTTGGATGGAAATTACATATTCGCAGCAGCGGCTGGAATTGTCCTTACTGCGATTATCCAATCAAGCACCGCAACAACTGGCATTATCATGGGGTTTTTAACTGCAGGAGCAATGGATTTGGATACCGGCATTGCCATAATGCTTGGATCTAATATCGGAACATGCGCAGACGCTTATTTAGCATCCATCGGTTCCGGAAAAGAAGCAAAGCTGACTGCCTTTGCACACATCTGGCTGAACTGCCTGGGTGTCGCAGCCTTTTATCCTTTTATTCATGCCCTTGCTGTTTTTGGACAAAGTGCAGCCAGTTCCCCGGATGTGCAGCTTGCACACATCAGTGTTTTATTTAATGTGATATCCTCACTGCTTGTTCTTCCAGTTGCAAATCAGTTTGGAAGGTTTGTCATTAGGCTTCATGACCGATAGAACAATAAAAAAATGCCGGAAAATCCCGGCATTTTTTTACAACAAGTATAATATTTTGAATTTCGATAACTGTCTAGCTCCGGGCGCCCGTTTATCGGCTCGAGGTCATAAGCCGATAAACAGGCGCCTTCCGCTTTTCTTAATAATCTGAATCGCTTGTTAAACCGTTGACAATAGCAGCGCCAGAGCTTGCTCCAATTCTCGTTGCACCTGCATCAATCATTTTCTGTGCATCTTCAGCGCTTCTAACTCCGCCTGAAGCTTTAACACCGATTTCTGGGCCGACAGTTTTTCTCATAAGTGCGATGTCTTCAGCTGTTGCTCCTCCTGTTGAAAATCCTGTAGATGTTTTAACAAAGTCAGCACCTGCTTTTACAGAAAGTTCACATGCTCTAACTTTTTCATCTTCAGTAAGAAGACAAGTTTCGATAATAACCTTTGTTAATGCTTTTCCTCTGGCAGCATCAACAACCGCACGGATATCTCTTTCCACTAGCTCATTGTCTCCGCCTTTTAAAGCGCCAATGTTAATTACCATATCTACTTCTGTTGCACCGTTTTCGATGGCATTCTTTGTTTCAAATGCTTTTGTTTCAGGTGTGGAAGCTCCCAGCGGGAAGCCGATTACCGTACAGACTTTTACTTCAGTTCCGTTAAGCAATTCGCTTGAAAGTTTGACCCATGCAGGGTTTACACAGACTGACGCAAAATTGTATTCTTTAGCCTCAGCACAGATTTTTTCTATTTGGTCTTTTGTTGCATCGGCTTTAAGTAATGTATGATCGATCATTTTCGCTACGTTATTTGTCATTTTAACTACTCCTTTTAAAAAACAGTTGTACGTACCTCTTACATAATATCACTTAGATAATAAAATATCGAGCACTATTTATGTTTTTTGTAATCGTTTTCGAAAATAGTTTTTCCCAAAAGATATTAATAAATTTATCAAGATGTATTTGCTTATGAATTCAGCTCGTTGCTTTCCGCTGCGGGCACTTGCTTTCCGCGGGGAGGAATGGGAGCCTCCTCGGCTTCGCCTGCGGGGTCTCCCACTTCTCTCTCCTCCCGCAGGACATTGATTAAGCTTCCTGGAATAACACCGCACGAAGGAAATGCGTCAGCATTTGCGAGGATCAAGTACCCTCCACTCCAATCAACTCAGTAAATAAACTAAGTTATTAAAAAGAAATAAACTTAAATAAAAGCTTAATAAAAAAGGAACTACCATAAGGTAATTCCTTTAAACTGCAGCCTCTTCTGTTTCATTCAATTCATCAAGGACTCTTACAAATTTACCTTCATTGTAAGGGTAGCCAGCTTTTGTAATTTTAACTTTTACAATCTGGCCGACCATTTCTTCCGTTGCCGGGAAGACGACTTTCAAGTAATTGTCAGTGTAGCCGACAAATAAACTGCTGTCACTGCTTTCCTTAAAGCTTTCCTCTGGAATCACTTCAAGAACTTCGCCTTCATACTGAGATGCGTATTCTTTTGCAAGCTGATCTGATAAGGCAATCAGGCGATGGACACGCTCGTTTTTAACTTCTTCATCAATCTGGTCGTCCATTCTCGCTGCAGGTGTTCCTGTACGCTTTGAATAAGGAAATACATGAAGCTCGGAAAATTTATGTTCTTTAATAAAATTGTAGGTTTCCATGAATTCTTCTTCTGTTTCTCCCGGGAAGCCAACGATAACATCTGATGTAACAGCCAAACCTGGGAGAGCTTCTTTCAAGCGCTCAAGACGCTCAGCAAAGAACTCCATGGTATACTTGCGGCGCATCCTCTTAAGGACCGTATTAGATCCTGACTGAAGAGGAATGTGCAAATGCCTTACAACAACCTTGGACTGATCCATAACCTCAATAACTTCATCGGTAATCTGGCTGGCTTCAATAGAAGAAATTCTTAAACGTTTAAGACCTTTTACCTGAGCTTCCAGATCCCTAAGAAGCATAGCCAGATTATAATCTTTCATATCTTCGCCATAACCGCCTGTATGGATTCCAGTCAGAACGATTTCTTTATAGCCGGCATCAACCAGCTGCTGCGCCTGGCGGATTACTTCTTTCGGATCCCTGGATCTCATTAAACCGCGCGCCCAGGGGATAATGCAGAAAGTGCAGAAGTTATTGCAGCCTTCCTGAATTTTAAGGGAAGCACGTGTCCGATCGGTAAATGCCGGAACATCTAGCTCTTCGTAGACACGATTCTTCATGATGTTTCCAACACCATTGATCGGCTGCCGTTCTTGTTTATACTGCTCGATATACTCAAGCATCTTTACTCGATCCTGGGTGCCAACAACGATATCCACTCCAGGAATCGCCATAATTTCGGCCGGTGAGGTTTGTGCATAACAGCCCGTTACACAGATAACCGCATCAGGGTTTTTCCTGATTGCCCTTCTGATTACCTGGCGGCTTTTCTTATCACCAGTATTTGTAACCGTACATGTGTTAATCACATATACATCTGAAACGGATTCAAAGTCTGTCCGTTCATAGCCAGCTTCTTTGAACAGCTGCCAAATGGCTTCTGTTTCGTAATGATTGACTTTACAGCCAAGTGTATGAAATGCAACTGCAGGCATCTAATTTCACCCCATTAATTCAAAATGATAGGAAACAGCTGACAGCAAATAGAGAGGTGCTGTCTCTGTTCTTAAAATACGCGGCCCCAACCCGCAGGCCAGAAAGCCTGCTTCCTGCAGCAATGAAACTTCATTGTCTGCAAGCCCGCCTTCTGGCCCGAATACAACCATAAGTGATTGTCCTTTATTCATAGAAGAAAGTGTTTTATAGAGCACAGAGTCCTCTCCCCGCTTCGCTTCTTCCTCAAAGGCAATCAATTTATATGAATAATCTCCAGATAATTTCAGCAATGACTTCAAATCAAGAGGTGCAAACACTTCAGGTACCATGGTCCTGTGTGACTGTTCAGCAGCTTCTTTAGCAATCTTCTGCCATCTCTCTGCTTTTTTCACAGATTTCTTCGCATCCCATTTTACTACTGAACGGGCTGAAGTAAAAGGGATAAAACGATGTGCTCCCAGCTCAGTGCCCTTTTGAATGATCCACTCCAGCTTATCCCCTTTAGGCAGTCCGCTCACAATAGTAATATCGGCAGGCAGCTCAGAAGACCCTTCAATCCATTGTACAACTTCTGCAGCTACATGTTCATCGGTAATTTCTGCAATTGAGCAAAGTGCGCTATTTTGGGATTGTTCGACACAGATAATATTGTCGCCTTCTTTCATGCGCATTACTTTTACAATGTGATGGCGGTCTTCCCCTTTAATTAGAAAGACATTTTCCTTTACAGCATTCTCTGTGAAATACCTCTGCACAACCTGCACCCTCTTTCTTGCCAGTCCAGCATTCTATCAACTGTAAAAGGGGGGTAAGTTCATTACCCCCTTTTCACATTATTATTTTCTCCTTGCCACAATAGCAACCCAATCTTCCATTTGAATGGTTTCTTCAACTTCAAATCCCGCTTCGGAAATAGCATCTCTTACTTCCTGTTTCTTCTGCTGGATAATGCCTGAAGCGATAAAGTACCCGCCTTCCTTTACGACAGATGCAACATCATCAGTAAATCGGAGAATCACTTCTGCCAGGATGTTGGCAACGACCACATCAGCTCCCTGACTGACACCATCGAGCAGGTTTCCTTGTGATACTTCAACTATTTTCTGCACTTTATTCAGCTTAATATTTAATTTAGCTGAATTTACTGCCACTTCATCAAGATCAAGTGCTTTCACCTTCTCAGCACCAAGCATAGCTGCTGCAATGCTTAAAACTCCCGATCCTGTTCCTACATCTACAACTTTATCACCCTGTTTTACTGTTCTTTCAAGTGCTTGTATACACATCACCGTTGTAGGGTGTGTTCCCGTTCCAAAAGCCATTCCAGGGTCAAGCTCTATGATAAGCTCATCACTGCTGACAGGTGTGTAATCCTCCCAGGTTGGGACAATTGTAAAACGTTCTGAAATTTTTACAGGATTATAGTATTTTTTCCAGGCAGTAGCCCATTCTTCTTCATTTACTTCACTAATGCTGACTTTATTTGCCCCAATGTCAATGTTAAATAATATCAGGTTATTGATCGCTTCTTTTATTTCATCGACAGTTTCACCAAGAAAACTGTTTACTGGCAGATACGCTTTTACAATTACGCCTTCTTCAGGATAATCCTGCGGATTGAGCTGGTAGATTTCACCGAATTGGTCCTTTCTTTCTTTTACAAGTTCTAAAGGATCCTCTATAACAACTCCGCTTGCTCCGGCTTCATGCAAAATATTCGAAATCGGTTCAACAGCTTCATTTGCAGTATGAATACTGATTTCTGACCATTTCACTACTACCAACTCCCATTCCTTTATTCACCTTTAAAGGCTCGTTTTACTTTAGAAAAAAAGCTTTCTTCCTGTTCTCCCTGGGGAACTGTTCCGCTGACTTCAGCAAATTCGCTTAAAAGCTGCTTTTGTTTTTCTGTCAGCTTTGTAGGAGTAATAATGCGTACAATAATATGCTGATCCCCTGTTCCGTATCCTCTTACATTTGGAACACCTTTTCCTTTGAGGCGGAATTTGGTTCCTGTTTGTGTGCCTGATGGGACTTTAAGTTTTACTTTTCCATGGAGTGTCGGAACTTCGATTTCATCGCCAAGGGCTGCCTGCACAAATGTTATAGGCATCTCGCAATAAACGTCATCGCCATCACGCTCAAAGAATTCATGTGAACGAACATGGAAAACAACATAAAGGTCGCCAGAAGGGCCTCCATTTACACCGGGTTCCCCTTGGCCCGCCACGCGGAGCTGCTGGCCATCATCAATGCCCGCAGGAATTTTCACGTGTATCTTCCTGCGTTTCTGGACTTTACCGGTTCCTCGGCAAGTAGTGCACTTCTCTTTGATTTCCTTGCCGGTACCATTACAGTAGTGGCAAACTCTTCTATTTACTATCTTGCCAAATGGCGTATTTTGTTCAACATTCAGCTGACCTGATCCATGACAGTGACGGCATGTTTCCGGCTTAGTTCCTGGCTTCGCGCCTGAACCGCTGCAGGTATCACACGTCTCTTCACGCGGAATTTCAATATCGGTCTCTTTGCCAAATACTGCTTCCTCAAAGGATAAGGACATGGTGTACTGCAAGTCTGCACCCTGCCTTGGGGCATTAGGGTCACGCCGGCGGGAGCCTCCTCCTCCGAAGAAGGTGCTGAAAATGTCTTCAAATCCTCCAAAACCTTCAAAACCGGCTCCGCCAAAGCCCTGATTAGGGTCCGTATGGCCGAATTGATCATAGTGGGCCTTTTTCTGGTCGTCGCTGAGGACTTCATATGCTTCTTTAACTTCCTTGAACTTCTCGTCTGCATCAGGCTCTTTATTAATATCAGGATGATATTTTTTTGAAAGTTTTCGATAAGCCTTCTTAATTTCATCCTTGGATGCACCTTTGCTGATTCCAAGAACTTCATAGTAATCCCTTTTACTCATGATTACCACTCCCCGATTCATTTCACATAAAGGTTATTGTATCATTCTCTAATTATATTCCGCAACCGCATTACACACTTCTAATGCAGAGAATTATCCATTTGCATTTGCCGCTTCCCCAAAGAAAGGACCCCGGTCCACTCATAGGGCAAGGGGCAAAAACACTTTTATGCATCTTTAATGGATTGCTTCAAACAGAAATAAAAGCCAAAGCCAAGAAAAACCTGACTTTGACTTTTGATGTAAACCTGTAGCTGGTGTGTAGATCACACCATCATTTAATTGATGAATTATTTATCGTCTTTAACTTCTTCGAACTCAGCATCTACGACATTATCGTCGTCACTTTTGCTTTCAGCGCCTTCTGCACCCTGTGCAGCCTGAGCAGCTTGAGCCTGCTCATAAAGTTTCATTGTTAACGCCTGGACAACCTCCTGTAAAGCATCTTTCTTCGCACGGATCTCATCCAGATCGTTCTTTTCAATTGCAGCCTTTAGGGCATCTTTAGCTTCATTTGCTTTGTTCACTTCAGCTTCATCCACTTTGCCTTCAAGATCTTTTAGAGTCTTTTCAGTAGTGAATACAAGCTGATCCGCTTCATTGCGGAGTTCAACTTCTTCTTTGCGCTTCTTATCTGCTTCAGCATTTTCTTCAGCTTCTCTTACCATTTTTTCGATTTCTTCATCAGATAATCCTGTTGATGATTTAATCGTAATGGCCTGCTCTTTATTTGTGCCCAAGTCTTTAGCGCGTACGTTTACGATACCATTTTTGTCGATATCGAATGATACTTCGATTTGAGGCACTCCTCGAGGAGCAGGAGGAATATCGCCAAGCTGGAAGCGGCCCAGTGTTTTATTATCTGCAGCCATCGGGCGTTCCCCTTGCAGCACATGGATATCAACAGCTGACTGGTTATCAGCAGCAGTTGAGAACACCTGAGATTTTGATGTTGGAATGGTTGTATTGCGTTCAATCAGCTTAGTGAACACTCCGCCCATTGTTTCAATTCCAAGAGATAAAGGAGTTACATCCAGCAGGACAACATCCTTAACGTCACCTGTGATTACACCGCCCTGAATGGCTGCACCCATTGCTACAACTTCATCAGGGTTAACTCCTCTATGTGGTTCTTTTCCTGTTTCTTTCTTGATTGCTTCCTGTACGGCAGGAATACGAGTTGAACCTCCGACAAGGATAACTTTATCAAGTTCTGAAGGAGTCAATCCAGCATCCTTTAACGCCTGGCGTGTAGGTCCCATTGTGCGTTCAACAAGGTCTGCAGACAGCTCTTCAAATTTGGCTCTTGAAAGTGTCACTTCAAGGTGTAAAGGGCCTGCTTCCCCAGCCGTGATAAACGGAAGCGAGATTTGTGTTGAAGTAACACCTGAAAGATCTTTTTTCGCTTTTTCAGCGGCATCTTTTAAACGCTGAAGAGCCATTTTATCTTTAGCAAGATCAATGCCATTCTCTTTTTTGAATTGATCAACCAGGTAATCAATAATTACTTGGTCAAAATCATCTCCGCCAAGACGGTTATCCCCGGCAGTTGATTTTACTTCAAATACTCCATCGCCAAGTTCAAGAATAGACACGTCAAAAGTACCGCCGCCAAGGTCATAAACAAGAATTGTCTGGTCTTCATCCATTTTATCAAGACCATATGCTAAAGCTGCAGCAGTAGGTTCGTTGATGATTCGTTCAACTTCCAGGCCGGCAATTCTGCCCGCATCCTTTGTAGCCTGACGCTCAGCATCGTTGAAATATGCCGGAACTGTGATTACTGCTTTAGTAACACTCTCGCCAAGATAGTCTTCTGCATAAGATTTCAAATATTGAAGAATAATAGCAGAAACCTCTTGAGGCGAGTATTCTTTTCCTTCAATTTCAGTTTTATGATCCGTACCCATGTGGCGTTTAATGGAAATGATGGTGTTCGGGTTTGTAATAGACTGGCGCTTTGCCACCTCACCGACCTGGCGCTCGCCGTTCTTAAACGCAACAACTGAAGGTGTTGTACGGTTGCCTTCCGGATTTGGAATTACTTTTGGTTCGCCGCCTTCAAGGACAGCGACACATGAGTTTGTTGTACCTAAATCGATTCCGATAATTTTGCTCATGTTCTTTACCTCCCCAAATATGTAGTTATTGATTTACTTTAACCATTGATGGACGAATGACTCTATCCTTTAACTTGTAGCCTTTTTGAAATTCTTCGACCACAATATTGGAATCAAAATTCTCATCTTCCACCTGCATCACAGCCTGGTGTAAATGAGGATCGAATTCTTTCCCAACTGCTTCAATCTGTTCTGCGCCTTCTTTTTTAATAGCCTCCAGCAAGCTTCGGTAAACCATTTCCATCCCTTGAAGGATAGATTTAGCCTGTTCATTTTCAGTTTCCATCTGAAGTGCTCTCTCAAAATTGTCAATTGCAGGCAGCAAATCGGAGATTAAGCTCTGTGCTCTATATTTTTCAGACGCTTCAAGGTCAAGCCTCGCACGGCGCCGAGAATTTTCAAAATCAGCCTGAAGGCGGTAGATGCGATTTTCTTCCTCTTCCAGCTTGTCTTCCAGTTCAGCAATTTTCGCTTTCGCTGCAGTAAGCTCTGCATCAGTGCTTCCCTCATCAGTACCAGCTTCTGCCTCTGCCTCCGCAAATACCTCTTCAATAGGAGCCTCATTTTCAGTTCCTTCAGGTTCGTTGGTTTGTTCATTTAATTCTTGGTTTAGTGTGTCTTTCTCTTCTGCCAACATGTTCACCTCCCTTAAAGAATGGATGTTTCTTAGAAATAAAAACCATAAGGAAAGGAGCGGAAAGGTTTTTCCACCCTTAATCAATATCTCCACCATCATCTGTTTTGATACAGTTTAGATAAAACAGCTGATAGGTCTGCACTGATATAATTCAATAAGCTTATGACTCTTGAATATTCCATTCTGGTCGGCCCCAGAATGGCGATGGTACCGAGCTGTTCGGTGCCGATCGAATAGCTTGCTGTAATCAGACTGCAGTTTTCCATTGCTGAATTATTATTCTCCCGGCCGATTTTTATATTGATCCCTGACTTGTTTTTACGGATTAAATCATATATGCCTTCTTCCTGCTCGATCATATTCATGAGGTTTTTAACCTTTTCAATATCATGAAACTCGGGCTGGCTGAGCATATTTGTTTTACCGCCAAAGAAAAGCTTATCATAGGCCGGTATCTTGATTGTGTCGGCAATTGAATTCAGCATTAGATCATAATTATTAATATGATGCCTTAAAAGAACGGCAACCTCTTTATATAACTTATTGTTCAGACTTTCCAATGGTGCACCTGCAAGTCGGTCATTAAGGATATTGACAACCTTCTCCAAATCACCAGCATCAATGTTTTCCGGCAAGTGGAACATCCTGTTCTCCACATGGCCTGTATCTGTGACAATAATTGCTATCGCTGTTTCTTTATTCAAGGGTACGATCTGAATTTTCTTCAGCTTGTTATCCCTTACTGCAGGCCCGAGGACAATGGATGTATAATTTGTCAGCTCAGATAGAATTTTTGCCGATCTTTGAACGATTTTCTCGAGCTCATAGATTCTTTCCGCAAAGATAGATTGCACTTTGTGAATATCATGCTGATTTAATTTTTGCGGGGATAAAAGGTGATCCACGTAGTAGCGGTACCCTTTTTCAGATGGAATCCTCCCCGATGAGGTGTGTGTTTTTTCAATAAACCCAAGTTCCTCTAAATCAGCCATCTCATTTCTGATCGTTGCGGAACTAAAAGAAATTTCTTCTTTTTTCGACAAGGTTCTCGACCCGACAGGCTGTGCAGTTTGAATAAAATCATCAACAATTACTTGAAAAATTAATAATTGACGATCTGTTAACACAGTTATCACCTCTGTTAGCACTCTTTGTTCCCGAGTGCTAATTCTACTAATAAATTATCAAATCAAACGTGCAGTGTCAATAATTTGGCTTTCTTTTTTCCCGGTGCACTACCCATGCCTGATTACCCTATAAAGGACTGGAATACTTCATTTCCAAGAAAACGTCCTCGCCTTGTCAATTTAATATGCTCTTCCCCTGCAACAATTAATTCTTTTTCGGTATGCTGTTTAATTTGGACTTCAAACAGCTCCAGGGGATCTTTGCCAAATTTCTCTTTAAAGCGACTTATTGAGACACCTTCCGTTTTTCTCAGTCCAAGAAACATCTCCTCTTCCATCTGTTCATCCAAGGGCACTTTATGTTCTTCTAGAATCGGAAGCCGGCCGTTCTCAATAGGCTCCATATATTTTTTCAGGGGACCGTGATTTGAACGGCGAAGCCCTTCTACATAGCCATGTGCACCAGCTCCAAAGCCGAAGTACCATTCATTATCCCAATAAGTGAGGTTATGCCGGCTCTCAAAGCCTGGTTTTGCAAAATTGCTGATTTCATATTGCGTAAAGCCGTGTTTGTCCATTTGTTCCATTAATAATTCATACATCTCAGCTTCCACATCTTCTCCAGGAGTAGGCAGCTTTCCTTTTCTCATCAGATTATAGAATACCGTTTTGGGTTCAATGATCAGCGAATAGCCGGAATAATGGTCAATATCCAAGGTGAATGATGTTTCGAGTGTATCTTGAAAATCCTGAAGTGTCTGACCCGGAAGACTGTATATAAGATCGATACTGATGTTATCGAAACCGACTTTCTTTGCAGCTTCAATTGATTGAAAAACGTCTTTTGCTCTGTGTGACCTTCCAATTCTTTTTAAAAGTACATCGTTGAAGGTCTGAACGCCAAAGCTGAGCCGGTTGACTCCAGCATCATGCAATATTTGAAGTTTTTCTTTAGAGAGATCTCCGGGGTTAGCTTCGAATGTATATTCTGTAAAAGAGTCATAGGGAAGCTGCCGTTTAATAGTGCCGCAAAGCTGTTCAAGCTGGTTCTCGTTAAGCGCAGTTGGCGTACCGCCTCCAACAAAGATGGAGTCTAGACGGGATGCAGGTGTTTCTTTCAAAGCAAGATTCATCTCTTTGTCAAGAGAGTCCAAATATTCTCCAACTGGCTGGTTCTTCAAGAACACTTTATTAAAATCACAGTAATGACAAATATGTTCACAAAATGGGATGTGTATATAAGCTGCTTTAATCATTTATTTCACTACTTTCATCATTCAATCAACGTTCATAGACAGCAGAATCCTAAATAAAAAGAGGCTAGTGCTGTTATTATTATGACAGCATATCTAACCTCTTAAAACAAAGCAAATATTTTACTTTTTAGGGCTGTTATCGTCCATCTTCAAAACTGCCATGAAAGCTTCCTGCGGAACTTCAACCGAACCAACCTGCTTCATCCGCTTTTTACCTTCTTTCTGCTTCTCCAATAGCTTGCGCTTACGGGAGATGTCACCGCCGTAACATTTCGCCAATACATTTTTGCGAATGGCTTTAATGGTTGAGCGGGCTACAATTTTCTGGCCGATCGCCGCTTGAATAGGAACCTCAAACTGCTGACGGGGAATCAGCTCTTTTAACTTCTCAACGATTACTTTTCCTCTTTCATAAGCAAAATCCTTATGAACGATGAAGCTCAATGCGTCTACCTTTTCTGCATTTAACAGAATATCCATCTTAACAAGTTTGGATGGCTTGTACCCAATTAATTCATAATCAAAAGAAGCATATCCTTTTGTATTGGATTTCAGCTGATCAAAGAAATCATAAACAATTTCCGATAAAGGAATTTCATATATAATGTTTACTCTGGTTTCATCCATGTATTGCATATCAATAAAGATGCCGCGTTTTTGCTGGCAAAGTTCCATAATGGCTCCCACATAATCATTCGGCGCCATCATTGTAGCTTTTACATAAGGCTCTTCAACACGGTCAATCTTTTGAGGATCAGGCATATTGGATGGGTTATCTACTTTAACTTCCGTACCATCAGTCAGGATAACATCATAGATAACACTTGGTGCCGTTGTAATCAAATCAATTTTGAATTCGCGCTCGATGCGCTCCTGAATGATTTCCATGTGAAGCAATCCAAGGAAACCGCAGCGGAATCCAAAGCCAAGCGCCTGTGAAGTTTCCGGCTCGAACTGAAGGGCAGAGTCATTAAGCTCAAGCTTTTCAAGAGCTTCCCGCAAATCATTAAATTTGGCGCTATCAATTGGATATAAACCGCAATAAACCATTGGATTTAACTTTCGGTAACCAGGAAGAGCTTCGGCTGCACCCTTTTTAGCACTTGTAATGGTGTCACCTACACGGGTATCGCCAACATTTTTGATGGCAGCAGTCAAAAAGCCAACATCGCCAACTGACAATTCAGGCATTGGAGTGGATTTAGGTGTGAACACTCCAACCTCTGTAACTTCAAACTCTTTGCCTGTTGCCATCATTTTAATTTTATCCCCTACTTTTACCGTTCCATCCACCACACGGATATAGGCTACTACACCGCGGTAGGCATCATAAAGGGAGTCAAATATAAGCGCCTTTAAAGGGGCATCCGGATCACCTACTGGAGCGGGCACTTTTTCAACGACCTGTTCAAGGATTTCTTCAATGCCGATTCCTGCCTTTGCTGAAGCAAGTACTGCTTCAGAAGCATCCAGGCCGATTACTTCTTCAATCTCATTTCGCACCCGTTCCGGATCCGCGCTTGGAAGGTCAATTTTATTGATGATCGGAAGAATTTCAAGATCGTTATCCAAGGCCAGATAAACATTTGCAAGGGTTTGTGCTTCAATTCCCTGAGCTGCATCCACAACCAGAATTGCACCTTCACATGCCGCAAGACTCCGGGATACTTCATATGTAAAATCGACGTGTCCCGGGGTATCTATTAAGTGGAAAGTATATATATCACCATCTTTTGCTTTATATTTTAGCTGGACGGAATTAAGCTTGATAGTAATGCCGCGCTCTCTTTCGAGGTCCATGGAATCAAGGAGCTGATCCTTCATTTCGCGTGATGTAAGCGCATTGGTTTTTTCGAGGATCCTGTCAGCCAAAGTTGATTTGCCATGATCAATGTGGGCGATGATGGAAAAATTCCTAATTTTCTCTTGCCTTTTAAGTCTTTCTTCTCTGTTCATTGTTTATAATTCAACTCCTACTATAAGAAAAGCGCAAGCGCCTTGCCCACCCCCGACAAGCACAGGACGAGCCTCACGGAAAGGCGTTCTTTGCCTTTTTGGGAGGATTGGCTTGTGACCTCGAGGGGGTAGGCGCTGGAGCTAGACAGCTATCGACGTTAAAATTTCATACCTTCTTACTTTTTAAGAAAAGCGCAAGCGCCTTAAAACAGGCGCCTGGAGCCAAGTGTGGTCAATTTTAAAATAGTCCTTTTAGTTTATACACTATTTTTGATTATATCAGTACGCATGTGAAGATTCAATGCTAAGCTTTACGCCTTAATCGTTCAAAAAAATAAGGCTGCCCTCCTGAGCAGCCTATTTTCCGGTTATTAAGTCTGTAATGAATGCGACCGATTTTTCTGTCAGCTCTGATAAGCCTTCGGAGATGCTTTTTCCCAGAGATGAAAAGAAGTTATATGCTTTCATTTCTTCAAGCTTTTCTTTTTTCTGCTGAAGATCATGGCTGGACACATCATTCCCCAGGACAGATGCCTGCACTTCACCTTCATTGGTTTCATTTAAGGTTAAGGCACTTTTGAAATCTTCGTCATGGAAACCCTTCATTCTGTGGATTCCTTCATTTGCCTGCTGCATTCCAAATAATACTGAGACAAACATAAGCGCTGCCAGAAAAAGAGCTTTTAGCATAAATATTTTCATTCCGCATCATCCTAATACTATTTCTTTTCTGATTCACCGCCAGCTGGTGAATTCACTTCCTCGGCCTGCCAATAATATTCACTGAACACTTCTGCGATTGCTTCTGCCGAACGGTTTAATTCTTCAAACGTATTATCAACTCCGCCAAATTCAATGAGGATGGCATTTCCCGATAAATCCTGATTGAAGTTGCCATTTGTCCCTGCGCCTTCTTTTTTCATGATTCCCCTGCTTAACCCTTTGTACTTAACGTTCAATCTATCATGCAGCTCTTTCGCAAATTTTAAGTTCTTTTCGTAATTCGGGTTATTTCCGCCAATAATGAAAGCTAGTTTGGCATAAGACTCTCCGTTAATTTCTTTCGTTGTATCTTTTTTTCTTTTTGAATCACGGTGAATATCGATTAAGTAAGACAAATCCCGGTTGGACGTAATTGCAGCCTGAACAACTTCTCTTGATTCCTGATAGGAACGTCCATACGTTAGTCCTTTCTTGCTTAAATTTCCCTGGATATCCGTTTTGTCAACAAAGGTCCCTATTCCTTTGCTCTCCATCTCTTCCTTAAGCTTATCACCAATCTTAGTAACGTTAATTTTGGAATGAAAGGCTGCATCAGGATTTGTTACACCCTTCAGATAAGGAAGATAGGATTCCGTATTATGAGAAAAATAAACATAGACTGGTTTTTTATCACCCGTAGACATCGGCGGTGTTTTCGACTGTTTCGCATCACCATCCGGCTCAAGTCCTTCGGTGTTTTGCAGGGCTGCCTCCTGTTCTGCCATCAGCACTTCGATAGGAGGAGAAGATTCCACAGGCATGTTTGTATAATCCGTTCCTTCACCAGCAACAAGGATTTTACTGTCATAAATAGAGAAGAATGGAAGCTCCCTTCCCAAAAGGCTTCTGGGATCATCCAAATTGACATTTGTGGATAGCTTAAAAACCAAATTGGCAAAGCCCGGGGGAGAACTGTTTTCAGAGACCCCCTGGAGAAATGAGTGGTTTTCCCACCCAAGGAAATGATAAAGCATTTCTCCTGTCAGGCTGTTCGCGGCAGAATTAACTGAAGATGAGCTGATTCTGTATTCCGGCTTTAATGAAGTTAATGCTCCGCTTATTGAAAATATCATAAATAGAAAAAGCAAAAATCCGCCAATGGCTTTCAGCAAGCTTGTCCCTTGAATGGTTACTACAAGTCCGTTCGATTTAAAAGGTTTCATTGTTCCACCTCTCCTTGCTAGTCTAGTAAATGTTATGACTTTGCTAGAGAAGATAGAACAGTTATTTCCTATCTGGTATAAAAACCGGCATTATCCTGATTCACTTTTTGATGGAGTGCTGCGTTCAAACCGTTAGCAATTAAATTTGACATATCTTCTATAAATACATCTACTTCCTTTGGAGTCACCATAAGGTTGTGCCCCAAAGGAGACAGCACTTCATAAATAAGCTTCCGCTTCTCCTCTTCAGGCAAGGTTCCAATCATGCCAAGAAAGGTTTTTCTATGATGCTCTTCCGGCAGGTCATCATCTGTGAGCTTTCTCTTCTCCCCAAAAGTCATTCCTGCAGGAGCAAGAGCACGTGATGGACGGTCGCCTTCCTTCATTTCCTTGCCGAAATGCTTCAGGATGTAATCAATTGTATCGCTTGTGATGGATACGGCATCGACAACTGTTGGGATGCCAATCGCTATGACAGGTATCCCTAAAGTCTCTTTGCTGATTTCTTTTCGTTTATTCCCGACACCGGAACCAGGGTGAATCCCTGTATCCGAAATTTGAATGGTAGAATTGACTCTTTCAATTGATCGGGAAGCAAGAGCATCGATTGCTATGACAAAATCGGGCTTTGTTTTTTCAACAATGCCATAAATAATGTCACTTGTTTCTATCCCAGTCAGGCCCATCACTCCCGGAGAAATAGCACTTACTGGCCGATAGCCTTCTTCTACGCTTTCAGGCTGCAGCTGATAGAGATGTCTTGTGATAAGCAAATTTTCGCAAACTTGCGGACCAAGTGCATCGGGAGTCACATTCCAATTGCCCAGACCTACAATTAAACAGGATGCATCTTCATTGATTCCCAGCTGTTTAATAAATTGGGAGAATTCATTTGCAAATACAGACTCCACTTTGTGCTGCAGCTCTGTATCCTGCTGGCGTATGCCCGTCACTTCAAGGGTCAGATATTTTCCTTCTTTTTTTCCCAATGCCTCTGCACCTTCTTTTGTTACTTCTACAAAAGAAATTTTTATATCATTTTCTTCTTTTTCTTTAATTATTACGCCTTCTATTTGGGAAAGATTCTCCTGCTGATGAACATTGTCTTTCTGCCTGTCAGAAATAACCATTTCCCTTGCTTCAATGGCAAGGTCCGTTCGGACTGAGTACTGGCTTAAATCTATTGAATCCTTCATAATTTATCCCTCACATTCTCAGCTTTTTAGGTTATTGGAAAATAACACACAATATACTAAAATTCGGATATATTCTATCATTGCCTTTAAAGTCCAAAAACATGCAGAATAAGAATTAACTTCCCTAATAATGGCGGTCAGTAATTTTGATTACAGAGTATTGCATTATGCCCCCGTGTTTGATAAAATATCACTTGTTCTTAATTATTGTTAATGAATGTGAATGTCGAGTTATAGAATCTCGATGCTTTTTCAGGAGGTGAATGGAATGCCAAACATTAAATCTGCTATTAAGCGTGTTAAAACTAGCGAAGCTCGCAACGCTCAAAACGCTACAGTTAAATCAGCAATGCGTACAGCTGTTAAGAAAGTTGATGCTGCGGTCGTAAACAACGATGCTGCTGCTGCAACTGCATCTTTCGCTGATGCTGCTCGTAAACTAGACAAAGCTGCTGCAAAAGGTCTTATCCACAAAAATGCCGCTGCCCGTAAAAAGTCTCGTTTAATGAAAAAAATGAACTCTTTAAACGCTTAATGTTTGAAGATATCGGCTATTCTTTTGGGATAGCCTTTTATTTTACATAAAAAAGCGGTCCAATTGGACCGCTTTTTTATGTCACCAGAATTTATTATGTCACAGCCCTCAAGATGTCAGAGGCGGGCAAGACGCTCTCTCTCTAAGGATTTTTTCTGAGAGCCTGACTTTGCAGACGAAACAGGAACATTTCAATCAGCATGGTTTTATTCATGCCACCAGTTTTCATTTGGTAATCTGCATCAGCAAGCAAGCTTATGATCGCTGCAAGTTCTTCGTCTGCAAAAAGCTGCGCCTGTCCAGCCGCCAGTTTCACCCGGAAAGGATGAATTTTTAAATAGCCGGCAATCTGCTGCTGGCCGTAGCCTCTCCTGGCAAGCTCCTTCACCTGATAAATTAATCTGAACTGTCCCGTAATAACAGATAAAATCTTAATTGGTTCTTCATTTTGCTTTAATAAATCATAATAAATTCTCAGGGCTTCTTCTATTTTGCGGTGAACAACCTTATCTACAAGGGAAAAAATATTTTGCTCCAATGACCTTGATACCATTTTCTCTGCCATTTGTTCATCGATTCGCTTCGTGTCATTCGCATATAAAGCCAATTTATCGATCTCGTTTGTCAAAATAAATAAGTTGGTGCCTGCCAATGTCAATATCAGTTCAACTGCCGATTCATCAATCTGCACGCCGTTAAGTGCTGCCCGTTCCCTGATCCAGGCTTTCAATTCACCTTCATTTAGTTTCTTTGCTTCAAGGACTGCAGCCGTTTTTTTCAATTGTTTAGTTATTTTTTTCCGGTCATCCAGCTTTTCTGCAGCTGAGGAGAATACCACCACTGAATACGGAGCAGGCGCTTTAATATAGGCTTCCAGCTTTGACAGGTTATGCTCCTGTTTAGCTTTCGATTTTTCAGATGTTAAAAATACTGGGTTATGTAAAAAGATCAGTCTTCTTTCCCCCATAAACGGAAATGTCTCCGCATCTTCAAGCGCTGTATCGAGTGGGGTTTCCTCAAGGTCATAAGAAGATAAATTAAAATCAGCTTCATCTTCGCTTAGCACATTGTTGATCAGAAGCTGCTTCGTTTCGTTTATAAGATAGGGTTCTGTTCCATATAATAAATAAATAGGAGCAAAACTTTTCGCTTTTATTTGCTTCCAAATATCAAAAACCAATTTCTTTCTCTCCGTTCGCCTTACATTATATTCATTTTATTGCAGTCAATCGGGCAGGGATAAAGTCACATCCACTGATTGCATTGCACGTTCACTATATATCCTAAAGAAGCAATGGCAATTTGACAAGACATAAGAAATTGGCGCCCATAAGAACGCCAATTTCCAATCTATATAGAACGCTGCCGCCTGAGGCCCGGGATACTCAGGAAGCTGCGGTGCACCTTTGTTCTATTATTTTCCCCTTGATGTGCTGGCATATTTGTGACAACTCCTGCTATTGCAGGAAAAGGGCAGGGGAACTCTAGATTTTTTTATTTGAATGACTTATACTATATAGGAAATAGGAGGGGTAGACTGTGAACGAATTTGAAAAGAACGTCCAAAGCAAACGTAATGATGCAATCGACTCTGGAGTAGGATTCATCGTATCATTCGGTTTCTTCGCAACGTTATTTGTTATTGCAACAGTCATTAAATTTTTAGGAGCTTAATGGCTACATAAAGTAAGTAAATGTGTCACAATACCGCTGACACATCGAGGCTGCCTCAGCAGTCTCTTTTTTTGCGGCTATAATTGATTAATCATTATGAAGTCCAGACAGGAAGCTGAAGCATTTCTAACATATACTATGGAAGCTGAACGGAAAAGGTTCCTGAATTTCCTTTAAAAACATAGGTAACCGCCCCTTGCTTGTCGGTTCTCAGAACTTGCACATTATAGTCTCTAAGCCTGCCCATTACATCATTATGAGGATGCCCATATCTGTTATTTCTGCCTGCAGAAATAACGGCAATCCTCGGTTTAACAGCTGACAGAAATGAATCTGTTGTGGAGGTTTTGCTTCCATGATGTGCAATTTTTAAAACATCAATTTTTAAATTGGGATAAGATCGTATAAGCTGACTTTCCCCCTTTTCCTCCAAATCTCCGGTAAACAGCCAGTTTAAGCCCCCCACTTTGGCAAAAAGGACAATAGAGCCATCATTTTTCCCTGTATACACGCCCCCCAGCTGATCCCCAAATGGAGACAAAACCTGAAAAGCGTAATCTCCTTTAGACCAGCTATCTCCAGCTTTAGTGAATACAATATCGCTTTTAGTTAATTTAGCCTGAACAATCAATTCCTTCTCAGCCTCTGAGATTTCCGCTCCCTGTGAAAACACAACAGATTTTACCCTCATTTCCCTAATCACAGCTGATGCTCCTCCAATGTGATCCATATCCCCGTGAGTCAAAAAAAACTTATCTATTTTACTGATCCCTTTGCTTTTCAGAAAAGGCACTACTGTGTCCTTTCCTGTATCATAAGGATCTCTTCTCATCCTCCAATCCTCTGTGTCAAACATAAGCGTGCCTCCTGCATCTATCAAATAATTCCCTCTTCCATATGGAAGCTTTATCAGAATGCTGTCACCCTGCCCAACATCTATAAATGTAATTTCACCGGCAGGAGTAAATACATTCGTTAAGTAATGAATTAATATTGCAAGGATAGGGAGCACACCGCTCTTGATTAGAACCTTTTTATTTTTTGACCTTTCCCAGCCGGCAAAGAATGCAGGAATCAGCAGCAGATATACGATCAGCATAATCAGGGACGGCCTGCCAAGGACAAGGGTCGAGTTAGGAATGGCCGAAAGCACTTCAGCAATCCAATTTAGAAAACAGATAAGTTTTTCAAATCCATTAAGCAAGAAATTTGCATTCCCCCATGATAATAAATCAAAAATGAAGAGGATCAACACCACCGGCAGAATTATGGAAGAATATAAAGGCACAAAAATCAGATTGGCAATTATGGAAATATACGATACCTCATAAAAATGCCACAGAAGGATGGGAATGGCAGCCATCTGGCAAACAAAAGAAACTGCCAGGATAGCAGCGTATGATACAGAAAATCTTTTGAGGATGATGGGAGCTGAGAGAATAAGCGATAAGGCGACAGCAAACGACAGCTGAAACCCGGCATTATAGATGATATATGGAGATATAAAAAGGTAGCCAATAAACACTATAGAGATAACATCAGTTAATTGAATAGGGACTTTCAGCTTCTTTGCGAGCAAAACCAGAAGCATCATAAACACAGCCCGCAGAACAGATGGTGCTGCCCCTGTCAGGACTGCATATAGAGGCAAAACTAATAATAAGATGCTGGTCATTTTTTCTCTGGTGATTCCGGCACGTATACCAGCAAGAAAGAACATCCCAGCAAGCATTCCTACATGAAGGCCGGATATCGCAAGCAAATGAATAATTCCGATTTTCTGATAAGAAGCTATGGTATCCTGATCAATAAAATCACGATCGCCGAAAACAAGAGCAATAGCCAGTGGAGCTGTCTGTTCAGGGAAATGGTCCAGGATATATTGAATTCCGGTCTCTCTTATTTTTAAAATGGTTAATGTGGGGCTGCTTTTACGGTAACTGCAATCAGGGAGGTTTAACTGTTCCAATTCGAGGATCCAAAAGATGCTGTTGTGGTTTAGATATTTCTGATAGCTGAAGGAATTAGGATTGGTGGATGTTGAAGGAGTCTGTAAGGTGCCAGTTACCCGGCATGTCATTCCTGTTCCCAGATGGTCTGCAAGGACCTTTTTTTCTGTTTCGGTTTTAATTTTATATCTGGCTGCCAGCTTTTCTTTTTTATCGGCTAATTCAATTATGACTGTAAGAAGGTCTCCATCTATTTTTGCAGATTCTTTCATGGTTATTTCGAACTCGCTCTCATTTCCGTCAAGACTTGTCCTGTTATGTTCTGCCGCCAATTCACACCGCATGAATAAGGCAAGGTAAATCATAATCAGGATGCCCGCGCTCTTTTTGGCCAAAATATTTCTTTTTAAGAGGAAGAGGGCCAGCAGAAAAAAAATGACAGCAATAGCCGGATGAAAAAAAGATGTCAAATTTCCCAGTAGTGAGGCAGCTGCTGCATAGATCCATCTGCCTTTCATATCATTTCTCCTTTAATTTTTTGGAAGGAGTAAGACCTTTTATTTCAGGTGTTACTCCTTCAATGGTTTAATTCTGAAAAAGCTTCTCCTTTGTTTCTTTATAGCTTTTCACCAAGTCCCGATCTTTTCCGCTTTTTTCAAGCTCATTTATTAATTCTTCTATAAAATCACGTTTTTCTTGTTTGCTGTCATCAAAGGACACTTTTTCTGCTATTACCTGCACAGTTTTCACTCCAGCCTTCTCAAAGAGTTCAATTCCATAAGGGTGATTTTTATAGTCCTGTGCGTAATAAACCGTTTTAATGCCTGCCTGTATAATCGCTTTGCAGCATTGGAGGCATGGAAAATGGGTTACATATAATTCTGCATCACTTGTAGGCACCCCAAATTTTGCACACTGTAAAATCGCATTCATTTCCGCATGAATGGTTCTGACACAATGGTTATCAATAACATAGCAGCCATCATCAATACAATGTTCACCGCCGGCAATCGATCCATTATAGCCGCCGGCAATGATTCTCTTATCCCTTACAATGGTTGCCCCTACCGCAAGCCTTGTACATGTGCTCCTCAAAGCAAGCAAATGGCTTTGTGCCATAAAATATTGGTTCCAGGAAATCCGATCCATCTCGCAGTCTCTCCCCTTCCGTCTTTTTCACAGGCGTGTATGCCCCGAATTCAAGCATAGCTTTTTCTCTCAATAAGTGTAAGCCTCAAGCTCATGAAGGTCAATGGATGAAATTATTTTACACTAATATGTTCTTTAAGTTTTTCAAAGGTTTTCTCTCCTATCCCTGATATTAATTTCAAATCCGCAATATCCTTAAAGGATCCATTTGTCTCGCGGTGTTCAATTATGGCTGCCGCCTTGGATGGGCCGATACCAGGCAATGTCTGCAATTCCGATTCATCGGCTTGGTTTAAATTTATCTTTCCGTTATCTTGCTCTCCCCCCGCCTCGAAATTTCCACCAGCTGTGGCCTCCTCGAGGACTTCTCCCTTTTCCGGAACATATATGACCATTTCATCCGTGATATTGAGGGCAAAATTGATTTTAGTGCCATCTGCTTTTTCCGTCAGTCCGCCTGCTTTTTCCAGCAGGTCGATTACCCTGTCTCCTTCTGCCGCTTCGTACACTCCCGGCTTTTGTACAGCACCTTTAATATCTGCCTTCATCGGCTGTGGCATCTGTCCAGCCGGTCCATCACCTTCTGTTTCTATTTCATTAGCACCATCTTCATTTTCATTTAATTGAAGTGACTGTTCAATCTCAGGAAATACTTCATTCTCTTGAACAGGCATGAAAAAATAATAGAGGACGGCAGCCAATGCAATGGCGGCTCCTGCAAAGTAAATTTTATGTGTTTTTATCCATTCGGGCATTAAGGATCGATCCTTTCTTTTTGGAATAAATGTTTTTTTGATACATATCGTTATATGAGAGATCTTGCTTTTGAAGGAGGGATGAAGCGATGAAAATCGGAATTATTGGCACAGGTAACATGGGGAGGATACTAACCGAGGCTTTCCTCGATGGAGGAACCGTTTCCCCATCCTCCATGACGATTACCAATCGGACAGCGGCAAAAGCGATGGAAATAAAGGAAACTCATCAGGATATTACTGTTGTAAATAATGCAAGAGAGGCTGCGCATCGATCTTCGCTTATCTTTATTTGTGTAAAGCCTCATGATGTGTATAATGTCGTTCAGGATATTTTGCCGTTCCTGTCAAAAGATAAATGTGTGGTTTCAATAACCAGCCCAATTAGTGTAAAACAGCTTGAATCAATTCTGCCTTGTTCAGCAGCCAGGGCGATTCCAAGCATAACAAATCGTGCCTTATCAGGGGTTTCGCTATTATCATTCGGTGAACAGTGCAGCGAGCAATGGAAAGGGATAGTTAATACGCTTTTTGAAAGCATCTCCACACCTGTTTTTATCGAGGAAAATATTACCCGTGTTTCTTCGGATATTGTCAGCTGCGGACCTGCCTTTTTCAGCTATTTGACGCAGCGCTTCATCAATGCGGCAGTTGCAGAAACAGAGATTGATAAGGACACAGCTACAAAGCTTGCAGGAGAAATGCTGATCGGGCTTGGGGATTTACTGAAAAAAGGTTTTTATACATTGCCGACATTGCAAGAGAAGGTATGCGTCAAAGGTGGAATTACAGGGGAGGGAATTAAAATTCTCGAAAGCGAGCTTGGTACAATATTTGAGCACTTATTCCAGGCAACACATTCCAAGTATGACGAAGATCTTGTTGAGGTAAAAAAACAGTATTCTCTCCATTAGCTATTCGATGTTCATGGAAATAATCCTTCTTTTTTCTTAAAAAACCAGCCGGATTGCTTTAGTCAATCCGGCTGGTTTTTATTTTAGTTCCTTTTCTTTGCAATAAAAATGATTCGTTCACCCTGGCTGCCTGGAGGGCCCTCTTCAAAATCTGCTGAAATGTCAAGCAGTTCAAATCCGCATTCTCCAAGCCAGCTTTCATATTGATCAATAGGATAAGTGCGCTGGAAGTGAAGTTCGTCATGGCGGTCATACTTTCCGGTTTCTTCTTCCAGGACAAAAAATGAAAGATCATGCTCCACAGAATTAGGATATTCACCCTGATAGCTGTGCCAGATATATGAAATTTCCTCATCATTTTCTGCAAATGTCTGGTTCATAAATATCTGCATAATTTTATAAATGGAGTGGACATCAAATATAAAAAGACCGTCACTTTTCAAATGGGTGTGGACCCTCATGAAGGTGTCCTTCACCTCTGATTCCGTCTCCAGATAATTCAAAGAATCACAAAAGATGCCAATAATATCAAATTCACTGAAACCTTCAAGTTCTGCCATGTTCTGCAGGTAAAAGGGGATTTGCAGACTGTTCTGTTCCGCCTTTGCCTGTGCTACAGCCAGCATATCCTCTGATAAGTCCACACCAGTAACCTCATAACCCTGTTTACTTAGCCTTATGGAAAGCTGTCCGGTGCCGCAGGCAAGGTCCAGCAGTTTTTTGCCGGGTACATTAAATTCAGCATGCTTTTCATTGACCAATTTAATCCAGCTGTCATAAGGGACATCTTCCATCAGTCTGTCATAGAGATAAGCAAACTTTCCGTAGCTCATTGGTTAAGCATGCCTTGAACGTTCTCGACCGGCGCATCGCCCCAAAGTCTTTCCAGATTATAGTAGCTTCTTTCATCCTTATGGAAAATATGAGCAACTATATCACCCATATCAACTAGAATCCACCTTGCTTCATCAAAACCTTCCATTCTTTTAACAGTAAACCCATGTTCTTCAGATTTTTCTTTCATTTCCCGAGCAATGGCCTGCACTTGTTTATCAGAGTTGCCATGGCAAATTACAAAGTAATCTGAAATCAGGGAAATACCTTTCATATTAAGTACTGTTATATCTTCTGCCCGTTTATCATCTGCTGCTTTAACTGCTGTCATCAGCAATGTATTTTCATTCATTTAATCAGTCCTCCTTATTCATTACAAGGTCATTATAAGTTTGAAGGGACGCTGGAAAAACAGGCTGCCCTTTTTTCATTAAAAACATGATAGTATTTTGGACGGCCTTGATTAAGGCTTTGTCCAAATTCGTCTTCGCTAAATCACGCACTTCATCAACACCTGGAAAATGCCTTCCAGGTTCAATATAATCCGCAAGATATATGATCTTTTCAAGAAGTACCATTCCCGGCCTGCCGGAAGTATGATACCTTATGGCATCCAAAACCTCTTTATCATTAATTCCTACTTCTTTCTCCGTCAGAAAAGCACCGACGGGAGCATGCCAAAGTTCACTATGGTACTCCAGAAGCTCACTTGGCATTCCTTCCTTAATGATAATTTCCCTCATCTCTTCCTTAGGACGAAACTTAGCATAATCATGAAAAATGGCCGCCAGTTCCGCTTTCTCTGTATCAGCACCATATTCCGCTGCAAGGTTAATGGCTGTTTCCATCACTCCTACTGTATGAAGGTAGCGATGTTCAGTCAGCTGTTCCTTTACAATTGCAAGTGCCTGTTCACGATTCATATAAATGATTCTCCTTTATATAACTCCGTACAGCATCCGGTACCAGATAGCGAATAGTTCCGCCTTCCTTTACACGGCTTCTGATCATACTCGAGGATATCCCCATTTCAGGAACATCAGCATAAAGAATCGGATACGGAGTCTGCAAATTGTAAGATGGCCGCCTCACTCCTATAAAGGTAATCAATTCAAGAAGTTTGTCAATGTTATGCCACTTGGGCAGATACTCAACCATGTCAGCTCCAATAATAAAATGAAATTGCGTTTGAGGATAGTTTTCCTTCAGAATCCTGATTGTATCGTAGGTAAATGAAGGGCCATCGCGCTCCAGCTCAATCAATTGCAATTTAAAGCCGGGCTGGCTCTGCAATGCCAGTTTCAGCATTTCTGTACGATCACCGCTGCTGACATTATCAAACCTCTTTTTATGGGGAGGTTCATGGTTCGGCATAAACCAGATTTCATCCAAACCATGAGAAGACATTACCTCATTCGCGATAATGAGATGGCCTAAATGAGGCGGATTAAAGGTCCCTCCAAGTATGCCTACCTTTTCCATTTACACTCCTCCATACTTCCAGTTTTACGCTTAAGAAACTTACGGCAAGTCGATTTGTTTGTTTTCTTTCGATTCTTTATATAAAACAATCATATTCCCGATAATTTGTACAACGTCAGCCTTTGTACCTTTTGACAGCTGCTGTGCCACCGTATCCCTGTCTTCTTCACAGTTTTGAAGGACTGAAACCTTTAATAATTCACGGGCTTCCAGTGCTTCTCCTACCTGCTTAATCATATTTTCATTTACCCCGCCCTTTCCCACTTGGAAAATCGGGTTTAAATGATGGGCTTTTGAACGTAAAAAACGTTTTTGCTTTCCTGTTAGCATGATAATCCTCCCAGCTGATTTAAAACTTTATGTCTCATTCTTTCAATGTCAGGTCCAATGCCAGTCCACATCTCGAAAGCAAGTGCACCCTGATATACAAACATATCGATCCCATTCTGAACTCCCGCACCCTTTTCAGCAGCATCCGTCAGAAGCTTTGTTTCAAGCGGGTTGTATATGATATCACTGACAAAGGCTCCAGGCTTAAGCTTATGTACTGAAAGCGGGCTTTTGCCAATTTCCGGATGCATCCCTATTGATGTAGTCTGAACTATTAGATCGTATGTCTCAAGGCTTCCCTCTGCGTCCTGTCTGTTCAGCACCCGCGCAGGAACCCGAAATGGGCAATCATTTATAATTTGTTCGGCCCTTTGTGGAGTCCGATTGCAAATATCCAGAAGCTCAGGACCTTCTTTGGCAATTGTAAAATAAATGGCTCTCGCAGCTCCGCCTGCTCCCACTAGGAGCACTTTTTTATCTTTAATTGATTGTTTTTGATTCAGCAGGCCTTTTACATACCCGCTCCCATCAGTGTTATAGCCTATTAGCTTTCCATCCTGATTAACTACTGTATTAACTGCTCCAATAGCCTCTGCCAGGGGGTCCAGTTCATCTAAAAGAGGGATGATAGCCTCCTTATGCGGTACTGTAACATTAAATCCCGCAATGCCAATTGCCCTGAATCCTTTTATAGAATCGTTAAGATTTTCCCTGGATATATGGAATGGCTGATAATGTGCATCAATACTGTAAGCATTAAATAAATCATTGTGCATAGCGGGGGACATGGAATGGGAAATCGGATCCCCAATAACCCCAAACAGCTTTTTCAAAATTCCTCACCCCTTTTGAAAAGCATAAGCAGCTGCAGGTTCACAGCCTAAATTAAAGACTTTCTTATCATGGCATGTACTCCTTTAGGAACATAAGCAGCTACTTTTGCCCCGCCTTCATTTACTGTAATCCAGCCAAGTCCTGAAAACACTATATCTGTTTTCGGTTCTTTTATTGTGAATTCATGTTTCACAAGCTCCGGGAAGGTTTCCATCTGTTCTTCTCTTGGAGGGGTGAGCATCTCTCCTGCATGATTCCGATATAGCTCATCGGCCTTTTCTGTTTTGGTGCGGTGAATGATTAGTTCATTGGAGAAATGGCAAACAAATGAACGCCGGCCCCCAGCAATGTAATCGAATCTTGCCAGTCCGCCAAAGAACAGAGTCTGCTCTTCATTCAGCTGGTAAACCTTAGGCTTTATCTCCTTTTTAGGTGTAATAACCTTTAAATCCCTTTTATCTACATAATGGGCCATTTGATGATGGTTTATTATTCCCGGAGTATCTACTAAAGCTTTTCCATCAGATAAAGGTATTTCGATAATATCAAGAGTTGTGCCCGGGAAGTGGGAAGTTGTGATGACATCGCCCTCACCTGTTACTTCCTTTAATATGCGATTGATGAATGTGGATTTACCTACATTTGTACACCCAACTACATACACGTCTTTTCCTTCCCGGTAATGGTCGATAGCTTCTGCAATCTCGTTAATGGAGTACCCTTTCGCAGCACTTGCCAGATAGACTTCTTCCGGTTTCAATCCCAGCTGTTTTGATTCCTGCTTCATCCAGTTAATCAGCTTGTTTGTTTTCACCGACTTTGGAAGAAGGTCAACTTTGTTTCCGACAAGCAGAATTTTATTGCTGCCTACAAAACGGTGAAGCCCCGGAAGCCAGCTCCCGTTAAAATCAAAGATGTCCACAATCTTCACGATAAGTGCATCACTTTGTCCAATTTCATTCAGGATCTTAAGAAAATCATCATCAGTCAAGCTTACATCCTGAACTTCATTATAATGTTTCAGCCTAAAACAGCGCTGGCAAATAATCGTTTCCTTCTGCAGAGCTGATTGAGGAGCATAGCCCAGCTCCTCAGGATTTTCTGTTTGAACTTTTACTCCACAGCCTATGCAAACAAATTGCTCTTCACTCACTTTTTAATCCTCCCACTGAATCATTCCCTTTTTTCTGAACCAATTTAATATTCGTCTTTCCACCAGCCGGTTAAATTTTGTAAAAAACCCGTCAGTTTGAGCAACAGGCACGACCAAAATAGTATGGAAGCCGCTTCTGTTTCCCCCCAGGACATCAGTCAGCAATTGATCACCAATCACAACTGTTTCTTCTTTTCTCAGCTCCATCTCTGATAGAGCTCTTCGGAAGGCCCTGCCCATTGGCTTTCTAGCCTGGTAAATAAATGGAATATCAAGAGGGTCGGAAAAAGCCTTAACCCGATTTTCATTATTATTTGACACAATAGTAACCTTGATGTTGCTTTGCTTCATTTCTTCAAACCAGCTAATCAGCTTCGGTGTTGCATTTGGCCTGTCCCATTCGACTAATGTATTATCCAGGTCCGTGATAATTCCTTTAACTCCCTTTTCCTGTAAACTGTGGGGAGTGATTTCAAATATACTTTTTACATGCTGATCAGGCAAAAAATGCTTTAACACTATATTTACACCTCAATCATTTATTCGTATGGTCCAACAATATTGTTTCTCAGCCCTCAAATAGCTCCCGGGCTATATTAATAATTAGCATCAGCAGAGTTTTCACTATAGGAAAACACCGATTCCATCATATCCAATTTCATCCGCTCTTTCAAAATAAAAACTGGCAGATACAATCCAGCTGTTCTATTTTATACGATTCCACAAAATGGGGAAAGACACTCAAAACTCAGTAAATTTCCATGGAATAGGCCTGATTTATGCTTAAAATAAAAATTTTTCGACAAAAACCAACTGCTCTCCCACCCTGTGGATAACTTTATGCACATAATCCAATATGATTTTTATACTTTTTCCCTTTTTATAAACAAAATAATCACAGGTTATCCACGGTTTCCTGTGGATAAGAGAACGGTTGTTCTAGTCGTTTAATTTTGCTAGAGTAGGGGTACAACATAAAATCTTACATTATATGTATAAAATAATTCTTTTAGAACTGAAATATCAAGTACCTGGAGGTGGGACAGGAATGCGTAAACTGTCAGATGAATTACTAATCGAATCATATTATAAAGCAAAGGAACTGCAGCTTAGCAAAGACTTCATTCGTTTAATCGAAACAGAAATCCACCGTCGCTCACTATCAAACAGAATAAAAGTTACTTCTTAAAAATGGACAAGCCCTTAATAGGGCTTTTTTTATTTTCCGTATTCCTTCAAAACCGCAATAAATGGCCACACATTCACATTAGCGTCCCAATCCGCTCCCCTACTTTAATGTGAGCAGGAGTTCTGATTGACTTTTCAAGTTCGAATTTCCCTTGCTCAAACAGGAGAATGACAGTAGAGCCAAACGTAAAATAGGCCATTTCCTTTCCTTTTTCAAGCTGATCCCCTTCATGAGTAAGCTCAATGGAATTTACAAACATAGCGCCAACCTTCACAATCGCAATTGCTGCATCACCATGCCTCACTTCAGTTATGCTCCGATAATTTTTGGAAAGTGTATCTCTTCCATATTTTAATCCCCATTTGTTGACCGGAAAAGATTTCAGCCCCAGAATCCATTGATCTGCTACTTTTCCAGTGACCGGACTGTGTATCCTATGATAGTGGCTCGGACTTAAATAAAAGATCATATAAGTGCCGCCTGCATATTTTCCTGCTTTATTTTCACCAAGCATCTCAGAGATGGAATAGTTTTTTCCTTTTACTGTAATAATACGGTCCTCACGGATGCTCCCAACATCTTCGATTACAGCATCTACAGGACTGACTGCCGAGTCAGGGCTCACATCTGTTACTCTTGCACCTTCTTTTAGCCTTCTAATGAAAAACTCATGAAGTGTCGGATATTCATGCAGGTTTTTTTCCATTTCACTCTCATTTATATTATAAATCCTTATAAATGACGGAATGACCCGCCTGCTCAAATTTGATTTTGCAAATTTCTGCAGCATCCCGGATGTCCATTTTCCATTTGTCAATTCAATCAGCAGGCGATATACAGGTTTTAACAAAGGACATGCCCCCTAAAAAATATGTTCTTTACGAACAGGCATAAAAAGCATAGAATAAAATATTATTATATAACATATAAAACTAAGTTTGCCATAGACTTCCTCAGATTTGACGCTTTTTTTATTTTTTGCTTTTCTTTAAATGCTGTAGATTACTTCTATTTCTACCCTTCCAGATGATTCCCAATTAACAGTAAACTTTAACACATTGCCATAAGAAAAAAACTTCTTATAGTCTGCAAGCTGTGATTCCCAGGTGCAAGGAGTGTTTGACATGTTTTTACAGGATGTTCTTGATTTAACCATCAAGAAGCTAAAGGCACAGATAGCCAATATCTTAACTCTGTCTAACCTGTTTTTAGGGTGCTTTGCTATTTTATTTTCTATTAATGATAATTTGAATTTGAGTGTGCTGCTGATCTTTATCGCAGCACTTGCTGACCGTTTTGATGGGATGGCAGCAAGAAAAATGAATATTGAATCGGATTTAGGAAAGCAGCTGGATTCCATGAGTGATATTATTTCTTTTGGCGTTGCTCCTGCACTGCTCCTATACATAGGCGTCCTTTATGATTTTGGGGCACCAGGCGCCTTCTTAACGGCTATATATATCGGATGTGGAGCTTTGCGGCTTGCACGTTTTAACATCTGTGAAAATAATGGCTATTTTACAGGCTTGCCGATAACGGCTGCCGGCTGTCTGGCCACTTTATGCTTTCTGGCAGTTCCATATTGGCCTTCACCTTTATTTCTCTTTATCATGCTGACACTTTCCATTTTAATGATAAGCCCTTTCAGGCTGAAAAAGGTGTAAAAAAGAGCCATGCTCAACAGAGCGCGGCTTCTATTTTTATTAATTTTCTGTTAATGCCAGGAACTCTTCCACATCGTCCATGCATAATTGAACGGCACTTTCCCAGAACTCAGGTTTTGTTAAATCGGCATTTAAATGCTTCATAGCCAAATCTTCGACTGTCATCGATGCTGTATCCTTTAATAATGCTATATATTTTTCTTCATATCCTTTTCCTTCTTTAAGAGCCTGTGCATAGATTCCAAGCGAGAACAAATATCCAAAAGTATATGGGAAATTATAAAACGGCACGCCAGTAATAAAGAAATGGAGCTTTGAAGCCCAGAAAGATGGATGATACTCATCAAGTGCGCTGCCATAAGCTTCTTTTTGGGCACCCGTCATGATTTCATTCAGACGGTCCGCACTTACATTTCCCCGTTTTCTTTCTTCATAGAATCGTGTTTCAAACAGGAATCGTGCATGGATATTCATAAGCAATGCAACAGACCTTTGCACTTTATCTTCCAAAAGCGCCAGTTTTTCTTCTTCTGACCCTGCATTTTTCACTGCTGCATCAGAGACAATCATTTCTGCAAAAGTAGAAGCTGTCTCAGCAACATTCATGGCATAATTTCGATTCAGCAAATGAAGGTCCCTCATTGCGTATGTATGAAAACCATGCCCCAGTTCATGTGCCAGGGTTGAAACATTGGATGGTGTCCCTGAGTATGTCATAAAGATCCTTGATTGGCTGCTTTCAGGGAAGTAGGTATGGAATCCTCCAGGCGCCTTTCCTGGACGATCTTCTGCTTCAATCCATTTTTCTTCAAACGCTTTTTTAGAAAAGGCTGTCATTTCTTCTCCAAAGTGAGCAAACTGCTCAAGGATAAAATTTGCACCCTGCTGATAAGTTAATTTTGTTTCTGACTTGGAGAGCGGGGCATCCAGGTCATACCAGCTTAATTTTTCTAATCCTAAAAGCTTAGCTTTTCTCTCCAAATATTTAACAAGAGGTGCTTTATTTCCGGAAATTACATCCCACATTGTATCAAGAGTTTCTTTTTTCATCCTGTTTAAGTCCAGAGGTTCTTTGAGGAAGTCATTCCAGCCTCTTAATTTATAAACATTTAATCTAAAACCGGCTAAATGATTTAAGGTTTTAGATAAATAGTCAGACTGGCCATTCCATGATTTTTCCCAATTATCAAATACCTCTTTGCGTAAATTTCTGTCAGGACTTGAAAACTTATTAGCAGCCTGTCCAACTGAAAGCTGCTTTATCTCGCCATTTTCAGTGTAAGGGATTTTTATATTTCCTACTATTACGTCATACATCTGGCCCCATCCGTGGTAACCATCAACAGCAAGGGCATTAATGACAGTTTCTTCTTCTTGCGAAAGTCTTTCTGAAGCATTTTCGCGGCGTTCGTTTAATACAAATGAGAGTTCATTTAAAAATTTATCATTTATAATTTGCTCCCAAGAACTTTGTTCTAAACTTGCAAGCTTCTGATCAAATGCCGTTAAAGCGTTTTGAAAAGCTGCACTAAGTTCCGTAGTTGCCCCTCTAAGATCTTTCGCTTTCTTATCCTCGGTATTCTGAGCCTGAAGACAGCTTACAAAAGCACCAGCCTGGCGCACCTTTCTTGCCGTCTGCTGGAAAAGTTCAATGATTTCACTTATTTCAGCTGCATCTGCAGGTGAATTAGCAGGCTGCCAGTTATGTATTTGATTAAAGAATGAATCAATATGCTTTCTTGTTTCCTGTAAATGCTGATCAAATTCTGCTGAGTCGCTTCCATCCTTAAAAAAGACATCCAAATCCCATACTGACGAATAGGCTGTTACAGTCATATGATCCCCCCATAATAAATTTCGATTACAGAAATATTATACCGTGATTTTTCCGAAATTTCTATAAATATTCTATTAAAAAAGAAGCCCATACTCCTTGGTATGAGCCGACTGCTGGTTCATTTACCTGAAATAGCCTCCGCCATAGTATGCAAATCCTCCAAAAACAAGCAGCAGGATCAGCAGTACAACTGCGAGAGCCAGCCAGAATCCTCCGCCTCCATAATAACCGCATGGATAAGGAGCGGGAACGGGATAACCGCCATAACCATAAGGCATAACCTTTCCCTCCCTTCGCCTTCTATTACTAAGATATGTAATTAAAGGACCAGCGTTTAGGCTTTTACACTAAAATTACGGTGAAAAATCGGTATTTTCTTAGCACCGCTATTAGAATAGTTCATAGAATATACCAGAAGGAATTTTATGGGAGGAGTGTTAAATGAAGATTATCTCAATCTGCAAGAAATGCAAAGGCACAGGCAGCACTACAGCATGTAAATTCATTAAGAAATCCTGCCCTGCCTGCAAGGGATCCGGCAAAGTGACTAAACACCTCTCCGATTTCAAGAAAGACGAACGGAATAAGTTTTTTCTTTACTCTTAACAGGGAGCAATTTTTATGAACCCTTCCACAGGCAAGGGTTTTTTATTTTACGCTGAAATACTATATAATGACATCGATAATGATCGTAACCATTGAACCGATATGAATTGGAGTGAAATGAATGAAACAAGGCAGAACGATTTTGGCAGTTCTTCTGTTATTGCTCGCAGCTGGCTGTTCTGCTGAGGAAGAGCAAAGTAAAAAAACTGCTGATGAACCTTCAAGTAAAACTTCAGATGAGGCTGACTATACTATTATTGAGGCATCAGCTCAGCAAATCGAGCATATTCAAGGAATTGGATACCCGGGAAATGATACTGGCCTCTACCTATCATCCAGCGATGGCTTAAAGTTTTTTAAAGATGGCATTTGGCATGAGACCACTGCCCTTAACCATGACTACATGGGTTTTCAGGCAGTCAAAGATGGTTTTATTATCAGCGGCCATCCTGATAAGAACTCTGTCATAAAAAACCCTCTTGGTATCGTGAAAAGCACTGATAAAGGAGCTTCCTTCAAGAACCTGGCTTTTAGCGGAACAAGTTCCTTTCCTTTTTTGGCTGCCGGCTATGACACAAATATAATCTATATGATCAATCAGGAAAATAGCGATGAGCTTGAGGCAGGTGTCTACCGTTCTCAGGACGCAGGCAAAACATGGGATCCAGTCAGTTTAAATGGACTTAAGTCCGACACACTTGGTATGATTGCAGCACATCCAACCCATCCGGAAATCATGGCCATGTCCACAAGAAGCGGCATCTTCTTCTCACAGGATAAAGGTGAAACTGTTAAATTAGTATCTGAGCCAATCATGGCTACAGCCCTCACTTTCACGGAGAATAGCTTGTACTACGCGTATGCAGATCAGGAAAAGGTTCAGATGAGCAAAATCGATCTTAATACGATGGAAAACTCACAAATTAAAATTCCTTTTCTCAGCTATGACAACCCTATTACATACATTTCTGCCGATAATAAATCTAAGGGAAGGCTTGCTATTTCAACCTATCTCAAAGATTTATATGAATCTGCAGACAGCGGTGAGAACTGGCAGCTTTTATTAAAAAATGGAAGAATAGAATAACCAAAGGGACAGTTGAACTGTCCCTTTAGCTGTTATTTTTCCTTTTTTCTTTTTCCGCCCGATAAAACTCATGGAACATTTTCATCAGTGCCCTCTTTTCAATTCGGGAGACATAACTTCTTGAGATGCCAAGCTCTTTGGCAATTTCTCTTTGTGTTTTTTCTTTTTGCAGGTCAAGCCCGAACCTGCCGACAATTACTTCTTTTTCTCTATCATCCAAAACATCAATATACTCCTTCACTTTTTCCAGCTCCATATTTAGCTGAATCGTATTAATAACATCCTCAGATTCCGACTTAAGAACGTCAATAAGGGATATTTCGTTCCCTTCTTTGTCCTGTCCGATGGGATCATGAAGGGATACATCTTTTTTCGTCTTCTTCAGTGCCCGCAAGTGCATCAGTATCTCATTTTCAATACAGCGGGCTGCATAGGTGGCAAGTTTTGTGCCTTTTCCTTCCGAATAGCTCTCAATGGCCTTTATCAGACCGATTGTCCCTATTGATATCAGATCTTCGGAATCCTCCCCTGTGTTTTCAAATTTCTTAACAATATGGGCGACCAGCCTTAGATTATGTTCAATAAGCATATTACGGGCATGCGCATCGCCTGCAGCCATCAATCGCAGGTATTTCTTTTCTTCTGCTGGAGACAGCGGTTGAGGAAATGCATTATTTTTTACATAAGATACAAGAAACACAATCTCCTTAACCAAAAACCCGAGTGCAGTTAAAATGCCGGACATCGTTCCACCCCCGCTTAGAATGCGTTCAAAAATGTCTATAACTAATTCCTATGTATGAATGGAGTTGTTTTTGTCTGTCCACAGTATTTAATTTGGAGAAAAAATAAGCAGGCAATTGTTTTCTAAATTATTTTAAATAAAATTTATTTTCCTATTTTCCCTTTTTGATTTAAAAATAGGCTGATTGCATGTACAATGTCCTACCATGATACATATTGATATATTACAAAAGCTTAGAAAAGCTTTAAATCCTTAGGAGGCGAAAAAAGTTGAGTATGGAGATGTTTAGTTCATTAGTAGGCAAGACTGTAAAAATTAATAGAAAGGGGCCGGAATCTGTAACTGGAAAAGTATTAAATGCATTCGCTGATTATTTAATTATACAATCCCAAGAGGGAGGCATTGACTATCTTCGTTATCAGCATATTAAAAGCATTACGGAGAATTCAAAACAGGCTTTGATGAACTCTGAATACCAGGAAACTGCTGAATATATGACCGGGGATTCATTTGAAAGTTTAATGAAAAACTTCTGGTATCACTGGGTGACGATCAATAGAGGCGGACACGAAAAAGTAGAAGGAATTGTAGAAAATATTAACGGAAATTATATTACGATCGTTCAAAATGAAGAAATCATCAGATTACCCATGTACCATATTCGAGGCATTAGCTATGGATTACAGCCGTCCCAACCAGAAGAAAAGGAAGAAATGAAAGAAAAAGAAGAAAAGAAATAACAACGTTTGTTTATTGAATAATTTTAGTAAGGAGATGGGACTTAATGGAAAATAGTCAATTTAAATTGGCTTTGTTAAACATGATAGGTTTTGATGTGAAATTATATACGGTTGACGGCAGCACTGTAAAAGGGTTACTAAAAGGGATTCAAAACGATTATTTAGAAGTGGAGTCGGAAGGAACCGGAACAACCTACTTTAGATTGCAAAATATTAAAGGAATCGCAAAAAATGTAAAAGATTACCAAAAGAAAACGTTAGAGACTAGCGCAGGCTCGCCTAACCTTTTAAGAGAGCTGTTAAAGCAGCTTAAGCACCAATGGGTAACCATCAATGGTCAAAAAGAACTCTCTGGAATTTTAAGCAGCATTGAAGATGATTATGTTATGCTGCTTGGGAAAAATGAGCAAATTCTACTCAATACTTCACAGGTTGATCATTTCAGCAAACCAGGATTTCAAAGTGAATCAAACGGAACAGCAGATAAAAATGATGAACAGAATAGCCAAGTCAGCGGGACTGCAAATAATACAAATACTGCTTCAGTTAAAAATACAGAAGGCAAACAGGAGACAAAAGAGAAAAGTTCAAAAAAAGAAAATAAAGAAGAGACAGGCTGCAAAGCTGAAAACGTTAAAGATTATCAGGCTCCAATAAGTAAAGAACCACAAACCTATGAATACTCAATTTTTGGACCAAACCCTGATGATTATTACGCCAGTGCCCGTAGAAAGAAGAGGAAAAAGTGCAGAAAAAAAGCTTAGCATAAGCAGGATAACACGATGACAAAGAGAATGAAAGGAGGACAAAAAAATGGCAGTTTACATGTTTCTCTTTTTCTCGTTAATTGGAATATTATTTTTTCACTTCTTTCTTAAACCTCCTTATTACCAAGAATCACGGAAGGAGCTTTTTGATCTTAATGCATCCCGCCGGGAACTTCTCACAAAAAGCGAGGCGGCAAAAATAAATGGATAGCATGCAGGCAATATGGATGGCAATTATATTTTCACTGACAATCATATTCATGTTATGGAGGCCAAATGGAATAAATGAAACGGTCCCAGCTACCATTGGCGCTGGTATAACTTTGCTGGCTGGAATTGTACCCTTTACAGACATTCTGGACATTTTTGATATAGTAAGCGGTGCCTCATTAACCATTATCTCAACTATCATGATGTCCATTGTATTAGAGAGTATTGGTTTTTTCAGATGGATAGCACTAAATATAGTAAGCCGTTCAAAAGGTTCAGGACTGAGATTATTTATATATATAAATTTATTATGTTTTTTCATGACAATGTTCTTTAATAATGACGGAAGTATCCTTATTACAACCCCTATAATTATTCATGTCGTTTCTCTCCTGAAATTCACAGCCCATCAAAAATCCCCTTATTTAATCTCTGGTGCACTGGTTGCAACTGCTGCAAGTGCTCCAATTGCAGTAAGCAATATATCAAACTTAATCGCCTTAAAAATTGTCGGGCTAAGCCTAAATGATTATATAGAAATGATGTTTGTACCATCGATGATTGGCATTTTTACTATGGGTTTATTGCTTCTTCTATACTTTAGGAGAGATTTGCCAAAAAAAATATTGAAAACACCTTTAAAATTGGACAAATTATCTTCTAATTTCTCATATAGCCACCCTCTTGATCAGCCGGATAGGCATAAATCCATTGATTGGTGGATGTTTAAAGTTTGTTTGTTCATAGTCATCCTAACCAGAGCTTGCTTTTTTGCCCTTTCCTCCTTTGGAATCCCGCTTGAATGGATTGGATTAACAGGTGCATTTCTGCTAATAGTGATTAGATGGAAAAGAAACGGAATTGGTGTAAAAGACATTATACTAAAGACTCCATGGCACATCTTATTGTTTGCTTTTAATATGTATGTTCTAGTATATGGTCTAAAGAATGTAGGGATAAACGAATTTCTTGTTACGAATTTAACAGTTTATATACAAAATGATCCGTTAAAGGCAAGTTTTATTATGGGTACCATTCTTACAGTCTTCTCCAACCTTTTCAATAATCTTCCTGCTGTTATGATCGGGACACTGGCTATTACTGAAATGGGATTGAAAGGTTACATGCTGCAGATTGCTTATCTTGCAAATGTAATGGGAAGTGATATAGGAGCTCTGTTAACACCAGCTGGCACTCTAGCCACTTTAATCTGGTTCCATATCCTAAAAACCCACTCTATAAGAATTACATGGGGCCAATATTTAAAAGTTACTTTCATCATCATACCGATTGCTTTATTTGTCAGTCTGCTGAGCCTTTATTTATGGATCACTTGGCTATTTGTATAGGAAGGAGGAGTTTTCTTGAAAAATATATTTAAAAAACTAATGGGAGAGAACTTAAAATTAAAGTTATCCGAAAAAAAAGTTTTGACGGGGTTATTGATTGACATTGGAAGCGATATACTTGTACTGTTCGATGGAAAAGATTATTTATATATTCCGGCTGTTCATATTCAGGATATGAATGTCCTGAATTCAAGTGAAATTTCAATAAATCCGCCAGCCGATTCTCCTAATCTGGAACATCAAGATGAGCTGTCATTAAGAAAAATATTGAATTCAGCAAAAGGAATGTTCAGTGAAATATATATTACTGGCAATCAGGCTATCCATGGGTACGTAACAAGCATAATGAATAATTACTTTGTGTTTTATTCTCCTGTATATAAAACTATGCTGATATCACTAAATCATTTAAAGTGGCTCATCCCTTATACTTCAAATAAACGGCCTTATGGGCTTAATAACGAGCAGCTTCCTTTAAGTCCAACAAACATTTCATTAGCCAGATCACTTGAAGTTCAAGTTGACAAACTGGCTGGAGAGTTAATTGTCATAAACGTAGGAGGGCACTGCCAAGTGATAGGCAAAGTGGTTAAATTAGAGAATAATTTTATTGAATTAGTTACAGCTAAACAAGAGTATATCTATTTAAACATGCACCATCTTAAAACAATACATTTTACTAATAACCAGTAATGAAAGTACAGAAGCGCCAATTTTCGAAAACTGAATACGCCATTTTTGATTAGACAATCAACTGCACTATTCGTTAAAATAAATTGACAAACTATGAAAGAGGGAAACGATTTTGAACCCGCAGCGCGTTATTCTGGCTCTTGTTTTTTTCATTGTTCTAATGGACAGCCTTGCAAAATTCATTTTCGAAGGATTTTCTTTAAATACCTTGCTAATATTGCTCGCAACTTTGGCAATCGTTTTATTTCTATGGATTTTTCCATATAAAAAGGACTGACTTTAGATATTAAAAAAGTCAGTCCTTTTCTTTTATGGCATGTTATTCTATTACGCTTACCTCAGCAGAAATAATGCAGCCGATAGAACCGCAAACAACTAATCCCATTACAATCCAGAACATCTTTCACACTCCTTTTTTAAATTTCCTTATTTTCTTTAATGTAACATGGCTTTTGCTACAAAAAAGAAGGAGATTGTGAACATTCTGTTAATCGTGACCAAATGGGTCAATTCCTTTTCCTGCGGAATTTCAGCGTTAAAATTAATATATGCAGAGACATGGCTCCTTCCCTCCTAACTGTTTCGTTAGGTGGAATCTTTCTCCACCCAGAAAATTGCCTGACGTCCTTGTAAAATGTAAAACATTTAGCAAACCACCTTTCCTAATTTTTTATTACTGAAATTAAAATGGACGGTAAATAGAGAATTGACGATCACGGTTTTGATCAATAATTTTTTTAGCCATTTGTTCGCGAACAACATCTTCTGCTGATAATTGACGTTTTTTTATTGTGACTGTCAAAAATAATATATTTAATGTCATTAGATATTCCACCTCCTCTTTCATATCCAGCCTGAAGGCACAAAAAAGCCGCAAAGAGATACACTCCCAGCGGCCTGGCCATAAGGCATAAAAAACCGCAGGGCACAATTCTCCCTGCGGCATGGATATGTAATGTCAATTAAGCAAATTTAAGCGATCCATTCCATGTAGGTCGAATTCGTAAAATATTTATTTAGCTGTGCATCTAATACAATTGCCTTTAACATCATTTCATTCGACCTCCTTTTTAGAATTTTTCACTTACATTGGTAATTATATCCACGATTATATAATTTGTAAACCTTTTTTGATCATTTTTATTAAATTTTTATTTTATAAAAAAAAAACGCCCGGAACTCCGGACGTTCATATTATTTATTTCCTCATTAGGTATTCCTGGCCTTCATCCGTTTCATTCAATTTACTTCGGCATCGTTTTGAAAGGATAAAGAAAAGGATTGAGCCAAAGAGGAAAGCTGAAGAAGATCCAGCCATTATATATAAATCAGAAACTGTATTTGCAGTGTCAGGGATAATCAAACCAATGTAAAAAAAAGATCCGACAGCAAGCATAGAAATTGCAAAACGCTTGAAATCCACCATTTTTTCAAATAAATGCTTTGCTTCATTCTTCATTTATTATCACCTTCTATGGAATAGGTCTTATTAAAGACTATAATCCTACTTTAACATATATGTCAGATGTGAAGGTGATGTAAATAATGTAAGCGAGGGAAAAACATCCAAATTAGAAAAGCGGAAGGCGCCTGAAGCTAGACAGTTATCAAAGTTCAAACATATAGATTCTGATAAGACGAAAAGACGGCTCCCCATGATGAAAAGCCGCCAAAACGCCGTTATCTTTAATTACTGCTTTAGGGCATCCACAATCTTCATTACCAGCGTAGCAGAATGAAGTGCCGCCTTCTCCAAAAATTGCTCAAATGAAACATCGGATTCTTTTCCAGCAATATCAGAGAGTGCACGAATGACAACAAAAGGAGTCTGAAATTGATGGGCAACCTGTGCCACCGCCGCTGCTTCCATTTCTACTGCCTGCAAGTCTGTAAATTTATCACGGATATAATCCACTCTTGCCGGATCATTCATGAAGGAATCACCTGTTGCAATTAACCCTCTGACAACCTGGATATCCCCGATTTCCTTTGCACACGCTTCAGCGATCTGCACCAGACTGCCGTCTGCTTCAAAAGCAGGCGGCAATTGCGGCACTTGTCCATATTCGTAGCCAAAAGCGGTAACGTCTACATCATGATGCCTAACCTCTGTTGAGATTACCGCATCGCCCACATTCAGTTCTGGATTAAAGCCTCCAGCAGAACCCGTATTGATTACATAATCCGGCTTATATCTCTCCAAAAGAATAGCAGTGGACATGGCTGCGTTTACTTTACCTATTCCTGAACGGAGAAGCACAACGTCTGCGCCATTCATTTTACCAGCTGTAAACTCGCATCCGGCAATAGTTTCCTGGTGCCTGTCTTCTATTTTATCTCTAAGTAAAGTAACTTCCTCTTCCATTGCTCCAATAATAGCTATTTTCATTATAAAACCTCTTTCTCATTTTTCTAAGCTTTTGATTGCATTCATCAGTATTAGAATGCCCATATGCAGTATCCAAACTCTATTCTACCATCTTAGACGGGATGTTTACCATATTCGGAAATCTATCCAGATTTGAAAGTTGCCAGACTAAAATGCACCCCATAAAATAAATATTGTAAAACAGTATTGAAAGGAAGGGAATCACAATGAATTTTCAGTTCGATTTGATAGAAGATAAGGTTGAGTTCTATGAGGCTCTTGATTTAAAAGAGCTTGAAAAGAAAATAAATACACAGATTGAGCATAATAAAGCAATCCTTTTATCTGTCCATCACGTTTCCCATCAAATGCATCTTGATGAGAATGGAAGAACTTATTACTCGGCGATGGTACACTATAAAGTAAAAAAATAAGGACGCCAAGGCGTCCTTATTAATTGATTTCATTTAATACTTCTACTTTGGATGGCTTCCAGCCTTCTCCGTCAACCCAGTCTATATAGACACGGTACTTTTCGCTTTGATCTTTTGTGGAAATTGTCCCGACAGAGCTGTTTGGCCCATTATTGCCAAGGAACCATACAGTCATATTGCCCTGATCAACTCCGGTAGCATAGGTAATGGCATTGAGCATTTCCTGCCAATCAGCAGAATTTTGATCATAAACAGCAGTATGTTCCCCGGATTGAGATGTACCAACTGGTTTCCATGCTGGATTTTCGATCGTTTTTTCCACATCAGGCGCACTTCCGCCTTCTGTCACGACTTGTTCTTTATCTTCTTCTGATTCCTCTTCGGCTTCATTTTCTTCTGCCTCTTTTTCTTCCTCTTCGGAATTCTTATCTATATTCTCGTCCTCTTTATCCTGCTCCACGTTTTTGCCCTGGTCTTTATTATCATTTTGTTTTGATTCATTCTCAGATGCTGTCTGTTCATCAGCCGGCATTGCCTGGTCATTATTTCCGCCAAAGAATATTTTGGCAGAGACAAAAATAATCAAGACGATAACAAGTGCAATAAGACTATTTAAAACGATATTTGTTTTTTTTCTTTTTTCCCGTTTTCCAAAACGGGATTCTCTGCTATTTCCTTTCAAGGTTTATCCTCCCCAATCTATTATCAGACTTTCAGGTAAATATATTAATAAATGCTTAGTAAGCATTACCCCAGCCGCATGCCGACAGACTATTGCCCAAACAGCGGCTGTCAACATTCTAACATGGAATCAGGTTATCTTAAAAGAAATAACCTATGGACTAAAGGTACTGTCAGCAATTAAATGGACGACGTCAGCATGTGGAAAGTTACACTATACCATATTTGTTTAAGAGTCTGCAGAGCCAGATGGAGGATTTTCTTTTTTATGATTATTGTTATAGATTTCTTTCACAATATCAGCAAAAAGCGGATTTACCCCTCCTGTGTCTTCAGTAACTTCCAGGTTTACCGCTACAAGGGCATATTTAGGATTTTTATAAGGGAAATATCCAGCAAACCATTTATTGTGAAGCTGTTTTCCATCTGACATTATGCCTGTTTCTGCAGTGCCCGATTTACCTGCAGCTTCGTATGGAAGTTCTTTAAACCAGCGGCCGGTCCCTTCTTCATTTATTACTACTTCCCTAAGCAGCCTTTGAAGCTTCATAGCAGTAAAAGGGGCAATTATATCCCCCTCCAGCTTCTGCTTCTTGAATTCTATAAGAGATGTACTGTTTTTATATTCTATTTCAGAAGCAACCCGGACCATTTCTTTTTCGCCTCCTCTTGCTATAGTTGCCATCATGTTGGCAACAGCAAGTGGAGTGGCTCTCACTTCATGCTGTCCGATCCCTGTCAGTCCTGCAAAATTACTATCTTTTTTTGCATCTTCAGACAGAAATACACGTCCTTTTTCTTCATCTTGTAGCTGTTTAAAATCATTAAAATGATAAATATCTCCCTGCCAGCTCACAGGACCCATTAATGAAAGCTTTTCTGCATACTCCTCAAGGAGATCCGGGTTAATATCTTTCAGCTCCTTAGCAATGGAAGCAAATGTATTATTGCAGCTTCTGGCAAAGCTATCATTAAAATTCAGCATCCCATGCTGGTATTTAAGATCGGGCTCTCCGTTTATTTTCCTGCTGCAGTCAAATTGCCTTTTCGGATCGTCCAGACCATGATCAATTGCCGCAGCTGCCACCACAGTTTTAAAAACCGATCCCATAATTTGCTGTTTAATCATATGATTAACCGTCCCGCTGCTTTCTTCATCAAAAGGATTATCTTTATTAATGGATGGACGTGACACCATTGCCAAAACCGAATTAGTCTCAATATCAAGGAGGACAACTCCGCCTTTTTTAATCCCATGCTGATCAGCCAATTTTTCGGCCACCATCTGCAAATCGTAGTCCAAAGTTGTTTTAATATTGACCGGATAAAAGGGGTTTGCCGGCTCAACATATTTTACATCAATCCCAAACAGCGGTCCGCCTGTCGCATCCACATGATAGACAAGTTTTGATGCCCCTTCAGGAAGCAGAAACTCATCAAAGCTTTTCTCCATGCCGGTAATGCCGATCATTGTGTCAGAAGACAGATCTTTGTCCGGATACCTTTCATTTAAAACGTTCTGATTTTGTCCGGTAATTCCAATTAGCTGAGAAGCGGGTTTCTCAGAACGGCTGTATTTCTTCTCAACAGCAAAGACACCCGGAATTTTCAATGCATTGATGTCCTCCATCTGATCGAATGACAGCTGTATTGGCTCTGGGATTCCAAAGGCAAACGGCTCTTTTGCATTCTCAACTGAATGTCGCAAAGAATACTCCGAAGCACCCGTAATTTCAGATATCTTCTTTATATCCCACTCCATTCTTGCAAGGAAGGGGAATAATATAAGAACAGATTTATTCTCAAATGTCATTGGATTTCCGCTGCGATCCAGGAAATTTCCTCTCCCGGCATCAATGATCATCTCTTGGGACCGCTGACGTACACTCGCTTCCAATAGATTGATTTCTCTGCCTGTAAAATGCTCTGTTGAAACAAGCTGCAGCTGTATCAGTCTGCCCATAAGAAAACAAAGGACCATGAAACTTACGATAAGCCAGCCAACTGCTCTTTTTCTCCACATAAAAAAACACCTCGTCAAAAGTCTTGACGAGGTTTTCTGATTTCAAACCAGCTATTCTTATTTAATGGAAACAATGCGTACGTTCATTTCTCCACCAGGAGTCTGAACAGTAACTTCGTCTCCAACTGTACGGCCAATCAGGCTTTTTGCAATAGGAGAATCATTTGAGATTTTTCCTTCAAAAGGATCTGCCTCTGCACTTCCCACGATGGTGTAAGTTTCTTCGTCTCCATCTGGAAGCTCTACGAAAGTAACGGAACGGCCAAGTCCCACAATATCTCCGGCCATTTCTTCCTCTTGGATGATCTTTGCATTGCGGATCATATTTTCAAGAGTGGTAATCCGGCCCTCAACAAATGCCTGCTCTTCTTTCGCTGAATCATATTCTGAGTTCTCGGAAAGATCTCCGAAGCTTCTTGCGATTTTTATACGTTCAACCACTTCTTTGCGTTTAACCGATTTTAAATATTCAAGTTCCTGCTCAAGTTTTTCTTTACCTGCTTGTGTCATTGGGAAAACCTTTTCTGTAGCCAAAACCTTCACTCCTTCGAATTACACATTCTTTAAAAGTATGTGTTCTATAATGTATGTACTTCTTTTTATCATATTTTTAGGAAAATGAACAGGAGCGCGTCCTTTGTTAAAGGGCGCGCAGATCATCTTTTTATGTTGACTGGCTCTGGAAGATTTTGCTGACGGCCTATAGCTAGAATCAGCATCAGATCTTAACACAGCCATTCGGTAAAAGGATAAGTCCTATAGAACATTTTCAATGCTATTGTTTCATAAAAATGACTTTTGTTCAAGAATTGTTTGAATTTTTGTGACCATTAAATCGATGGCAACATAATTATGCCCGCCTTCTGGGATAATGATGTCAGCATATCTTTTGGTAGGCTCAATAAATTGGTTATGCATTGGCCGTACCACATTCACATATTGTTCTATGACTGAATCCATGGTGCGTCCCCGTTCTTTTATATCCCTGAATAAGCGGCGGATAATACGCAGGTCGGCATCCGTATCTACATATAATTTCATATCCATCAAATTACGGAGCCTCTCATCCTCTAGGATCAGAATACCTTCTAAGATGATTACATCCTTTGGTTCGACTTCAATTACCTCTTCTGACCTTGTATGCATGGCATAATCATATACAGGCTTGTTAATCGGTTCATATCTCAGCAGGCTTTCAATATGTTCAATTAGCAAATCGTTATCAAATGCAAGCGGATGGTCATAATTCGTTTTCAATCTTTCTTCAAAAGGCAGATGAGTCTGATCCTTATAATAATAGTCCTGTTCTATCATAAGGATTGAGTGCCCTTTGAAGCGGTCATAGATCGCTTTGGTTACGCTCGTTTTACCTGAGCCGGAACCGCCGGCTACCCCAATTACAACGGGTTTGCGTTTCATTGATTAGAGCTCCTTTCGCATCATGTTGTTAGGGTATACCGGCTTATCAACCTTAAATTGAACAATCTGAAGCGGATGGCGCGCTGCATCCAGCTCATTGCCTTTTTCATCCCATATTTTATCGATGACTTGTGTAAAATTGTCAATTTCAGGACCGAAGAATTCAACTTCCTCTCCAGGCTGAAATTTGTTTCTTTGCTGAAGGGTAACAATTTTTGTATCCGGATTGTATTCCAGCACAAGCCCGACGAAATCGATATTCGTCTTTTTGCTATGATTTCCAAACATTTGCTCTTTATACCCAGGAACCCCTTCAAAGAAAGCAGGAGCTGTTTCGCGGTTTGCACATTTATCAAGCTCTTCAAGCCATTCCTGCTTAATCTTGAAGTTATCTGGATCTGCACAATAGGCATCAATCACTTTACGGTACACGCTGACTACTGTTGCAATGTAATGAATAGATTTCATGCGTCCTTCTATTTTTAAGCTGTCGATTCCCAGTTCAATCATACGTGGAATTGATTCAATCAGCTTAAGATCTTTCGGACTCATTGCAAAAGGAGCAACTCCTTCACTGTATAAAGGAACTTCATTCTCGCCTTCAAGCTGGTATAAGTCATAATCCCAGCGGCAGGATTGACAGCAGCCGCCCCTGTTGGAATCACGGGCTGTCATATGATTGCTGAGTGTACAGCGTCCGGAGTAAGCAATACACATTGCCCCGTGGATGAAGGTTTCAATTTCAATGTCTACCTTCTCCTTCATTTCTTTTATTTCCTCCGCACTTGTTTCACGCGCAAGGACGACACGCTCCAAGCCTTCTTCTTTCCAGAACTCGACTGCCTTCCAGTTAGATAGGGATTGCTGCGTGCTTAAATGAACTTCTATTTCCGGGGCAACACGGCGGCAGGTTTCAATGATAAGCGGATCTGCTACAATGATTCCTGCTACTCCAGCTTCTTTAAGGCCCAGCAAATACTCCTCAAGACCATCAATATTTTCGTTATGTGCGAAAATATTGGTTGTGACATAAATCTTAGCTCCGTATTTTTTGGCGAATTCCACGCCTTCTTTCATTTCTTCAAAAGTGAAGTTGCCTGCGTTCGAACGGAGGCCATATTCCTGTCCGCCGATGAACACGGCGTCTGCACCATAATGGACGGCAATTTTCAGCTTTTCAAGGTTTCCTGCCGGAGCAAGCAATTCAGGCTTCTTTACAATAACCCTTTTGCCGTTGACAATTTCGGAAATTTTTTCTTTTACCGCTGCCATAAAGCTTCCTCCTCTTTCTTTTTAATATAGTCAAATCAGTAGACGGTTTCTTTGAAGAAGAACCCAGTATCAAGCTTTCGGTTCGCCGGCTGAATTTCTTCAATCTCAGCAAGAAGGCCATCTTTTATTTCATCGTATTGGTCCGGGTCTTCGACACATAGATCAATAGCTTTTCTGTAGAGTTTAGTGACTTCGATAATATAGTCCGGGCTTTTTAATACCCCGTCAATTTTAAATGAATCAACACCTGCTTCAATCATTTCCTGCAGTTCATCTATAATGCAGATGTCATTAGGGCTCATGATATGGGTGCCATTTTCATCTTCGAAGATCGGGTATTTGTTTTCCCGTTCCTTGTCGTGAAGGAACATATTTTTTTCCTGTTTGCGGTTTTCAACTTCCAGGGCTTTTCCCTGATATTCATAATAATTGCCAAGCAGGGAGCGCTTTGATTGGAACATTGCTGTCATGCCATGAACCTGCACTTCAATTTCTACTTCAGCATTTTCTTTTATTTCTATGATGGCATCCATATTAATCTCTCTTGCCAGGACTGCGCGTTTAGCACCCTTTCTGCCCCAGTAATTGCATGTATACCAGTTTGTTGCAGTAGTTTCGGTATTCCAATGGAGCTTCATGTCAGGGGCAGCCGAACGGGCTGCCATTAATACAGCCGGATCCCCGAAGATAACAGCATCAGCATTTATTTCTTTTAAGAAACTGATATAGTCCTCGAGCTCAGGCACTTTATCGTTATGAAATAAAGCATTCATCGCCACAAACACTTTTTTTTCATGCTTGTGGGCAATTTCCACCGCTTTTTTCACATCTTCCCTTGTGAATTCTCCTGCAAGCCTCAGTCCATAACGCTGTTCACCTACAACAAAGGCATCTGCACCAGCCGACACAAGCTGCTCGATATCTTCAACTCTTGTGGGTGTTACTAACAGTTCAGGTTTTTTCATTATTATCACCTCTTTTTACTAATTGCCACGCCATCCCCAACAGGCAAAATAACTGTGTGATATTCAGGATGACTCATTAACCATTTATTAAACATATCAATTTTTTTAACCAGATTCCGGATACGTTTATTTTCTATATCAGATTCACACACAAGGCCTTTAAAGAGGACATTATCTGTAATGATTACACCGTCATCAGATAGATAGCGGGAATATAATTCAAAAAACCGCTGATATTGCCCCTTTGCTGCATCGATAAAAATTGCATCATAGGGTCCGTGTTTTTTGACGTCCTCCTCAACTTCCAGTGCATCTCCCTTTATGATGAGGATTTGCTCCTTTTTCCGGGCTTCATCTATATATTGCTCGGCTAGCTGGTAACGTTCCACATCGCGTTCAATTGTAACAATTTTTGCTTCAGGAACTGCGAATGCCATTCTGAGTGCAGAATAGCCAATTGCCGTGCCTACTTCCAAAATCGCTTTCGGCTTTTGGATGCGCAAAAGCTGAAGCATCGCCTCGATTCCTGCCAGTTCCATGATCGGAACATTATGTTCCTTGGCGTATCGCTCCATTTTGTTCAGTAAGTGTGGTCTTTCAGGTATTATTTCCTCTATATATGCATGCAGCTTATCATTCATCAAGCTGGCATCACCTCGATCAGACGGAATTTTATTGTCCAGCTGCGGCTCTCAGGACTCCGGGTCTAAGCCGTTTCCCTCCAGAAGAAAATACGCCTCTTACAGGAATCGTCTTAATCTTGTCGTCCCTTTCCGCTATTCTATTTAGACATGAAAAAATAGCGTTCACAGATAGGATGTGAAAATGCGCTGTGCGGCATTCCGGCTTAGGTGAGCCTGTATCCATGCTTGTCCGTGATTTACGCTATCGCAAAGCTTGTATTAAAACACCTGATCTATTTTACCATAATTAAAAGGGGAATGCTATATCTGCACATTCCCCTTTTTTGCTGTTTAATTATTTGTAATATGCTGTGCTTTCTTTTGGTTATGCTCATCTAGAGTTTTTGAGAAAAGCACTTCTCCTGTAGATGTAGCCAGGAAGTACAGGTAATCTGTCTCTGCCGGCACCAATGCTGCTTCAATTGATGAAACGCCGGCATTGGCAATTGGTCCGGGCGTCAGTCCAGGATACTTATATGTGTTGTATGGCGAGTCGATCTCCAAGTCTTTATATAGGACCCTTGATTTATGTTCTCCATGTGCATACAGGACAGTTGGATCTGTCTGCAGCGGCATTCCTGTGTCTATCCGATTGTAGAAAACACTCGCAATCTGATCACGGTCTACTTTCGCGGTTGCTTCTTCCTCTATGAGCGATGCCATTGTCAACAATTTGTGGGGGGTGTATTCCCGCTGCTCCATGTCACCTCTATACTCTTTAATAACTGATGCCGTTTTATCGAGCATAACTTTGACAATTTCCTCTATAGTCGGATCTTCTTTGTAAAAAGGATAGGTTGCCGGGAATAAGTATCCTTCTAGGGGATACTTAATATTCTCTGCAAGGATTTCCTTTGTCAGCAATTCAGGATATTCTGCTATTAAAGACTCAATAAAAGCTTTATCATTGAGTTTCTTCAAAACGTCTTCAGGTTTTTTATCAGTCTTTTCGGCAATAATTCCTGAGATCTGCTCAAGCTGTTTTCCCTCCGGAATGGTGATCTTAAAAGCCATTTCTTCCATAACCTTACCTGTTTTCAAGCTATCCAGGATTTCCTTCATGTTCATGGAAGGCTTCAATTCATATTCTCCAGCCATGAATCCAGCTTCATTTTTAAATTTTACATAATATTTAAAGACACGCGCATCCCTGATAATCCCATTTTCTTCAAGAACATTGCCGATTCCTGTAACAGATGAACCGATTGGTATTTCTACTTTCTTTGACTTATCATTGTCGGGATCAACAGGCTTTAAAGCTGAATTAATATAAAAATATCCGCCGCCAATCACTGCAGCAGCTGAGATTAATAATATGATTGCAACTATCATTACAATTTTCCGGACTACTTTCGCTTCACCTTGGCGCTCAATCATTTTTTCGCGTATTATTTCTTTTTTCCCTTTTTTATCGTCTGCCGACATCACATATCCCCTCCGTTCCAAAGACGTTGGCTTCTTTTGCAAGAGACAGGCCAATAGCATGATGTTATCCAGTATTAACCAGTATACTTGCTTGCCAACAAGCCTAAGAATATCGTTGTATCATCTTTGTTTCCTGATACATCTCGGCTAATTATACTATATTTTCTTTTGGAAGTCGCAGGATATTACAAAAACCAAAAAGATTCGCCAATAATTTCCACGCTTTTCACTTTTGGTTTTATAAATTTTAGGCCTTTTGAACTCATATCAGAATTCGGAGAGAAAAAATAAAAAACTGGCCCGGGGGGCCAGTTTTATTAATCTTCTTGCTCATCAAGGAATGTGTTAAGCATTTCTTCAATTAAATCCCATTCCTCTTCTGTTTCGATCGGCTGAAGCTCGCCATCCTTGCTGTCTTCGCTTGGGCTGAATGCAGATGCGTGAATTTCAATTTCTTCATCGTCATTTTCATCTGCCCCCACTGGGTAGTACAGGACATATGACTTGCCGAATTCTTCGGAATCAAACGTGAACAATACTTCGCAAAGCTGCTCGTTGCCTTCCTCGTCAATTACAGTAATGTTGTTATCTCCATGGTTCATTTCTGTTCACCTCATTAAATTTGGCTATTTAAAAAGCCTTGTAAAATCATGACGGCTGCCATTTTATCAATGACCTTTTTCCGTTTTTTGCGGCTGACATCCGCTTCAAGCAAAACTCTTTCAGCTGCCATCGTAGAGAGACGCTCGTCCCATAATACGACTGGAAGACCAAATAGCTTTTCCAGCTCTGAAGCATAGAATTGGCTTGCTTCACCTCGGGGGCCAATGGTTCCATTCATATTTTTTGGCAAGCCGACAACAATTTTACTGACTTCATGCTCTTTTATTATTTCACTAATTCTTTCAAAACCAAACTCTTTTTCTTCCTCGCTGATTTTGATGGTTTCCAAGCCCTGCGCTGTCCATCCAAGCGCATCGCTTAGAGCGACGCCGACTGTCTTAGAGCCGACATCCAGTCCCATAGTCCGCATGTTTATCCCTCACGCTGCTGTTTTAAGTATGACTTAACCAATTCTTCGATGATCTCATCCCGTTCAAGTTTACGGATGATATTGCGGGCATCCTTATGGCGGGGAATGTAAGCTGGATCCCCGGACAGCAGATAACCGACAATTTGGTTAATAGGGTTATACCCTTTTTCCTGGAGGGCCCCATAAACTTGAAAAAGAACTTCATTCACATCTTGTTCGATTGGTTCTTCAGGAAAATTGAACCTCATTGTTTTATCAAATGAGCTCATATCTTACACCTCGCTTTTCTGTATGAAGGATGAGGATAGCTTATATGTGCCGGACCTGAAATCCGGTGAACAGCCAGCTTGTCCAGCTCTTCATAACGGTTTGGCCTGCCGCCTGAATAAACAGAGCGATCAATAAATGATCTTGTTCCTGACAGGAAAACATGGTGAAGAACAAGCTGTTTCTTCCTGATGATGAACAATCTCTCTTGGTTACCTACATTTTACACTACTTTTCAGGGATATCAAACGGATTTAACCCATTCTTCCACAAATTGCAGAGCACTTTCAAGTTTTTCCGGGTCTTTTCCGCCAGCCTGGGCCATGTCCGGACGGCCGCCTCCGCCGCCTCCGCATTTTGCAGCGACTTCTTTTACCGCTTTGCCTGCATGGAAGCCTTTTTTGATCAGATCATCTGTTACCCCTGCTATAATATTCACTTTACCCTCATTTACACTGCCTAATACCACAACTGCAGATCCGAGTTTTTGTTTTAAATCGTCGGCCATATTGCGCAGATTATTCATGTCTGACGCCTGAACCTTCTCAGCAAGAACAGTAACGCCGTTGACTTCTATTGCCTTTGATACCAGGCTCCCTGCTTCAATATTGCCCAATTTTGCAGCTAAAGATTCGTTTTCCCGCTGCAGCTGCTTCATTTCTCCAAGCAGCACATCAATTCTTGAAGACAAATCTTTTGGATTGGTTTTTAATTTGCCTGAAGCTTCTTTTAAAACATGAATCTGGTCATTCATCAGCTTATATGCAGCCTCGCCAGTTACAGCTTCAATTCTGCGTGTTCCAGCCCCAATTCCACTTTCCGATTGAATCTTAAACAATCCGATAGAAGAAGTGTTCGGAACATGGCACCCGCCGCAAAGCTCAAGACTGTAATCCCCAACCTGAACAACACGGACAATCTTGCCATATTTCTCACCAAATAGAGCCATAGCCCCCATTGCCTTTGCCTCATCAATATCCTTGAAATTGATATCAACTTCAAGGCTTTGCCAAATTTGTTCGTTGACAATAGCCTCAACCTTCTCAAGTTCTTCAGAGGTAATTTGCCCGAAATGGGAGAAGTCAAAGCGCAGGCGATCAGGGCCTACAAGGGATCCAGCCTGGTTGACATGGCTTCCCAATACATCTTTTAAAGCCTGATGAAGCAAGTGAGTTGCAGTGTGATTCTTGATTACCTTAGAACGGATTTGCTCATTTACTGAAGCCAATACAGATGCTTCAGCCTTCAGCGTTCCTTCTTCAACGACAGCTCTATGAAGGTTTTGTCCATTTGGCGCTTTTTGAACATCCTTAATGGAAACCTTTAAACCCTCTGCTTCAAGAGTTCCCTGGTCCGCTATCTGTCCGCCGCTCTCTGCGTAAAATGGTGTTTCATTCAGGATCAGCTGAACTTCTTCACCCGCATGAGCTTCTTCAATTAATTGCCCTTCCTTCACAATCGCAGCTACTCTTGTTTCTGTCTGGAGCTTTTCGTATCCAACAAATACGCTTTCAGTTTTCAGTTCCCCTAATACGCCGCCTTGGACTTGCATGGAATCTACATCCTGACGCGCTGAACGTGCACGCTCGCGCTGTCCTTCCATTTCCTTTTCAAATCCGGCATGATCCACTTTCATACCTTCTTCTTCCGCATATTCCTCAGTTAATTCTACCGGGAATCCGTACGTATCATAAAGTCGGAAGACATCTTCTCCCTGAATCGTAACACTGCCTTTTTCCTTTTCTTTCTTAATAACAGAAGATAGGATGGCAAGACCTTCATGGAGTGTTTCATGGAAACGTTCTTCTTCGTTTTTGATGACCTTTTGGATAAATTCTGTTTTTTCTTTTACTTCCGGATAGAAGTCATGCATTATTTCTCCTACTACCGGCACCAAATCATACATGAATGGCTCGTTTATATTGATTTGCTTGGCATATCTGACTGCACGGCGAAGCAATCTTCTCAATACATAACCCCGTCCTTCATTGGAAGGCAGTGCACCATCCCCCACTGCAAATGCTACTGTACGGATATGATCGGCAATAACTTTAAATGCAACATCCGTTTCTTTAGAAGCTCCATATTTCTTGCCCGAGATTTCTTCTGTTCCGCGGATAATTGGCATAAATAGATCTGTATCAAAGTTGGTAGGCACATTTTGAACGACAGATGCCATCCGTTCAAGTCCCATCCCGGTATCAATATTTTTCTTTGGAAGAGGCGTATAGGTGCCATCTGGATTATGGTTGAATTCAGAAAACACAAGGTTCCAAACTTCTAAATACCGCTCGTTTTCACCGCCAGGGTATAGTTCGGGATCTTCCGGATCATTTCCATATTCAGGTCCGCGATCATAGAAGATTTCTGTATTTGGACCACTTGGGCCTTCTCCGATATCCCAGAAGTTTCCTTCCAGGCGGATAATTCTTTCTTCCGGAACTCCTACTTTTTCCCGCCAGATTTTAAAAGCTTCGTCATCTTCGGGATGAATCGTAACAGATAGCTTTTCTTCTTCAAAACCAATCCAATTTTTATCAGTCAAAAACTCCCAAGCCCAAATGATTGCTTCTTCTTTAAAGTAATCACCAATTGAAAAATTGCCCAGCATTTCAAAAAATGTATGGTGCCTTGCTGTTTTGCCTACATTTTCAATATCGTTGGTGCGGATGGATTTTTGGGCATTTGTAATCCTTGGATTCTCAGGGATGACACGGCCGTCAAAATATTTTTTCAGAGTGGCGACACCACTATTAATCCAAAGCAGGGAAGGGTCTTCGTGAGGGACTAGGGAAGCGCTGGGTTCAACAGCGTGTCCTTTCTCCTTGAAGAAGTCTAAAAACATTCGGCGTATTTCAGCACCTGATAATTGTTTCATTCTAACCAGCCTCCTAAAAATATGTAAAAACTTTTAAAAACAACAAAAAAAGCCCTCATCCCTGGACAGGGACGAGAGCTTGCTCGCGGTACCACCCTGATTATGGAAGTTTTACGAATAATGACCAGAACTTTATCCAGTTCATTAGTAAATCCCCCATCTCTCAGATCCTTAACGCGGATAAACGGCAGGGATTAGCTGCACTCGGGATTAGCTTTCTGTTATCCTTCATCTAGGAGTTCTTTCAGCCTGGGAACTCCCTCTCTTTTATGAATGCAATACTGGCATTTCACGCAGATGGCCTATAACATACTTATTCCGTCACCATGTTTAATATAGCTTTATAGACGAATTATAGCGATTTATCTTTATTGTTGTCAACATCATGATGGCGTTCCGGTGATTTTTGGCTGTTTATTTTTTGAAAAGTGTTTTTTCGCATGTATGATGCTTACTTTAATGACAGCTAAAATCGGAACTGCGATGATTAAGCCCAATATCCCTGCTGCTTCCCCGCCAGCCAGCAAGGCCAGCATAATGAGAAGCGGATGCATATGAAGGCTTTTTCCAACAATCAGGGGTGATAGGATATTCCCCTCGAGAAACTGAAGAACTATAATGATGCCAATCGTAATCACGATCATCTTGACCGATAAAGCAGAGGCAATGATTACAGCCGGGACTGCTCCGATAATTGGGCCAAAATAAGGAATTACATTGGTAACTCCGATTATAGTGCCAAGCAATAGAGGATAGCGAATATCAAAGATCCAGAAAAGCAGAGAAGATATAGCTCCGATGGCCGCACATACCAAAAGCTGGCCTCTAATATAGCTTCCCAGGGACTTATCTACATCCCTTAAGAATAAAACGCCTTCCTTTCTCCATTTCCTTGGCGTCAAATACCAGGCAGCTTTTTTCATAATCGAAAAATCTTTAAGGAGATAAAAAGAAATAAAGGGAATAACAGCGATAATCACAGCATAATTCAAAACATTAAGAAAAAATGTGATTACCTTCGATAAAAGATTATTTAACCGTTCCTCAACCGCTGCAATGACATCATCTATCCTGGTTTGCAGGCCATCAGGCCATGTTGATGTTTTACTCTGAATAAGGTCGATCCATTCCCGGTACTGATCGGCAAATTGAGGAGCATTTTCTGCAAGATCACGCAATTGATGAATAAAAGCTGGAATCCCTTTATATAAAGCTAGTCCGATCCCCCCGAAAAATAAAAAATAAATAATAAAAACGGCAAACCCTCTATGAAGGCCAGTTTCATGCAATTTTTCCACAATCGGGTGAAGGAGATATGTAATAAATGCTCCAATGACAAAAGGAATGAATACTGCCAATAAGATTTCCAGAACAGGCATCCATAATGCCTGAAGCTTTAGAAAAACTAAAATCACAATAAACAAGAGAAGCAGAAATCCAAGCCGGTAGTACCATTTCATTTGAATATTCAATATGGCCCGCCTCCTTGTTTTTATTGTGATTGCTTCGTGGGGATTTATGCATCGTATGTAATAAGCAAGCGCGAATGCCTTGTTCATGGGACAGGAGCTCAAGCATTCAATTCCACAAAAAAGCTGGCCCTTTATAAAGAACCAGCCCCAAAATAATTTTAAAATAAAGCTTTCGTTATTCTTTTTTGCATGCGTTTCATTTTTCGGCCTGATATCATATTATTCTTTTGCGCGTAATTATAAGCAGCCATGCCTGCCCCAAGCATCATTGCAGAGGTTAATATTTTGTTCAAACTGGCTCACCTCTTTCGTCAATAATTACGAAAGAAACCGGCGCTCATCTTCTTCAAATAAATCATCAAGGGAGCTAAGTGTACCATCTTCCTCTACTTGATGGGTGTTAATGACCCCTTTGGACAAGGAAAGTTCTATAAAGCAATTCCAGCAGTAAAATTGGTTAATTCCAATTTTTCCAATATCTTTGCTCTGGCAATTTGGACATTTCAGCACGGAAAAGACACCTCACTATTTTACATTTACAATTATGGCGTCTTTTCCAATTGCAGGCGGGTCATCGGTTTTTATGACACGTTTTCCTTCCAGCACATCTGAAAAGAAGCCATCCGACAGTTCGTACCCTACAATCGTGCCCAATTCTTCCTTGAAGTATACATCCTCAAGTAAGCCCAGCCGTTCACCTTCCTGGCTCATAATTATTTTTCCAGTTAACCGGTTATGGGTCTCACATGTATAATCCTCATGTTTTGGAATTGCTTGCAGAACAGAGGAATCTTCAATCATTACTCCATCCCATCCAAAAGATGCCACGTCCTCAATATTGATGATAAATGTCTTTTTCAGAAGAGCGCCCTTTCGCAGCAGTAATCCCTGTACTTTACCGGTGCCTGAAATGGATAAATCACAAATATCGCCTGCTTTATTGCCGGTTTTCAATTCAAAGACCGGCAAACCTTTTAATAAAGAAAATGTCCGCAAAGAGAATCCCGCCTTCCCGAACATTTTTAGTTTTCACTGCCCCTCAAAAAACATGACGGAAAACCATTGCCATGGGAGCCAAAAAATATTTTCTCTCCCAGTTTAGTTCTAAGAATAAGTTTTACTTGCCGGTATATCTCGGCTTATTAAAACGCTCATTACGCTCTCCACCATCCGAAAGTTCCTCTGAAAATTCATAATCCGGCTGCTTCGGCTTTTTACGCCGTTTCACACCATGGAGATTGAGAAGAGAGCTTCTGCTTTTATTATTCATGTTCACTGCTCCTCTATATAAATTTATAATTAAACGGCTACACAGTCCTTCTATTGCCAGGATTTTTTAATTCCCCTTTGGCTGAATCTTTCTTATTATCACCTTTAACCAGGTCAGCGCTGGAGGTTAGATTGGAGGCTGCCAGCTCTTCTGAAGCCATATTGTTGTTTGGTGCAGCTTCTTCATTCCACTTTCCCATAAAATCCCTCCTATAAATCTGATGGTATACAAAAAGAACAGTCTGTTATTTAGACTGTTCTTTTTAGCTATATTCTTTTTCCATAAAATCATACGGTGTTATATTTCCCATTCCTATCATGGGATCGGCGCGGAGAAGCTTTTCCTCGAGGGTTAGTGTTTCCTGCAGAGAAGATTCAGCTGTATCTTCCTGCACTGTTTCATCATTTAATGGGATTGCATCTCTAAGCTTTTCAGATAAAGTTGTCAGGCGGGCCTGTTCATCCGCACGTTCCACACCGATTTTTAACGCATCTTCCTCACCGCACAGTATTAAAAATTGTCTGCTGCGGGTAATGGCGGTATAAAGAAGATTTCTTCTAAGCATCCTGTAATAGCTTTTAACAACAGGCAAAATGACAATAGGGAATTCACTTCCCTGGGATTTATGGACAGAACAGCAGTAGGCATGAGTGATCTGATTGAGATCCTGCCTTGTGTATGCAGCTTCCGCACCATCGAAGGATACGACAATCATATCCTGTTTTTCCGTATTTTCCTTTGCGTAAAAAATAGAAACAATCTCACCCATATCCCCATTAAACACATTATTCTCAGGCTGATTGACAAGCTGAAGGACTTTATCGCCGATTCTGTATTTCACATCACCAAAGGACAGCTCTTTCCTCGTTCCATCAGCATTTGGATTCAGAATTTCCTGCAATATTTCGTTTAGCCTGTCAATTCCTGCGGGTCCGCGGTACATAGGGGCAAGCACCTGAATATCTTTTGAAGAATACCCTTTCTTTTTGGCATTCAGGACAACCTTTTCAACAACATCCGCAATTTGGCCCGGCTGGCATTTAATAAAGGAACGATCAGTCTGCTGTGCAGAAATGTTCGCTGGAAGTTTGCCCTTCTTCATTTCGTGGGCCAATTCAATGATTGAGGATCCTTCAGCCTGCCTGTAAATATCTGTAAGTCGAACAGTAGGAATACGTTCTGAACGCAAAAGATCTTTCAAAACCTGGCCTGGACCCACTGAAGGCAGCTGATCTTCATCCCCTACAAGGATTACCTGCATATTTTCAGGGAGAGCCTTGAAAAGCTGATTAGCAAGCCAAACATCAACCATTGATGTCTCATCAACAATTAAAATTCTGCCTTCCAATGGACTCTCTTCGTGACGGTCAAACCCTTCGGTCCCATTCCATCCAAGAAGGCGGTGAATGGTTACAGCGGGCAGCCCTGTTGACTCGGCCATCCGTTTTGCAGCCCTTCCTGTTGGTGCAGCCAGCAGGAACGGAAAAGGCTCTTCCTTTTTATAGTCTTTAGGTTCAAGGGAGCAGCCATGCAGCTCGGCATATAATTCAACAATTCCCTTAATAACAGTTGTTTTTCCTGTACCCGGGCCGCCAGTCAGTATCAGCATAGGAGACATAAGAGCTGTTTGAATGGCTTCCTTTTGGGTTGGGGCATACTGAACACCCAGACGTTCCTCCAGATTGCCAAGGGCCAAAAGAAATTCCGACTCCGGGAACTGTTCATCATACTGTGTTTGCTTAAGGATCCGTTTAATATTGGTTACAAGTCCCTTTTCAGAAAAATATAGGGATGGAAGGTATATCTTTTGGCCTTCAGCCATGATCTTCCCTTCCTCTTCAAGCTTAATGAGTTCATTGGATATATCCTTGTATTCAATGGTATCACGCTTATTTTCTTCTAAAAGCTTCTTCACACTTTGCAGAAGAGGTCTTGCTTCAATATAAACATGGCCTGCCTGCATGCTTTCCATTTCAAGTATGTAGAGGCAGGCTGCTTTTAAACGATCAGGATGATTTCCTGATATGCCGATTTGATATCCCAGTTCATCTGCACGGCCAAAGCCGACTCCTTCTATATCCTCAACCAGCTTATAAGGATTGTTTTGAACGACTTCGATCGTCATTTCTTTATACACTTGATAAATTCTCATGGAAAGCTGCGGGCCAAAACCATATTGATTAAGCGCAATCATGGCTTGCTCAAGACCTTGATGTTCCATAAGCGTGTCGTAAAGCAATTTAGCTTTTTCAGGTGACAGTTTTGGAACCTTATCAAGGATAGAAGGCTGATTAAGAATGCGTGTGATTGCATCTTCGCCAAGTGTCTCGACGATTTGCTCGGCGGTTTTCTTTCCAATCCCTTTAAATAATTCGCTTGATAAATAATTGGCTACACCTTGCTTGGTCTGGGGAAGATCTTTCCTGTAATGGCTTGCGTGGAATTGGACGCCGAACTTAGGGTGGTCTTTGAATTCACCATAGAAAATATAAGTTTCATGCTCATGCATCTTTGGCAGATAGCCTGTAATGACCGCTTCTTTTTCATCATAAGAGTCATTCGTTTCATCAACCCGAATGCGCACAACCGTATATAAGTTTTGTTCATTATGAAAGATTGTGACAAGGTGTCTGCCTTTTATGAACTTTCCCTGTTCGGCAAAAAGATCCATGGAATCCTGTTTCTCCATTATTTTTCCCTCCCCATAGGGCAACTTTTAGTTCAATTCACTGCCGCCTTTTTCAATCAGCTTTTTTCCATAGCCGGCAAGCATATGGTCCGGCTGGATTTCCAGCGCCTTATTAAAGTAAGCAAGTGCTTCATTTTCCTCTTCTTTAAATCCATATGCTACTCCAAGGTTATAATAAGCATCTGCATGCTCCGGCTCAATTTCAATGCACTTTTTCATCTGCTGGATTGCTTCATCAATATAATCCAGCTGTGCCAGGCATAATCCATATTGAAAATATGCTTCAGCATCGTCTTCATTCAGCTCCACACTGCGCTGCAAATAAGGCAAAGCCAGTTTGCCCTGGTCAAGTGCAGTTAGCGACATACCAAGCATGAAGAAGTTATCTCCGGTTTCCAGGCCTTTTTTCAATGCTGTTTCAAACATTTTTTTGGCTTCGTCAAACTGCTGCAATTCATAATATAAATTCCCCGCACTGTAATACGCAGCACCGGCATTTTCATCAAGTCCTATTGCCTTTTCATAGAACTTCAGCGCTTTTTCGTTTTCCCCTACAGCTGATAACACATTTCCAAAGTTAATATAGGAAACAGGATCAGAAGGATTTTCTTCGATTGCTTCCATAAAAACTTTCGCTGCTTCTTCCCATTTTCCTTCCTGCATATATTGAATACCCACTTGGTTCTTATCCATTATTCATCACTCCATTCCAATCAAAGTATAGCATATTTGAATTTTCCTTTTCCGCTGTCGGCTATTCCCCATAATAAAACCCCGATTCTATGTAAGAATCGGGGTCCCGCCTTTTCTTAACCCACATAATCCAGCTGTTTGCCATCTTTGAATATTTTATCAATTGTTCCCCCGCCAAGGCACTCGTCTCCATTATAAAAAACAACTGCCTGCCCCGGGGTAACAGCTCGGATTGGCTCGTCAAAAATAACTTGTACTTTTCCATCTCCAAGAGTATGAACTTTTACTCTGCTATCAGCCTGGCGGTATCTGAACTTAGCCGTACATTCAAATTCCTGCGGCAGATCTGAATGGGTAACCCAGCTGGCATTAACAGCAATAATGGAGTCTGAATAGAGCATTTCATTGTGGAAGCCTTGTCCAACATACAAGACATTCCGTTTCAGATCTTTGCCAATTGCAAACCATGGTTCACCTGCTCCGCCAATGCCAAGTCCATGTCGCTGCCCAATCGTATAATACATCAGGCCATCATGCTTGCCGACAGCTTTGCCGTCCATGGTTTCCATGTTCCCTGGCTGAGCGGGAAGGTAATTTCCAAGGAACTCCTTGAAGTTACGCTCTCCTATAAAGCAGATGCCCGTGCTGTCTTTCTTTGCTGCAGTTGCCAAACCGGCTTCCTTTGCCAGTTCACGCACTTTTGATTTTTCAATATCGCCAATAGGAAACATAACTTTTTCGAGCTGTTCCTGTGTTAACTGGTTCAGGAAATAAGTTTGGTCCTTATTATCATCAAGGCCTCTCAGCATTTTGTATTCGCCATCCCTGAATTCCACGCGTGCATAGTGGCCAGTAGCCAGGTAATCTGCGCCAAGGCTCATAGCGTGTTCAAGGAAAGCCTTAAATTTAATTTCCTTATTGCACATGACATCGGGATTGGGTGTTCGTCCTGCCTTGTATTCTTCAAGAAAGTAGGTAAACACCTTATCCCAATATTGCTTTTCAAAGTTGACTGCATAATAAGGAATTCCGATTTGGTTGCATACCCGGATGACATCATTGTAATCCTCTGTGGCGGTACATACACCGTTCTCGTCGGTATCATCCCAGTTTTTCATAAAAATCCCGATCACATCGTACCCCTGTTCCTTCAGAAGCAGGGCCGCAACAGAAGAATCAACGCCTCCGGACATTCCAACCACTACCCGGGTATCCTTTGGATCTTTATTCATCTATTTCACCTCAATTCCTTGCTTATAAATTTTGCCCGTTGATTTCCGCTGCAGGCACGCAGCGAACCAGCGGGGAGGAATGAGAGCCTCCTCGGCTTCGCCTGTGGGGTCTCTCACTTCCCTCTCCTCCCGCAGGACATTGAATTTACTTCCCCGAATAGCACCGCACGAAGAAAATGCGGATGCATTATCGAGGATCAAGTGCCCTCCGCTCCAATCAACTTAGTGGCTGAATTCATATTTTCAAATATCTTATCTATTTAGCCAGCCGCTTCACGATTTTGGCTGTTTGTTCTGCTGCCCTTTCGGCTTGTTCCTTTGTGTTAAACAGGCCAAAGCTGAAACGGATGGAATTTTGCAGTTTGTCTGATCCTTTTCCAAACATGCTGACAAGGACGTGGGATGGATCGATGGATCCTGCAGTACAGGCCGACCCGCTTGATGCTGCTATTCCAGCCAAATCAAGATTAACCAGCATGGCTTCAACATTTGTTCCGGGAAAGCTTAAGTTTAAAACATGAGGCAGGGAATAATCAAGTGATCCGTTCAGTTCAAAAACAGCTTCTTCCTGCTTCAATTTATTCATGAACAGCATCTTAAAAGAATGCAGCTCTTCCCGCTTAGTTTCCATCTCCTTCTGAATGATCAGGACAGCCTCCTGAAAGCCTGCAATAGATGGGACATTTTCAGTTCCTGCTCTGCGCTTTCTTTCTTGTTCACCGCCAAAAAGGCGTGAAGAAAGTTTCACATCAGGATGGGCATATAAAAATCCGATTCCTTTTGGGCCATTAATTTTATGGGCGGAGACAGAAAGCAAATCCACTCTCAGTTCCTGCACATCAATTTTTTCAATCCCAAAAGCTTGAACAGCATCGGTATGGAATTTAGCAGGGTGCTCCGCTAATAGCTCGCCTATTTCCTTAATCGGCTGAAGGGTCCCTATTTCATTATTTCCATACATGATGGTTACAAGAATGGTATCCTCCCTCAAAGCTTGTTCTACGTCCTTTACCGAAACACGCCCATTCGGATCAACAGGCAAATACGTTACCTCAAAGCCCTGTTTTTCAAGCTCCTCACATGCATGTAAAACCGCATGATGTTCAATTTGCGTTGTGATGATGTGTTTACCCTTATGGCGGCAGGATTCAGCCGTTCCAAAAATTGCATGATTATCAGCTTCAGTACCGCCGCTTGTAAAAATAATGTCATTGGCTTTTGCACCAATGCTGTTTGCTAAGGAAGATCTTGCTTCATCAACAATATGGCGTGCACTCCGCCCGAAATAATGAATACTTGAAGGATTTCCATATTCAGATTTCATGACTTCAGTCATCCGTTCAATCACTTCCGGATGCATTGGCGATGTTGCCGCATGGTCAAGGTATATTCTTTCCAATCTATTTCACCTACTTCATTTCGTCCTGCTGTTTGCTTTTTTACATATGAATTATCCCCTGATTAAGGACTAAATATAAAACATATAAGCATCCGATTCACCGGTATCCGTATGGCTGGCAAGGTCTTCGAGTGTTGTATTATCAAGCACATCTTTCACGGCATCACGAATGCGCATCCATAGTTCTCTCTTTGCAGGCTCTTCATCTTCAATGCCTTCCACCGGGCTGATCGGCCCTTCAAGCACTCTGATAATATCACCGGCAGTAATTTTTGTCGGTTCTTTTCCTAAAATGTATCCGCCGTATGCACCACGGATGCTTTTAACAAGACCGGCATTCCGGAGCGGCGCTATAAGCTGCTCCAGATAGTGCTCAGACAGGTCATTCGTCTGGGCAATCGACTTTAACGATGTAGGGCCTTCCCCATGCTTTTTAGCTAATTCAATCATTATAGTTAAACCATAACGGCCTTTAGTAGATATTTTCATCAGCTTGCACCTCTATCCTTTTCTTTAAGCATTTGATTCGCATAAATATCCTTTTCTTTAAGCTTTGCCAAAAATCGGTCAGTTAAAGCCTGGCACTGCGGCAAAGCTGCCCCGACAATCGGCCCGACTGTCAAGCTGAGCACAATGGTTCCCCAGAAGACAGGTCCTCCAAGCTGCCATCCAACTGTCAGTACAGCAATTTCCATTAAGGCTCTGACATTTCTGACCTTCCAGCCAGTTTTTGCTGTCAAAGCAATCATCAGGCTATCCCTTGGCCCGGCTCCAAGCTGAGCAGAAATGTAAAGCCCCATTCCGTAGCAATAAACAATTATCCCTATCCCAAACATGGCCATTTTTCCAGCAATCCCATTTGGTGTCTGCATAAAAGGCAAAAGTAAATAGGCGTCAATAAACAGACCAATCAGTATCATATTCAAGAATGCACCGGCCTGTGGAAATTCCTTTGAAATCAGTGCTGCAGCAGCTAATATGAAGATCCCCACAATGATGGACCAGCTGCCTATCGTCAGGCCAAGCTGGTAGTACAGCCCAACATGCAGAACATCCCAGGGAGTTGCCCCTATATCAGCTACTATTAATAAAACAATACCCAGGCTCATGACAAGCAGTCCTGTTAGATACACCATAAACCTGGGACCGATTTGCCCTTTATTTTTCAATAACATGTGCTCAACGCTCCCTGCAAGACCTGCTTTAATATATGAAGATTAAATCCTTAGTAATATTATAGACTTTTGACATTATAGCATATTTTAGGAGGAAAAGGGGCGGGACTGGTTTGAACTAAGGGCAATGCTGACTCTGGCCTAATTAATTTCGCAGCCAGATATGTTATGGTATCTTAAATAAAAAGCGGAAACTTTGCTAAAAGTTCTAAGCAGGCTGCAAACTGCCTGCAAAAGGCTGGAGTGATAACGTTGAACATTAAACCTCTTGCATACCGGATGAGACCGAGAACGATTGATGAAATCATCGGCCAGGAGCATCTTGTTTCAGAAGGAAAAATTATCTATCGCATGGTGCAGGCTAAACAGCTTTCATCGATGATTCTGTACGGCCCTCCAGGTATTGGAAAAACCTCGATTGCAAGTGCCATTGCAGGGAGCACCAAATACGCTTTCCGCACTTTAAATGCTGTGACTAACAATAAAAAAGATATGGAAGTGGTAGCGGCAGAAGCCAAAATGTCCGGAAAGGTTATTCTCCTGCTGGATGAAGTCCATAGACTTGATAAAGGCAAACAAGATTTCCTGCTGCCCTATCTGGAAAATGGCAGCATCACTTTAATTGGCGCCACAACCAGCAATCCATATCATGCAATTAACCCGGCTATCAGAAGCCGGTGCCAAATTTTCGAACTAAAGCCGCTGTCTGCTGATGAAATAAAAAGAGCACTGACAAGGGCATTGCTGGATAAGGAACGAGGTCTTGGCAATAAACAAACTGATGTTACCGATGAAGCGCTGACGCATCTTGCCACCGCTTCAAATGGTGATGTCAGAAGCTCGCTTAATGCATTGGAACTGGCTGTGCTTTCAACAAAAGAAGATGAAGAAGGAATCATTAAGATTGATTTGTCTGCTGCCGAGGAATGCATTCAGCGCAAAAGCTTTACACACGATAAAGATGGAGATGCCCATTACGATGTCTTATCCGGTTTTCAAAAGTCCATCCGCGGAAGTGATGTAAATGCGGCATTGCATTATTTGGGAAGATTAATTGAAGCAGGCGACCTGCAAAGCATAAGCAGAAGACTTTTGGTTATCGCCTATGAAGATATCGGACTGGCATCTCCGCAAGCCGGAGCCAGAACCCTTGCAGCCATCGAAACAGCTGAAAGGATTGGATTCCCGGAAGCAAGGATTCCGCTGGCAAATGCAGTCATTGAGCTCTGCCTCTCTCCAAAATCCAATTCAGCATACACAGCATTGGATTCTGCAATTGCGGATATCCGCGCAGGAAAAAGCGGTGAAGTCCCTGATCACTTGAAGGACGCCCACTACAAAGGAGCAAAAGAGCTTGGCAGAGGCATTGGCTATCTATATCCCCACGATTATGAAACAGGCTGGGTCAAACAGCAGTACTTGCCGGACAGAATAAAAAACAAGGTGTATTATCAGCCTAAGAAAACAGGCAAATTTGAACAGGCATTAGCATCTGTCTATGAAAAACTCCTTAAATAGCAAAAGGTCTGGCAGCGATGCCAGACCTTTTATTAATTTTGCGCTTTTATGCAGAAACATCTCTTTTATTAAACACATAAAATGCAAGCACCTGGAAAAGCAGGAAGTATATTAGTATCATCAAGATTGAAAATCCAATCGTCATCCCCTGAACCATTGGCATCCCTTCAAAATATTGAAGGAGGTCTGTATTGGCAAATAGGCTGTACTTTGCCCAATCATATTTCATTGCAATCAGCCTTGTAACCTGTCCTCCCATAAACATGAGAAACAAGGAAAGTCCTATTGCCAGCGAGCTATTCCTGAAAACAGCTGAAATCATAAAAGCCATGGTTGCCAGCATAAGCATATTAATGGATTTAAGGCCATAATAAGCTATCAGATGAAGTCCCATACTTTGTTCTGTCACTGTTCCATTGTAATAATATAAATAAGGAAATGCTTTTTCAGGAAATCCAAAAAGGAGTCCGCCAAGCAGTGCTGAATATCCAAAGAGGATGGACAGCACCAGCAGACCGAATAGAACAACGGTAATATACTTTGCTCCCAGGATTTTTACTCTTTTGATAGGCCTAATCAAAAGAAGCTTGATGGTTCCCCATGAAAACTCACTTGCCACAATTCCTCCGGCAATGATGATGGTAAACAGGCCGGCAAATTCTATCAGCTGTGAGGTATCTGATACAAATCCCCAGACAGAGTATTCCTGATTCGGTGAAATATCATTTTTAATTCTGTATTCGTTAATGGCAATCTCCCTCTGATACTGTTCTTTCATTTCTCTGGGTGCCATTTCCCCCATCTCTTCAAGCTGTTTTTGATAGCTTTCGTTTTGAGTCTGCAGTCCCCTTTTCCATTCCGTATTATCCGGGACCGTCCCTCCGCTTTCCTGATATTTTATAAAGGCACCTGCTACAGTCGTCATGATTAAAAGCAGTCCGATCATAACATATGTGCCCGGCCGCCTAAAAATCTTCATCCACTCATTTTGAATCAGCCCGACCATCACCTGCACCCCCTTTATACTCTGTTACTTCAAGAAAACGGTCTTCCAATGTTTTGGTCACTTCACGCACAGCAAATATTTTTATGTTTTCCCGGACAAACTCCTTTATCATTTCAGGTATCTCGTCCCGGACAAGCGGAAGAATCACACTATTTTCTGTGAATTGAACAGGCAAATCAGGCTGTGCAGCTTTTATAATTCTGTTCGCTTTTTCAGGATCATCCACTTCTACTTCATAAACTTTTTCTTTCCCCTGTACAAAATCACTGATGTGCTGAACATCAATCAATTTCCCGTTTTGAATGATGCCGATTCTGTCACACATCATCTCCATTTCAGATAGTAAATGGCTGGAAACAATGACAGCCATTTCTCTTTCTCTTGCAAGCATCCTCAGGTGATCCCGAATCTCCCTGATGCCGGCAGGGTCGAGCCCATTCGTAGGTTCATCCAGAATGAGGATTTTGGGATCATGCAAAAGACACTGTGCCAGACCAAGCCTCTGCCTCATGCCAAGCGAGTATGTTCTGACTTTATCATGAATCCGATCCGCCAGTCCTACAAGTTCAACCGTTTCATTAATTTTTTCTTTAGTTACACCTTTTGACATTCGTGCATAATGAACCAGATTTTGATAGCCTGACAAAAACTTATACATCTCAGGGTTTTCTACAATGGCTCCAATATGAGAAACCGCCTTTTCAAAATCTGTTTTAATGCTGCTGCCAAGAATTTTAATGTCCCCTGAAGTAATGCCGATCAAGCCCACCAGCATTCGAATAGTGGTGGTCTTACCTGCACCGTTTGGGCCAAGGAAACCGAACACCTCTCCCTTTTTCACCTCAAAGCTGACAGAATCAATGATCGTCCTTCCTTTTATCACTTTTGTAACATCCAGAATTTCTACAAGAGTATCCATATATGTATCCTCCTCCCATCTTTTAAAGTTTTGTCTCGTTTGCAGACGTCTTTTAAAGTCGGGATCATAATTTGACTTACACTTTGTTATTTTACCTTTCAACAACTGAGAATGGAATATTTTCGTCTATTAGGGTGACGATAAGCCTAACAATCGTATTTTCCGAGGTGGTTAAAGGAATGAAGGAACGGAAAGACTTATGGAAACCGGAAGAGGATCATTTACTCGAAGAGACAGTGCTTGAATACACATCAAACGGGGATACAAAAGCATCAGCTTTTAAGAAGGCAAGTACTGATCTCGGCCGTACAGTTTCAGCATGCCAATACCGCTGGAACACAGTCATAAAAAAAAGGACAGATTATGGATCCCGAGAAATCGCAAGCAATAAGGCAGCCAGTCAAACCAATGAAACTCCTGACAGTGTTCCCCCTGCCAATTTGGCTCAAGTCATACACTTCTTAAGGAATTTTGCGAAAACACAGCCTAATTCAGAGCAAATGAGGGAAAATAAACGTCTGCACGAAGCACAAGTGGAATTAAAACTTCAAAATGAGCAGTTAATCAGAAGGTTGAAGGACAAGGAAGCGGAATTTGAAAATCACCTTCTGCAATATGAAGAAATGGCAAGCATCCTGAAAGAAGCCGACCAGCTGCTGAAGCATGACAGCAAAGAAGAGAAAAGAGCCGTTCATTGATTGGAGAGATTCCAGAACTTTATATGCGAAAGACCGGCATGCAGCCGGTCTCTTTTCAGTCATTTACACGTGCAATTTTAATATCGCTTAATAGTTCTTTAACTACATAGCTGGCCATGATTAAACCTGCAACAGAAGGAACAAATGCATTTGAAGATGGCGGCATTTTGGCTTTTCTGATTTCAGCATTATCTTTCCCAACTGTTTTGCGGACATCCTCCCGGATAACGATCGGGCTTTCATCAGAGAATACAACCGGAACGCCTTTTCTGATTCCTTCTTTTCTCAGGCGCGTGCGGATAACCTTAGCAATCGGGTCAGTATGAGTTTTGAAGATATCAGCAATCTGGAACCTGGTCGGATCCATTTTATTTGCAGCACCCATGCTTGAAATCATTGGAATCCCTCTGTTCAAGCATTCTTTCATTAAATGAATTTTATAAGAAATCGTATCGGAAGCATCAACTACAAAGTCCAGTCCATAATCAAAGAATTGCTCATAGGTTTCCTCTGTATAAAACATTTTCAAAGCAATAACTTCACAGTCAGGATTGATATCCTTAATTCTTTCTTTCATTAAATCCACCTTTGGTTTCCCGACTGTAGATAATAAAGCGATGACCTGTCTGTTCACATTTGTGATATCAACATCGTCTTTATCAACCAGCACAAGCCGGCCAACACCGGAACGTGCCAGTGCTTCCGCAGCAAAGGAACCAACTCCGCCGATGCCCAGTACTGCAACGGTACTATTTCTCATTTTTTCAAGGCCTTCTTTGCCAATAGCCAATTCATTCCTGGAAAATTGGTGAAGCATATATATATCAACTCCATCAAATGTTATTTAAAAAGCATGTATTATCTAATACCCGATAATGAATATATCATACTTGAATTTTAAAACAAGTAGTTCTATAGGATTAATTACATTAAACAATTTACCATTAATTAAATTCGAAAACTTCCTCTCCAATAGTGTTAACAGCACTATAATATTTAATCCTTATCACCTTTCAGCAATAGCACTGTTCCAGTACGATCATAATGAATAGGACAACAAAAAATCCATGCTCACAAGCATGGATTTTATCAATCGTATGTATTAAAGAGTCCCAATCGTGCCGTCGCTGTTGATGCCCTCGTTTTGAACCCGCACTCAGCAGGTGGGTGTCCTGTTTCCTGCGTTTGTAAGTCCTCATCCATGAGGCTTTTACGCTGCGGGAAAACTCCGGACTCCCGAAGGAATAATGTTGGTCAAAATTTCAGGTTTTACAACGAACACATCAGGACTCTTTATTTATTGATATGATCATATCACACGGTTTCTTCTTTTTCAAGCTGATGAAATGGGGCAAACTTGAACAAATTTATCCATTTTATTCCTTAAAATTAGACATCCTGTCTAAAAATCAGGAGTTACTTCCCAGTTTAATTTTCTAAAAAATGAATTTTTTCTTCTATTTAAACATTATATAGGAAATTACTCACTTTTTTTCAAGTTAAGCGCTAAGTGCAAATCATTAAGCTGGGACTGGCTAACTTCACCAGGAGCTTCTGTAAGCACACAGCTCGCACTGGCTGTTTTAGGGAAGGCAATCGTATCTCTCAGATTTGTTCTGCCAGCCAACAGCATCACAAGCCTGTCTAATCCAAGTGCAATTCCGCCATGCGGAGGAGTGCCATATTCAAATGCTTCAAGCAGGAATCCAAACTGTTCAACAGCTTCCTCTTTTGAGAAGCCAAGCACACTGAACATTTTCTCTTGAACGTCTCTTTCGAAAATACGCAATGAACCGCCGCCAAGCTCGTAGCCGTTTAATACAAGGTCATATGCTTGTGCACGGACTTGAGCTGGATCTTTATCGAGAAGATTTAAATCTTCTCTGGCAGGCATTGTAAATGGATGATGGGCTGCATAATAGCGGCCTTCTTCCTCATCGTACTCAAGCAGCGGCCAGTCTGTAACCCAAAGGAAGTTAAACTTGCTTTGATCAATCAGATCAAGCTCTTTTCCAAGCTTTAATCGCAGAGCGCCAAGTGCATCTGCCACAACGTTTTTCTTATCAGCTACAAAGAGTAGCAAGTCTCCAGGTTCTACTGACAGAGCTGCATAGAAAGCTTTTTGTTCATCCTCAGTCACAAACTTGGCAATCGGACCTTTTAATCCGTCTTCTTCCGCTTTTAACCAAGCAAGCCCTTTTGCACCATAAACAGCAGCAAACTCTGTTAGGGCATCAATATCTTTTCGTGAATACTTTCCTGCACCATTTTTTACATTAATGGCCTTTACCTGTCCCCCGGAAGCTACTGCTCCGGTAAATACTTTGAAGCTTGAATCTTTTACTATTTCCGATAGATCCGTCAATTCCATTTCAAAACGTGTATCCGGCTTATCAGATCCAAAACGGTCCATCGCTTCCTGATAGGTCATGCGCGGGATTGGAAGCTGGATATCCAGGCCTTTCACTTCTTTCATGATCTTTTTCATCATGTTTTCCATCAGGCCGATGATTTCTTCCTGGCTCATAAAACTCATTTCGATGTCGACCTGAGTAAATTCAGGCTGGCGATCTGCGCGCAGGTCTTCATCACGGAAGCATCTTGCAATTTGGTAATAGCGTTCAAATCCCCCTACCATTAATAACTGCTTAAAGATTTGAGGCGATTGCGGAAGAGCATAGAATTCACCAGGATGCACACGGCTTGGAACTAAATAGTCTCGGGCTCCTTCCGGGGTGCTCTTCGTTAAAATCGGTGTTTCTATATCAAGGAATCCTTCGCCGTCCAGAAAATCCCTCATCGTTTTTGTTACTTGATGACGCATCTTAAAGGTATCAAACATGACTGGGCGTCTCAAATCCAGATAGCGGTATTTGAGGCGGACATCTTCGGAAACATCCGTTTTATCATCAATGACAAAAGGAGGTGTTTTTGCTTCATTTATGATAGTGACTTTCTCTGCTTTAATCTCAATGCGCCCTGTTTTCAGGTTCTCATTGATCGTGCCTTCTTCTCGTGCAATTACTTCTCCCTCTATATCAAGAACAAATTCATTGCGGATCTTTTCAGCTGCTGCAAGAGCTTCAGGGGAAACTTCCGGATTAAATACAACCTGAACAATGCCTGTGCGGTCACGAAGATCCACAAAGATCAGACCGCCTAAATCCCGGCGTTTTTGTACCCAGCCTTTTAAGCTTACTTTTTCTCCAATAGCTTTTTCCGTTACTTCCCCGCAAAAATACGTTCGCCCAAACATTCTAATTCCTCCCAAATATAAAGCTGTTTTATGATTGATAAAGCTCTGTAAATTTTTCAATAAAAGAATCAAGATCAAGCTCTGTTTGTTCTCCCGATTCCATTGATTTCACATTTATTTTGTTCGCTTTAAGTTCATCTTCACCCAAGACAGCAACAAATTTTGCATTCGACCGGTCTGCCGCTTTAAACTGGGCTTTAATTTTTCTGTCAAGATAATCTCTTTCAGCAGAATATCCTGCCATTCGAAGTTTTTGAAGAAGGCCGACTGTATAATCCTTTGCTTCCTCTCCAAGGGATACAAGGTAGCAATCAATGCCCTTATTAAGAGGCAGATCCACCTTCTCTGCCTCAAGAGCAGCGATGAATCGCTCGATACTTAAAGCAAAACCTATTCCCGGCGCTTCTGGACCGCCAATTTCCTCAGTGAGGCCATTGTACCGTCCGCCGCCGCAAAGAGTTGTAATAGCGCCGAATCCTTCGGAATCGCTCATAATTTCAAAAGCAGTATGATTGTAATAATCCAGGCCGCGAACAAGATTTGGATCGACAGTAAAGTCAATATCCAGGTTCTTTAAATACTTTTGAACCTTCTCAAAATAGGCTTTTGAATCATCATTTAAATAATCAATGATGGATGGAGCCGATTTCATAAGTTCATGTTCACGATCCTGCTTACAGTCCAGGATGCGCATTGGATTTTTCTCAAGGCGATTCTGGCAATCCTGACAAAACTCCCCGATCCGCGGCTTGAAGTGGCTGACCAGAGCCTCTCTGTGTGCCGAACGGCTTTCTTTATCTCCCAGGCTGTTCACAATCAATTTAAGCTTTTGCAGTCCCATGCTTCTATAAAGTGACATTGCCAGTGCGATAACTTCCGCATCAATTGCCGGATCCGCGCTGCCGATCGCTTCGACGCCAAATTGGACAAATTGGCGGAAACGTCCTGCCTGGGGGCGTTCATAACGGAACATAGGTCCCATATAATAAAGCTTTACAGGCTGGCTCGCATCACCGTACATTTTATGTTCAACGAATGATCTTACAGTCGAAGCTGTTCCTTCAGGGCGAAGTGTCAGGCTTCGTCCGCCGCGGTCTTCAAACGTGTACATTTCTTTTTGAACAATATCCGTCGTGTCTCCAACACTGCGCAGAAATAATTCTGTATGTTCAAAAATAGGTGTTCTGATTTCACGATATTGAAACTTCTCACAAAGTTCCCTGGCCTTTTCTTCAATCAATTGCCATTTTTCAACTTCCCCCGGCAGAATGTCCTGCGTTCCCCTCGGTATTCGGATAGACATGAAAATTACCTCCTAATGCAAAATGATATCTATGTACAAATTATTGATCCTTATATGATCTAGCCAATAAAGCAGCCATGATCACAATCTCCAAAATAAAAAAACTCCCGCCTCCTTGTATATTAAATACAAGGGACGAGAGTTTGGTTTTCCCGTGGTGCCACCCTAGTTGAAGCCAATAAATAAACTTCCTCTTTTACAGTTAACGCCTGTTAACGTTCAGCTCCTACTAAAGATCACGCCTTTTTCAGAGAGAAACCTACGAAGTGTTCTTTCGTTAAATCATCATGTGAGAATGCTTTCAGCCGTGTGGCACTCTCTCTCTTTTCATGTGGGGTTTAACTACTCTTCTCCATCAATGGTTTATCGAAAAGCAAACACGCCTTGGTCAGGCGCTGCAGCTAGATATTTAATTGTATTTGTCATTTTATTTATATTATAATACGGAGCATTTTCATCAATGTCAAGACTAAAATCATGTTATGATCGCTCCAGCTTTTTTTTCAGTTTCCTGACATCCTTGAGAGATAGTCCAAACTCAGAAGCGAGTTCAATCATGTTTGAGTTTTGTTCTCTCTGTATAAAATCATGAAAATCAACCCCGAACAGCTGATTTTCACCAGATTGTGCAGACATCCCTTTTTCTCCAAATCTCATAATGCTCACCCTTTTTTATGTAGTCTGTTCTATTCTTTCCATTTTCAGATGAAATGTTTCATAACAGGGAAATTTAATTCCCAGCTAAAAATGATTGCTGAGATACCGATATTAGAAGGGAAATTGCACAAGATGCAGAAGTATTTTAGGACCAAAGTTATCTTGACTGCCGGCACCTTGTTTGTTTTTCTGTTAATAAGGATTTTAATTATGAAAGGAGGCGGCCTGTTGGAGAAAAGAAAACCACTTATTCTCGTGATATGCCTCATGCTTTTGGCTGGCATAACACAGGCGGAAACACAGGTTAAAGCTGAAAACAGTTCTGTAACAATTACCACCAATAATCTTAACGTCCGTCAAGGACCAGGCTTAAGCTATCCAATTCTGGGACAAGCCCAGAAAGGAGATCAATTTAACACCCTTTCCCGTGAAGGAGAATGGATTAAAATTAATTTCCAGGGGGAAAATGGCTATGTGGCCAGCTGGCTTGTTTCCGATATGACCACCAGTCAGACAGGAGAAAAAGCCGGCAGGACAAATTCCCAGGCAATCATCACAGCAGATGGCCTGAGGGTGAGAAAGGGACCTGGTACAAGTTACGGTGTTATGGGGACTATCCAGAAAGGAACAGCCTATAAGGTCAAGGGCACAGAAGGAAGCTGGGTTAAGATCCAAACTCCTTATGGAGATGGATGGGTCGCAAATGAATTCGTCCAATACAGCGGCAGCCAAAAGAAAAATTCACTAAGCAGCAGCAAAACCGGGAAAATCACAGCAAACTCCCTAAATGTGAGAAACAAGCCATCGCTTCAAAGTGACATCATCGGCAAACTAAATTCAGGGGAGACAGTAGCTGTTTTTTCTCAAAATGACAGCTGGACAGAAATCTCTTTCTCGGGCAATACCGGATGGATCAGCAGCCAATATATTACTGTTCAATCTTCACCATCAGAAAGTAAACCAAAACAGTCAGCATCCGGGAAATCCGGCACTGTTACAGCAACCTCTTTAACCGTAAGAAATAAAGGATCGTTAAATGGGAAACCAATTGGTTCTGTTACAAAAGGACAAACTTTCCCTATTCTTGAGCAAGCTGATAATTGGGCAAAGATAGAATATCAGCCTGATTCTTATGGATGGGTGGCAAGCTGGTTCATAGACATAGCCGCCGGGAAGAATTCCGGCTCTTCCCAGCAAGGTGTAAACGGCAGTTCTGCAATTATATTACATAACGGATCAAATATTAGGAAAAAAGCGAGTACCCAATCGTCTGTCATTCACAGGGCAAATAAAGGGGATAGCTTTGAAATTATCAGTCTGAATAACGATTGGTATGAAATTCGCCTTCCAAATGGCGGGCAGGGTTTTGTTGCCGGATGGATCGTCACCGTTGAGGGATCTGCACCTGCAATAACAAAACCGGGGGCGGAAAAGCACCTGAAAAATAAAACAATCGTCCTTGATCCCGGCCATGGAGGCCGTGATAACGGGACAACAGGAGCCCGAGGGACCCGTGAAAAGGATATAACGATCAGGACCGCTCAATTGCTCGCCGATAAACTAAGGGCGGCAGGTGCCAATGTCATTCTGACCAGGAACGGAGATACCTATTTGCCGCTGCCTTCCAGAGTAGGCATTTCACATTATCATAATGCAGATGCTTTTATCAGCATTCATTATGACAGCACGCCAGATCGGACTGCAAGAGGGGCGACTACCTATTACTATCATTCTTTTCAAAAGGAACTTGCAGCCAATATCCACTCTAATGTAACAGCGATGACAAACCTGAGAGATCGGGGCTATAGAGTCGGAGATTATCATGTGATAAGAGAGAATAAACGCAATGCCGTTTTAATCGAACTTGGATATCTGAGCAATCCGGCTGAAGAAGCTTTGATTGCTTCTGCACAGTACCAGCAATCGGCAGCAGCAGGAATTTTTCAGGGACTTGCCCGTTATTTCAAAAATTAGCAAAAGCCCCGGCAAATGTTTGCCGGGGCTTTTTGCTTAATTAAAAAACTTTACTTGCTTTCTAAAATTAACGTAACTGGTCCATCGTTGGTTAATTGAACATCCATCATGGCGCCGAATTCACCTGTTTCTACTTTCAGGCCTTTAGCTTCTAAAAACCGGTTAAAAGCATCGTAGATTTTTACAGCATGCGCAGGGCTTGCCGCTTCCATGAAATTGGGCCGTCTGCCCTTTCGGCAATCTCCATATAAAGTAAACTGGGAAACCGAAAGAATTTCACCTTCCTGATCCAGCAGTGATAAATTCATTTTGCCATTTTCATCTTCGAAGACGCGAAGATTGGCAACCTTATCAGCCAGAAAAGCTGCGTCCTCTTCCTTATCTTCATGGGTGACTCCAACGAGCAAAACAAACCCCTTTTTGATGCTTCCTACGGTTTTGCCATCCACCGTAACGCTGGCTTCTTTGCTTCGCTGCACTACAACACGCATTCTATCTGCTCCCCTTAGTTCATAATCCTTCTTACTGCATAAATATCAGGAATTTGTTTGATTCGTTCCACAACCTTTTGCAGGTGGCTGACATTGTGTATGGCAATGGACATATTAATCGTTGCTGATTTATTGCGGTCGGATCGTCCTGATACTGCTGAGATGTTGGTTTTTGTTTCATTAACAGCCTGAAGGACCTCGTTCAATAATCCCCTGCGGTCATAACCGGTAATTTCAATTTCAACATTGTATTCTTTCCGGTCATTTAAGGCTGTTTCCCACTCAACCGGGATGAGCCTTTGTTTCGCATCATCCGTTTCTATATTAGGACAATCATCACGGTGTACAGAGACTCCTCTGCCCTTTGTGATAAACCCGACGATTTCATCTCCCGGGACAGGATTACAGCAGCGTGAAAGGCGAATCAGCAGGTTATCAATGCCTGACACCCGGACACCGGATTCGCGTTTTTTTGCAGATGGAAAAGTCTTCAGTTCCGAAACAGCATTTGTAATATCGGAGGTTTGTTCGAGATCTCGTTTCTTGCGCCATTTTTCTGTCAGCCTGTTGGCTACCTGAAGTGCCGTTACCCCGTTATAGCCAACGGCGGCATACATATCTTCCTCTGTGGCAAAATTGAATTTCTCTGCGACCCTTTTAACATTTTCAGATGTCAAAATTTCCTTCAGGTCGAAATCCATATTGCGAATCTCCCGCTCAACAAGCTCTTTCCCTTTTTCCACATTCTCTTCTTTTCTTTGCTTTTTGAAGAAAGTCCGGATTCTATTTTTTGCCTGTGAAGTCTGAGCAAGCTTCAGCCAATCTTTGCTCGGTCCATAGGAATGCTTGGATGTCAGAATTTCGATGATATCGCCGGTCTTCAGTTTATAATCCAGCGTGACCATTTTTCCATTGACCTTGGCACCGATTGTCTTATTTCCAATTTCCGAATGAATCCGGTAAGCAAAGTCAATTGGAACAGAGCCGGAAGGAAGTTCGATGACATCCCCTTTAGGAGTAAAGACAAACACCATATCGGAAAACAAATCGATCTTCAGTGATTCCATGAACTCTTCAGCATTTGCAGCATCATCCTGAAACTCCAGGATTTCACGGAACCATGTCAGCTTCTCCTCAAAAGAAGAGCCCTCATTCACTCTTTTTCCTTCTTTATAAGCCCAATGGGCAGCAATACCAAACTCTGCAATTCTGTGCATATCCATGGTACGGATCTGGACTTCCAGCGGGTCACCTTTTGGCCCGATAACCGTAGTATGAAGAGATTGATACATATTCTGTTTAGGCATGGCAATATAATCTTTAAAACGGCCGGGCATCGGCTTCCAGCATGTATGAATGATCCCGAGAACCGCATAGCAATCTTTAATGCTGCTTACAACAATGCGTACAGCAAGCAGATCATATATCTCATTGAATTGCTTATTTTGAAGCGCCATTTTTCGATAGATGCTGTATATATGCTTAGGGCGGCCGGATATCTCTGCTTTAATTGAAACCTCTGACAGTCTGCCCCGCATGACATTGATAACATCATCTAAATACTCTTCCCGTTCCGCTCTTTTTTTCTTCATCAGGTTTACAATCCGATAATATTGCTGCGGATTTAGGTACCTTAGAGCCGTATCTTCAAGCTCCCACTTAATCTTTGAAATTCCAAGCCTATGGGCAAGAGGGGCAAAAATTTCAAGCGTTTCGTTTGAAATGCGGCGCTGCTTTTCAGCTGGCAGATGCTTAAGTGTCCGCATATTATGAAGACGGTCAGCAAGCTTAATTAGGATCACACGGATGTCCTGGGCCATTGCCACAAACATTTTCCGATGGTTTTCAGCCTGCTGCTCTTCCTGTGATTTATATTTAATTTTCCCCAGTTTTGTTACACCATCGACAAGCATTGCCACTTCTGAATTGAAGGCTTCTTCGATATTCTCCAACGAGACTTCGGTGTCTTCAACCACATCGTGAAGAAAGCCGGCAGCAACCGTTGATGGATCCATCTCCAGGTCAGCAAGGATGCCTGCCACTTGAATTGGATGGATAATGTATGGTTCACCGGACTTCCTATATTGTTCACGGTGGGCATGCTTGGCAAACTCGTACGCTTTTTTTACAAGCTCTGCATGCTCATCGTTTAAATATTCTTTTGCTCTGTTGATGACTTGCTCGGCGGTCAGAACTTGATCGTTCGCCATGGAATCACCTTTATCTCCCTGAATTTTATGCTTTTGCATAATGTAAAAATTTTGAAATTGGTCATTTATAACAAGTTATAAAAAAAATTAATATTGCTACTATTATCGAAAAAAAAAGTGAAGATGTAAAGGGATAGACTGTTATTTTTATGGGAATAACAGAAATTTTGTCGTTTTTTGTCCGAATTTCTTTATTGTTTTTCCATAATTGGTTTTGGAAGCACTTTATATATCTATTTTCACAGATAAATTAAAAAGAGCGCCATTTCGTCTGGCGCTCTCCTGGTATGAAAAAATAATTAATACTGCATCAATGTCAGAATATCGTAGTCGTCAAGCTTTTTACGGCCGTCAAGGTAAGTTAATTCGATAAGGAATGCAATGCCTGCCACTACTCCGCCAAGTTCTTCAACCAGCTGGATGGTTGCATCGATTGTTCCGCCTGTCGCAAGGAGATCGTCAGTAATCAGAACTCTTTGCCCGGGTTTGATGGCATCTTTATGAATGGTTAAAACATCTTTGCCATATTCCAGGCCATAATTAACCTTGACTGTTTCACGGGGAAGTTTTCCTTCTTTGCGGACAGGGGCAAAACCTACACCTAATGAATAAGCAACAGGGCAGCCGATGATGAATCCGCGGGCTTCCGGGCCAACAACCAAATCAATTTTCTTTTCACGGGCATATTCAACAATTTGGTCAGTCGCATACTTATACGCCTCACCGTTGTCCATAAGTGTTGTAATATCTTTAAATTTTATGCCTGGCTTCGGCCAATCTTCAACAATTGTTATATACTGTTTTAAGTCCATTTTTCTTCCTTTGCCTCCTCAAGTTTTACAGCCCCTTGCATAACTTCATCAAACCAGTCTTTGAGCTGCTGAAAGGATGAATAGAGCAAATCGCTCTCAAGAGTGTATTGTGCCTGTTTAAGCTGATAGGTTCGCGAATCAGCTAAATCACGTTTAATTGATGTATTGTTTAACGAAATGACACCATTATTTATTTTAACAAAATCCAATTCAAAAAACACTTGAGACATAAAATCTACCGTTTCCCTGCTCCATCCCTTATGCTTCGCTATATCATTCCCATGACGCCTGATATCGATCGAGCCTTTTTTAGCAAGCAGGGCAAAATACCACTTAAAATGATCTCTTGTTGGAATAGTGCTGAAATAGTCACTGTCCTCTTTATAAAAATGAGCATATATTCTGGCAGGTTTTTTTCCAGAGAATACATGAGCAAGCATTGCCTTTGAAGGCGGCAAATCTGCAAGCACGATGTTTGAGCCTTCCAATTTTAAAGCTTTTGCATCCTCTTCAGATGTTATTTTCACCATATTTTTCTCTGCGAATGTCCTAAACTTTGATATATATTCCTCATTAAAAAATATCCAAGTTGTGTTTACCTCAGGAATGACGCTTTGAAGCCTTTCGAGCCGCTTTAAACTCCGGATATCGAATAGCTGCCAGGAGTTCACTGCCATATCCTGCAGGAATATTTGCGGTTTTTTAATATTATTCCATTCATTAATGGATAATTCACCAATAACCGATAGCTTGGAATATGGTGAAATATGCTCATGCAAATGTCCGAGGCCAAAGCCGATTCCATCAAGGGAAGATCCATCATTCTCGATAGTGACCTTTATATGAGTTTGATCAGATCCGATTTTTCTCATAGCGGCAATATTGGCCTCTTTTATCATAACTTTCGGTTTTGGATTTCCCATCCCAAATGGGGCAAGCAGCTGCATTTCCTCAATAGAAGAGAGGCTGATATCCTTTAGATGGAAGACGCCATCAATGCTGGTTACCGGAATATAATCTTCCTCGGTCAGCTGTTCATTTGCAAGAGTATTCAGTCTATCCCTGAGGTCATCGACCGATTCAATTGACAATGTCATTCCTGCCGCCATTGGATGCCCTCCAAAGTGGGGTAGGATATCCCGGCATTCAGAAAGATTTTTGAACAGATCAAAACCTTCTATACTTCTTGCTGATCCCTTTGCCAGCCTTTTTTCACTGTCATAACTGAGAACAATGGCCGGGCGGTAAAACTTTTCAACAAGCTTTGAAGCTACTATTCCGATTACACCGGCATTCCAGCCTTCTTTGCCTACAACAATTACTGAATTCTCACTGATTGGAAAATTTGTTTCGACCTCTTTAAACGCTTGTGCCGCAATGTCATTGACAATAGCTTGCCTCTCTTTATTTAACATTTCAATTTCTTCGGCAATAGCTTGTGCTTCATAAGGATCGTTTGTCAGGAGCAAATCCACTGCAGGATCCGCACTTTCAAGCCTGCCGGCTGCATTGAGGCGAGGCCCGATTGTAAAGCCGATTGTTTCTTCACTAATGGATGGAAGTTCAATTCCAGCAGCTTTAAACAAGGCATTCAAACCTGTATTCTTAGTTGATTTCAGCTTTTGAATCCCGCGCTTGGCAATAAGCCTGTTCTCTCCCGTTAAAGAAACAAGATCGGCAATTGTGCCAATTGCAGCTATTTCCAAAAGGTGATCAGGAAGTTCACCATATAGCGCATGTGCAAGCTTAAATGCTACTCCAACTCCGGCCAGTTCCCGGAATGGGTATCTGCTGTCCGGATGCTTAGGGTGCACAATTGCCCATGCTTCAGGAAGCTCCGGGCCAGGCTCATGGTGATCTGTAATAATTAAATCCATCCCAAGCTCTTTTGCAGCCTTTGCTTCATTTACAGCCGATATCCCTGTATCTACAGTAATAATTAAACGGATTCCGGCATCAGCGGCATGTTCAAAAGCCGGGATATTAGGTCCATAGCCTTCAGTAAATCGATTTGGTATGTAGAATTGGACGTCAGCACCGAGATCTCTAAGTGCCATCATCATGACAGAAGTGCTTGTCACTCCGTCCGCATCATAATCACCAAAAATTAAGATAGGTTCCTGTTTTTCAATTGCTTCTTTTATTCTGGAAACAGCATTTTCCATATCTGACATTAAAAAAGGATCATGAAATTCCTGGTCTTTATCCAATAAAAAATACCGTGCTGAATCAACGGTATCCATTCCGCGATTAATTAACAGCGATGCGGCAAGAGGAGCAATATTCAATTCCTTTGAAAGCTGCTGCACCTTATCCTCCTGTGTTTGCCGAACAATCCATCGCGTTCTTGAATGTAACATACGTTCACCCCTCAGCTTATTAATTATACAAGAGGGGGACATGTGTTTCAATAAGTTAAAATCGGGATATTCCATACAGTTTTGGAAAGAAAGATATTAATTGCCGGTCATTTTTTGAGAGCAAAAGAAAAACTTGAGCAAAAGCCCAAGCCTGTTTTATTTTAATGTATATCCCTATCCAGTTCTTTTTCGGACTCTTCTTTATCGGCATTATCCTTTACCGCATGTCCTGCATTCAGCTTTTCATTTTCCTTTTTTAATATTTTCACTTTCCTTTGAAGTGAATAAATGCGGACAAGGCCTACAGAACCGACAATCAATCCTCCCATAAGGACTGATCCTAAAATCACAAGAATGAGCGGCCACTGGCTTTGCCCAAACAAGTAGTTTACCGTTACATTATCAACATTGATTACTGCAAAAACAGCAACTATTAGTGCAAATAAAAAACCAAATAATAAAGCCCATTGAAATTTCATACAATCCTCTCCCAAATATATTCTCTAATTTATGCGCTCTTCCCTATAAGGATTAATGTGCACAAATACATTTTGCACATTTTCCAATCCAAGCAGTTTGCGTTTCACTTCTTTGCCCACCCGATGGCCATCCTCAACAGTCATATTCGGATCCACTGAAACTTTAATATCTACAATTACATAATGTCCGTGTTCCCTGGCGTGCAGTTCATCAATCCTTTTAACCTGTTCAACGGATTCAGCAGTTTGGCGCATCTCAAGTGTATCTTCTTCATGAAGCACATGATCAAGTGTGCTATGAATTGATTCTTTACCCAGCCGCCATGCCATCTGGAGAATCATAAGGGAGACAATGAGGCCAGCAACAGGATCTGCATACTCAAGCCATTCGATCCCCATTCTTCCGCCAATAATCGCACATCCAATGCCTATTAAAGCTGCAATTGATGAATATACATCTGAACGGTGTTCATAGGCATTTACAATTAAAGCATCACTGTTAAGTTTCTTTCCCAAATTATACTTATAACGAAACATTGCTTCTTTCACAATGATAGAAACCAGCACTGCAGCAATCGCAATTGCTTTTGGAGGTTCAATTGGCGAAAAAAATGACTCAAATGATGCTTTGCCGATTTCAATTCCCACGAGGAACAGCAAGACCGCAACAATTATGGCTGCAATCAATTCAGCCTTTCCATGACCATATGGGTGATCCTCATCCGGCGGCTGTTTTGCAGCTCTCAGCCCCAAATACACAGCAAAGGATCCGGCTACATCTGAAGCAGAATGGACCGCATCCGCCACGAGCGCTTTACTCCCTGAATAAACGCCTATTCCCCATTTGATGGCAGCAAGAATAATATTGCCCACGATGCCAATTATAGCTGCAAATTCAGCTTTCTTAAAACGATCGTTATTTTCCAAAGCGATACTTCCTTCCTCCCTGAACTTGTTTTTAGTTTATCCTATTTTCCGGAATCATTAACCATTTTTGTAAAACAGACGGCATCCTGTATTTCAGATTAATAAAAAAAAACTCAGGCATTCGCCTGAGTTTTTGAAAGTATTATACTTGAGGTTCGTCACTGACTTTGCGTTTTTCTTTTACGGTATTAATAACGCCTTTTTCTTTCAGTTCTTTGCCTTTCCATACTGCCCACATCTGCGCAGCAAGGAAAATCGATGAATAGGTACCTGCGATTAAACCGATCAGAAGCGCAAACGAGAAATTTCTGATTGACTCACTTCCAAACACCAATAGCGCTACGACAGTAAATACAACAGTTAAAACAGTATTCACTGAGCGGCCAAGCGTTTGGCGAAGACTTTTGTTTACAACATCAGCAATATCCTCGAATGATTTGAGCTTTTTCTTTTTCTGCATATTTTCACGCATCCGGTCGAACGTTACGATTGTATCGTTGATCGAATAACCGACTACCGTCAGTACTGCTGCAATGAAAGTAATGTCCACTTCAAGACGCGTAAAGCTAAATACAGCGATTATAAAGAAGGCATCATGCAGAAGCGCAAGAACTGCAGGAACAGCCATTTTGATTTCAAAACGAATGGTTACGTAGATGATAATGCCGACAGAGGCTATGGCCAAAGCGATCAGCGCGTTTTTGGCAAGTTCCTTTCCAACTGTCGGTGAAACCGTACTGACATTTGGATCTTGACCGAATTTTTCATGAAAATGAGTCTTTAAATCGGCAATTTCATCTTTTGTCAGCACACCTTTTAACCTTGCAACACCAGTTTCTTTATTATCACCTGAGATGACAATATCATCAGTCTCTAATCCTACTGCTGATAATTCAGTTTGGAGCTCCTCTTTGGTTAAAGGTTCATTAGCCACCTGCTCGATGCGCGTACCGCTGGCAAAATCAATTCCGAGGTTCAGTCGGAATATGGAAACAACGATTATTCCCACTGCAATTAACACAGCAGATAGAATGAAAAACTTTCTGCGATGCCCTACAAAATCAAATTTATCGAACTTGGTCGGCAAATCAAGGGTATCGTAATTTTCAGCAATATTTTTGATCTCACTTTTCTTAACCCCAAACCAGCCTGGCTTTTTATTCAGTGCTTTACTATGGACCCAAAGACCCATAAGCAGCCTTGTGCCATAAACCGCAGTAATAAAGCTTGCCAGGATACTTATAATAAGCATGGTAGCAAATCCTTTTACAGAACTTGTCCCATACATGAATAAAACGCCTGCTGCTAGTATCGTTGTGATATTTGCATCAAATATGGTCGAAAGTGAGTTTTTCTCACCAGCCTGGAAAGCTGATTTGATTGTTCTGCCCACTTTTATTTCTTCACGGATTCTCTCGTAGGTAATGATATTTGCATCAACAGCCATACCAACCCCCAGAATCAGCGCAGCAATACCAGGCAGTGTCAATACGCCATTCATCCAGTCAAATACGAGTAAAATCAGATAAATATAGAAAGATAATGTAAGTGTCGCTATAAACCCAGGGAAACGATATACCGCAATCATGTAGATAAATATAATTGCAATTCCAATGATACCGGCAAGAATAGTCGTTTCCATTGCCTGTTCACCGAATTTCGCACCTACCGATGTCGAATAAACTTCATCGAGCTGTACAGGCAGGGAACCGGCATTCAATAAATCCGACAGTGTCTGTGCTTCTTCAATCGTAAAGTTCCCAACAATTGACACGGTATCCTGATTAAAAATCTGGCTTACCTGGGGAGCAGATAAGTATTTTGGATCTTCTTTTGCTGACTCTGCCTGGAATGAATCCTGGCCTTCTTCAAAATCAAGCCAAATGACAAGCAGGTTATTTGGCGCCCCCATATTGACAATTTTTTGAGTTACATCTTTAAATTTGCTGGCACTCTTTAGCTTCAATGAAACACTTGGCTTTCCGTTTTCATCGAATGTCTGCTTAGCACCGTTTTCAGCAAGGTCTGAACCATCCATCATCAATTGATCATTAACATCTCTAAATGATAGATTAGCTTCTGTGGACAGAATTTCCCTTGCCTTATTCTGATCTGTTACACCAGCAAGCTGAACACGGATCCGCTTATCTCCCTCAATCTGGATATTCGGCTCGCTGACACCGAGAACATTGATTCGCCTATCCAGTGCTTCAGCAGTACTTGCAAGGACATCTTTATTTACCTTCTGCCCATCTTTTGGTGTTACCTCATAGAGCACTTCAAATCCGCCCTGCAAATCAAGGCCTAGCTTAATATTTTTTAAGATGTTGTTTGTCGTTGCCCCTGCCAAGCTTCCCAATAATAAAACAATCAGGAAAAAGGCAACGATACGGCTGCGCTTTACCATTATGAATAAATCCTCCTTAGCTATCGCCCGCTATTTGAAATAACCACATTAGCATCTGTGATGCATTATTTGCCATACTGGCTTGCGTCGGAAAGCTGCATAGCTGTTAAGCAGCCTCCCGTAATAAGATTTTCGTTCGAACCTAGCCGGTTTTTACCATTCGTTCTTAAATTTCACTTTATGTATGAACAATGACATGAAAAAGACCGTTTACTCCGCTTTTCATTATGAAACAGATTGTAAAACCTGTCAATTTGCCTTATATCATGTTAATTTGTGTAAAAATTGGAAATCCGGCTACTTTAATAGTTCCCTTCTTTCTTCTTCATTATCAAAAGCAAAGTCAGCTTCTTTAAAAGCCTCGATGGTAGCATAGTGAATGTATTCACTCACTTTTACCTCCATGATTTCTTCCACAATTTCAAATAGCCTGACATTTTCTTTTGGTTTTTTCCACTTTTTCTTTGTCAGGAAGCCCCAGAGCTCCTGTTCAGTCACTTTTTTATAACCCAGCAGCCGAAATTCATCCAGTTTGCTTTCCAATGCAGGTTTTACCGTAGTGCGAAAATAATCATATTCATGGCCGATTTTCAACTTTCAGCCGCCTCCCCGCCATTATTCACATGGAAATTATGATAGCTTGTCATGCTTTGTCCTCTATCTTGCATATAGATAATTGTATATGATAATACCCATTTTGAGAAGGCAGGGAGTTGAATGTCCAAATTTCTGAAAGGTACCATGATCCTGCTTGCTGCAGGCCTGGTGACCAGGGTTCTGGGTTTTATAAACAGAATTGTCATTGCCCGATTTATTGGAGAAGAAGGCGTAGGCCTTTATATGATGGCTTTTCCAACCATGATCCTTGTCGTCACCATTACACAGCTTGGACTGCCGGTTGCTATTTCTAAGAATGTGGCCGAGGCAGAGGCAAGGGGAGATACAGCAAAAATCAAGAAAATATTAGTGGTTTCCTTAGCGACAACCATTTCACTTTCAATTGTTTTCACTCCTGCTTTAATTTTGCTCGCTCCATTATTATCAGAGACACTCTTTACTGATAACCGGACTCACTTACCGCTTATGGCGATTGCACCAATCGTTCCAATTATTGCGGTTTCTTCTGTCATCCGGGGTTATTTCCAAGGCAGACAGAACATGAAGCCTGCTGCCTATTCCCAGATGATTGAACAGATAGTCCGAATCAGCCTGATCGCTTTGATGACTAAGGCATTTCTGCCATACGGAATTGAGTATGCGGCAGCGGGAGCCATGCTGGCAGCTGTCATAGGAGAGCTTGCATCATTGCTTTATTTAATGACCACATTTAAGCTTAAAAAGAAATTCAGAGTCAGGAAACAATTTTTTAAATTTGTTTCTTCCGGAAAAAGTACATTTAACGAACTGATGACCGTTGCACTTCCGACGACAGGCAGCAGAATGATCGGTTCAGTCGCCTGGTTTTTTGAACCGATTGTGGTAGCGCAGAGTCTTGCACTTGCAGGGGTGGCGGCAGTTGCGGCTACGAAGCAATATGGTGCTCTTACCGGCTTTGCCATGCCTCTTCTGATGCTTCCATCGTTTATTACTTATTCTTTGTCAACATCTCTTGTTCCGGCTATCAGCGAAGCAAATTCACAAAATAATATGCGTCTGATCGAATACCGGCTTCAGCAGGCACTTCGGTTTGCATTTATTACTGGCGGCCTGGCAGTAGTGGTTCTTTATGTCCTTTCTGATCAATTGATGGAAGTAATGTACGGCTCCTCAAGCGGTTCTCATTTTATTAAATTGATGGCGCCATTTTTTCTGTTTTATTATTATCAGGGGCCTCTTCAGGCAACTTTACAGGCATTAAATCTGGCCCGTGCCGCAATGATCAACAGTCTGATTGGCGCTGTCGTTAAAACGGCTGTCATCTTTCTTCTTGCCAGCCAGCCTGCATTTGGCATCAATGGTGTTGCGATGGGAATTCTGACCGGCACAGTCCTGGTGACAATGCTTCACTTTGCAACAGTACTGAAAGCTATTTCGTTTACTTTTTTCGTCAGGGACTATCTAAAGACGTTCATTGCCATGTTTTTGTCAGGAGGCATTGGCTTCTGGATGCTCAAAGATTTACTTTCTCCTGACTTGAATACAGCAGTAAGGGTAATTATGATTTCTTCCGCCATCACTGCTGCATATATAATTCTCTTATTATTCTTTAAGCTCATTAAAAAGAATGATTTGATTCGGATCCCATGGATTGGCAGACTGTTATCAAGGTTTGCATTTAGTTAATTTGCCTTTATCAGCAGGGTCAGCTCAACAAACTGGCATATCTTGAGCTGACCGCTAATTTATTTCCTTTCGTCGAGCAGATCTACATAAAATTGGCCATTTTCATAGCTGCAGAATGATATTTTGGATAACTCTTTAAACCCCTCTTTTCTAAGCTCCTGACGCAGCCAAAAGTCACTTTTATTTATCGTTTCCAGATTAGTTTTCTGAATTGTGCCATCTATAATTAAAGGGATCGTAATCCCCCCCTCTTTGCTTTCCTTTTTTTCAAACACTGACAAAGTACCTGAAGATTCAAGGATGGCAAATTCCACATCTGAGATTTTGGCAATATCTTTTTCTCTTAACTGAAGAAGCAGGTCATCAAAGTTATACCGCTGTTTCCTCATGGCATTTTCATCAATTTTTCCTTTATTAATAATAATGGTCGGTTTGCCATCAACGACATCCCTGAACGTTTTGCTCTTCAGGGAAAATAGGGCCAGCACAATCTGCACAACCATCAAAAGGAGCATTGGCAGCACATTTTTCAGGATTTCTGAATCCGGAGTTTCAATCGCCACTACTGCAAGTTCAGCAATCATGATATAGACGACTAAATCCAGGATGCTTAATTCACCAATTTCTCTTTTGCCCATTAGTCTAAAAATAAGAAGAATGACTGCATAGAGAAATAATGTTCTTCCTACAATGATTAAATATTCTTCCACTTCTACAGCACTCCTTTTGATGCAATCCTTTATATCCTTCCGCATATTGGAACTTTTATGATTTTATCAGGTTTTTTCTTTGAACATTTTCGATTCTATTTTTTCATTGTGTGAATATGCTTGTACTAAGGATTAAGCTGAATAGCCTCTGGGGTAAAAGCTGTTCCTATTTACTGATTCAGAAGGGAGAGGGTCAATATAGAAGAGTCAAAGAACTTCGGGAGCGCCGTACTTTATGGAATTATCGCCATTTTTGCCATTGCTGTAGCGAGCAGTCTCGTTTTTTCACTGCTGCTGCGGTTTACCTCGCTGCAGGAGTCTTCCCTGCAGTATATTATTACTGCTGTTTCGTTTGTTTCTCTTTTTGCGGGCGGGTTTATATCCGGAGGTAAAGGGAAGCAAAAAGGCTGGCTGCTTGGAGGCCTTACAGGCCTTATTTACTCAATCGTTATTTTTCTATTTCAATATTTGGGACATGACAGTTTATTTGATATGGAGCAAATGATATACCACACCTGTTTCACGCTGACAGCAATGATGGGCGGAATATTGGGAGTAAATCTCAACACCAAAAGAACTGCTTAAAAAAGAAGGTCCTGAAATTCAGGACCTTCTTTTTTTGATATTAAGATTTTGCTAATGCATCGCCAGTTGCCTGCGTTACTTCGCGGATCGCTGCACGATCGTATGTAAGACGGCTTCCGTCACCACATTTAATAACCACTTTGTCTTCGTCGATGGCATCAACGAATCCATGAAGGCCGCCGATTGTAACAACCTTATCTCCCTTTTTCAAATCACTCTGCATTTGCTGAACCGCCTTTTGGCGTTTCTGCTGCGGACGAATTAACAGGAAATAGAATAAAACAAACATCAGCAATAATGGCCCTAATGTTCCTAAAAGCTCCATAGTTTTCCCCCCTTTCAAAGATTGTTCCGCTTTAAGGAAAACTGCTCCTTAAATGAACTCTCTTTTTTTTATTAAAAGTTCTTCGCGTTAGGCTTATTGAATCCATACCTTTCGAAAAACTCTTCTCTAAAGTCACCCAAACGATCGTCTCTAATCGCCTGTCTTACCTGCTCCATTAATTTTAGCAGAAAATAGAGATTATGGTAAGTTGTAAGCCTGATTCCAAATGTTTCGTCACAGCGGATCAAATGCCTGATGTAAGCACGGCTGTAATTGCGGCATGTGTAGCAATCGCAATTCTCATCAATAGGGCCAAAATCTCTTGCAAATTTTGCATTCTTAACAACCAGTCGGCCATTACTTGTCATCAATGTTCCGTTTCTGGCAATCCTTGTAGGAAGAACACAGTCAAACATATCAATCCCTCTGATTGAACCATCAATCAGGGAATCGGGGGATCCTACTCCCATAAGGTATCTTGGCTTATCAGACGGCAAAAGCGGTGTTGTGAATTCAAGCACACGGTTCATTACATCTTTAGGCTCGCCCACAGATAAACCGCCCACAGCATACCCTGGGAAATCAAGAGATGTTAAGTCTCTCGCGCTTTGTTTGCGCAGCTCCTCATATTCTCCGCCCTGTATAATTCCGAAGAGTCCCTGATCATTGGGGCGTTTGTGTGCTTGTAGGCAGCGCTCAGCCCAGCGGGAAGTCCGCTCTACTGACTTCTTCATATATTCGAAGGAGGCTGGATAAGGAGGGCATTCATCAAATGCCATCATAATATCTGAACCAAGCGAGTTTTGAATATCCATTGCTTTTTCAGGTGATAAAAATAGCTTGTCGCCATTCAAGTGATTCCTGAAATGAACGCCTTCTTCTTCAATCTTACGGAATTCACTAAGGCTGAACACTTGAAACCCGCCGGAATCTGTTAAAATGGCCCGGTCCCAATTCATAAACTTATGCAGCCCGCCTGCTTCTTCCACGATTTCCTGACCCGGTCGAAGCCACAGGTGGTAAGTATTGCTCAGAATAATGCCCGCTCCCATTTCCACCAATTCTTCCGGGGACATGGTTTTTACTGTAGCGAGTGTTCCCACGGGCATGAACACAGGGGTTTCAAAAGATCCATGCGGCGTATGGACCCGTCCCAGACGGGCACCAGTTTGCTTACATGTTTTAATTAATTCATAACGAATTGCAGTCAAGTTGCAGTTCTCCTTCCATTTAAAACCTCAAAGCAATTATTTTTGCCTGACAAAGACGAAAATAATGCTACAAAATGAGCATAGCATCTCCAAAGCTGAAGAATCGATAACGTTCCTCCACCGCCTGATTATAGGCATTCAGAACGTTCTCACGGCCCGCCAGTGCACTTACAAGCATAATCAAGGTCGATTTAGGCAGATGAAAATTCGTAATCATGCCATCAATCGCTTTAAATTCATATCCAGGATAAATGAAAATATCTGTCCAGCCGCTTGCTTCCTCAAATCGGCCATTATGCATGGAAGCAATGGTTTCTAAAGTCCTCGTGGATGTAGTCCCCACACTGATAATTCTTCCTCCCTGCTCACGCACTTCATTCAATAGCCGTGCTGTTCCTTCTGTTACCTGGTAAAATTCAGCGTGCATTTCATGCTCATTCAAATCCTCCACACTAACCGGCCTGAAAGTTCCCAGACCAACGTGCAGTGTAATAAAAGCAATATGCACACCCATTTCCTTAATCTCTTCAAGGAGCTGTTCAGTAAAATGAAGGCCTGCAGTAGGAGCTGCAGCAGAACCGCGCTCACGGGCAAACACAGTCTGATAACGGTCACGATCATCAAGCTGCTCCTTAATATAAGGAGGCAATGGCATTTCTCCCAATTGCTCCAGCACCTCATAGAATATCCCGTCATACTTAAACTCCAGTACCCTGCCGCCATGATCTGAAGTTCCAGTGCAAACAGCAGTCAAATTGCCGTTTCCAAACGTTATCTCAGTTCCTTCTTTCACTCTCTTGGCTGGCTTGACCAGCGTTTCCCAGGCATCCCCTTCAAGCTGTTTGAGAAGAAGCACCTCTATTTTCGCACCAGTGCCTGTTTTTTCTCCAAACAGCCTGGCAGGAAGGACCTTTGTGTCGTTCAGCACAAGACAATCTCCAGCTCTGAGATTACTCTTAATATCTTTAAAAACACTATGCTGAATATTTCCTGTTTTTTTATCGAGGACCATTAGCCTGCTGCTTGTCCGATCAGCCAAAGGCGTTTGTGCAATTAATTCCTCAGGCAAATGAAAATCAAACCAATCTACTTTCATGATGTCACCCTCTGTTATTCATATAGACTACCGGAACCTGCCAATAAAATAAATGATGGCAGAAAGGATAACACTGATCAAAATCGATGTAACGACTGGAAAATAAAATGTCGTATTGCCTTTCTTGATCACTATATCCCCCGGCAGCTTGCCAATATTAATAAACTGGCTTATAAATCCGATGGCAAAAATGATGGCGCCAATGACCATCAGCCACTTTGATATGCCGCTCAATCAGCAGGCACCTCCATCAGAAAATGGCGGTACACCAGGTCCGTTACAATTCTTCCTCTTGGTGTCCGCTGAAGAAACCCAATCTGCAATAAATATGGTTCATAAACATCTTCAATCGTGTGCGCTTCTTCCCCAATGGTCGCTGCAATTGTTTCAAGGCCAACAGGTCCGCCGCGGAATTTTTCTATAATCCCTCTTAATAATTTATGGTCAATATGATCAAGGCCTAAACGGTCAACCTGCAAAAGCTCTAAAGCTTCCTTGGCCAGCGTTTCATCAATCTGACCATCTGCTTTGACCTGGGCAAAATCCCGGACTCTCCGGAGGAGCCTGTTTGCAATTCTAGGCGTGCCTCTTGACCTTCTGGCCACCTCAATGGCAGCTTTTTGTTCTATACCTGTATCAAGAACCTCAGCTGTACGGACAACAATATCAGTCAGCTGCTCTTCTGAGTAGTATTCAAGCCTGCTGAGCACTCCAAAACGGTCCCTTAACGGAGCCGATAACGACCCTGCCCTTGTAGTCGCGCCAACCAGTGTAAAAGGCGGCAAATCCAGTCTGACTGATCTGGCACTTGGCCCTTTTCCGATGACAATATCCAGACAGAAGTCCTCCATTGCCGGATAAAGAACTTCTTCAATCGAACGCGGCAAGCGATGAATTTCATCAATAAACAGGACGTCACCCGGTTCCAATGCAGTCAGGATCGCCGCCAAATCACCAGGCCTTTCAATGGCGGGGCCTGCAGTGGTTCTGATATTTACGCCCATTTCATTGGCAATAATGGCAGCCAGTGTAGTTTTACCCAATCCAGGCGGTCCATATAGAAGGACATGATCTAAGGTCTCCTCGCGTATTCTGGCAGCTTTGATAAAGATCTCGAGGTTCGCCTTTACTTTATCCTGGCCTATATACTGCTTTAGTGTCTGAGGGCGCAGACTCTGTTCGAATGAAAGATCCTGAAGATCAGCTTCACCGGATATTATCCGCTCTTCCATACATAATCACCTTCTTAATATCAGCATAAATGAATCGGACCGGTTCCAATAAATTATAGTTTTAAAAGCTTTTGCAGAGCCTTCTTTATGTATTGGTCCGTTGTAAGCTTTTCCTTCTTCAGTTCCGGCGTAATCTTTTTCAGTTCCTTATCTGAGTAGCCCAGCGCTTTTAATGCAAGCAAAGCTTCTTCCAGGTCTCCCGCAGGCCCGCTTTCAGCCTGAAGTTTATCCGCTGAAAACAGATTAGGGAAAAAGTCAGGTACAATATCCGGCAGCTTCCCTTTCAGATCAAGAATCATTTGTCTCGCTGTTTTCTTTCCGACTCCAGGAAACTTAACGAGGAATGCTTCATCTTCATTTTCAATCGCCTGCACCACCTGTTCCGGTTCTCCCGAAGCAAGAATTGCAAGAGCTCCCTTCGGCCCAATGCCGGTAACATTCAGCAGTTTGGTAAACAGGGTCTTCTCCTCCCGAGTCTGAAAACCGTACAATGCCATAATATCTTCCCGTACATAATGATACGTGTATATCCTGACTTCCTGCCCGAACTCCGGGGTATAGCTAAATGGATTTGGCGTTAATATCTGATAGCCAATACCATTGTTTTCAATAACCACATATTCCGGTCCGATAAAATCCAGCTTGCCTCTTACAAATTCAAACAATGCCTTTCTCTCCTCTGATTTAACTGTACCTCATTGTACCATAATATATTTTAGGCACGAAGAATAAAATGCTGAAAACCGCTGAGGGAATAATGGTGATTACAATTTTTCGTGAAGCATTTTCTATACATTCCCTTGTTCTTTCCTTAAAACATCCTTTAAATCGTCCTGGACACTCTCTTTACTCAGCTCCACATTAGAACGGTAAGCAGCACGGCAAATTACGTGTGCGGAAATTGGTGCAGTCAGAAATACAAAGAATATTCCAAGCAGTAATCGAATACTGAAAAAATCATCTGCAATCAGGAAGAACAGGAATGCTCCCAGCAGTGTAAACAATACACCTAGAGTGGAACTTTTTGAGGCAGCATGAGACCTCGTGTACACATCAGGAAGCCGTATAATGCCGATCGCACTTAAAAAACTGAAAATGGTTCCTGTCAGTATTAGAATTGCAGCTATCAATTCACTTGACACGTCTGCGTTCAATGACAACCCCCCTCTCCATAAAGCGCGCAAATGCAATAGTTCCAATAAAGGAAAGAATGCCAATTAATAAAATGACTTCCATGAAGGCATGCGTTTTTAATAATACCGAGAAAATGGCTACCCCCGAAATTAAATTAATTCCCAATATATCTAAAGCCTGAACTCTGTCAGGTGTCGTGGGCCCTTTAACCAGCCGAAAGATTGTTGCCATCATTGAAAGCGCCAGAAAGCCCAATGAAAGCATTAAAATGATTTCTATCATTTGCGGGTCACCTTCTTTATCGCTTTTTCAAAGCGTTCCTTTGATTTCATGACAGATTCACTTGATTCCGGAATATCCATTGCATGAATATAAAACACCTTATTATCATGAGAAACCTCTACTACTACAGAACCGGGAGTCAAGGAAAGAAGCAGAGCAAGCAAAGTTACTTCCAATTCTCCTTCAAGTTCAGTTTCAAGAGTGAAAATCCCAGGTGTGATATTTATTTTTGGTCTAATTACCTGACGGATTACAAGTATGCTTGATGTGAATAATTCCCAAATAAAAACAAAAAACAATTTTAGTATGGCAACCAGAGATCTTAAATATAAAGGAGCTTTGAAAAACCTCTCCAAAACGATTAAAACAATTATCCCCACTAGATACCCGCTGAAAAAGGACAATACGCTCCAGTCATCTTGAAGAAACATCCATAAAAAAGCTATAAATAAATTAATTAACACTTGAATGGGCAAATTGATAACCCCTTTCGAAGAAAATCAGTTCTTTTCAAGGCATTAAGGAGTTGACTGGCCTCCAAAGACTGCATGAATATAAAGTTCCGGATTCATTAAGGTTTCAACTGCTAGTTCGGTATATGAAGAGAGTCCTTCAGCTCCCAATCCCAATAATATCGTCAGCAGGCTGAGACAGGCTATTGGAACCATTAGACCTTTAGTTGTACCTGACATCATCTCTTCACTTAAAAAAGTTTCTCCCCAAAAACAATTCATAAAAATTTTAATGACAGAGTATAGGGCCATCAGACTTGTCATCAGGCCTATCCCGCCCAGCCAATAGTAGCCCGCTTCAAAAGTCCCATGTGTTATAAATACCTTGCCAAGGAAACCGCTTAAAGGAGGAATTCCTGCCAGGGACAAAGCAGCAATAAAAAATATCCATCCCAGATAGGGGTGTGTACGAATGAGTCCGCTCATATCTTTTAATTTCCCTGTGCCTGTGAGACTGATTATTGTACCGCCTAATAAGAAAATAAGTGCTTTAACAATAATGTCATGAATTATATAGTAAACAGAACCTGTAATACCCTCGATAGAGAAAGAGGCCAACCCTGCAATGATGAAACCAACACCTATAATCACATTGTAGGCAAGTATATTCTTAATGTCCCAGTGGGCAACAGCTCCAATCGCACCTAAAATCATGGTTGCCGCCCCCAAAATGCCGATCAAGAAATGAGTTATTTGCGGCTCGTGGTAAAAGACCAAGGTAAATAAACGAAAAATCGCGTATATGCCAACTTTTGTTAATAACGCAGCAAAAATCGCAGCCACTGCTGTTGGAGGTGCACTATATGAGCCTGGGAGCCAAAAGAATAGAAATAGTGCTGCTTTTAAACTGAATATGATTAGCAATAAAATGGATATAATTGTCAACAATCCACCCTGGCCTGCCTCTGCAACCCTCACTGAGAGATGGGCAAAGTTTAAAGTCCCGGTAATTGCATAGATATAGGCAATCGCCACAAGGAACAGAAATGACGAAATGATGTTGGTCAGTACATATTTAATTGACTCCCGGAGCTGTACTTTTGTGCCTCCCAATGAAATCAATACATATGAAGAAATGAGCATAACCTCAAAACAGACAAACAGATTAAATAAGTCCCCCGTAATAAAAGAGCCATTTACTCCAGTAATCAGAAATAAGAATAAAGGATAAAAATAATGGCTCTCCCTTTCTTCCCCTATTGACCTGAAGGCATAAAGCAAACAGCAGATAGCTACAATACTTGTTGTTAAAAGCAGCAGTGAGGAAAACATATCTGCAACCATACTAACCCCAAATGGGGGCTGCCAGTCACCTAAATGCAGGGTCTGTATCCCATCGGCTTTAATTTCTCCCATTAACAGGACGGCAATGAGACCTGACGCAGCTAAAGCAATGAGGCTTAAGATTTTATGAAGTTTTATATTCCTCCTAAATATCACCATAGCCATTCCTATAATCAGCGGAACGATTATTGGCATAATAATTAAATTATTCATCATGATTACCTCTCATTTGATCCGTATCGTCCGTGCCCAGCACTTTATAAGCGCGATAGCTCAAAACTAAGAATATAGCTGTTGTTGCAAAATTAATTACAATCGCTGTTAAAATAAGTGCCTGCGGCAGCGCATCTGTAAATGGAAGATCCTGCAGACCCAACAGTGGAGGACCTCCCGTTTTTAACCCGCCCATCGTGAGAATAAGCAGATGAACCCCATGGCTGATAATGGACGTTCCTAAGATGATTCTAAGTAAACTCTTGGTCAGGATTAAATAGGTTCCTATAGCAAAAAATAGACCGACTAGCAGCGACATTAAAGTTTCCATTCTTAGTGATCATCACCTATACTCAGAATAATGGACATCGATGTCCCAATAACGGCCAATGCGACCCCAACATCGAAGAGCACCGCAGTAGCCAGCTCAGTCTTTCCAAAAACCGGAAGATCGAAATAATTGAAAGCCTGTGTTAAAAATGGCGCACCAAAAACAATGCCCCCAATTCCTGTAAAAACAGCAATCAAAACTCCAACGGCTGTAAGCACTTTAAAGTCAACGGGAATGTTTTGGCGGACTGTTTCAATGTCGAAGGCCAAGAACAGAAGCGTCAGAGCAGCTGAAAACCCTAAACCTCCAATGAATCCTCCACCCGGGTTATGATGTCCTGAGAAGAATAGATTGATCGAAAAGGTAAGAATGATGACTACAGCCACCTTTATAACAGCATGCAAAATGATATCATTTGGTTCTTTCACCCCTTATCCCTCCCCGTTATTCTCAGCTTCACCAATGTATAAACCCCTAAAGATGCAATACCAAGAACAAAAATTTCAAGCATTGTGTCGATTCCCCGAAAGTCTACAAGTATGGCGTTAACAATATTTCTTGCCCCAGCAAGTTCATATGAATTTTCATAATAATAGGCAATAGGCTTGAATAACCTTGTCCCATTAGCTGATAGTGCCAGAATTGCGACTATAGCTCCAACACCTATAGAAATTATCAGATTCGTTATTCGGAATTTCACTCTGACTGATTCCTTCCGTATTTCAGGCAAATGGTAAAAGCACAAAAGGAAAAGCGCAGTTGTTACCGTCTCAACAACCAGCTGCGTTAAAGCTAAATCTGGAGCGCGGAAAATGACAAAGAAAAGTGAAACCAGGTATCCGAGTGCGCCAACAGCCACTATAGCAGTCAGCCTTGATTTGGAAAATAGAACGGTTAAGGCCGCAGTGAACATACTAATGATTAACACGCCTTCATATATGCTGACAGGTGCATTGTTGCTGGTATCGAAAGATGCTCCATCCAAATACCAAATGGCACCGCCAACAATAATAATTAGAAAAGAGAAGATATAAACAAAATAGTCACGAATAAAACCTGTCATATAACTCTTTGTTATGGAAACGGACATGTCTTCCATTTTACCAAGCCCTTGATTATAGAAGTTATTGAAGGTCATGCTATACGGGTAGATCGAGTAGATTCCAATCCATTTTTTTAGATATAAATATAGAAAGGTTCCTAATACGACGACTCCCATGGTCATAAATAATTCTGTATTCCAGCCATGCCAGGCACTTATCTTTATCTCAATCTCCCCAGGCTGTGAATAGGACGGCAACACAGCTGCCATTGCTGGTTTAAGAATGTATTGAGAAAGTACATTGGGGAAAAAGAAAATAATTAAAACCAGAGAAGATAAAATAACAGGAGGCACTAACATACCAACTGGAGCCTCATGGGCTTCTTTTTCCAGCTTTTTCGGTTTGTATTTTCCGGTAAAGGTCTTGAAGATCAGGATCATACAATAGATAAAGGTAAAAACGCTTGCTGCCCAGGCGATTACAGGAAAGAGCAAACCTAAGGATTCCATGCTGAATATGGACATATCAGAAGCATTCAGCACGGCCGTAAAGAACATTTCCTTGCTTAGAAATCCATTAAATGGAGGAAGGCCTGCCATAGAAAAACCGCCAATTATTGCAAGGGTAAAAGAGATAGGCATAAGGTGCATCAAACCGCCAAGCCTTCTAATATCCCTTGTTCCGGTTTCATGATCAATAATTCCCACAACCATGAACAAACTTCCTTTAAACGTCGAGTGATTTATTAAATGAAAGATTGCTGCCAATACTGCCACTGCATACATCGAAGCTTCATCACCCGCTCCGAAATACAGAGACGCCGACCCCATGCCAAGCAGACTCATGATGAGCCCCAGCTGGCTAATGGTTGAGTAGGCTAATAAAGCTTTTAAATCTGTTTGCTTTACCGCGTTAAAAGAACCATACAGCAATGTTATAAGCCCTGCACTGGTAACAAGCCAAAACCACTCCGGAGAACCTCCAAAAATCGGTGTCATACGTGCCACTAAATATATTCCCGCTTTAACCATCGTCGCTGAGTGCAGATAAGCACTAATGGGCGTGGGAGCTTCCATTGCATCCGGAAGCCAAATGCTGAATGGAAATTGGGCAGATTTTGTGAACGCCCCAATAAGAAGGAGAACCATTGCAGGCAAAAATAATGAATGTTCATAGATGATGTCAGTTTGTCTGATCATCTCACGTATGCTATATGTTTCTGTCATCATAGACAGCATAATGAATCCAGCAAGCATGGCAAGTCCGCCAAAAATCGTAATATTCATAGATTTTTGTGCCCCGTACCGTGATTTCTCCCTTTGATACCAATAAGCAATTAATAAGAAAGATGAAATGCTTGTCAATTCCCAAAAAACATATAAAACAAGAATGTTATCAGAGAAAACCAAGCCAAGCATTGCCCCCATAAATAACAGTAAATAAACATAAAAATTATGCAGTGATTCTTTCAGCTTTGACATGTAATAAATGGAATACAGCACAACCAAAGCGCCGATCCCTGTAATCAGCAATCCAAAAACCAAGCCTAATCCATCAATATATGTTGTATAGTTGATGCCAAATGATGGTATCCAGGGTACAGAAATAATAATTGTATCTCCATTTGAAATGACTGGGATATACCTTAGTAAATACAGAAAAATGACGGAAGGCACAACAAGCACAAACCAGCCTGTATGTATGCGGGGTGTAAACATTCTATAAATAAACGGAACAACTATTGCATATAAAAATGGAATTAAAATCATTATGTGCAACCAAGACAAACAGGTCCCCTCCTTTTTTAAAAACCCGGTTTACTTTACTGCTTCTAAAATTTCCAGGGCATTTATTTGGTCTCTTAGAGTATGCTCCCATATTCATAAAACCATGACTCCAGAATTTGGTTTAAATTTCTTGAAATGACATTGACTGTTCAGGCAGCATAAGCTATAGTCATACATAGTTTAAAATTATGAACACTATTTAATTTTTCACATCTATTCGAGGTGAGCTTAAAGTGAAGAAATTAAAAGGACGGATGGACGAAAGCATCCTTGTCTGCGTTTATTACGGGCCAAATGGCGAACGGCTAATTCGCCGCGGCTGCCAAATAGCCAGTATGCTCGATTGTCCTTTATATATATTAACCATTGATCCAAAACCTTTTGATGAGATGGATGCAGAAAAATCACATTACATCACAAGATGGAAACAATTAGCTGAGCACTTTAGTGCTGATGCTTTCATTCTGAAAGATAATGATAAACGGCCAGTATCGAAAGTAATTGCTGATGTTGCAAGAGAAAAAGGCATTACTCAAATTATTCTCGGTCAAACAGCTCAAAGCCGCTGGGAACAAATTGCCAAGGGGTCCATCATCAATACACTTCTTCGTGAAATTCCATTTGTGGATCTTCATATTATTTCTGTGTCCCGTTACTTGAAAGATCAAGAGGGGCAATTTGAAAAAGGTGTCCGTGCATACCTGGTTAAGGATGGAAGCAACTATCGTGTGACTTTCAGACATACGAAGGATGCTGAGTTTGAAGGAATCTTCTTTAAAGATCAGGGAACAGACTTTAATAATGGGATTTTTAAATTTATGAAGGATAAGAAAACACTTCAAGTCATCGTTACAGAAGACATAATATCTGACTTAACAAATATTGATTTAGATGATTCCCTAAATGGTGATGATGAATAATCCTCCTCTGCTGAAATGCGGAGGAGTTTTTTTATGCTTTCATATCATTCTAGAGGTTAACGTCCACCTTAATTAATTGCTTTTGACCTTTTTCTATTCCTAAATAACGCAATGTTTCAGCTGATGAGTGATGATTATATATGGACATAATGATCGAGATAGCTATCCCTTTTCTGTAAGCATGATAGCCAAAGGTTTTCCGAATTGTATGAGTTCCAATTTTCCCTTGTATGCCGGCTTCCTTTGCAGCATTATTTATGATCCGATAAGCTTGCTGACGGGTTATTGGCTGATTATTCTTCTTGGATTTGAAAAGAAAATCACAATCAGTAAAGTCATGCTGGGAAAAATATTTTTTTAGTTCTTTTTTCACGCTGTTATTTAAAAAATATGCTTTTGGGTCATTATTTTTACACTCAGGATCATTGTTATTTATATCATCGATATATATAAATTCTTTTATCTCTTTCCCATCCCAGACATCACTGATTCTTAAAGAAAGTAAATCACTGACTCTAATGCCTGTATTTATTCCTAAAACAAATAGCAGTAGATCCCGCTGCGACTGTCTCTTTAAAATCTCTTTAATTTTATTAATACTTTTGATGTCCTTGATAGGATCAACATATTCCACAAGATTCCCTCCTGCATCTAATGTTACTTAACTACATGTTATCAGAAACTAAGTAACATTACAAACGATTCATATCTTCTCTTCTTCAAAACAGAAACATGCAAGAGAAGTCCGCTCTCTTGCATGTTTCTGCACTTATTTAATTTGCGTATTTTTCTCCGGTGGAATAGCTTTTAAATGTTTCAAGGACCTCAACATAACGATCTTTAGTCATAATAGGTATCCCTTTTTTCAGCTCTATGCATTTTGTGCTTTCTAATTTCCCTAAATCGATTTGAAAGAAAGACTGAATGATATTTGTTTTTTGCGGCCTTCCATTGAAAATGGTTAATGTGCCATCCTCAGTTATACCGAAGTACCCATTTGCTTTTAATAATGGCGATATATCATCCATTTTCCGGCGGAACACCATATAATCTATATCCATATCAACAAGCTGCCATTGATCATATTTAGCCCAGAAATCTTCAAGGGTCCATATGGTTTCCTCTATCGTTTCCTGGCTCACTTCCCCATCCAGATATTCTCTCTCCAAAATGACATCCATCTTAAGCGGACCTTCAATGTGTTTTTCTGCTGCCTCAGCATATACAGAAGTATCCATAGATAAAAAGTTGAATGCATCCGTCTGGAAGAAGGGATAAAAGGAAGCAGCTCCTATTAATAGCAAGCCCCATATGGTTCTCATGATCGATCACCTCGATTAAGTAGTAACTTCTGCAGTATCCGCCTGAGCCTGTTTTCCCAGATCTTTATGATTAGTGTGACCAATATTTTCATGTTTATCCTGAAATAATTAATATGTAAAAAGGGGCAAAGCCCAAAAGCTTTGCCCTCTTTGCTAAACCTTTAATTTTCCCTGCGGAATAAACTTTTTAAATCCCAATCAATTTGCTCTCGCGGGCCGCCATCACGAAGATTGTTATCAATGTTTCTTAAACGGCTAAACGTTCCTTCATCAGTTACCACCGTGGCAGATCTTCCGCGCAAATATGGCTGAACAGCTTCATGAATCGCTTCTTTCGTCTGTTCTTCCTTATCGTAATCATTCAAATCTACAGCAATCAAAACATCGCTTCCATAAGTAACAGACCTGACATCTTCAACGTTTGGAACAGCAGCTGCAACGTTGCCAATTTTTTCAGCAAGCTCACCTTCATAAGCCTGATAATAAGAATTTTTGGCTTGTCGTGTATTGTCATCGAGATGCCCATGATAATTTGCATCGCTATGGCTAAAACGATTATCTCTCCGGAAAAAGTTGCTATCCCTGTCTGCAAGAGGAACAGTAGGGTTTCCGGTGTTTTCATTTCTGACTCTTCTTGCATTATTGTCCACTCGGTTGTAGCCGTTATTTTTTCCCTCTCCGCCCAGAGTATGATCCATCATTTCTGTCAGGGGCCCATCATTATCTGTACCATCTTCAACCCGGACATTTCCACCGCGGTTTCCGTGATTTTCATTTGAATAATACCCCATGGGCTGACCAATTTCATTTTTTCGATCAACAGATGCATCTTCATTCGTTCCGCATCCTGCCAATCCCATCGTCATGATGGCAGCCATCGGCACTGCAATTAATTTCTTGTGCAAGCGAAAAACCCCCTCGCTAATATTACAAGCCCTGAGCATTTCTGCTCTTTCTTAGCTTGTGAGCGAAAGGAGGCTTTCATTCTGTCCATTTACGTCCAATTTTTTTGTACATTATTTGTTTATCTCATTGGCTGCATATTTAAGAGCTTTAATAAAACGCTGTCTCTCAGCAAACTGACCTACAGTTAAATCCAAAACAGGACGAATCTTTACAGAATCAAGATATGTTCTATCCCTTATTACACGATTCCATTCCCTAAATATATCAGTTGGAAATGCCAATGCATGAAGAAAGCCCTTTTCTTCAAGATTGGATTTAAAGATTGGATATTTTCCCAAATCGTCAAATGACCATTTCATAAAAGGGAGGATGCGATTTGCATACTGCAAGTAATCGGAATGAGGAGTACCTATCGCTATCAGGTCAAAATCAAGCAAATATAAAGATTGATCCTTTGCTCTGAGAAAATTATGATGTGCTACATCACCGTGCAGAATAACCTTCCTCCCGGATTGAAAAAGCCAGTCTTCCTCTTCAATGCCTTTTAAGGACCAATCTGCCCAGGCTAATAATTCATTAATAATTTCTTTTTGGACAAAATATCTTATTACAGGGAGATTATTAAGGAAAAGGGTCGCTCTTTCTCTCCACTTGTCTGCCTGCCGATATGCCGGCACAACCGTCTGGTAACGGCTTACCAACTTCTCTGTAGTATCGTGGTAATTCTTCAGCAAATTCAGCCCTTCCAAACGATCGCTCTTCAAAAAATAGGTGAACACTTCTTCCGAAGGCGGGATGTACTCCATACAGCCATAATAAGTCCTGTCAAAAAACAAAGGCGGTTCTTTGGCAACCTCGTAAAAAATATATGTCTTTGCAAATCCCTCATTCATTAATGATGAAGTGAATGCCTCCTGAAGCTTTAGCCGGTGATAGGTTGAAAATCCTTTCAAAATAAAGATCCGTTCCTGCGTCCTCAATAGAAAAACCTTTTTTCTGATCTGCTTTAATTCTTCAATTTTAAAGGGCAGCTGATCTTGCAAATAGGAGAGGAGACGATTTTGAACTAAATCGTCTCCTCCATTATTAACCGTCGTATTCACTGCTTTCGTCAAAATTTCTAGGCATTCCAAATGCCTCTCCGCCCATTGGGCCAAAGCCCGGTCCTGGGCCAAAGCCTGGTCCTGGGCCAAAGCCTGGTCCCGGGCCAAAGCCTGGTCCTGGACCAAATCCTGGTCCCGGGCCAAAGCCTGGTCCTGGGCCAAAGCCTGGTCCTGGGCCAAAGCCTGGTCCCGGGCCAAAGCCTGGTCCCGGGCCAAAGCCTGGTCCCGGGCCAAAGCCTGGTCCCGGGCCAAAGCCTGGTCCCGGGCCAAAGCCTGGTCCCGGGCCAAAGCCTGGTCCTGGGCCTGGAGCAAATTGTGGTCCTCCACATCCGCAATCATTGGAAGCACCCATCACCGATCCAGGCATTAATGGCTTTTGGGACATACCCGGAGATTCTTCCATGCCCTGCACCTGCGGCATCTGATGTGGCATTTGCATTCCCATGTCTTCTGCACCCATTACACCTGATGGCATCTGATGCGGCATTTGTGGCATCATGGCCCCTTGCACTTGATGCGGCATTTGCATTCCCATGTCTTCTGCACCCATTACACCTGATGGCATCTGATGCGGCATTTGTGGCATCATGGCCCCTTGCACTTGATGCGGCATTTGCATTCCCATGTCTTCTGCACCCATTACACCTGATGGCATTTGATGCGGCATTTGCATTCCCATATCTTCGGCGCCCATCACACCCGATGGCATTTGATGCGGCATCTGCGGCATCATCGCTCCCTGCACCTGCGGCATTTGGTGCGGCATTTGTGGCATCATTGCTCCCTGCACCTGCGGCATCTGATGTGGCATTTGTGGCATCATTGCTCCCTGCACCTGCGGCATCTGTGGCATTTGTGGCATCATTGCTCCCTGCACCTGCGGCATCTGTGGCATTTGTGGCATCATTGCTCCCTGCACCTGCGGCATCTGTGGCATTTGTGGCATTTGCGGCATTTGCGGCATCTGCGGCATCATCGCCCCTTGCACTTGATGCGGCATCTGCTGTCCCATATCTTCCGCCCCCATCACACCCGACGGCATTTGAGCCATTGGCATGAAAGGCGAAGATTCATCATAATCCGGACTTTCAACTCCAGCCATCATACCCATATGAGGCAATTGATGCTCGGGCATCATTGCTCCCTGCACTTGGTGTGGCATCTGCGGCATCATCGCTCCCTGCACCTGCGGCATTTGGTGCGGCATCTGCGGCATCATCGCTCCCTGCACCTGTGGCATTTGGTGCGGCATCTGCGGCATCATTGCTCCCTGCACCTGCGGCATTTGGTGCGGCATCTGCGGCATCATTGCTCCCTGCACCAGTGGCATCTGGTGCGGCATCTGCGGCATCATCGCTCCCTGCACCTGTGGCATCTGGTGTGGCATCTGCGGCATCATCGCTCCTTGTACTTGAGGATAAGGCATTTGCGGGTAACATGGGTTAAAAGGAAACATTGGCTGATATTGACCTCCTTGATGTGCATATAAAGATGATTCGCTTTCCGGCGATTCAGGACTTTCTTGATTCGAAGCCGGCTTTACCTGCGGAAGGATATTGACTGGTTTAGGCGGGAGCTGGGGCTGTGGCTTGGATTCTGATATAGGCAGTGGTTTTTGCTGTGGTTTTGTTTCTGCAGGCTTCAATGGTTTTTCCTTCGCTTTAACCTCTTTAGCCGGAAGCGGTTTTTGCTCCTGCGGTTTAACCTCTTTTGCTGGAAGCGGCTTTTGCTGCTGCGGTTTAACCTCTTTTGCTGGAAGCGGCTTTTGCTGAGGAGCCGGCTGCTGAATATTCATCATAAAATAATTATTTATATCAATTTCAGGCATAATAGGCTTTGGCATTTTTGGCGTATAAGGTTTTTTGGGAACTTCTTTTGGTGCAGGCTTAGGCACTTCTTTCGGAATTTCAACCTTTGGCGCCGTTACTTTTGGCATTTCCTTTTTCGGTGCTTCTTTTACCGGCTTCTCCTTAGGTGCTTCAGCTGACGGCATGGTAATAGGTTTCTCTTTGGCAAAAGGGTGTTCTGCTTTTGGCATTTCCTTTTTGGCACCCAAATTTATTTTTGCTTCCGGTTTTCCTCCAATAGGAGCCTCTTTTTTTATTGAGCCCCCGCTAGCAGGAACTTTTATTTTCATACCGGGCATAATCATATCAGGGTTGCTGAGCTGTGTATTCATCTTTTTCAGCTCTTCAAAATTCACGCCGTACTTTTTGGCAATCTTCCAAAGAGTATCCCCTTTCTGTACGATATGGATTTTCACTCTGAATTCCCTCCTATGCGTAAGGTGATACTTCCATCAGTGATGGTTAGTAGAACCAATCGGGCATTTACGGGCATTTCATCCATTTATTTAAAAGGTGCAGATTAGTGCCCGTTAATCGCGATGAGTCCATATAGTGTATGAAGGAATGGGCAAATTGCTAACAATCTACACAAAAAGATATGCATTCTTTCCAGGAATTATGAATCAACGTTTCTTCTAATCCTAGTAACAGCAAAGGGCAGCAAGGCAATAAAAAAATCCTCCCGGCGGGGAGAATTTTTTTATTAGCCTTAGTTTACGCAGGGTGTTTCTGAATGCCGCGCGTTAATTTCCTCTGGTTTAATGAACGGCAAACCTTATGCAAACGCTCATGGACGTTCGAGCATCCTATCTAATGCCAATTTAGCAAATGCTGCTGTTTGTTCTTCAACCTGAATTAGATTCTGGCTTTCGCCCTGCACGATTGCTTCAAGACACCAAACAAGGTGCGGCAAATCGATCCTGTTCATGGTCAGGCAGGGACACATATGAGGGTTAAGTGAGATGATTTTTTTATCTGGATGCTGGGTGATAATCCTTTTAACCAGATTCATCTCTGTACCGATCGCCCATGCAGATCCAGGTTCTGAATGTTCAATTGCATCTATTATATAATTGGTCGACCCTGCCATATCGGAAAATTCCACAACTTCCCTTCTGCATTCCGGATGGACAATGATCTTCATTGCCGGATATTGTTCCCGAACTTCTTTGACATTTTCAACAGTAAAGTTTTCATGAACAGAACAATGGCCTTTCCAAAGAATTACTTTAATGTCCTCAAGCGGCCCTTCATATTCCAGCTGATCCGTAATGGGGTTCCATACAGCCATTTCCTCAAGCCCAATTCCGAGGTTATAAGCCGTATTTCTTCCAAGATGCTGGTCAGGCAGAAATACAATTCTCGGCTTCTGCTCAAACGCCCAGCTTACCATTTTTTCAGCATTCGAAGAAGTAACTGTTGCTCCCCCATGACGGCCTACAAAAGCCTTGATGGCCGCAGTAGAGTTTACGTATGTTAAAGGAAGCATTGTATTGCCAAACACATTCTGCAGCTTCGTCCAGGCTCTTTCTGTTTGGCTGATATCAGCCATATCGGCCATGGAGCAGCCTGCGCGCATATCAGGCAATACCACTTTTTGATGGGAATCTGTTAAGATATCAGCCGTTTCAGCCATAAAGTGAACTCCGCAAAACACAATATATTCTGCCTCTGAATTTTCCTGTGAAAGCTGGGCAAGCTTTAGTGAATCACCAGTAGCGTCCGCAAACTGGATGACCTCATCCTTCTGATAATGATGACCCGGAATGAACAGCTTGTTCCCAAGCTTATCTTTTATCTCTCTTGCTCGATCCTCCAGTTCCTTTACAGTCATCATTCGATATTTTTCCGGAAGAATAGTTGTTTGTTTTTCTGCTGTCTGAAAAATATTCATTTCCTCCATACCCCTTTGCCAATAATGCATATATTTTTTTAGAACTTTATATCTTTGAACGTCTATAACTGTCTAGCTCCACAAGGAATGCTTCGACAGCTTTATCATCGCACGACTAAAAGCGCTAGCTTTTAGGAGGAGCGCCTACCCCCTCGAGATGAGGCCCCCAGGATGGGGGTCATGCAGACGTTGCCACAGGACGTGGCGTTCTTAGTCTGCGTTCCTTCGTGGGCAAGGCGCTTCCGCTTTTCTTATTCAACAGTAACCTTCACACTTATATCAAGCGATTTCACAGAATGTGTAAGAAAACCCAGTGAAATAAAATCAACCCCTGTATCGCTGTAAGCTGACAGGTTATCCAATGTAATTCCTCCGGAAGCTTCTGTCAGAATCCCATTCGGCACAATGCTGATCCACTCTTTAATCTCTTCAGGGCTTCTGTTGTCAAACATGATTACATCTGCACCTGCTTCAACTGCTTCAAAGACCTGTTCTTTTGTTTCCGTTTCAACTTCAACTTTTACCATATGCCCAATTTTTGACTGCACTTCTTCCACAGCTTTCGAAATTGAGCCTGCAAAAGAAATATGGTTATCTTTAATCATGACTGCATCATAGAGGCCATATCGATGATTAAATCCCCCTCCGCACCTGACTGCATATTTTTCTAGCATTCTAAGGCCAGGTGTAGTTTTTCTTGTATCACAGATTTTCGTATGAGAACTATTTAAGACCCGGACAGCCTCACTTGTTTTTGTTGCAATTCCGCTCATTCTTTGAAGCAGATTTAAGATCACTCTTTCTCCTTTTAATAAATCGGATACAGGCCCTGTGGCTTCAGCAAGGACTTGACCTTTCTCAATCCATTCTCCATCCTTTACTTTTATATTGACTTCAGCCTCTGGATTCAGCACTTTATACCCTGACCTGATTATTTCTTCTCCGCAAAAAATGCCATTGTCCTTTGCCAGGAAAACGACCTTTCCAGTCTGATCCTCTCCAAAAATAAGTCCGCTTGTCAGGTCGCGGTCACCGATATCCTCGAGAAAAAACTGTTCAAGTTGCAATCGCAGCTTTAATTTGTTCATTTTTACCATCCTTTTCAGATTTTCGGGATTGAATAATTCTTTTTCCAAGCCATTCATGACTTTCGAAAGGATAATCCTGCCGGCAATGACCACCCCGGCTCTCTGTCCTCCTTAATGCAGAATCTGTTATCAGATAAGCTGAAATAAGCATGAAAGCCCGTGTTACTTCCTCTATTGAAAGATCATCAAGTTCTGCTTTCATCCATTCTTCAATTTTGCAGCCTTTAAGCCAGGCAAGCTGATCTAAAAGCCCTTCTTTTGTTTTGATAATCCCTGCATTTTTCATCATTCTCATTTTTATTTCTTCAATTGAAGGCAACCTTTCTTTGAATAGACATCTGAATTCTGTCTCGGGAAATGTCAGTCCTTTAGCAGGTCCACTTGGCGGCTGTTCATTAAGCCATTCCGCAAGTCTTTTGCCCAAATATAAACCTTCCAGAAGGGAATTGCTTGCAAGCCGGTTAGCGCCATGTATGCCTGTGCATGCAGCTTCACCTATCGCATACAGGCCAGGAATGCTGGTGCGGCCCATTAAGTCAGTTTTAATTCCTCCCATTAAAAAGTGGCTTCCGGGTGAAACTGGAATTTTCCCAATGCTTAAATCTACTCCGTTTTGTTCACAGATTTTTGTTATCGTCGGAAACCTGGATTTAAAGTTTTCGATTGTGGAGATATCCAGGAACACGGCTTTTCCTTCCTCAAGAGAATGAAAAATTGCCTGTGATACAACATGTCTTGGCGCTAAATCTCCCTGTGGATGAAGTCCTGCCATTACTGGTTTCCCGTCTTCTGTAATGAGCCGGCCGCCCTCTCCCCTGACAGCTTCAGAGATTAGCCCCAATGCTTTACCGTCTTTATAGAGAAGCGTGGGATGAAATTGGATGAACTCCATATCAGCTATTTCCGCACCTGCTCTGTACGCTAAGGCAATTCCATCTCCTGTTACGGTATCGGCATTGGATGTATATTCATATAGCTGGCCGCAGCCCCCTGTTGCAAGCACAACATGAGATGAAAAAAATCGATGAATTACACCATTGGCATCTTTTCCTTTTACCCCTATACAACTGCCGTCCGTGTCATTTATCAGCAATTCAAGCACGAGAACATTTTCCTTGATTCGAACGTTTTGATTTTTCTTTGACAGCATAAAATCAATGACTGTTTTTCCAGTGCTGTCCCCGCCTCCATGTACAATTCTGTTTTCTGAATGAGCCCCTTCTATGCCTAACGCAATTGCTCCTTCAGAATCCATATCAAACGGGCATCCCTCTTGAATAAGCTCTTTTATCAGGGAGGGTGCTTCACTGGTCAGGGCCAGCACTGCCTCAGAATCATTATGAAACCTTCCTGCTTCGAGTGTATCCATGTAGTGCTTGGATGGGTGATCATTTATTCCCAGGGCAGCCGCAATACCGCCCTGCGCCATATATGAGTTTCCATTTTTAACAGTTGACTTTGTGAGAACAATCACATTCAAGTCCTGGCGCAGCTTCTTTGCCAACTGCAAAGCGGCTACCCCGCTTCCAATAATCAAAACGTCGGCATACATTATTTTTTACCTCCTGTTTTTACAGGTGTCTTGACACCTATATTTACACAGATTTAGAATTATGACAAGAGGTTTTCATAGTTTAAGAGGAACTTCTGGCTTTTTGAATGCTTTATTAAAAAAAGAGAGCAGGTGAGAACATTAAATATTTTGATTATGCAGCATCATGTCCGCTTGATCCGGAAGCGGCAGATGCCTATATAAAAGCCTCAACTGAATACTTTGGCAACTCCCGCAGTCTTCATGATACCGGGAGCGCAGCAGAAGGGCTTCTTGAAAATTGCCGGAGAGAATTAGCCGTAATTTTAGGAGTTGAGAGTGAAGGAATCTACTTTACCAGCGGAGGTACAGAAAGCAATTTACTCGCTATATTAGCCTTGCTGTCTGGCTCTGAAACATCAGGAAAACATATTATAGCGGGAATGGCTGAACATTCCTCTATTCATAGTGTCTTAGAGAAATTACGCCTTGATAAAGGCTTTGAAATTACAGAAATCCCTTTTGGAGCAGATGGCCGTATTGACCTAAAAAAATTAAGTTCAGCCATCAGGGATGATACCGTCTTAATTACCATACAGCATGGCAATCCTGAAATCGGCACATTGCAGCCTGTCCTTGAGATCAGCCAGCTTTGCAGGCAAAGACAAATATTGCTGCATAGTGATTGTGTCCATACTTTTGGCAAATCAGATTTGAAAGAAGTCGCCCGCTTTGTTGATAGCCTGTCCTTTTCTGCCCATAAATTTTACGGGCCAAAAGGGGTTGGAGGGGTTTACCTCAAACCCGGCAGGCGGTGGAGCTCCTTCTTACCCGGCGTATCACATGAAAAAGGTTTCAGGCCAGGCACCGTGAACCTTCCGGGAATTGCCGGAATGACAGTGGCTGCACAGAAAGCTTATGTAAATTTAAACAGACATAACAGCCATTTCCAGACACTGCGTGTAGCACTGCTGCAGGAGCTTGAATCTTCACAGGAGAAATTTGTGTTATACGATTTTGCAGGCTCTTACCAGCTTCCTTCAACATTGGGACTTCGGCTAAAAGGGGTGGAAGGGCAATATACCATGCTTGAATGCAACAGACTCGGATATGCCGTATCTACAGGAAGCGCATGCAGCACAGGCATGAAAACTGTTTCTAAAACGATGGAGGCCCTGGGGGTTACAGAAAAAAACGGCAAGGAATTTATCCGGATTTCTTTCGGGTGGAATACTGCTGTTGAGGATGCAAAGTCACTCGGGGAAAAGCTGGCAGAAATGGCCCGGGAACTCGTACCGCTCTAATCTTTTATCTTCTGCCGTTTCTTATGTTAGAATGAGACATTATCGGATTATAAGGGTGAGGAAAAAATGAAGGAACAAAAAAAGGTGCTCGGAGAGGAGCGAAGGACCTTTCTGCTTCAGCTTCTTAAAGAAAGCGGACAGCCCATTACAGGAGGCGACCTTGCAGCAAAAACAAGGGTAAGCAGACAGGTAATTGTTGGGGATATCACCCTTCTAAAGGCAAGAAAAGAGCCAATCATTGCCACGAGCCAAGGTTATATGTATCTTCATCAGGCTTCTCCTGCTTCTTTAGCCGAGCGGGTCATTGCCTGCCATCATGACCCCGCGAGGACTGAAGAAGAATTGAATCTGCTTGTCGATCATGGGGTAACAGTAAAAGATGTAAGAATTGAACATCCTGTTTATGGTGACTTAACTGCCTCGGTTATGGTATCAACCCGTCAGGAAGTCAAGCAATTCATGGATAAAATTAAAGCCACAAAAGCTTCCTTCTTATCAGAACTGACAGATGGCATTCATCTTCATACTCTTTCTGCAGCCTCAGAACAGAAACTCGATGAAGCTGAGAAATTATTAAAGGAAGCAGGATTTCTTATTGACCTGGAATAGAGTTAATCTTTCTTATTTTCAAATTAGAAAGGGATCCGGATATGTATACACCGGATCCTTTTCTTTTGCTTTATTCCTGAAGAACTTTTGTATTTTTATTGCGAAGCTGAAAATATGGATAGCTTCCCAAAACCTTAACGCTGCAGCCCAGTGCCTCCAATTCGGCAACTGCCCCGGGGATAAGGACATCGTCCTGCTTCATATCCACGTCAATGATAAAGAAATAATTTCCCAATCCTGTTTTCATCGGCCTTGATTCAATCTTCGTCAAATTGAGCTTTCTCCATGCAAATGCCGAAAGCACTTGATGAAGTGCCCCTGACCTATCAGCCGGCAGCGTCACCATAACAGTCGTCTTGTGCCCGGCAAACTCTTTGCGGTCTTCATTGATTGACAGTTCTTTACTGGACAATACTATGAACTTTGTATGGTTAAAATCAAAATCATGGATATCCTCTTTAACGATCGCCAGTCCATAGACTTCTGCCGCTAATTCATTAGCGATGGCGCCGGCCCGCAAGTCTGGATTTTCTTTTACATATTGAGCTGCTGCTGCAGTTGAAGTAGTGCTTTCACAGGGGATTCCTTTCAGCTCTTTATGCAGAAATTTATGGCATTGTGCAATAGCATGGGAATGGCTATAAACTATATCGGTTTTATCCCATTCCTTAACATGATCAGGATGGACCATAAAATGCTGGCGAATAGGGGCTGTCAGTTCGCCGATAATAGGAAAACCGACTTCATGGATTAAATAATCCAATGTAATATTCACTGAGCCTTCCAATGCGTTTTCAAGAGGAACTACCGCCAGTTCTATTTCATTCTCATTTAATGCATCAAAACAGGCTGGTATCGTTGGGTAGGCAACGGCTGTCTCATTCGGAAATAAACTCCTTGCAGCAATATCTGTAAAGGTGGCTTTGGGGCCCAAAAATCCTATCTTCACGGTAATTACCTCCTTTTTCGTCAGACTTATCTTAAATCACTGAAAATTTTCTTTATACTTTACTACTTTAACATATGTATGTAATTTACAAAATAATAAACTAAAAAAGGGCAGGGTACAGAGCGCATTTTCTTATGCACCCGTCCCCAGCACCTCTACTTTTTCTACAAACTCTAATTTTCGAAGCCTTGCCAAGAGCTCCTCAATCTCGATGCCCATTTCAGTTACATTCAGGGAAAGAGTGACATTTGCCCTTCCCTGGAGTGGAATGGTCTGGTGTATGGTTAGGACATTGCACCCCGATGAAGCCACAACGCCCAATAAATGGGATAAAGTCCCCGATCTGTCTTCCAAATGAAAGAATAAAGTGATCAGCCGTTCTTTGACAACAGTATGGAAAGGAAACACAGTGTCTCTATATTTATAAAAAGCACTTCTGCTCAAATCGACCTTTTGGACAGCATCCCAAACCGATTCGGCTTTTCCCCTTTCGATCATTTCCTTCGCATCCAATGTTTTCTTCATTGCTTCAGGCAAAACATCTTCGCGAACCAAATAAAATTTCTTATCGAATCTATCTTTTCTCATTTCTCCACCCCGTCAATCGAGAAGGTTAGTCAATAAACTCGAATTCATAATCAAGCAGCTTAACGGTATCACCGTCTTTTGCTCCTTTTTCACGAAGTGCATCATCCACACCCATTCCGCGCAGCTGTCTTGCAAACCTGCGGACAGATTCATCTCTTGAGAAATCAGTCATCTTAAAGAGCTTCTCAATAGCATCGCCAGATACGACGAACACTCCTGCAGGGTCTCTCGTAATGACAAATTCCGTCTGCTCAGCTTCATGCTTATAAAGAACGCGGTGCACACCTGTATCTTCTTCTTCTTCATGCGACAGCGGGAATTCAGGCGTTTCTTCAAGCTTATCTGCAACGGCAAATAATAAATCCCTTAACCCTTGTCTTGTTAAAGCGGATATCGGAAAAATCGGATACTCTTCTTCAAGCTGTTCTTTGAATTTATTAAGATTTTCCTCTGCATCAGGCATGTCCATTTTATTTGCCACAATGACTTGAGGTCTTTCAGTGAGACGAAGGTTATATTCTTTTAATTCTTTATTGATGGTTAGATAGTCTTCAAATGGATCCCTGCCCTCAACAGCAGCCATATCGATAACATGGACAATAACTCTGGTTCTCTCAATATGCCGTAAAAATTGATGCCCAAGGCCTACTCCCGAATGGGCGCCTTCAATTAATCCAGGCAAGTCTGCCATGACAAAGCTGCGGCCGTCTTCAGTCTCAACCATTCCCAGATTGGGAACAATCGTCGTAAAGTGGTATTCCGCAATCTTCGGTCGTGCCGATGAGACAACGGACAGCAGCGTGGATTTTCCGACGCTTGGAAAACCGACTAAACCAACATCAGCTAAAAGCTTGAGTTCCAGCACAACATCTCTTTCCTGACCCGGTTCGCCATGTTCGGACAATTCTGGAGCAGGATTGGCCGGTGTGGCAAAGCGGGTATTCCCTCTGCCTCCGCGGCCCCCGCGTGCTATGACAGCTTTTTGCCCGTGCTCAGTCAAATCTGCGATTACTTCCCCTGACTCGGCATCAGTTACAACTGTTCCCGGCGGAACTTTAACAATCATGTCTTTTGCATTTCTTCCATGCTGATTTTTAGACATTCCATGCTCACCGCGGGGAGCTTTAAAATGGCGCTGATAACGGAAATCCATTAACGTGCGCAATCCCTCATTCACTTCAAAAACAACATTGGCACCCTTGCCGCCATCTCCCCCGGCTGGGCCTCCGTTCGGCACATATTTTTCACGGCGGAAAGCAACCATTCCGTTGCCCCCGTCCCCGCCTTTAACATAAACTTTGACTTGATCGACAAACATATATTATTCCTCCCGTCTGCAGTATGTCCCAATTGTCTGGCATTCAGCCAAATTAACGGCACTGACTGGATCCACTCTTACACTTAAGAAATGCTCCAGCCTGCAGAGTTTCACACTTAGTATTGCTTTCTGCGGCGGAAATCACTCTCTGCCATTCGCAATGAATGGCACAAATAATTCCAGTGCAAGCTCCTCTTCAGCTAATTCCTGAACAGCAGCCGTTATGTCATCGTTCTTCTTTTTGAAGAACTGATCCAATTTATCGATATCTGTTAGTATTCCGCTAAAATCAAAAAAGAAACGAGCCCCTTCTTTTTCATGCCTGATGGATACAGATAAATGATTATCATGGTAAGGCCTTACTGATGAGTCCAAAATGGCAAAAAAAGAGCCTGTCCACTCAGAAAGGACAAAGTCATCCAATCGGCCGGAAATGGTATCATCGAGCACCTCATATTCAAGCTGAAAGTAGTGGTTTTCCCAATTATAAGTCAATAAAAGCGAAGCAAACTCAGGAAGGTTTAAATTTGAAAGTCTTGCTTCCTGCTGAGCTTCCACCACGATTTCATCTATGATTTCCTTAGCCCTGTCTACCTTGTTAAGGGAAAGGTTGCCTTTAATTAATTGTATTTTATTCAGCCAGTCATGCCGGGCATGACGCAGCACTTCAATCATATTCCAGTCTTTTTCCATATATGCACTCCTGTATGGTTATTAGGCTGTCAGAAGACTGTGCTTGCTGTAAGTATATCAAAAAACATAAGTACAGTAAGCAAATTTATGTTAAATAAGAAAATATTGCTTATGCGAAGAAGAGCTGCTGTCTTCTGGAGCTATAAATTCATTAGATAAAATGTGAAGTGCACTGGCGGATTTTTTGCCAAAAAAAGAAAACCCTAACCTTGTGGGCTAGGGTTTTCTCGAAAAGGCTTACGCCTCTTGAGCTGCAGGATATACGCTCACTTGCTTGCGGTCACGTCCAAGACGCTCGAACTTAACAACACCGTCAACTTTCGCGAATAGTGTGTCATCGCCGCCTTTACCCACGTTTACACCTGGGTAGATCTTAGTACCGCGCTGACGGTATAGGATTGAGCCGCCAGTTACGAATTGTCCGTCCGCACGCTTAGCGCCAAGACGCTTAGAGATTGAGTCACGGCCGTTCTTTGTAGAACCTACTCCCTTTTTAGAAGCGAACAACTGAAGATCTAATTTTAATAGCATTTATTCCACCTCCTGCTTTTTGAAGGTAATCTTTATATACTTTCCGTAGTCTTCTTCAATCGTCTGCAATGAAACAACCATGCCTTCAAGAAGAAGCTGCACTTTCTCATTCATGTCATCCTGAATACCAGGAAGAACACAGCGGAGAAAGCCATCTCCGTGGCTGATTTCTGGTGTCACGCCGGTTAGGGCATGGACAGCATTAATGGCACCGATGGAAACGGCAGATACACCTGCACAGACGATATCCTTGCCTCTGTTTGCGAAGAATGCATGACCGCTTATTTCAAACGAACGAATATTTCCGGAATCTTTACGAATAATCGTAACTTCAATCATCTGAATCGCCTGATTAAGCGTTGATTTTTTCAATCATAACTTTAGTGTAAGGCTGACGATGACCTTGCTTCTTACGATAGTTTTTCTTTGCTTTGTACTTGAATACAGTGATTTTCTTTTGACGGCCTTGTTTTTCAACTTTAGCTGTAACAGTAGCACCTTCAACTACAGGGCTTCCTACTTTTACGCTGTCTCCGCCAACGAAAAGAACCTTTTCAAAAGTAACTGTTTCGCCTGCTTCTGCGTTAAGCTTTTCGATGTAGATAGCTTGACCTTCTTCTACACGTAATTGCTTACCGCCAGTTTCGATAATCGCGTACATGAACTGCACCTCCTCTTAGACTAAGACTCGCCATCCCAGGCGCCGACACGAAAAGCGGGCTTATGTACCTGTTCTGTGCGGTTGTAGCACGGGTGCGCTACAAACATAACATGAAAATCCTATCATATAATGATTATTCATGTCAATAAGAATTATATGATTCTCTTTTTTGCACCTAAAAGTTACTTTTTTACGTGCCTATACAATTATAATGCTAATGGGGTTATTAGGGAAGTGGGAAATACTGCACTAAAAAAGCAGGCGGTGTGGTTAACCCCGCCTGCTTTGAACTATTCAAGTTCTGCTGCACTGCCAAACTTTCTGATTTCATAAAATGGCTTGCAATTTTCCTTATAGGAAAACATTATTTTTAAGCCAATGCTGTCTTCGATTCTCTTTTTATGGGCATCATTTTCCCCTGAGAATAGCGCCGCTGTGCCTGGGGTGGTTTCGATTAAGACAGCTTCATGGTCATTGCCGCGATGTTCCCACAGTTCTCTTTCCAGCCTGAAGGCAATGGTTTCAGCACTCAGCACTCTTCCGGCGCCTTCACATACTTGACACCTTTCGGTGAGTGATTCTGATATAGCCGGTTTTGTCTTTTTTCTGGTCATCTGGAGGATTCCAAGCGGGGTGAATCCAACGAGTTTAGTGCGTCTTTCATCTTTTTTCAGCGCATTTTCCATGGTGGAGAGAATATGCTTCCGGTCAGATGCTTCTTTCATGTCGATAAAATCGATTAGGATCATGCCGCCTATATCGCGGAGCCTGATCTGCCTTGCAGCTTCTTCGGCCGCCTGCTCGTTCGTTTTTAACACAGTATCCCTGCGGTCCTGCTTACCGGCGAACTTTCCGGTATTTACATCGATGACTGTTAAAGCTTCGGTTTCATCAAAAATAAGATATGCGCCAGTTTCAAGCCATACAATTCGTTTCAGCGCTTTATCAATTTCAGCTTCAACATTAAAAGCGGAGAAGATATTTTCCTTGCCAGTGTGCAGCCGAATTGGCAGGCTGGTGTGTTTCTGGAGCACACTCTTCAGTGTTAAATCGTCCACTGCGATTTCTCCGTCAGCCATTTTCTTCGCTTCTTCTTTAATTTCCTCAATAAAAGAATCCGCTTCGTAAACTTTTCCCGGTTTTTTCTTTGCTTCTGCTGCCCTTAAAAGGTCCCTGTACTCCAGCCTTAGCCTTTCAAGTTCATCCATGAGTTCAATTTCTTTCTTGTTATCACAGGATGTTCTGAAAATCAGCCCTTCATTCTCTTCTTTAGCACGATAGCCAAATTGGCGCCAGTTTTCTCTTGCTTCACTATCCTCAATTTTCTTGGATACAGCAACATAACGGCCATTTGGCATATATATCAGCGAATCTCCTGAAAACTCAAGCACACCTGACAATCTCGGTCCTTTAGTTCCGGCAGCGTCCTTTTCAACTTGAACAAGTATTCTTTCTCCCTGATGGACAAAAGAAGAGATGCTCCGTTTTTCCTTTACTTGCAATTCTTCGGCAGAACGAACATAGGCTGCCAGTTTGTCCCGGTGAATAAATCCGCTTTGATCTTCCCCAATCTCTACAAAAGCTGCATTCAATCCAGGCATTACTTTTGCAACGGTGCCTAAGTAAATATCCCCTACTGATGAACGCTGCTTCGGCTGATCAATAAATAGCTTCTCGACCCTCTTATCTTTTAAATGTGCAAATCGGCGCTCTCTTGATGCATAATTTACAACTAACATGTCCAAAACTATTTCCTCACTTTAAAACATTATTTATTCACGTTAATAAAAACTAGCTCTTCAGTAAACATAAAGCAAATCTCCAATTTTAGCAGTCAGCACTTTTTCTGCAAAGCACGCATGCAGCAGTTCATTTTCATCTAAAGCACCCTTCTCTTTCCCGTCCTTTTCAACTATGATTGGGTGTTTGCATCCTCGCTGAAATCTTTCCAGAACGTCAATAACCAATTCTTCCTCTCTTACAACGATTGGTTTTAATGTCCGAAAGTCGCTGTGCTTCCCATAGTATCTTTCGAGGAGAAAACGGATAAATATGAATCGGCTCTGCTTCCATTCATGATATAGCGAAAACACCAAAAAAGCGAGGACTACCCATATATTCAAGTTAACAGGAGAGGTCAGCAAAGTTAATATAATGAAACTGATTAGACCCGCAGCCGAAATGAAAAGTGTTTTTCTATGCGCTTCCGGAAATGCCTGATTAAGAGAAAGCCATAAAAAAACAAGCTTTCCTCCATCCAATGGCCAGACAGGGAGCAGATTAAAAATCAGTATCATTAAATTAAACTGAATAAACAGGTGAAAAATATCAGCAGATACAAAGGAGAGCTCATAAAATAACAGCGCCGCCCCCATCATCCAAATATGCTGAAGCGGCCCTGCTATAATGACTACGATCTCCTCTTTCAGCGGCCGGTTTCCGTGTTCATCCATTTCCGCTACGCCGCCAAATGGCAATAGGGCAATCTTTTTTATTCTCCAGGAATAAAAGGATGCTGCAGCTGCATGGCCCATTTCATGAACGAAGATAATCAGGAGCAGCATGCATAATTCCATAAAATGAGCAGTCGCGACAGATAGTCCGATAATGGCCCATAACAAAGGATGAATATGAATATGTTTAATTAATCCTGTTATTTTATTCAAATGGGATCACCTGGATCGGATCTATAAAATCATCATCTTTTTTTATCGCGAAATAAAAAGAGCCTTTTTCTCCATCATTGGCGTCACCTGCCGTGCCTATACCGGTTCCTTTTTCAACATATTGATATAAATTCACATTAATTTCAGCCAAATTGCCATACCAGGACTCACTTTTATCACCATGCTGAATAATGACCGTATTTCCGAAACCATCTTTCTTTCCAGCAAACCGCACAAGCCCTTCACTCATTGCTTCAATGGAAGCTTCCTTTCCTGTTTCGATCGTTATTCTCTGTCCATTATCATTAAAGTCTTCCAGGATTTTTGCAGAAGCAGGCAATGCATACTCACTGTTTTCTTCAACGTTCTTTTCATCTTTTTTACCATCTGAAAATGGAAGCAGGGCCAGTGGTTTTCCAAATTGTTCCTCATACCAGCCGGAAACCGCGGCGAATTGAAAATCTTTCTCCATGGCTGCCTTTACAAAGTCTCTTGCAGGATCAAATGTCGCAGCCTGGTTTTTAAAAAGAATAGCAGCGAATAAAAAAATACAGGCAGAAGCAAGCAATTTGAAAAGAAATAGTTCCTTTCGAAATAAGGGGTGATTTCCCTCATCGAGGTTGCTCTCGTATGAAGGCAGCTTATTAAACCCATACCGCTCTTCATCTTCTGTCCAAAGAACAGTTGAGTCTCTCTTGTTTGAGAATCTTTCTTTCTCCTTTTTTCTCCGCTCGATTCTCTTGCGTATTTCATCCGCTCTTGAATTCATAATATCCCCACCATTTCTATATAGCTCTATTTGTACAAGTTTATGAGTTGTCCAAATAGAGTATGACTTGAAGTGGGTGTCTGAGATAAAAAAATAAACCGGAGAAGGCTCCCCGGCTTAAGTTCAATAAATTTCAATTATTTAACACCAAAAAACTTTTTTAGTTTTGAGAATACACCTTTGTTCTCTTCTTCAAGAGGCTGTAGCGGAACAGCTTCACCAAGTATGCGTCTGGCGATATTTCGGTAAGCAACAGAAGCTTTGCTGTTAGGATTTAAAGCAATAGGCTCACCATGATTGGAGGCCTTGATCACTTCATCATCATCTGCCACAATTCCAATTAAATCAATCGACAAATGTGCGGTTATTTCATCGACATCGAGCATGTCGCCATTTTTCATCATATGGCTTCTAATTCTATTTATTATCAGTTTTGGAGCCTCTACATTTTCCTCTTTTTCAAGCAAGCCGATAATCCGGTCAGCATCACGCACGGCTGAAACTTCAGGTGTGGTAACAACAATTGCTTTATCTGCACCGGCAACAGCATTTTTGTACCCCTGCTCAATTCCAGCAGGGCAGTCTATGACAATATAGTCATAATCCTGCTTTAACTCGTCGACCAGCTTTTTCATCTGTTCTGGTGTAACAGCCGTCTTATCACTTGTTTGAGCAGCAGGAAGCAAATACAGCAAATCATCAAACCGTTTATCTTTAACAACAGCCTGATGTATTTTGCACCGGCCTTCGACTACATCGACCAGATCATAAATAATGCGGTTTTCCAGTCCCATCACCACATCAAGATTTCGAAGGCCAATGTCTGTATCCACCAGGCACACTCTTTTCCCCTGAAGGGCCAGAGCAGTACCTACATTTGCGGAAGTAGTCGTTTTTCCGACTCCGCCTTTTCCGGACGTAATGACAATCGCTTCTCCCATCCTAGCTTCCCCCTTGCAATCTAGTAATATTAGGTCTTAGATGCATTAATACTTGTAATCTATCTACGGTAATTTGATCATCTTTATCTATGTAAGCACATTCCATTTCTCTTTTTTCGTCATCCTGATCCTTGTCAGGAGCCCGGTTAATACAATTGCTGATCCTTAATTGGGATGGTTTCATAAGCGAAGCAACGACCACGGCTTCCTTATTCCCATGGCATCCGGCATGGGCTATGCCTTTTAGCGCCCCCATTATAAAGATGTTTCCTCCAGCCATGACAGTGCCCCCGGGATTTACATCTCCGATAAGAAGCAGATCTCCCGCCACTTCGAGAACCTGCCCGGAACGAATCACCTTCGCCACAGATACAATTTCGTTTTCTTCCTTCTGTTTTTCAGCTTCTTCTTTGGTAATGACATTGGAGCTTATAGACTCAACGATCAGGTTCTTCTTTTGCCTGATTAACTCCTTCAATTCTTCCTGCTGCTCTTCTGTGAGATAACGGTTGCCGACTTGTACCCTCACTGAAAGGAGCCGGTCTTCAACAGATCTGGAGTTTTCTGAAAGCTTTCTATCAAGTTCTTTCTTCAGCTCTCCATATGAACAGGAATCATCGAGATGCAAAGTCAAACCATCTTTCGTACCTTTTATTGTAACGTTTTGGTTTTTTTTCATTTCAAGATGTTCACCTCAATGATAAGAAACACATAAGTGCTGTTGGCACTCTATTTTAAAGCAGTCCATAAACTGCTATTTTTTCAAACAGCCGCAGGGCCATTCTTTTAAAAACAAATTATGTCAATTATCCCTATCCAATTTGCCCATAAAGGTAGAATTCGACAGAAACCTTCTAAATTCCTTTTTTCCTAAAAATTATTCATTTAAAAGAAACCGGATTAATCCGGTTTCTTTTAAAATGAATTGTGAAATTATATCACTTCAAACGGTTAGTCGTTTAAGCTATCTGCAAATTTTTCAGAAAGTCTTTTAAATGGATAAACAGCTAATATAATGAAAATGGCATTTAATATCAGAGTTGGCACGAGACGGGACGAAAGAAAGGCTGCAAAGACCATATCAGTATGGTGAATTAATAAGTTCATCTGGTAGACACCGGCCTCAAGAAGAGTGATGCCTAAGAGCACAATGATGGAAGCCATAGCCATATTCGTCTGAAGAATTTTCATTAGTTTGGTTGTAATAAAAGCAATGACTGGAAATAGAAACAGGTAAACGCCAATAATTTCCACGTACACAATATCAAAAAGCAAGCCGAATAATAAGCCGTAAAGAATTCCGTGCTTTCTTGAGCCAAAAATGGTCAAAAAAAGCAATCCGGCCATCAGGAAACGGGGAACTGCTATTTTTCCGCTGCCTAACAAATCATGCGGAGTTAATTGAACAAATATGCTTTCACCGATAAATAAGGCCAGGAGTATGAGTGGAAGAAGGAATCTTCTCACAGTTCCTCCTCCTTCTCATCAACCATTTCCATTAGTTCAGGCTGTAAAGCACCTCTTTTAACGACCATTACATGTCCAATATCATAGAAATCTGCCCCCGGCTTAACATAGGCGGTCTGCGTAAGACCAAATTCATCAGGAACAACATCAACAACCTTCCCAATCGGAAGGCTCTCAGGAAAGACACCGCCCAGACCTGATGTAATAACGTTTTGATCCTTTTTTACCTTTGCATCATAAGGAATTCGCTTAAGCAAAAGAAGACCTTTTTCTTTATCGTAGCCTTCAATCAGACCAAAAAAGTTATTCTCGCCTGCCTGAATTTTAGCAGAGATGCGATTTGTCGGGTCCATTGAACTAAGAAGCTGAACTGTTGAAGTAAAGGTATTGCTGCTTTTCACTTTGCCGATCAGGCCTTTAGACGTAATGACAGCCATGTTCGGTTCAATGCCAGCATTTTTCCCTTTATTAATGATAAGCAATTCATGCCATCTGTCGGGATTTCTTCCTATAACAGTTGCCTGCTTTGGCTCAAATTCACTTAAAGAGTCTTTCTTATCCAGAATCTCACGAAGTTCTGTATTGTCTTTTTTCAGCCGCTGAACCTCAGACTCAAGGCGTGCAAGTTCATCCAGCCTTGTCTTTAGCTCTTTATTTTCTTTGTATGTATTTTGCAAGTCTTCGACATTTTCAAAGAATCCTGCCACATAATTCACAGGGCTGGAAACAGCATTTTGTATAAACCCGGTAGTATCTTTTAAAAATTGTTCAGGCCAGGTCAAATTTTCTCTATCTTTTAAAGAAAATCCAATCAATGCCACGAGAATAATAATGCTGACAAGCAAAATAATCAGGCGTTTGTTCAGAAAGAACTGTGGCATCCGTTACACCTCGATTAGTATTTTTTCAGGAAAAATTGTGCCATTAAGGCGCTGCTCAACAAAATATAACATATATCTGCGAAATTATCATTTAAGGTTCAAGAAAAAAACCAAATTTGAGCCCATGCACTTTTTAAGAAGTGAATGGGCTTTATCATTTTCTTATTCAGGCTTCTATTTATCTGGATTCTTTAGCTTTCGTTTTGAATAAATCGATATGGTCAAGAGCTTTTCCAGTACCTATTGCGACACAGTCCAATGGGTTTTCTGCAATAAGGACAGGCATTTTCGTTTCTTCGCTGATTACTTTATCCAGGTTGCGGAGAAGCGCTCCCCCGCCAGTAAGTACAATACCTCGGTCCATAATATCTGCCGCCAGTTCAGGAGGAGTTTTTTCAAGAGTATTTTTTACTGCATCCACAATTGCATAAACTGTATCATTCAAGGCTTTTGAAATTTCTTCAGCAGTAATTTCAATTGTTTTTGGCAGGCCCGTCAGCAGATCGCGGCCGCGAATTTCCATGTTTTCGACGCCTTCCGGATCTCCAGCAGAACCCACTTCCACTTTAATCGTTTCTGCTGTACGGTCACCAATCATTAAATTATAATTTTTGCGGATATAATTGATGATCGCGTCATCCATTTCATCACCGGCAATGCGGATGGATTGGCTCGTAACAATTCCGCCCAAGGAAATGATGGCTACTTCGGTAGTACCTCCCCCGATATCGACCACCATGCTTCCTGTCGGTTCCCAAACAGGAAGATTAGCCCCGATTGCAGCGGCAAACGGCTCTTCGATGGTATAGGCATCGCGTGCCCCTGCCTGGCGGGTGGCATCGACTACAGCACGTTCTTCAACGGCTGTAATGCCGGATGGCACACATACCATTACATATGGCTTACCTGAAAAGAAGCTCTTATTTTTATTAGCCTGTTTAATATAATATTTCATCATGACAGCGGTTGTTTCATAATCCGCAATTACGCCATCCTTCATTGGACGCAGAGCGACAATATTGCCGGGTGTACGGCCGATCATATTTTTCGCGTCATTGCCGACTGCTACAATATTTTTAGTATCTGTCTGCAGTGCTACTACTGACGGCTCTCTGACAACAATTCCTTTTCCTTTCACATAGACAAGTGTATTAGCTGTTCCTAAATCTATTCCAAGGTCTCTAGTACCGATTCCAAACATAAATGGTATCTCCCTTTCTGATACAAATTGCTCATTTTCCTAAGTAAGGTATTTTAATGGAATTTTCTTTAATTTTTCTAGTACAATGAGCCTCCAAAAAGCAAGGCATCTCAAAAATCATAACCAATATTATAGCGCAACGTCAAATAAAAACATAGTGTTATAAATACCCTTTTTCCTTTAAACTGACAAATTTATTTTCACCGATGATAAGATGGTCCAGCACATCGATGCCAATTATTTTTCCGGACTCCGCAAGTCTCTTGGTTACTTCAATATCTTCCCGGCTTGGAGTCGGGTCACCGCTCGGATGATTATGAATACAGATAATGGACGCAGCCGACCTGCGGAATGCCTCTTTAAAGACCTCTCTCGGATGAACAATTGAAGCATTCAGGCTTCCAATAAAGATGGTCTGCTTATGCAGCACCTGATTTTTTGTATTTAAATAAAGGCATACAAAATGTTCCTGAGACAGGAATCGCATATCATGCATAACATAATTTGCTCCATCCTCAGGAGAACGGATAATATATCTGTCGTCATATGTGAGATTGGAAATCCTCCGGCCGATTTCAACTGCTGCCAGCAGCTGAATTGCCTTTGCAGATCCTATTCCTTTAATGGCCGTTATTTCATCCAGGGACGCATCCTTTAATAGCCGGAGTCCTTCAAAATGGGTAAGAAGCCTATTCGCTAGTTGCAGAACAGATTCATCTTTCGTGCCCGTTCTGAGTAATATCGCTATCAGTTCGTGAATGGATAAGCTTTGCGGACCATTTTGGACAAAGCGCTCACGAGGGCGTTCATCTTGAGGGAAATCTTTAATCAATAGAGTATCCGTTTGCATATTTTCCTCCCTAAACTCTGGGGCCAGGGAGCTGAAGATGAAAAATGTATATTAAGTAAGCGAATACCCCGCTTTCCTTAATTCACGAACCGTTCTGGAGACAGGAAGGCCGACAACAGAGAAATAATCTCCGGTTATGCTTTTTACAAGCATGCTGCCAATGCCTTGTATCCCATATGCTCCTGCCTTGTCAAATGGTTCACCGGTGCCAATATAAGAGTTAATTTCTTCATCCGTTAACTCCCAGAACACCACATCGGTTTTTTCATAAAATGTAATTACATTTTCAGGCGCCACGATGGATACACCTGTGTAAACAGAATGGGTGGTTCCAGACAGACTTTTAAGCATCCTGAAGGCTTCCTTGCTGCTGCCTGGCTTTCCTAAAACATTGCTGTCTTTAACTACAACTGTATCTGAGCCAATTACATATGAATCAGGATGTTTATTAAATATAGCCTGTGCCTTTCTATGGGCAAGCTCCTTCACGATCTCTCCTGGTGACAGCACTGGATCAAAACTTTCATCGACATCACTGCTGGAGACTTCAAATTGCAAATGAAGATTTTCAAGAAGTTCTTTTCGCCGCGGGGAAGAAGAGGCTAAAATGAGGTTTTGCATGTAATCACCTTACCTTTATGTATCATATTGGGAGATACAGGTTAATCGTATCAAAAAATTGCCAGACAAACAATTTTAAAGAGGTAATTTATAGATATTTTTATCATAAATTATCGAATAATGACAAAAGAAAGAGTCTGTCTAAATTTCCCGAACAGACTCCATTTAATATGTGATATTTCCCAGAAAATATTCGAATCGGATATTATTATGGCACAATATGCCGGGTCCTTACTGCCCGTCTGACTGCAGCAAAGTCTGATAAGCTGCAAGAAACGCCAGCAGGTGCTCCTGAATTTTACCGGCTGATGCAGAATCACCTGCCTGCTGGTATGTGTCTATTTGCTTCGAAGCATCCAAAAGTTCTTCTCTTATAGAAATCAGGCTTTTATTTTTAATTTGATCGGCCGGCAGATCATTCACTGCCTTGCTATGATTTTTTATTTCCTCAGCCGCCTCAGGAGTTATAGAGCTGCCGAGAGAGGCACTGGCTGCACCTTCTGAAAGGCTTTGATAAAAAGCAGGAGCATTTTCAGCCAGTTTTTTCTCTTCGGCATTCAGCCCTTCAAGTGCTTTACCTTCAAAGGCAACTTCTTTTGCAAATACATCAATCCCTTTGCTTTTTAGATCCGCACCTATTTCCTTAGCCTGATCAAGGCTTCCGGATACCCCTAAAAAAAGAAAAGTCTGCTCACCTATATTTATTGATTGGCTATAGACTCCCTTTTGTGAGTTAGCTTCCTGGATTTGCTGTGCTGCTTCACTGTTTGAGAAAACCCCGCCTTGAACTACGTATGCTGTTAGTGTCTCTAAAGCTGCAGCTGCAGCGGGAGTCTGCTGATTTGATGCTGCCGGAGCTTCATTACTTGGAGGTGCCACAGTTTCGGCTGCCTGATCGGTAAATACAAGCTTCAGCATGATGAATCCGAAGCTGGTCCCGAGCAGTACAGCAAAAAAGACAGCCAGAATAATGGATGTTAAGAAACCTTGCTTATTTCTCCCCTGGAATTTTTTAGCCAGTTTGCTCAGCCCATTTTTAGATGGTGATTTAGGAGGAGCTGCTTTTTTATATTCCTTTATATCCGCATCTTCCGCTTCCTCAGGCAGAATCCAGTCGAAGCTGTCATCCGCCTCTTTACCGGCCGCTGTTTGTATGGTTGCGAAAAATTCAGTTTGTTCCTGCTTTTTCTGTCTATCCAGCTGTCTCGGATCCCATGCTTTCTCCTGCATTTCTTCCTTTTTCTCCTGAAACGGACGGTCCTTGCCATTAATCTTAATTGTGATCGTTTTTTCGCTTTTAGGCTTGTCCACATCTCATCCTCCTTCCGTACCGTTTCCTGAATTGTTTTCATCCTAACATAAGGAAAAAAAAAAATAACAAGACTTTTGTCGTCTTGTTACGGAAGGATTTCGTCAAATTTTTCATTTGGATTTTCGTTTGATTTTCTGTAATTAATTTAGGATCTAATTTATTTATAGGGAGTCCTTCATTGCCGTCAGAATAGCATAAACTTCGCTTTTCGCCTTTAAAACAAACAGCGGTTATGGATTTTCTCTAAAATATAACAAACAGAGAGATTTTATCATTTCCACATTTGATTTTATATAAAAAAATAAAAATCTCGAAATAAAATTACACTTTTTATACTCATTAATTTCTTGGCAATTCCGACTATTTATAAAGGACTGAGTGAAAGTACCATTTTATCAATTCATTGCCATAAAAGTAGGCAATTATTGTTCCCATACCAATAAAAGGACCGAATGGAATTGGTTTCCCCTTTTTCACAACTCCTATAAACATGCCTATACCACCTAGAAATGCTCCAAACAAAGTGGCTAGAAAAAACGAAAGCAAAACAAGCTTCACACCTAAAGCAATACCAATAACTGAGTATAGCTTTATATCTCCTCCACCCATGCCGCCTTTACTGATTACAGCTATAAATAAAAGCAGTAAAAAACCAAGTACCCCGCCTGCTAAACTGTCCCACCAAGGAGAAAGAGGAATAAAAATACGTTCTGCTGTTAGGGTCACACCAAAAACTAAGAGAACTTTATTTGGAATGATCATATATTTATAGTCAGATACAAATATAATGACCAAAAGAGAAACTAGTGTCCAGGCAACAATCAACTCGGAAGTCCACCCTAAAATTAATGGAGCAGCAGCAAACAAAGTACCTGTCGAAAGCTCCACAGCCGGATATAAGGCTGAAACTGACACCTTACAGCGCCTGCATTTTCCACCTAGAAATACATAAGAAAAAATTGGGACAAGCTCCAAACATGATAAAGTATGATTACAGTGTTTACAGTGTGACCTCGGCTTTACAATTGATTGATTTTCAGGAACTCTTAGGCCAACTACATTGTAGAAGGAACCTAGTATGGCACCGAATAAAAATAATATAATTAAGAGATTTAGCATAAATATTAACGCGTCGGCGCAGGCACAAGAAAGCTGATTTCCTCAGTGTCCTATTAGATATAGCGGTCCTCAAATATTGTTATATGCCCGCAGCTTGTTTCCTCCTCCAAAATTTGCAAAACAAAAAAATGATCAATTGAATATGAATATACTTGAACAGTATATGTGTAAGCTTTATGAACTTCAATGATGTATATCACTAAAGGTTTATTTTCGCACAAAAAAAATCCTTTTGACTAACAAAAGGATTTTTACTTCACATATTCCGCAACCTTATTCCTCCCTGCACGCTTAGCCCCAAGATATAAAGCTCGGTCAGCATGGCGTATAAGGGCCAGTGAATCATCAGCATCTTCAGGTGCAGCAGCTACCCCAATGGAGGCAGTTATATAAACTTTTGTGCTGCTGCTTCTTCCATCAATGTTCTGTTTGAGTATGAATGGACGGTTGGCAATGGTCTGCCTGATAAGCTCTGCCCAGCCTATCGCATCGGCTTTCCCGGTTTCAGGCATTAAGACAACAAATTCCTCGCCGCCATATCGTGCAGCAATTCCTGCCGTATCTATTAAATTTGTCAGCCGATCAGCCAGTTCACAGAGAATTTCATTTCCGCTTTGGTGCCCATAAGTATCGTTCACTTTTTTAAAATGATCGATGTCAAGTATGATGAGTGAGAGGAGTTTTCTTTCACCATTTTGCATTCTGCTGAATTCTTCATTTAATTTAGCTTCCATATATCTATAATTGAATAGTTTCGTTAACGCACAGCGCTCGCTTTGGGCTTTTGTTTCCTCATAATGCTTTGCATTCTCAATTGCTATCGCAAAATGCGAACATAAAATATCGACAATCATGAGCTGTGACTTTTCATATGCCCTCTTTTTTGCTGAAGAAAGCAGCAGAATCCCCAATACTTCATCACTTCGGACTATCGGAACACAAATAATGCTTTCGGCATCTGCAGGCAAGAATTCCTTAGCAATGCTTTTCCATTTCTTCCTCAAATGGAAAAGGGCAGATTTTCGGGTGCCCAAAACCAATCCGCTGATTCCCTCACTTTTTTTGGCAGGCTTAAGGTCATTCGGCTTTATTTGGCCACGCTCAATTCGGTAAATCGTGTGAAGTTCATTATTATCCTTAATATCCAGAATATAGGCATAGTCAACAGGCATCATTTCGCTAAATTTCAAAATAAAAAGCTCCATAACCTCATCCACATCAAGGCGCTCTGCCATTTGATGTCCTATATCTGCGGCTTTTTGAAGGTAATCAATAACCTTTTCACTTGAGTAATAAAGATGAAGAATGATTGAAAGACTTACAAATGGCACCCCTACAAACAGCAGTGCAAGAATTCCCACTTCAGCATATAATATGTAAAGGATAAGGCCGATCGGGAATGTTATCAGAGAGGTAATAGTTTCCCATATAAGGTCTTTTTCCAGAAAAGATATTTTCCTGCCATACAATGCAGCCTGAATTACGCTGATCCATACCTGATTTAGAGTAAAATGGATTACCGGGTATGTTGCAGCGACCCAGAAATATTGGGGATTGGCTATTAGATCTACGCCTATTTTGCCTCCCATTGCAAAGTAAGCGAGCCCGCTCAATAAAGATAATGCAAAGAACAAAAGTGAGTTAAGCGGCAGGCGAAACAGCTGATCCTTTTGTATTTTCAGCCTTAAAAGAAGTACCAGGATCCCCAATTGTACCATTATCATTTCAGCAAGGAGCCCAAAGGTTAAAAACACTGCCATCGTAACCCATTGAATTAAAAAGATTGGTGTATTATTGATTACCATCGGCATGGAAGAAACGAAAAACATCAATATGAAAAAGGCAAACAAACTGAGTCCCTGTCCTGAAAAATCGGGAGGGTAAAAATGATAGGTTAGCATGGAACCTGCAGGAAATATCAGTATCCATAATAACCATATTATTTTTTTGGCTGGTGAACTAACTATCTTTTCCCCCTCCTCCAATTTATTCAGGAAAATAGTCGGATAACACAAACATTTTATCAAATTTTCTAACTTTTGTCATATTTTCATTTATTTTTTTCCAAAAGATTCAAAAAAATAGGCTTCACTTCTGAGAGGAAGTAAAGTGATCCAGTAATAACCAGCACGCTGTTTTTTCCTGCTTCACGCAGTTCAGCCTCCAATAGCTCTTTCCAGTCCGTATGAAACTGTCTCCTGCTATTTTTACTGAGATTATATAAATCTTCAGCTGATGCTACTCTCGGAAACTCAAATTCGGTAAAGGTGATGCGATCTGCAGCAGAATCAAGCTTACTGATCATTTTATCAAGCTTTTTATCAGCAAGCGCAGCGAATACAATATTTTTGCTTTTATCTCCAAAACGGTTGTTCAGCTCAGCAGTTAAGGCAGTTATCCCTTCTTCATTATGCGCTCCATCTATTACCACCAGCGGGTCTTCAGATAGAATTTCAAATCGGCCGGGCCAGAAAGCTTTTTTCAATCCGGCTCTTATATGATTTACTTCTATAAGGAAAGAATAAAATTTATTTAAAAGCTCTGCTGCCATTACAGCAAGGGAAGCATTTTCAGTCTGATGTTTTCCGCTCATTCCTGTCTCAAGATCAGAGAAGTTCTGAAAGACTGTCTTAAGGGAGAAGAATTCTCCCAGGTCCAGGGATTTATGATCAGAAATAGCAAACTCATTCCCCAGCTGATAAACAGGGGACTTCATGCTTAAAGCTTTATCTTGAATAACAGCGAGCGCTTCTTCTTGTTTAACAGCTGTAATAACACTGATTCCAGGTTTAATTATTCCCGCTTTTTCAAAAGCGATTTCCCCGTATGTATTCCCAAGGATGGCTGTATGGTCGAGTCCGATGCTTGTAATGATTGATAATACAGGATAGATGATGTTAGTAGAGTCATACCTTCCGCCAAGTCCCACTTCAAACAAAACGAGATCCACTGGCTGTACATGGCCAAAATATTGGAAAGCCATAGCGGTAATGATTTCAAACTCGGTTGGACCGCCAAGTTCCGTCTGTTCCAATTCAATCGCCAGCGGATATATATCATTAGCAAGGCGAACAAGATCTTCATCCTTAATTGGTATTCCGTTAAGAGAAATCCGTTCATTAAATTTCTCAAAATATGGCGATGTAAAAGTTCCGACAGAATAACCTGCCTCTTGAAGAATGGATCTTAAAAACGTAACTGTTGAGCCTTTTCCATTCGTTCCGCCAATATGGACGGACTTAATTCTTCTCTCGGGATGGCCAAGTTTTTCCATCATCCATTCCATCCTTTGCAGACCCGGCTTCATCCCCAGTCTTAGCCTTGAATGAATCCATCCCAGTGCTTCCTCATAAGTAGCAAACATTTATATGCACCTCCGTTATACAGGAAGGAAGACGAATCCCTCATATGGACCCGCCTTCCTCAACTATTAATTATTCTCCTTTTAGCTCTTTAATGCGAGCTTCTACAGCTGCTCTCTTCTCGCTGTAGTCTTGTTCTTTTGCTTTCTCTTCTTCAATTACCTTTTCAGGCGCCTTTTTAATAAAGCCTTCATTTGAAAGTTTCTTCTGGACTCTTTCAACTTCTTTATTTAATTTATCCCACTCTTTCTGAAGGCGGGCAACTTCTTCTTCAATGTTAATCAGGCCTTTAAGCGGAAGAATAATTTCTGCCCCAGTCACAACTGCTGTCATCGCCTTATCAGGAGTCTCAACATTCTGAGCCAGCACTAGTTCTTCAGGATTACAGAATCGTTCAATATAGGCACGGTTATTTTCCAGTGTACCCAGAATTTCCTCATCCTTAGCTTTAACCATCATTTTAATTTTCTTGCTCATCGGCGTGTTCACTTCAGCACGGCTGTTGCGGACAGTGCGAATGATTTCTACAAGCAGCTTCATTTCATTTGCAGCCTGGTTATCTGTGTACTCATCGTTTACTGCCGGCCACTGGGCAACCGTAATGGATTCACCTGAATGAGGGAGGTTCTGCCAAATTTCTTCCGTGATAAATGGCATAAATGGATGCAGCAGACGCATTGTATTGTCCAGAACATATGCCAGGATGGAACGGGTTGTTTTCTTGGCAGCTTCATCTTCTCCATACAGCGGAAGCTTCGCCATTTCGATATACCAATCACAGAAGTCATCCCAGATGAAGTTATATAACACTCGGCCAACCTCGCCAAATTCGTAGCGGTCAGACAATCTTGTAACCGTCTCAATTGTTTCATTCAAACGGGTTAATATCCATTTGTCAGCAACAGACTTTTCACCGCTCAAATCAATTTCTTCGTATGTTAATCCATCCATGTTCATTAATGCAAAGCGGGATGCGTTCCAGATTTTATTGGCAAAGTTCCATGTTGCCTCAACCTTTTCCATACTGAAGCGCAGATCCTGTCCCGGTGAGCTTCCTGTAGAAAGGAAATAACGGAGTGAATCAGCTCCATACTGATCGATTACATCCATTGGATCAACGCCATTTCCAAGGGACTTACTCATCTTGCGTCCTTGAGAGTCACGAACAAGACCATGAATTAATACATCCTGGAATGGACGCTCTCCTGTAAATTCGAGACCCTGGAAGATCATTCGTGATACCCAGAAGAAAATGATGTCATAGCCAGTTACCAGAGCAGCAGTCGGATAGTATCTCTTGAAATCGCTTGAGTCAGTATCCGGCCAGCCCATTGTTGAAAATGGCCATAGGGCTGAACTGAACCAGGTATCCAAAACATCTTTGTCCTGCTCCCAGTTTTCAATATCTTCAGGTGCTTCGTGCCCTACGAAAACCTCACCTGTCTCTTTGTGGTACCAGGCCGGGATGCGGTGGCCCCACCAAAGCTGGCGTGAAATACACCAGTCACGAATATTTTCCATCCAGCGCAGATACGTTTTTTCAAATCGCTCTGGAACAAAGTTTACTTTTTCCTCTTTAGTTTGAAGAGCGATGGCTTCATTAGCAAGAGGCTGCATTTTTACAAACCATTGTGTTGAAAGGTAAGGTTCAACAACTGCGCCGCTGCGCTCTGAATGGCCCACAGAATGCATATGTTCTTCAATTTTGAAAAGAACTCCTTCTTCCTGAAGATCCTTCACAATTTGCTTGCGGCATTCAAAGCGGTCCATACCTTGGTATTTACCGGCTCTGCTGTTCATTGTGCCGTCTTCATTCATTACAAGAATTCTTTCAAGATTGTGGCGATTTCCTATTTCAAAATCATTTGGGTCATGAGCCGGCGTAATTTTTACTGCGCCTGACCCGAAATCCATTTCTACATAATCATCTGCAACAATCGGAATTTCTCGTCCTGTGATCGGCAGTTTAACCGTTTTGCCGATTAAATGCTTATAGCGGTCATCTTCCGGGTGTACTGCTACAGCTGTATCGCCAAGCATCGTTTCAGGGCGTGTAGTGGCAATTTCGATATGTCCTGAGCCATCTGTCAGAGGATATCTCATATGGTAGAAAGCACCTTGAACATCCTTATAAATAACTTCGATATCAGAAAGGGCCGTTTTCGTAGACGGATCCCAGTTGATGATGTACTCACCGCGATAAATCAAACCTTTATTATAAAGTGAAACGAAAACTTCTCTAACAGCTTTTGATAAGCCTTCATCAAGGGTGAAGCGTTCACGGCTGTAATCAAGCCCTAATCCAAGCTTTGACCATTGCTGGCGGATATGGCTGGCGTACTCCTCTTTCCATTTCCAAGTTTCTTCTACGAACTTCTCACGGCCTAAATCATAGCGGCTTTTGCCTTCATTGCGAAGCTTTTCTTCGACCTTTGCCTGAGTGGCAATACCCGCATGGTCCATGCCTGGAAGCCATAAAACATCGTATCCCTGCATACGCTTCATCCGGGTGAGGATATCCTGAAGGGTCGTATCCCATGCATGGCCAAGATGAAGCTTTCCTGTTACGTTCGGAGGCGGAATCACAATTGTATAGGGCTGCTTAGTTTCGTCGTCTTTTGCTTCAAAGAACTTCCCTTCCAGCCACCAATCATATCGTCCTTTTTCAATCCCCTGAGGATCATATTTCGTCGGCATTGATAATTCATTATTATCCATGTGTCATTCTTCCTTTCTAAAAACAATCCTAAAAAATAAAAAACTCCATTCGCCATAAAAGGACGAATGGAGTTTGTTTCGCGGTACCACCTTTTTTTCAATCACTAAAGAAAATCATGGAAAGACATTCTTATAGAGATTGACACTTAAACAGATAACGGATTTCCCGTCTTTTACTACTTGGCTGAAGCCTTTCGCAAAAGATGCTCTAGGGCGACCTTCCAACGGTTCTGCCTGGATAACCTTTCAGCTGCTGGTTTTCCTCTCTTAAAGGCAAATGGCCATTGTACTCTTCCCTGTCTTAGCATCGATATACAATTATATATATAAAATATACTACCGAAAAAAGACTGTTATAGTCAATAAGGATACCCGAGTTTTTTATATATTATTCATTATTTCCATCGAAGTGATGATGATATTGCCTGAAAAAACTTCTTAAGGGGAGTTTAACTATGCCGTTATACAGGAAAGAAACAAAAATAGGCACTTTACCGAAAAATGAATCATAGAATATACATATGAACATTTGGGAAAGGGGCATGCGACAATGAGAAGAAAATATAATCCTTACACACTGCCTCCCTGGTTAAGAACTTTCAGGAATGTGTGTGCACAGTTCATTATCCCGTTCTGTGTTTTTCAAGGCATAAGAACAATTTTGCTGCCTACCACCTTTGATGTACTGCTGCTATCGCTGTTCATTCTGATTGCTATTGCTTTCCATCTTCAATTGGTTTAGGAGCCCGCATCTTTTAGCTTTGGGCTCCTTCTTGCGCTTGAGCTTCGGCAGCTGCCTTAGCTTCTTGTTTTTGCCTCTCGATCTCATCAATTCTCATTACAGCATATTCAATATTTTTCAAAAGCCAATACTGCCTTTGCAAATGCTGGACAGCCTTTCTTTCTCCCCTTTTTCCTTCCCCTTTATAATATTGTTCAGCAGCCCTGATAATAGGACTCGGATGAGCAAAGTAGCTTTGAAACAGCAGCATCTCATCGTCTCTGAATGGAAAGTATTTCATATAAGTGTAAATCCACTCTACACATTCTTCGGATCTTTTTGGATAAGTTTTCAGTGTTCTTGATAAGAACGGCAATATATCATGGAGCGGCGACCCCTGTCTAGCATTTTCAAAATTCGTGAAGTACCCATATCCCCTTTCATCGTACAGAAAATGTTCGGTTGAAACTTTACCATGAATGATTACCGTTCGTGCTTTGTCACTTTCTTTTGTTTTTTCATACCAATCTTTAAATTTGTTTGTGGAGAATTTCAATGCCTGGCTGACGTCGTGATAATATAGGGAAAACATTAGTTCAAAAGGAGACATATACTCTTTTCTTTCGCAGGCTTCGATGAATCCCTCCAAAAATTCCTTTTCTTTCTCCCATTCCTGCAATGTTTTTTCATAATGTTCGGTTCGGTCATCCTTTTTTATAGGAACTTCCCGCGAGGACAATGTGTGCAGTCTTGCCAGTTCCCTCAGCATCTGCTGATGCCTCTCAAATCTGTCCTCCTTTTCTTCATTGGGCATCCAGGGCATTATATAAAATAATTCATTCTGATGGAGCACTGCATATCTTCCATCAACCGTCGGGTAAATAGGGACAATTCTGTTATAGCCTTTTTGAAAGAGAGTTTGTACATGCCTTATAAAATCCGCTCCATGCTGAGGCTTTATTTTCTTCAAAGCAAACACACCTTTGCTACTGTAAACCTTCTGAACTCTCCCAAACTCCTCTACAAAATGCGGCTCTAATGAATAATGATTTAAAATAGGGGAGACTTTCCGCAGCCGATTTTTTTCTTCCACCTTAACCACTCACTTTCCAGAATGAGAAAAAATGATGTTATTCTGAAATATATTGGCTATACAAAAATAGCTGAGCGGGTTATCAATACCTGCTCAGCCTTTTAATCATTTAATGGGCTACCGCTACAGGAATGTACAGCACTTGCCCTTCATAAATATCCTGATTGATTTCAAGGTGATTCACCCTTAATAGCTGCTGTGCTGGTATCTCATACCTTTCAGCAATGGCATCAATTGTGTCGCCGTTCTGCACAATGCAAACCTTGAGTTTAACATGTTCTTCTGTCTCTTCCTTACGGGCAAAGAACTCTGTTAACGACATGCTTTTCTTCTTGGAGAGTTTCTTCTTCTTAGCTTCCTGTTCTGAAGAGGATGATGATTCCTCTGTTTCCTCATGAGTAACTTGCGCAGCCGCCTGAACTGGTTTCTTTTCAAAAGAAGGACTATCTGATTCGGATGCTTCCGTCATTTGATAGATTTCCTGTGCGGTTGGCGGTGCTTCCTCCTCATTGCGCTGAGAAGAAAAAGATATTTCCGGTGCAGTTTTCGGCGTCTGTTCCTCTTCTGGCTGCTCTTGTTTTACTTCGAGCGCTGCCGGCACTGACGGTTTAATGACTTCCTGTTCTTCCACTTCAGGCTGCTTTCTTGCTTCCGCCTCAAATGGAATATAAACCTCATCTGTTTCTGAATGCTCTACCTGCGGCCCCTCTTCCCGTATATCTTCCTCGGCGCCAGCGGATACCTGTTCCTCCCTTTCTTCCTCTTCCTCCTGTTCTTCTTGCTGATAAGAAGGCCATTCCTGCTGAATTATTTCTTCTTCCTCTGTCTCCTCTGCCACTGCAGAAGATCTGTACAGAGGCTCTAATTCTTCCGTTTCCGTTTCAGCTTTAGTTTCAGCTTCAGCTTCATCCTCCCATTCTTGAACAGGAACATGCTGCTGATCACCATACAATCCGGTTATGGTTAAATTAGCTGTCAATTTCATACAGCTTCGTTCCGGCAGAACATAATCGAAGGACTCTACCGAAACGTCAATATCGTAGATGCTTTGGATTCTATTATTCGGAATAGTGATATCGACAGGAAAATAGTGTTTGAATTCACAAACTCCTTCTCCTCTTTCTTCAACTGTCTGAACGAATTTGGTGACTGCCAAATCCTCTTGTTCTTCCTTAGATGCTTCTTCTTCGCTGCGTCTATACTCACCTGCCAATTCAAGTGCTCCCTGGATTGTTACATATTGATCGCTTTCCTGAATTGTTATATTGGGGTCTAACGAGATGGAAATCAGGTCCGATACTTCCTGTCCTTTTTGAAACCATACTGATTCTTCTAAAGAAAATCGTAAGCACGATGGATTCCCCTGAGACAAAGCGACTCCTCCCTTCGAATCTTTACGTTTAATCACTATGTCATTAACAATCCTATGAGGGATTAGGATACTTTATGAATAGAAAAATAGCGCTCTGAGGGAATCTTAGACTAATTTAGAAAAAGAATCTTGGATAAGACTTTTTTTCGCGGCTGCGCATCCAAACGATGCACAAAGACTCTAATAACCATAATTACAAGGGCATAAAAAAACACCCATCAATCGATGAGTGTCAGGCCGTGCTTATTTTAATTTGGAAAATGCCTTTTCAGCTGCATGGATAGTCTTTTCGATATCTTCATCAGAGTGTGCAGTTGAGAGGAAGAGTCCTTCGAATTGCGATGGCGGCAGGAAGACTCCCTGGTTTGCCATTTCCCTGTAGTATTCTGCAAAGAACTCCAGATTGGATGTTTTGGCTTTTTCATAGTTAATAACGTCTTCATTTGTAAAGAAGATGCCGATCATGGAACCTGCACGGTTAATGGTGTGCGGGATATCATATTTATCAGCAGCAGCTTTAAGCCCTTCTTCCAGTCTGTCTGCTTTTCTTTCGAATTCTTTATAGGAATGTGGAGTCAGCTGGCTTAATGTCTCGAAACCGGCTGTCATGGCAAGAGGGTTTCCGGATAGTGTTCCTGCCTGGTAAATTGGACCGCTTGGTGCAATCTGCTTCATAATTTCCGTTTTCCCGCCATATGCACCGACTGGGAGGCCACCGCCTATAACTTTTCCGAGACATGTAATATCCGGTGTCACTCCAAAATAGCCCTGAGCACAATTATAGCCGACGCGGAAACCAGTCATTACTTCATCAAAAATAAGCAGGGAGCCGTTTTGTTCTGTAATTTCTCTTAAGCCTTCAAGGAAGCCTGGCTGAGGAGGAACGACTCCCATATTTCCAGCTACCGGTTCCACAATCACACCTGCGATATCGTCTCCGAATTGCTCAAAGGCATATCTTACGCTTTCAAGGTCATTGTAAGGAACCGTAATTGTATTTTTGGCAACTCCTTCGGGAACCCCTGGACTGTCAGGCAGCCCCAGAGTTGCTACACCAGAACCAGCTTTAATTAAAAGGGAATCACCGTGGCCATGATAGCAGCCTTCAAATTTCATGATTTTATCTCTGCCGGTATATCCTCGAGCAAGCCTCAAGGCACTCATGGTAGCTTCTGTTCCGGAAGAAACCATCCGCACCACTTCAATTGAAGGCACGCGTTCAATGACCAGTTTGGCAAGCTCGTTTTCGATTTCAGTAGGAGCTCCAAAACTTGTCCCCATTTCAGCTACTTTCTTAATAGCCTCGACCACACGTTCATTAGTATGGCCCAGGATTAATGGGCCCCAGGACAATACATAATCGATATATTCATTGCCATCGATATCGTAGATTTTAGAGCCTCGTCCGCGTTCCATAAAAATGGGATCCATATTAACTGATTTAAAGGCACGTACAGGAGAGTTTACTCCTCCAGGCATCAATTCGCTTGCCTCTTTAAAAGCCTTGATAGATTTTTCGTAAGAGCGCATGTCATCCCTCTTTTCGTTTAATGAGAAGTTTTCAATTACTAAGACATCAAGTATTATTAGTCCTGTTCCTTAATCCACCTTGCCGCATCTTTTGCATGGTAAGTAATAATTAAATCACTTCCTGCACGCTTCATGCCTGTGAGCATTTCCATGACTATCTTCTGTTCATCGATCCAGCCGTTTTGTGCAGCAGCTTTAACCATTGAATATTCACCGCTCACATTATAAATCACAATCGGCAGGTTGATGTTGTTTTTAACATCCCGAACAATGTCCAGATAAGGCATTCCCGGTTTAACAATCAGGAAGTCTGCCCCTTCCATTAAATCAGATTCTGCTTCGCGCATGGCTTCCATACGGTTGGAAGGATCCATCTGATATGCCTTTCGGTCGCCAAATTGCGGTGTGCTGTCAGCAGCATCACGGAATGGACCGTAAAATGCAGATGCGTATTTAACTGCATAAGACATAACCGGGATATCTTCAAATCCGGCTTCATCAAGACCTGCTCGGATGGCTGCTGTAAATCCATCCATCATATTTGATGGGGCAATTATGTCTGCTCCTGCTTTAGCCTGGCTGACAGCTGTCTGCACAAGCAGTTCAAGGGATGCATCATTCAGCACTTCTCCATTTTCAATCAATCCGCAATGGCCATGATCGGTATACTCACAGAGGCAAGTATCAGCAATGACGATGATTTCCGGATATTTAGCTTTAATAAATCTTGTAGCTTCCTGTACGATTCCATGATCATGATAAGCCTGCTGCCCGCATGCATCTTTCTCTTTAGGTATACCAAATAAGAGTACCGATTTTATTCCGAGTGAAACGACCTCATTCATTTCCTCTTCCAGGTGATCCAGCGATAAATTGAAGATTCCCGGCATTGAAGGGATTTCTCTTTTAATGCCGTCTCCTTCTGCCACGAAAATCGGATAAATTAAATCCTCAGTACGCAAGAAGTTCTCACGGATTAGAGCTCTCATATTCGGACTTTTGCGAAGGCGTCTATGTCTATTAAATTGAAGATTCATTATTTTCCCCTCCTAATTTCTTCCAAGTAGCTGATAATGCTCATAAGCATGCTATGTACTGTATATTCTTCAGGAACCGCATGAACCTGCAGGCCACATGCCTTTGCGCGTTCTTTAGTCACAGGCCCGATGCAGCCCACCACACTGTCTTTAACAGCATTCTGATATCCAAGCTCCTTTAAAGCCCCTATAAAATGATCCACTGTGGAAGGACTGGTAAAAGCAAGGACATCTAACCCTTTTCCTGAAAGCTGTTTTCTTAACAGACCGATGCTTTCACGTGGAAAAGTTGTCTGATAAACAATGATTTCATCAACTTCAGCACCATTTTCAGAAAGGGAGGCGGCGATATAGTCACGTGCCAGGTTCCCTTTGGGGATTAATACTTTCATCCCTTTTTCTACAAATGGCAAAAAATCCCCAACAAACCCTTCGGCAACATATTCCCTGGGCATAAAATGCACCTTTAATCCCTTATCCGTAAGGAATTTCTTAGTCTTCTCTCCGATAACCGCTATGTTAGGGAAAGGCCCGCACAGACTCAAATTTTCAAAAAAAGCTTCCACAGCTGTTTTGCTTGTGAATATCACCCAATCATACGTATGAATCCGCTTATGGGCTTGAATTAAAGCTTCCTTATCCTGCAAAGGCTCAAAAGCAATCAAGGGGATCTCAACTGGTATCCCCCCAAAGCTTTGGATGAGGGCCGAAAAGGAGTGGGCATGTTTTTTCCCTCTTGGCACTAAAACAGTCATGCCTTCTAAAGGGGAAGTCTGTTTCATTGCCCGTCAAGCTCCTCTTTTACCCTATCAATGAGCTCTTTGGCTCCTTGTGCAGTTAGCCTTTCAGCCATCTGAACTCCAAGCTCTTCCGGATCTGAACCTGTTAGGATCTCCTTATAAATCACTTTACCATCAGGGGAACCTACAAGTCCGGTTAACTCCATTTCACCCGTTTCATTGATTGTGGCAAACCCTGCAATTGGAACCTGGCAGCCGCCTTCCATTTTATGAAGGAACGCACGCTCTGCCCGTACAGTCTGGTTCGTCTCCGAGCATGTGAATTTATCCAGCAATGCCCGAAGCTCCTTATCACTTTCACGGCACTCAATGGATAATGCCCCCTGGCCAACAGCCGGCACGCATACTTCCGGCTCCAGGAATTCTGTAACAACATCAGCCGCCCAGCCCATTCTGGAAAGTCCTGCTGCTGCAAGAATAATCGCATCATATTCTTCCGTTTCAAGTTTAGATAATCTGGTATCAATATTGCCTCTGATCCACTTAATCTCAAGATCCGGACGCTGTGCCAGCAATTGTGCCCCTCTGCGCAGGCTGCTAGTTCCTACAATAGATCCTTCCTTTAAATCATTCAGTTTTATATGCCCTTTTGAGATAAGGGCATCCCTATGGTCTTCCCTTTCAGGAATGCTGCCAATTATCAGTCCTGCCGGAAGAACAGCGGGCATATCCTTCATGCTATGTACAGCCATATCTATTTCTTCGTCAAGCATGGCCTGCTCTATTTCCTTTACGAACAACCCTTTTCCTCCGACCTTTGAAAGGGTAACATCAAGAATTTTATCACCCTTAGTGACAATTTCCTTCACCTCAAACTCAAAGGATGGATCAATGCTTTTCAATTGGCTGATCACCCAATTTGTCTGAGTTAGTGCCAGCTTGCTTCGTCTTGAACCTACGATAATTTTTCTCATGACAGCCTCCTGCAAATATGTCTATCTATGGCTCCTGCTGAACAGTCGCCTCCGCTTTTCTTTGTTTATGTCCAGCTGCGGCTCCTAGCCCCTCGAGGTCATAAGCTGTTCTGCTCTGCGGCAAACTGCGCCGCGGCCGCAGACCATCTTATGCTTGTCGGGGCTGAACAGTCGCCTCCGCTTTTCTTTACTATGTCCAGCTGCGGCTCCTAGCCCCTCGAGGTCATAAGCTGTTCTGCTCTGCGGCAAACTGCGCCGCGGCCGCAGACCATCTTATGCTTGTCGGGGCTGAACAGTCGCCTCCGCTTTTCTTTACTATGTCCAGCTGCGGCTCCTAGCCCCTTGAGGTCATAAGCTGTTCTGCTCTGCGGCAAACTGCGCCGCGGCCGCAGACCATCTTATGCTTGTCGGGGCTGAACAGTCGCCTCCGCTTTTCTTTACTATGTCCAGCTGCGGCTCCTAGCCCCTCGAGGTCATAAGCTGTTCTGCTCTGCGGCAAACTGCGCCGCGGCCGCAGACCATCTTATGCTTGTCGGGGCTGAACAGTCGCCTCCGCTTTTCTTTACTATGTCCAGCTGCGGCTCCTAGCCCCTTGAGGTCATAAGCTGTTCTGCTCTGCGGCAAACTGCGCCGCGGCCGCAGCCCATCTTATGCTTGTCGGGGCTGAACAGTCGCCTCCGCTTTTCTTTACTATGTCCAGCTGCGGCTCCTAGCCCCTTGAGGTCATAAGCTGTTCTGCTCTGCGGCAAACTGCGCCGCGGCCGCAGCCCATCTTATGCTTGTCGGGGCTGAACAGTCGCCTCCGCTTTTCTATGAATACCAAAAATGGAAAGATGAAAGTTTGCCAAACAAAAAGAAGTTAATTAATACAATTAAAAATGATGCCAAATTCCAGAGCGCTAAAGATTTTCCATATAGGCCCTTTCCAACTTTCATATAGAGATAAATACTATATAAAGCAAGGACAATAAATGAACCGATCACCTTAGAGTCATACCAGACCATATGCGGCAACTTAATGTATGCCCACTGGATGCCTAAAATTAAACTTATCATCAGCATAGGTACACCGATTACATTTAATACATAGGACATATGTTCAAGCTTTGACAAGTCCGTTATCCGCAGCAATCTCGTTCCCCATTTTTTCCTTTTCAGCAAATCATATTGAATCAGATAAAGCAGGGAAAAAACGAAGGAAAGCGAGAAGGCTCCATATGAAAGGATTGCAACTGTTATATGAATCAGCAGAAGTTCTGAGATGAGCTGCTGTGCTTTGACAGCCGAATCAATCTGCACAGGTGCGAATGTATGGATCGCCATTATGATAAAACCAAGAACATTTGTAAAAAAGACGATAAAATCGACTCTGAGCAGCCTGTTAATTCCCAAAGAAAGAGTGATAAGCACCCAGGCATAAAAGTATAGGCCCTCAAAAATGGTCAATACAGGGAACCTTCCTGTATTAATCATATAAAGTATCAGGAACACCGTTTGAAGCACCCATACAAATGCAAGTAACCAGAAGGCAATCCTATTCGCCTTCCGGTTATGATGAAGAAAATCAATAAAATATAATAGGACACATAGGGCATACAGAACCACCGTTAATTCGTGCAGCCGTGTCATATACATGTCAGACATGGACAGGACCCCTTTTACGATTGAAAGGAAGTCTGCGGTGATTGAGCGAATGCGTGCTTTGGTTTGGCTGCTGCGTGCACGTTTTGCTGATCTGAAACAAGTTCTTCTATATTAAAGATTTTTACAAATAAGTCTAATGCCTGTTCGGAATCTTTCTGTCCAGCCATTTCTTTAGCTTGTAAAATAGGATCTTTTAATAGCTGATTGATAATGCTCTTTGTATGCTTGTTCAGCACTTTTTTATCACGATCACTCAAATGCGGCAGCTTTCTTTCAATGCTTGTCATGGTTTCACTCTGTATAGCCAGTGCTTTCTCACGCAAGGCGGAAATTACCGGAACAACACCAAGCAGGTTCAGCCATTGCTTAAATTCAACAATGTCCCCTTCAATCATTAGCTGAATTTTCTCGGCTGCCTTTTTACGCTCCTGAAGGTTTGCTTCAACAATGCCTTCAAGATCATCAATATCATATAGGAAAACGCTGTCCAGGTCAGCCAGTTTCGGATCCAGGTCTCTTGGGACAGCAATATCCACCATAAATAGAGGCTTGCCTTTGCGCATTTTTTCTGCGTAAGCCATCATATCCTTCGTGACAACAAACTCTTTGGCCCCAGTAGAACTGATTAAAATATCAGCTTCAACAAGGGCACATTGAAGCTCATGCAATGTTTTTGCCTGGCCCGCATAGCGGCTTGCGAGATCCTGCGCTTTTTCGAATGTACGGTTAATAACTGTTACTTTACTGGCTCCGTTGGCATGAAGGTTTTGGATTGCCAGCTCACCCATTTTACCCGCTCCTAAAATAAGAACATGTTTCTTTTCGAGAGAGCCAAAAATCTTCTTTGCCAGTTCCACTGCTGCATAGCTGACAGAAACTGCATTTGCCCCTATTTCCGTTTCAGAGTGTGCCCGCTTAGCAAGCGTAACTGCCTGCTTAAACAAGTGGTTGAAAACTGTTCCGGTTGTACTTTCTGATTGAGCCTCCAGAAAACTTGTCCTTACCTGTCCTAAAATCTGTGTCTCGCCAAGGATCATGGAGTTAAGGCCGCATGCTACCTTGAATAGATGCTCAATGGCCCCATCCTCTTCATAAATAAATAGGAATGGAGAAAATTCACTCTGATCCATATTGAAATGTTCTGCCAAAAATTCCTTTATATAATAGCGGCCAGTATGAAGCTGGTCCACAACTGCATAAATTTCGGTCCGATTGCATGTAGACAGAATGACATTCTCTAAAATGCTTTTTTTGTCATTTAATGTCTTCATTGCCTCGCCCAATTGTGAAGGATTAAAGGTTAGACGTTCACGGATTTCAACAGGGGCAGTTTTATAGTTTAGACCGACGACCAAGATATGCATTGAAATTGACACCCCCAGAATTATTACCCAGTTCATTAATATTAATTATATCATTTCTATTATTTCAATTAATGCTTAAATGTGAACAGATATTGAACACATATGGTACTATATTTTTAAAAGGAGGCCAGTCTTAGGTTATCCTAAATAGACAAATACTCCCTTATGTACAGTAACAAAAAAACTTGCCGGATTCAAGTGATCCTTATTGGAAGTGGTGTTTTTCATGAAAAATCAGCGTATTTTCCCAGGAATTATTTTACTCGGATTTGGAGCCTACTTTTTCCTGCAGCAGAGCGGATTTACTGCCTTACAGCCTTTTTATTCCTGGCCGACTCTTCTCATTATCGTCGGAGCAGCCTTTTTAATTCAGGGATATGGCGCAAGAGATTATGATTCCATATTGCCAGGTGTCATTTTAACCGGATTTGGCCTGCACTTTCATGTGGTGAAACGCCTGGAAATTTGGCCCGATCATATCGGAACATTCATTCTGATAATCGCACTCGGCTTCCTCCTTCGGCATCAGAAGACAGGGGCAGGATTGTTCCAGGGCATCTTATTTTTAATTCTTGCCGCATTGCTTCTTTTTTATGACAGGGTTGCAGAGTGGATGGGACTCCTGGAAAATGGTGTTTCTGATGTTTGGCAGCTATGGCCGATTCTTTTAATGATAATTGGATTATATTTTTTATTAGTGAAGAAAAAGTAAAAGCGTAAGCGCTTGTTCCTGTGAAGAACATCCAAGGAAGCTTTCTCTTGGTGCGCGCCCCCGACAAGCATAAGACGAGCTCTGCAAGAAGGTGTACTTTCCTTCTGGAAAGATTGGCTTATGTGTCGAGTCCCTAGGAGCCGCAACTAGACAGGCTTGTGACCTCGAGGGGGCAGGCGCTGGAGCTAGATAAAATAAAGACAGGGATATTAAACTTTTCCCTGTCTTTTTATATTCAAACTGGTTAGAGTACAGAATCGAGAAAATTTTTGGTTCTTTGTTCTTTTGGATTGTTAAATAGATCTTCCGGATGTCCCACTTCTACAATTCTTCCATCATGCATATAGACAGCCCAGTCTGCCACTTCTCTTGCAAAGCCCATTTCATGAGTGACAACGACCATTGTCATCCCTTCAAGGGCCAGCTCTTTCATTGTGGAGAGCACTTCCCCCACAAGCTCCGGATCAAGTGCTGATGTCGGCTCATCAAAAAGCATGATATCGGGCTTCATTGCCAGCGCCCTTGCAATGGCTACACGCTGTTTCTGCCCGCCCGAAAGTTTTGATGGATATACGTTCTCCTTGTCAGAAAGACCAACTTTTTTTAATAGTTCCTGGGCATCTTTTTTCACTTGATCCTTAGGAAGCTTTTTCACATGTAAAGGTGCTTCCATCACATTTTCAAGAACAGTCATATGAGGAAATAAATGAAAATGCTGAAAGACCATTCCTACTTTTTCTCTCACTTTATTTAGATCATGTGTTTCTTTTTCAACCTTTTCTCCCTCAAAAATGATATTGCCGCTGTCCTTTAATTCAAGAAAGTTTAAGCAGCGGAGAAGTGTGCTTTTTCCGGACCCGCTTGCACCGATCAGGCAAACAACATCACTTTCTTTCACTGTTATGTCAATGTCCTTAAGTACGTGCAGATCCCCGAATGATTTGTTCAATTTTTCTACCTTAATCATATACGATTCACTCATGCCTTCATTCCCCCTTAATCACTGCTGGCCATTCTTTTCTCAATCATATTTACAAGTATGGAGAAAATAAGTACAAGTACTAAATAGTAAACAGCTACGATCAGCAAATAGCTCATGTAGTCATATTCATTGGAACCGTAAGTCGTGGCCACGTTAAAGAGCTCGTACATGCCGATAAAGGAAGCAAGCGATGAATCTTTCAAAGCAATGATAAATTGATTGCCAAGAGGCGGCATAGCCCGGCGGAAAGCCTGAGGCAGAATTATCCTTCTCATTGCAAGGCCAGCAGTCATACCCAGCGATCGCCCTGCTTCCATTTGTCCTTTGTCGATGGATTGAATGGAGCCCCTGAAAATTTCGGCTATATAGGCACCATTGTGAAAAGCAAGTCCAAGGACAACCGACCAAAACTGTGAAATATCCAATGCTGTCAATCCGAAATAGAAGATAAAAATCTGGACAACAAGAGGCGTTCCCCTTACAAGAAAAATATAGATGTCGGCAATCCATTCCAGAACTTTAATTCTTGAAATCTTTAAAAAGGCAAAAAACAATCCTATAAAAATAGCAATAAACACGGCTACAATGGTTAATTGAAAGGTTAAGAGCATCCCCTTTAAAAATACGGGATATGTATCAATAAACTTTGTAAGCAAATCCACAAAAATCCCCCTTCAGATGGCTATTTCAATTTGTGTAAAAAACAAAACAGGCGAATGTCTGACACACATCCGCCCGCAATGTTATTCCTTCTCAGGATCAACTGTTATATCTTCACCGATATATTTTTTGCTGATTTCTGTGAGTGTTCCATTCTCGCGAAGTGTCTCAAGAGCTTCATTCACTTTTTCGAGCAGCTCTTTATTATCCTTTGCAACAGCAATCGCCTGCTCACTGCGGCCCAGCAGCTCTTTCCCTTCGATTTTCATTCCTGCGCCAATCGCTTCTTTACCTGTTACAAAGTCAGTGATGACAGCATCATGTTTTCCCTTGCTCAAGGCCTCCAGGGCGACAACATCACTATCGTAGAACTGTATGTTATCTGTAGCCTCCTCTGCATTTGAAGTGTATGTAGAACCCTTCGATACTGCTATTTCCAAGCCTTCGAGGTCGGCAAGCGTTTCAACGCTGCTGTCTGGACGCACATAAATTTGCGGGCCTGAATAGTAATATGGCGTCGAAAAATTGACCGCCTTCAAACGTTCTTCCGTAATCGTGTGACTGGCTACCGCTGCATCAAAACGGCCGGACTTCACACCTTCGACAATACCGCCAAACTTAAATTTATTCTGAACCGGCTCAAGCCCGAGTTCTTTTGCTACAGCCTCGGCCACATCAATATCAAAGCCGCTCATGCTTCCATCATCATTTGTATAACTAAAAGGTTTGAACTCTCCCGAAGCCGCGTACGTAAATTTGTCATCGTCTACCAGATCCATTCCGTTTTTAGACGCTTCCTCTGATCCGCATGCCGCCAGGACCAATACAAAAGCAGCTGCAATAATTCCTTTTAACCAATGTCTCACTAGTCTAAATTCCCCCTTCAGTATCTCTCTTTTATAAATGCCCTTTAACTCTATCATGATTTTAAAATATTCTCAAAATTCATATTTTATGATTATTAGTGATATTAAAGAATTTAAGCTGTTCTCACTAACTGACCGTCTTTGAACTCCAACATGACTCCATATCCTCCAGTATTCTGCAGATTCCTCACCCTTCGACAAACACATTATCCATTTTATCCCATCGTTTACTCCCCAGCGGAATATCACATCAAAAGCATTCTTAGGACGAAAGACCTGTATGCAGAAATCACAAAAAATCCCGCTGCACAATGCAGCGGGATTTTTTAAAATTACATGAAGCTTTTCAATGCAGACCAGGCCTTATCTTTTCCATAACCCGTTTCGGAGGAAAACATAATGATCTGATCATTCGGATCGATATCCAATGTTTCTTTCGTGATTTTCATATGTTTTTGCCACTTGGACTTAGGTATTTTATCCGCTTTTGTGGCAATCACTATACAGGGAATTTCATAATGCTTTAAAAAGTCGTACATCATGACATCGTCACTTGTAGGGGGATGGCGCAGATCAACAATCAGAACAACAGCTTTTAACTGCTCTCTGGTTGTTAAGTATGTTTCTATCATTTTCCCCCATGCTTCACGTTCCTTTTTGGATACCTTTGCATAACCATAGCCTGGAACATCAACAAAGTGAAGAATCTCGTTAATAATGTAAAAGTTCAGGGTTTGTGTTTTCCCCGGTTTAGAGGATATTCTGGCCAATCCTCTTCGATTGAGCATTTTATTAATGAAAGAAGATTTGCCGACGTTGGAACGGCCGGCAAGGGCAAACTCCGGCAAATCACTGTCAGGGTATTGATCAGGCTTAACAGCACTGATGACGATTTCTGAGCTGGTTACCTTCATGCTTGAGCACCGCCATTCAGGGCATGCTTTAACACTTCATCCACATGTGATACCAAAACAAAATCAAGCTCTTCCCTGATGCTTTCAGGGATATCTTCAATGTCCTTTTCATTATCTTTAGGAAGAATGATCTTCGTCAAGCCTGCACGATGGGCGCTCAAAGATTTTTCTTTCAAACCGCCAATAGGAAGCACTCGGCCTCTTAAGGTGATTTCCCCTGTCATTCCCACTTCTTTACGGATTGGTTTTCCAGACAGAGCAGAAACCAATGCGGTTGTAATGGTAATTCCTGCAGATGGACCATCTTTTGGAACAGCACCTTCTGGTACATGGATATGAATGTCATGCTTTTCATGGAAATTCTCATCAATGCCCAGTTCCTTAGCTTTTGAACGAACATAACTGAATGCCGCTTGAGCAGACTCTTTCATGACATCCCCAAGTTTGCCTGTAAGAACAAGCTTCCCTTTTCCAGGAGAAAGGGATACTTCTATCTGAAGGGTGTCGCCGCCAACTGTTGTATAGGCCAGCCCTGTAGCAACGCCAACCTGGTCTTCAAGCTCAGCCTGACCGTAGCGGTATTTAGGCTTTCCAAGAAACTCTTCAGTATTTTTACCATTCACAATCACTTTCTTCTTTTCGCCGGATACGATAATTTTAGCCGTTTTCCTGCAGATAGTAGCCAACTGACGCTCCAAGCCCCGGACTCCTGCCTCACGAGTATAATAGCGGACTACCTTCTGCAGGCCATCTTCACGAATCTGAAGCTGTGATTTGGAAAGTCCATGTTCTTTAATTTGCTTAGGCAGCAAGTGGTCTTTAGCTATATGAATCTTCTCCTGCTCTGTATAGCCTGCAATCGTGATAACTTCCATTCTGTCCAGCAGCGGACCAGGGATCGTACCGAGATTGTTGGCTGTGGCTATAAACATGACCTTTGAGAGATCATAAGTTTCTTCAATGTAATGATCACTAAAATTATGGTTCTGTTCAGGGTCTAAAACCTCCAGCATCGCAGATGAAGGATCCCCGCGGAAATCAGAAGACATTTTGTCGATTTCATCAAGCAGGAACACAGGGTTAATCGTCCCTGCCTTTTTCATGCCCTGAATGATGCGGCCAGGCATGGCACCTACATAAGTTCTTCTATGTCCGCGAATTTCAGACTCATCCCGGACTCCGCCGAGGGATACACGGACGAAATTGCGGTTAAGCGATGTCGCGATGGAACGTGCAAGGCTTGTTTTACCGACACCTGGAGGGCCTGCAAGACAAAGAATCGGCCCCTTAAGGGAATTCGTCAGCTTTTGCACCGCGAGGTATTCCAGAACCCGTTCCTTAACTTTTTCCAGGCCATGATGGTCTTCATTCAGAATCCTTTCCGCCTTCAGGATATCCAGGTCATCATCTGTTGCCTTTGACCATGGCAATGTGACAAGCCATTCGATATAGTTGCGGATAACTGCACTTTCAGCTGAACTGGATGGAACTTTTTCATAGCGATCCAGTTCTTTTAAAGCTGTCAGCTGGACATGCTCAGGCATACCGGCATTTTCAATCTTTTCCGTCAGCTCAGCAATTTCTCCTGTCTTGCCTTCCTTATCCCCCAGCTCTTTTTGGATTGCCTTCATCTGTTCACGCAAATAATATTCCTTCTGCGTTCGCTCCATTGATTTTTTTACACGCTGGCCAATCTTTTTTTCAAGGTTCAGAACTTCTTTTTCATTATGGATGATTTCAATAACCTGGTTCATGCGCTCTTTTACATCAATGGTTTCAAGAATATCCTGTTTTTCTTTAAGCTTTAAAGGCAAATGGGAAGAAATGATATCTGCCATGCGCCCCGGCTCTTCTATATCTGCTACAGAGGAGTACGTTTCGGCTGAAATCTTCTTCGATACCTTTATGTATTGCTCAAAATATTCAAGCATGGTCCTCATCAATGCCTGATCTTCTACGTCCTTTGTCTCAGGATCTTCAAAAACCTTCACACTAACGGAATAATGTTCGGCTTCTTCCTGAAAATCAATGATTTCCGCTCTCTTAAGCCCTTCTACAAGAACACGGATTGTACCGTTTGGAAGCTTTAGCATCTGCTTTACACGTGTTAGCGTGCCCATTCCATATAGATCATCTTCTGATGGTTCATCTATAGATATATCCTTTTGTGTTGTTAAGAAAATTAAATGGTCATCTACCATTGCTTTTTCAAGGGCCTGAACCGATTTCTCACGGCCTACATCTAAATGCAGAACCATGGTCGGATATACAAGCAAGCCCCGAAGCGGCAGGAGGGGGACGATGATTTCTTTCTTTTTCGCCATTCCATTGCACCTCCAAAATGCATCTTTTTAACCCCATTATTGCTAATAATTTCTTTGTACAATTCTATCGTATTTAAATAGCAGTGTCTATTAAAGAGAAATTGCTGAAAGCCAGTATTAAAAAGATATTCATTTATAATTACACTTTATCCTTCTTTACGCAAATAAAACTTCGGTTTGTAGCCTAAACTGCAAACCGAAGTTTCTGACCGCGATTAGCGGGAGGCGTTTGTTCAGCGGGTTTTCAATAACTGACAAATCCTGAATGGGTTACTGGGCCACACATCATATGCTCTCTTTTTTCTTTAATTCGATTGAAGCAGTTATGGCCTGCTCTTTGAGATACTCTTTTTGCAGCGCTGCATCAAATACTTCATTCAAATGGGTTACAGGAATAATCTTAATGCCTGTTATTTCCTTTAAGATGGATTGCATATTTTCTTTTGGGATAATTACTGTCTCTGCTCCTGCTTTTTTTGCAGCTTTCACCTTTGGATATACGCCTCCAATTGGCTTGACGTACCCATGAATGCTGATTTCCCCGGTCATAGCTACAGTATTGTCCACTGGCCGTTTATAAATAGCAGAATAGATCCCTGTCGCCATGGCAATTCCCGCAGAAGGGCCGTCAATTGGAACTCCGCCAGGAAAGTTGACATGAATATCATATTCGTCAGCCGGAACGCCCATTGACCTCAAAACAGTAATTACATTTTCAATTGAACCCCTGGCCATACTTTTTCTCCGGATTGATTTTCCTTGGCCGCCTATGCTTTCTTCTTCAACTATGCCTGTAATATTAATACTGCCTTTTTCTTTTGCAGGAATCACAGTAACTTCAATATCAAGCAAAGCACCTGTGTTCGGTCCATATACGGCCAGCCCATTTACAAGACCAACAGCAGAATGGGAATTGATTTTCCTTTCCATTCTCGGTGAAAGCTGACTCGATTGCACAACCCATTCAATATCTTCATCTTTTATGTAATCACGGTCTTCAGTAATCGCTAACCCTGCAGAGATTTGAATCATATTAACCGCTTCTCGTCCATTTCTTGCATAATTGGCGAGAATGCCAAGCGCATTTTCACTAATAGAGAGATTGACCTTATCCGAAGCCTTTTTTGCTACAGCAGAAATCTCTTCTTCAGCTAACTCTCTGAAAAATACCTCCATGCATCTGGAACGAATGGCAGGCGGTATTTCATTCGGAGTCCTGGTAGTTGCTCCGATCAGGCGGAAGTCCGCCGGCAGGCCATTCTTAAAAATATCATGAATATGGGTTGGTATTTGAGTATTTTCTTCATTATAATAAGCACTTTCCAGAAAAACTTTCCGGTCTTCAAGCACTTTCAGAAGCTTGTTCATCTGTATGGGGTGAAGCTCACCGATTTCGTCAATAAAAAGCACGCCTCCATGTGCATTTGTAACAGCACCCTGTTTAGGCTGCGGAATTCCCGCCTGCCCCATTGCCCCAGCACCCTGATAGATAGGATCATGAACAGAACCTATCAGAGGATCTGCAATGCCCCTCTCATCGAATCTCGCCGTAGTAGCATCCAGTTCTATAAAAACAGAAGCTGCCTCAAAGGGTGACTTTGCATTTTTCTTGGCTTCTTCCAGTACCAATCTGGCCGCAGCCGTTTTTCCTACGCCGGGTGGACCATAAATAATAACATGCTGAGGATTGGGTCCGCACAATGCTGCTTTCAGAGATTTAATTCCATCCTCCTGCCCCACAATATCTGCAAAACTGGATGGACGAACTTTTTCTGATAAAGGTTCAGTTAACGAAATGGAACGCATCTTTTTCAATACATCCATTTCCTTCCTTGATTCACGGTCGATAGAAACTTTTTGTGTCCGCTGGCTCCTAAGCAAATTCCAAAAGTAAAGCCCAATGACAATTCCAAAAAACAATTGGATAAATAAAGCGATCCCCGTCCAACTCATTGTGTTCCCTCCTGCATTATTTGTTCTCGTTGATAATGCTAGTATCTCCCTGACTGAGTTGGAATAAACAAGGAATTCATTTAAAAGTAAGCACGGAAAGCGGAAGCGGCTTCCCCACCCCCGACACCTCGAGGGGGTAGGCGCTGGAGCTAGACAACCCTCAGAGTACAAAGTTTTAAATTCAGAAAAACAAAAAAAATGGCCATGCCCCAAGGTGATATTATCCCCTCTAAGTAGACAGTGTAAAAAGACCATCATAAAAAATGGTGATACACTTAACTTGGAGGGGATTTTTCATGGGAAAAACAGGAAGAACGTATCAAAAATATACAGAAGATTTTAAAATAAGAGCAGTAAACCTATACAAAGAAGGAAACAAAAGTTACCGAACAGTATCGGAAGAGCTAGGTCTTCGAAGTCCAACCCAATTAAAGAAATGGGTTATGAAATTTAATCAGGGAGAGTCCTTTGAAGATTTAAGGGGACGTGCAGGCGGTAACACAGACAGTAATCCACTTAAAGGGCGCCCCAGAACGAACTTTAAAAGTATCCAAGAGGAAAGGGATTATTATAAAGCTCAGGTTGAATACCTAAAAAAGCGGTATCCAAATCTACACGAGGAGGGATCATCCCAAAAGCAGAACGATTCGAAATCATAAACGAACTAAGTGGTATTTACCCTATCGCTTGGTTAGCTGAGATTGCGCAAGTCTCAAGATCAGGTTATTATAAGTGGCTTAAAACGACCTCCCTTAGGGAGGACAGGCAGACCAAAGAATATCTAATAAAATCACATATTATGGCTATTCATCATACATACCCTTTTTATGGTTACCCTCGTATGAAAATAGCTCTTAAAGACGAAGGATTTCATATTAATCATAAGAAGGTATATCGATTAATGACTGATATGAATATTCGAGCTGAAATTAGGAAGAAGCGAAACTTCTTCGGAAGGAAGCCTTCCGTTATTTACTCAAACTTATTAAACCGTAACTTTAAGGCTCTAAAACCAGATGAGAAATACGTAACAGACATTACGTATATTCAAGTTGGAGATTCATTTTATTACCTTTCCGTTATACTCGATCTTTATAACAATGAGGTTTTAGCCTGGAATATTTCAAAGAGAAATGACTTAGAATTGGTCCTTAATACAATCGATCTATTAACACAAAAAAGAAACGTGTATGGTGCGATCCTGCATTCAGATCAAGGCTTCCAATACACGTCTAATCAATACCACAAAAAGTTAAAGAAAATAGGCATTCAAGGCAGCCATTCTCGCAAAGGAAACTGCCTCGATAATGCCTGTATTGAGTCTTTCTTCTCTCATCTAAAGACAGAGAAGCTATATCGATCACAGTTTAAAACAGAAAAAGAATTAATTCAAATACTTGAAGAATACATGTATCTCTATAACTATAAAAGATTCCAGAAAAAACTAAACCAGTGTGCTCCGGTTGAATACCGACTCACACTGGCTGCTTAGTCTTTTTTAAGGTTGTCTACTTGACAGGGGTAAGACCAAGGCTGGCCACTTTTTATTATGCTGAAGTCTTGCGCTCTTCTTCTACGACTGTTCCGTCCTCCAAAACAAGTTTTGGCGAACCATTATCAATAACCGTTTCTTTCGTAATAATGCATTTTTTAATATCATCGCGTGATGGAAGATCAAACATCACATCCAGCATGATTCCTTCAATAATGGAGCGCAGTCCGCGGGCACCTGTTTTTCTTTCAATTGCTTTTTTAGCAATTTCTTCAAGTGCACCTTCTTCAAAATCAAGCTCAACATCATCAAGTTCAAGCATTTTCTGATATTGTTTGACAAGTGCATTTTTAGGTTTAGTTAAAATCTCAATCAATGCAGCTTCATCAAGCTGGGAAAGGCTTGCAATAACCGGAAGACGTCCGATAAATTCAGGAATTAAACCGAATTTCAGCAGGTCTTCTGGAAGCACTTTTGCAAGAAGATCCTTTGGCTCGATTTCTTTTTGATTCTGGTCGGATCCAAAGCCAATTACCTTCTGGCCTAAACGGCGTTTAATAATTTGCTCAATGCCATCAAATGCACCGCCGCAGATAAACAGGATATTGGTCGTGTCAATCTGGATAAATTCCTGATGAGGATGTTTGCGGCCGCCTTGTGGCGGTACGCTCGCAACTGTTCCTTCCAGAATTTTCAATAGAGCCTGCTGCACACCTTCACCTGATACATCACGAGTGATTGACGGATTTTCCGACTTACGTGCAACTTTATCAATTTCATCAATATAAATGATTCCTTTTTCTGCCTTTTCCACATCATAATCAGCTGCCTGAATAAGCTTTAAGAGGATATTTTCAACATCTTCCCCGACATATCCGGCTTCAGTCAATGATGTTGCATCCGCAATTGCAAACGGAACATTTAGAATGCGGGCCAATGTCTGAGCCAGCAATGTTTTACCGCTTCCAGTCGGACCGATCATGGCAATATTACTTTTTGATAGTTCAACTTCATCAATCTTGCTGTTGGAATTGATGCGCTTATAGTGATTATATACTGCTACAGATAGCGATTTCTTAGCCTGATCCTGGCCAATTACATACTCATCCAGTATGTCGCGTATTTCAGCTGGCTTTGGCACATCTTTGAATTCCACTTCTTCTTCTGTACCCAGCTCTTCTTCCACAATTTCAGTGCAAAGCTCAATGCATTCATCACATATATATACTCCGGGCCCAGCAACAAGCTTGCGGACCTGATCCTGTGTCTTGCCACAGAAAGAACATTTCAATTGCCCTTTTTCATCATTAAATTTAAACAAATCCTTCACCCCTTGAAAAAACTTCAAAACGATATATTAAGCTTGCGAGATCACATGCAAATAGTTCTTTATTCAGCCATAGAAAGGTTGGGAATTATGGTGGACTCTTTGAAATATACGTGCAATCATGTCCTCTTTAATAATTCACACTTTCTTAAAAATCAAAACCTTCAGCAGTTATGTATTGCATTGTAACACATTTTTACAGTGGACAGGAAATGATAACTCTTAAAACATTTCAATTATGTATGCATGCATGTGATGGGATATCGCAAAGAAAAAACAGGCTGAATTTTATATGTACTTTCATAAGCTTAACCAAAAATGGCTAAATTAAGTCGGCCCCTTGGACCGATAATTAAATTATCTATATATGTATTTGTATTCCTGTCCATGTTCAATATGCCGTAAAACTTTTCACCTGGCAAAGATACAAGGGAGATTTTCATTATGTATTGTCTTGATGGTATAAAACAAGGCACGATAAACTCGCGCCTTGTTTCTTATTAAAAGGGAGAAAATTTCTGCTTTCGAAGTTAGACTACTGTCTAGCTCCGCCTCCTTGCCCCTCGAGGTCATAAGCCAAATTACTACTGAGGTTTAACAACCTCCTCCGTAATTCGTCTTATGCTTGTCGGGGCAGTGCAGTCGGCTCCGCTTTTCTTTTATTATGCAACAGTCTTGCTATTTTCCACAAGGAAATCTACTGCTTTTTTAATTTGAAGATCTGCTTTTAGGCCTTCAAGGCTTCCAAGAGCTTGTGTGATCTGGTCAGCAGACATGTTGTACATTTCTGCCATTTTGTTAAGCTCTTCTGTAACTTCTTCATCGCTTACTTCGATGTTTTCTGCTTTTGCGATTGCTTCAAGAGTCAGGTTAACGCGTACACGCTTTTCAGCTTCCTCTTTCATTTGCTCGCGCAGTGCAGCTTCATCCTGTCCGGAGAACTGGAAGTATAGTTCAAGGTTCATGCCTTGCATTTGCAGGCGCTGTTCGAACTCCTGCATCATGCGGTTAACTTCTGTGTCAACCATTGCAGCTGGAATTTCCATTTCTGCATTAGCAGCCGCTGCTTCAACAACAGTATCGCGGACATGGTGCTCAGCTTCATGCTTCTTGCTTTCTTCTAAGCGAGTTTTGATTTTTTCTTTTAATGCATCCAAAGTTTCAACTTCTTCGTCTGCATCTTTAGCAAACTCATCATCCAGCTCAGGAAGCTGTTTTGTTTTGATTTCATGTACAGTTACTTTGAATGTTGCAGGCTTTCCAGCTAGCTCGGCAGCATGGTATTCCTCAGGGAAAGTAACTTCAACTTCCTTAGATTCTCCAGCAGCAGCTCCAGTCAATTGGTCTTCAAAGCCAGGGATGAACTGTCCTGAACCAAGTTCAAGTGAGTAGTTCTCAGCTTTTCCGCCTTCGAAAGCTTCGCCATCAACGAATCCTTCAAAGTCCATAACAACTGTATCGCCAGTTTCAGCTTTTCCTTCTTCTTTAACGGCAAGTTCAGCTTGTCTTTCCTGAAGTGAAGTTAGCTCGCTGTTAACATCTTCATCCGTAACGTTTGTTTCAAGAGGCTTAACTTCAAGGCCTTTGTATTCGCCAAGCTTTACTTCAGGCTTAACAGTAACTGTAGCTTTGAAGATAAGGTTTTTTCCTTTTTCAATTTGCTCAACATCGATTTCAGGACGATCTACCGGCTCAATGCCTGTTTCGTCAATTGCATTAGCATAAGCTTCTGGAAGAAGAAAATCTACTGCATCCTGGTATAAAGATTCAATTCCGAAACGCTTTTCAAACATTCCGCGAGGCATTTTTCCTTTACGGAATCCTGGAACGTTTACTTGCTTAACTACTTTTTTAAATGCAGCGTCCAGACCTTCGTTCACTTTCTCTGCATCTACTTCAATTGTAAGAACCCCGCGGTTCCCTTCTAACTTTTCAAATTTAGCAGACATACAATCATTTCCCTCCAAAAATCTATTATCATTTCATTCAACACAGAATGTTATGAATATCTCTTGTTATTCAAGCCATATCCATTAAATAAAAATGTATATATACACATAATACAACCATTATATTATAACATACACTCCCTGTCTTTCAACATTGAAGGCTAAATATTGGGATAAGAAATTTCTTCTATCTTTCTTATAAAGGCAAAAGCCTTTTCAATTTCCTCTTCTGGAGCTTCATAAATATCTCCCAGTTTGCTGAAAGAACTGGTTAAGCCATGGTACTCATAAGAAAGCATATGGTATGCCGCCGCCCAGGAAGCAGCGTTATCCGGTGAGGCTTCAAGCGGATATAGCAGGAAAAAGTGCCTTTCTGCAAGGCTCTTTGTATTTTCATATAATACCGGATCTTCCTGCTCGAGCTGAATCTCGAGTTTATTGACTATTTTTAACAGCATCGGCTGCTGATGTACCGGGGGAAGTTCAGCAGGAATCACCCGAACGCTTTTATCAAATTTCCGAATCGGTACATATTTATCATAACCATGCTCGGTAAGCACATTTAACAGCATCGTTTTAAAGAAAGGATTTCCGTCATGCGCTTCAAGATATGCTTTAATATCTTCTATATATGGCCTGATATTATGTTCTGCCAGCTGTGCAGCGATCTGCATTTGGTCATGCTGATCCTTGCAGGAGAACAGATTGAGCTTCCTGTCCTTGAATTCCTCTATTTCAGGTGCTTCAATCTCGATTTCAGAAGGGGAAGCAGCCATCTTTCTGCTGAACTCAAGCATTCTGCTAAAATGCTCAAATTTCTCCTTCGGGATCTCCCTCTCTTCAAGCAGAACTTCAATCATTGCTGCAATCTCGCTGTATTGATGAAGCTGCACAAGGATCATTAAATAAAGATCCATTACTTGTATGTAATCCCCAATGCCTGTTTGGAGCATTTTATTAGCCAGTTTCTTCGCTTTTTCCAATGCTCCAGCTTCATAATATGCCAGAACAAGCCCGATATGGACATCTGTATCCTCAGGCTCCATCTCCATTGCTTCTTCAAAGAACTGGATCGATTCCTGATACCTTTTCTGCTGAAAGGACTCAAGCCCCTTTTCAAGCAGTCTTTTCTCAAGGCCGGGAAATAGAATAATTTTATTGTTTTGTTTTTTCCGTTCCCGCTTTCCCATGCTAGTACCGCCTCAACTTATATTTTTGAAGTTAGTGTAGCATGAATCAGCAGAAAAACAAAAAGATTCATGGTTTCCCGCCATGAATCTTTCATACATTCTTACTGTACAGCTAACTGTTTTTCTTCAAAATTTGAAATGCTTTTATCTAATTGAAGGGTAATCTCTATTTCATCCCAGCCATTAATCAGCATTTTTTTCCAGTAATCATTTATAGAGAATGATGCTGAAAAATTATGTTCATCCTCAATTACTTGATTCTGCAAATCAACCTTCAATTCGTATGGCTGGCTTTTAGCACACTTGAGCAGGTATTCGACTGTTTCAGCCGGAAGAGTGATTGGCAAAAGGCCATTTTTTAAGCAATTTTGATGAAAAATATCAGCAAATGAAGGGGCAATGATGACTTTAAAGCCATAATCTCCTAAAGCCCATGGTGCATGCTCCCTCGAAGAACCGCAGCCGAAGTTTTCATTTGCAATGAGAATAGTAGCACCCTGGTTTTCTTCCTTATTCAACTCAAACTCAGGGTTAGGCAAACCATCTTTTGTAAATCTCCAGTCATAGAACAGATATTGTCCAAACCCCGTTTTCTCAATTCTTTTAAGAAATTGCTTGGGTATAATCTGATCAGTATCCACATTTGCTCTATCTAAAGCAGCAGCTTTCCCTTGCAGTGTTTTAAATCCGCTCATTTTGTTCTCCTCCTTCTTATTGAACTGTTTCTGCGCTAAGCAAAGCTCCTACGTCCACAAAATGTCCGTACAAAGCTGCAGCAGCCGCCATTAAAGGACTGACAAGATGTGTTCTGGCCCCTGATCCCTGGCGTCCTTCAAAATTTCGGTTTGATGTTGAGGCACAATGCTCGCCGCTTGGCACAATATCATTATTCATGCTCAAACACATGCTGCAGCCTGATTCCCTCCATTCAAAACCAGCCTGCTTAAAGATAAGATCCAGTCCTTCAGCCTCCGCCTGCTTTTTGACCTGCTGTGACCCTGGAACAACAAGTGCACGGACTCGAGGATGAACTTTCTTCCCTCTAATTATTTCTGCAGCCTGTTTTAAGTCTTCCAGCCGGGAATTTGTGCAAGACCCGATGAAAACATGCTGAATCTGAATGTCTTCAATTTTCTGCCCTTCCTGCAGCCCCATATAATCTAAAGCTCTGGATAGTGATTTTTGTTCAAGCTCGTTTTTGCATTCCTCAAGTTTTGGAAGTTGTTCATTCACTTTGGAAGTCATAGAAGGATTCGTCCCCCAGCTGACCATTGGCGCAATATCTGCTGCATCAATTTGAATGGTTTTATCGTATGCCGCATCAGGATCAGATACAAGCTCTTTCCAATTATTGACTGCCTGTGTAAATTCAGCTCCTTCTGGTGCATACTTCTTCCCTTGCAGATAGGCAAACGTTGTTTCATCAGGGCTGACAAGCCCAGCCCTTGCTCCTCCTTCAATGGACATATTGCAAATCGTCATTCTTTCTTCCATTGACATTTTAGCGAGTGTGTCCCCGCAATATTCTATAATATGGCCCGTACCAAAGCCAATTCCGTTTTTGGCAATAATATAAAGTATGACATCTTTAGCGGTAACACCCTTTTTCAGCTCTCCGTTTATCTCCAGTTTTAATGTTTTAGGCTTGCTTTGCCATAAAGTCTGGGTAGCCATGACATGCTCCACTTCACTTGTTCCAATGCCAAACGCTATTGATCCAAAAGCTCCATGAGTGGATGTATGGCTGTCACCGCAAACAATTGTCATGCCTGGCTGAGTAAGCCCCAGCTCCGGCCCGATCACATGGACTATCCCCTGTTCAGGACTATCCAGCCCTGCAAGAGGGATGCCGAATTCCAGACAGTTTTTTTCCAAAGTGGTCATTTGGTTCAGTGCAACAGGATCATTGATGACTTTTCGGTTATCAGTAGGAATATTGTGGTCAACTGTAGCAAACGTTTTATCAGGCCTCCTGACTTTTCTGTTTTTCATTCTTAAACCTGAAAAAGCCTGAGGGGATGTAACTTCGTGCACTAAGTGGAGGTCTATGTACATCAAATCAGGCTTCCCCTCTTCCCTGTGGACTACATGCTTTTCCCAAATCTTATCTATTATTGATTTTCCCATTCTGTTCCACTCCCTTTTTAAAAGAAACACGGCCGATGAAGGCCGTGTCCCAGTTTTTAAAATCAGCTGAAACTGTGTCCAGCCATCATTTCAGCTTTTATGCATAAGCCCCCATAATATTAAGAATAGCTTCGTTATCCAAAAGGGTAGCCTTTACCTCTTCAATCATTTCAGAAGTAGTAACCACCTTTTTTCCAAATGAAACAATATCTCTTGTACGATAGCCAGCTTCAAGCACTTGATTAACAGCATTTTCAACCGCTTCAGCTTCCTCTTCCATTCCGAAAGATAAGCGAAGCATCATGGCTGCTGATAAAATCATGGCAATAGGATTGGCTGCATTCTTCCCTTGAATATCCGGTGCTGAACCATGGATTGGTTCGTATAAATAAGGCCCGTTTTCCGAAAGGCTGGCAGAAGGAAGCATTCCTAAAGAGCCAGTCAAAACAGAAGCTTCATCGCTCAAAATATCACCAAACATATTTTCCGTTACTACAACATCGAATTGCTTCGGATTTTTAATCATTTGCATCGCTGCATTGTCAACAAGCATATGCTCCAATGTCACTTCAGGATATTGCTTTGCAATGTCCTCCGCTACCTCTCTCCACATTCGGCTTGATTCCAGAACATTGGCCTTGTCAACAGAAGTCACCTTGCCGCGGCGGCTTCCGGCAAGTTCAAAGGCCAGTTTAATGACACGCCGCATTTCTTCTTTTTGATAAAACAATGTATCTACCACAGCATCTTTTCCGTTTTGCTGGGTCCTCTCGCTTGGCTTTCCGAAATACAGGCCGCCGGTTAATTCCCTGACCATCAGCATATCCACACCTTCAATTACTTCATTCTTTAATGGGGAAGTATCCGAAAGGCTGGAATAATATTGAGTTGGCCGCAGATTTGCATAGAGATTCAATTCCTTGCGGATCTTCAAGAGACCCTTTTCAGGACGAAGGTGGGGAGGCTGCCGGTCCCATTTAGGCCCTCCAACCGCTCCCAGCATGACCGCATCGCTTTCTTTGCAAAGCTCCAGCGTTTCATCAGGCAGCGGAGTTCCGGCTGCATCAATAGCAGAACCGCCAATCTTGCCATAAGAAAATTGGAATTGATGCCCGAACCGTTCTCCAACGGCCTGCAGGACTTCAATTGCTCCCTTCACCACTTCTTTGCCGATCCCATCTCCTGGAAGTACTGCGATACGTTTTTTCATTTTTAATCCCTCCGTCTGGTTTTTTGTTTATGCTTATAGATTATTGTTTTGGTTACTCTGCGAACCCGCGGGGAGGAACGGGAGCTTCTATCAATTCGCCTCTACCGCTTGCGCCTGTGCTTTTTCTTTCATATATATCACTCTATTAACAGCGTTCAAGTAAGCTTTTGAGGAAGCTTCGAGCACATCCTGGGCCAATCCTCGGCCGCTGGTTTCCATTCCTTCGTAGTTCAGTTTTACATAAACCTGAGCTAAAGCGTCTCTTCCTGCCCCCACGGATTGAATGCGGTAATCAAGAAGGTTAGCTGTCCCATTCAAGCATTTTTCCAATGTGTTATACAGCGCTTCGATGCTTCCAGCTCCAGTACCCGCTTCCTGGATCACTTCGTTGTTTGATCCTGACAGGGTAACAGTTGCCGTCGGAACAGAGTTCGTACCATATTGAATTTGGATTCCGATCAAATCATAGAATCGCTGCTCCTTGGAGAGCTTCTCTTCAAGTACGATTGCTGCAAGGTCGTCGTCTGTCATCTCTTTTTTGCGGTCGGCCAAATCTTTGAAAACAGTGAATAGCCGGTTTGCTTCTTCATCTGCTACTTCAAGCCCCAGTTCACTCAGGCGGTTTTTAAAGGCATGGCGTCCAGAATGTTTTCCAAGCACCATTGAATTGGATTGGAATCCGACTAGATCAGGGGAAATAATTTCATAAGTTGTTTTTTCCTTCAGTACCCCATCCTGGTGTATCCCTGATTCATGTGCAAAAGCATTTCTTCCGACAATCGCTTTATTGGCTGGTACCACCATGCCTGTCAGCTTGCTGATCAGGCTGCTCGTTCTGCTGATTTCCTGAAGATTCAGACGCGTCGAAGCCTGATAATGATCATTCCGGATATAAAGGGCTACCGCCAGCTCCTCCAATGCCGCATTTCCAGCTCTTTCACCAATCCCGTTAATGGTGCCCTCAATCTGTGTTGCTCCATTTTCTATAGCTGAAAGGGAATTAGCTATGGCCATTCCCAAGTCATCATGGCAATGAGCTGATAAGGATACTTTATCAATAGAAGGAACATGATTTCTTAAGTATTGAAAAATCTCTCCATATTCCTGTGGTGTTGTGTATCCAACAGTATCCGGTATATTGATGATCCTCGCCCCAGCCTGGATGACCTTTTCGATTATTTCAGCAAGAAAAGGCAATTCTGTCCTGGAAGCATCCTCCGCAGACCATTGGACGATCGGGAACTTTGAAGCAGCATACTTAACTGTTTCTACTGCTGTTTCAACCACTTCCTCTTTCGTTTTCTTTAGCTTATATTGCCTGTGGATTGGAGAGGTTGCCAGGAATGTATGTATTCTTGGCTCAGCCCCGTCCTTTAATGCTCCCCATGCAGCATCTATATCAGAGATAACTGCTCTTGCCAGTCCTGTGACCGAGCAATTTTTAATCGTCTGGGCAATTTTCTGTACAGAAGCAAAATCACCTTTGGATGCTGCAGGAAACCCAGCTTCAATAATATCAACATTTAAACGCTCCAGCTGCCTGGCGATTTCTAACTTTTCGGAAAAGTTAAGGTTGACACCGGCTGATTGTTCGCCATCTCGTAACGTTGTGTCAAATATCTTAATTGTTTGCACTTACGACCACTTCTTTCTTCTTGCTGCTATTGACAAACGGCATCATTTTACGAAGTTCTCTTCCAACCTGTTCAATTGGATGCTCATTCTCTCTCTGATTCACGGCATTAAATACCGGACGATTTGCCTGGTTTTCCAAAATCCAGCCTTTAGCAAAATTGCCTTCCTGGATATCTTTCAAAACTGCCTTCATTTCTTCTTTCACTCTTGCATCTACTACGCGCGGGCCGCTGACAAAGTCACCCCATTGTGCAGTATCTGAGATGGAATAGCGCATTCCTTCCAGACCGCCTTCATACATAAGGTCAACGATGAGTTTAAGCTCATGCAGACATTCAAAGTATGCAAGTTCCGGCTGATATCCTGCTTCTGTAAGAGTTTCAAATCCTGCTTTAACCAATGAAGTCAGCCCTCCGCAAAGCACTGCCTGTTCACCAAACAGATCTGTCTCGGTTTCTTCTTTAAAAGTTGTTTCCAATGCTCCTGCGCGAAGTGATCCAATGGCTTTAGCGTAAGAAAGGGCAAGCTCCTTTGCTTCTCCTGTTACGTCCTGATGGACTGCAAACAGGGCTGGGACACCCGCATCCTGTTCATATGTTCTTCTGACCAAATGTCCTGGCCCTTTCGGTGCTACAAGCAATACATCACACTCTTTTGGAGGCACAATCTGATTAAAATGAATATTAAATCCATGGGCAAACATTAATGCCTGATTTGATAGATTCGGTTCAATTTCTTCCTTGTATACTTTTGGCTGGAGTTCATCCGGCAATAGGATCATCACTACATCTGCCTGTGCTGCTGCTTCACCGACTGAGTATACCTGGAAACCGTCTTCTTCTGCTTTTTCCCAGGACTTCCCTTTGCGAAGGCCGATTACGACTTCAACACCACTGTCCCTCATATTCAACGCATGCGCATGTCCCTGAGATCCGTATCCGATGACCGCTACTTTCTTTCCGTTTAAATACGCTGCATTTGCATCTCCGTTATAGTACATTTTTGCCATGTTTTATCTCCCTCTCCGATTAAAATTTATTATTTTTTATAATTAATTTTTGGCTCTATTCGTATAAATTGTAGTGTTTCGTCTATCAATGCTGTCCGTTTATTTCCGCTCCAGGCTGCTCGCTACAATCAACTCAGTAATTAATAATTAAACAATAGAGTATGATTTGGACTGCTGGGAAGTACGCTGTGTTCCTCTAGGGAATGCCGTTGTTCCCGTCCGGGCAAGCTCTTTGATTCCATATGGTTTAATGAGTTCAATGAAAGCTTCTACTTTATCAGATTCACCTGTAATCTGAACGGTCATGCTATCTTTGCTGACATCTATAACAGAAGCTCTGAAAGGTTCAATTAAAGAGTAAATCTCATTTCTGGTATAAGGGACCGCCTGAACTTTAATGAGGGCGAGCTCTCTTGCCACTATCGATTGATCCGTGATATCAGTTACTTTTATCACATCGATTTGCTTGTTTAGCTGTTTTGTAATTTGTTCACTGGCACTGGAGTCCTCAACATGGACCACACAAGTGATGCGCGACATCCCTTCATGCTCAGACAGGCCAACTGAAATGCTCTCAATATTAAAGTTTCTTTTGGAAAATAAATTCGTGATTCTGTTTAGAACACCCGGCCGATTCATAACAGTCAGGCATATGACTCTTTTCATGGTTTTACACCTGCCATTTCATGAAGTCCTTTTCCAGGTGCAATCATCGGATACACATTTTCACCCGGATCCACCCGGAAATCGATAAGTACTGGTTCACGGTTATGAAGCACTTCATCCAATAACTCTTCAGCTTCGCTTTCAGATTGAATGACATATCCTTTTATTCCGTAAGCTTCTGCCAATTTTACGAAAGATGGCTGTACTGGGATTTTGCTGTGAGAGAAACGGGATTCATAAAAGATCTCCTGCCATTGCCTAACCATGCCAAGGGCCATATTATTAAAAATGATAATTTTCACCGGCAGATTCATTTCCTGGATAATGGCAAGCTCCTGCGTTGACATTTGGAACCCTCCATCTCCGCAAATAGCGAGTACGCATGCTTCCGGGTCGGCCAGCTGAGCTCCGATGCTGGCAGGGAACCCAAATCCCATTGTTCCAAGCCCTCCTGATGTCACCCATCTGTCTGCCTTATTAAAGCGGTAGTATTGGGCTGCCCACATTTGATGCTGTCCTACGTCTGTTACGACAATGGCATTCCCTTCCGTTTTTGAATGAAGCATTTCCATAACTTTCTGGGGCTTCAATCGTCCAGATTCTTTATCATAGAAATATGGATATTCCTCCTGCCACCTCAGGATGGTTTCCATCCATTCTTTATGGGCCGGCGGTTTTCCATCCTGCAGAATCAGCTGCTCAAGAGCTTCTTTTGCATCTGCTACAATCGGAATTGACGTCGGAACGTTCTTTCCTATTTCAGCAGGATCAATATCAATATGGGCGACTGTTGCATGTGGTGCAAAATGCTGTAAGTTTCCTGTTAATCTGTCATCAAAGCGGGCTCCAATATTTATCAGCAAGTCACATTCTGTAAGTCCCATATTGGCTGCATAACAGCCATGCATTCCTGCCATTCCGATAAATAATGGATGATCTGCCGGGAACCCGCCGAGGCCCAGGAGTGTGTGAATAACAGGAACTTGCTGCTGCTCTGCATACTCTTTTAATTCTTTGGATGCTCTACCATGAAGCACGCCAGCACCAGCCAGGATGACTGGCTTTTTCGATCTGCTGACCGCTTCAGTTAATTTCCTTATTTGCAGGTAATTTGGTTTTAAAGTAGGCTGATATCCCGGCAGATTCACTTCCTTTTCTTCCTCAGGCTGATCTGAAACTCCCGCAGCTATGTCCTTAGGGATATCGATCAGTACCGGTCCTGGCCTGCCGGTTGAAGCTATATAAAAAGCTTCTTTAACAATTCTCGGGATATCTTCAATGCTGCGGACCTGATAATTGTATTTTGTAATTGGAGTGGTTATCCCCAGGATATCCGCCTCCTGAAAGGCGTCTGATCCAATGACTCCCGTTGCCACCTGGCCTGTAAAAACAATCAGCGGAAGTGAATCCATCATTGCGTCTGCAAGCCCGGTAACAATATTAGTGGCTCCTGGTCCTGAAGTGGCAATTACAACACCCGGCTTTCCAGATATCCGGGCATACCCTTCAGCAGCATGAATTCCTCCCTGCTCATGACGCGGCAGCACATGAAGAATCTCTGAATGATACAGTTTGTCATAGAGTGGAAGAACAGCTCCTCCAGGATAACCAAAAATCACTTCAACATTTTCTTTCTCCAAGGCTCGTAATAACAGATCAGCACCGGTGACAGGATGTGTCTCCGTTTTTGTTTCTGTTAAGGCAGCTTCCTGCAGCATTTGTTGATAACCTCCTCATATTTTTTATAACTCCAATATAAAAAGCCCTTCCACCCCTAAAGACACCTATCGATTGTAGGTATAAGGGATGAAAAGGCTTTGATAACCTGTTCCACGGTACCACCCTGATTCACGCTTATGATGCGTGCACTCATGAACAGCGAAATGCTGTCCTTTTTGATAACGGGTGAAGAACACCCGGCAGCCCCTAGTCGATCATCGATCATCTTTCAGGACTGCGCTCAGAGGTGAGTTCATTTTAAGAGGGCATTACCGGTTTTCAGCAAATCCGGCTCTCTGTGAATGCCTGTCATAAAACTACTTATCCTCTTCTACGCTTTTCTTATTCGGAGTTAAACCCTTAAAACATTAACGCTTTAAACCACTGAATTATTAAGTTGAAAAAATTCATATTGAGAGAGATTTCACTTAGATGAAGGTTTTAATTCTATTTAACTTTAAGGTGTGAATTTCTTATATTGAGGACTATCTTACGCCCATTTTTATCAGCCGTCAACACCCTTTTCGTGAATTATTAGATAATTTCGATTAATCTGTTTTTCTGTATCCGCTTACATTGTTGATATATTCACATTCCCTGGGACAAAAAAATTTTAGAGAATTTTTTAATTATGGAAGATGACAGCTGAAATGGGTTCAAATATTAAGAGGTTTGTAAAGACGATTTAAATATCGAGGGTTGCACTGGCAGACCCTGCCATTAAAAACTAAACTAAAACAAAAAAACTCACCAAAATGGTGAGTAAGAATTCGGTAAGATATGTAGTGCTGCCAGATGTGTAAATGGCGTCCCAGGAGAGATTCGAACTCCCGACCGACGGCTTAGAAGGCCGTTGCTCTATCCGGCTGAGCTACTGGGACGTATTGAATAATATCACTTGATTGAGATTAATTAACTTAACGACAAGATTTATTATATTAGACAAATGTTAAGAAGTCAACACTTTGTAAGATATTTTTTTATTATTGAGGGAAGACTTGCTTCCCTCAGTTATTATATTCAAATTAATTGCTTTTTACCAGTGAAAAATTTTGTGTCAGATCAGGAATCTTCCCATTAGATAAGTCATACACATCCAGTGTAACATCTTTTCCCCTGGCTTCCAGTATGACATATGTCTTTTCGTTTCTTCCTCTGGGCAGCTGTATGCTTCCAGGGTTAATAAATAATATCCCATCAGACATTTCAGCTCCCAGACCATGTGAATGGCCAAAACATACGATATCTGCTTCCATTTCACGTGCCCTGTATGACAGATTCATTAAGGTAGACTTAACGGAATATCTGTGGCCGTGTGTGACGAAAATGCGGATTCCCCCAGCTTCTTCTATTCTATCCTCCGGGAAAGCTGCCTCAAAGTCACAATTTCCTCTTACAGCAGCGTATCCTCTTAATGATTCATGATCTGCCTGAAGCTCAGAATCTCCGCAGTGAATCATCAAATCCATATCAGGATGCATTTCGCGAATTTGGCTAAGTTCAGAGGTTAACCCATGGCTATCACTTACAATCAGTACTTTCATGAGTTCTCCGCCCCGGCCAAGAAAGAAGGAAGCAGCTCCTCCAGCTTTTTGAGAGCATTCGCCCTATGGCTGATCTGGCTTTTTTCCTCCGGCATTAATTCAGCCATTGCTTTGCCTTTTGCTTCTGCAAAAAAGATAGGATCATAGCCAAATCCATAAGTCCCTCTTTTTTCTCTTAAGATATGGCCTTCACAAGTTCCTGCAGCTGTTTCAGTAGTTTTTCCGGGAGCAGCGATTGCAAGAGCGCAATAGAACCGAGCATGCCGCTTATGATCCGGGATGCTTTCGAGCTCATCGAGAACCTTGTCCATGTTTTTCTGGTCGTTTTTTTCTTCGCCTGCATAGCGGGCAGAATAGATGCCTGGCTTTCCTCCAAGCGCATCAATGATCAGCCCCGAATCATCGGCAATTACCATTCTTCCAAAAGCTTTAGAAACGGCTTCCGCTTTAAGAATGGCATTCTCTTCAAACGTGCTTCCTGTTTCCTCTACATCCTGAAAATCCGGATAATCCAGCATCGTTTTAACCTCATACCCAAGAGGCTTGAACATCCGTTCAAATTCTCTCGCTTTGCCCGCATTTTTAGTAGCGATAATAACTTCCTGCATGCTATGACCTCCCCTTAAGCTTTTCTCTTTTGCTTTGAATGCTTTCTGTGATTTTCTCCCCAAGGGCAGCCTTTTGAAACTCAAACAGCTCTGAAATCCCTTCCTGTGCAGCACCCAGCATTTCCTGCAGCTGGGTATAAGAAAAAGTCGCTTCTTCTCCAGTTCCCTGAAGTTCCACAAACTCACCGCTGCCAGTCATTACGACATTCATATCTACTTCAGCAGAGGAGTCTTCAATATAATTCAAATCCACTGCAGCCTGCTTATTTTTAAGAATTCCCACGCTTGTGGCAGCAAGGAAATCATTGATTGGGTAGTGAGTAAGCTTCTTGCTGCTGTACAGTTTATCCATCGCCTGTGCCATAGCAACAAAGGCTCCTGTAATGGATGCTGTCCGGGTCCCTCCATCCGCCTGGATTACGTCGCAATCAAGCCAAACCGTTCTTTCGCCAAGTGCATCAAGATCCACCACTGCACGGAGAGCACGGCCGATCAGGCGCTGGATTTCCATTGTTCTCCCTGAAATTTTCCCTTTTGCTGATTCCCTGATATTTCTCTGTTCTGTTGCTCTTGGAAGCATGGAATATTCAGCTGTTATCCAGCCTTTCCCCTGTCCCCTCATAAATGGAGGGACCCTCTCATCGATACTTGCTGTACAAATCACCTTCGTGTCTCCAACGGTTATAAGGACAGATCCCTCAGGATGCTTTAAGTAATCTGTTTCAATATGTATAGGCCTAAGCTGCTCAGGTTCACGTCCATCTGCACGCATAAGCTGATTCCCCCTTCTTTTGCTAAGATAAAAATTATTTAGTACGACATATGTATCATTTGCTCAGGTACATTGGCATGCCTTCATTTTACCAATAAAGAAGAGGCGGCATTAAATGCCAACCCCTTTTTCCTGTTACTATATAGTATAACAAAATCTGCTCTATTAAAAACTTCCTGTATTCACATTTTCAGGACGGGTTACAGGTTCAGATAGTTTTTGGCCATCCTCATTGACAATCTCTGCTTTGCCATCGACTGTGACCGCTACGCTTTCGATGCCCTTTTGTTCTGTCAGTGAAAGGACAAGGGCATTCAGCAAGTGCTTGGAAATCATTTTCTCTTCGAAGCTGCTGAAGACATTCTCATTGAAGTTTAATGTGACTTTTCCTTCTTCAATTTTTGGAGCTTCAAGCAGCTCTACATCCGGAAGGAAATCTGTCACCAGATTGGAAGCATAGTTCGGCCCTTTTATAAGTTCGGATACAACAGCTTCAACTTTATTGTCCATATCATTGCTGACACGCTTGGTGACAGGCACGTAATAATAGTTTTCTTCATCCCCGCCCAGATAATAAACGGTAACCGGCTTCGTATTAGTGATATCCACAACTTCTGTTGTATCCATGTTTATTCCATTGGCTCTGCTTAATGCCGAGCTGACCGGAGTGCCATTCACAGGCATCTCTTTTAATTCATGTCCGTTTAATGTCAGCTTAACTTTATCAATGGAATCAAACTGTGTGAGTGTCCAGGTAACTGATTGGAGAATGTTCTTTTCATCTTCTGGAGCATATTCCTGAAATTCTTTTGAAAAATCGACGGTTGCAACTTTATCTTTAATATTTACAGAAACTTTTGTATCAGCCGGAAGGACTGCACGGAAATCATTAGGAAGAAGCTCTGAAACAGGCCCGTTTTCTACCAGATACTCTAACGCCTGTGTAGCAACTGAATTAGTTTTTGGAAGATCAATTGTCTGGGGAACGACATACCCATTCTTATCAATCAAGTAAAGCTCTGTTTTAAGATTTGCCGTAACACCCTCTTCATTTTCGGCTGTTTCTTTTCCAGCTGTTTCTTCGGCAGCACTTTCGCCTTCATCGGTATAAGATACTGCTTTTGGCGGATCGACCTTTTCCTTCCCCTGGCTTCCAAACAATCCGCAGCCTGATAATAGAACAGATGATACCAGCACAGCTGACACTATAGACGTTTTTTTATTTATAGACATACATAATCCCCCCTGAGACAGTTTGTACTACATGTATACGAGCCTATCTGAAATTTAGACCGTCTTTTGGGATAAAAGTGTTAATAGATTTTTGACAAATTTGGACAAACCGAAGGAAAAGCGCAAGCGCCTTGCCCACCCCCGACACCTCGAGGGGGCAGGCGCTGGAGCTAGACAGTTATCGACGTTCAAAATTCTCTTATCTTTCATAGAAAAAGAAGCCCCCATAAGGAGCTTCTCTGTCAAATTTGTTTCTGCAGTTCATCTTTTACCAGGACAGCTTTGATTTTAAAATAATCTATTTCTTCCGGAAGTTCATCTTTAATTGGTTTAAGTTTGTCCCTTCCAGCTTTTTCAGCAGCCTGTAAAACAAGCTTTTCCTCAGTTTCATTGAAAATATCTGACCACTCGATTATATTGCCTTCTCTGATAGAGCGAAATATATGCTCCTGAATCGTTATCGGCGAGAAATTTCGCTTTTTGGCTATTTCCCTTATTGAATCTCCATCCTTGTAATAGTCAAAGGAAATTTGGTAGCTTGGACGATCATCTATAGGTTCCTCTTGTTTTGACGGCGCTTCTGCTGCAGGCTTAGGGGAAATATTGTGTTCTTCGGCAAATTCTCTAATAGCCTGGATAAAGTCTTCCCCATACTTTTCAAACTTCATTTGCCCTACACCTTTAATATTTAACATCATGTCTTTGCTGACGGGAAAATAGCGGCTCATTTCTTTTAATGCTGCATCAGCAAAAACTACGAAAGGAGGGACATTTTCCTCATCTGCAATCTTTTTCCTGAGCTTTCTCAGCATCTCGAAGAGTTCATTGTTCTCTTCTGTGTCCTGAACAGGCACAGGCACATTTATTTTCATGGATAATCTTTTCTGCCCCTTCAAAACGGGAACCGCACTGGCGGATAGCCTTACTGTCGGATATTTTCCATCTGTTAAAATCAGATAGTCCTCAGCAAGCAGATAGTTTATCATATCAGCAATCTCTTTTTCTTTGCGATTTTTCAGCAATCCAAATGTTGAAAGTTTATGAAAATTCATTTCGCGGATTCTCTTATTATTGGAGCCTTTCAAAACCTGGGCTGTCAAAGTAATGCCAAATCTCTCTCCCATTCGCTTAATGCATGAAAAAATCATTAAAGCTTCCTGAGTAATATCCATGCTTGTCCGTTCATCCAGACAGCTGCTGCATTTGCCGCATTGAATAGATTCAGCATTCTCATCAAAATATTCAATGATATAGGACTGGAGGCATTTTTCTGTATGGCAGTAATTAACCATATCCTTAAGCTTGCTGTATTCCTGCTCCATTTTTTGTTGATTCAGACTGCTCTCCTCTATCAAAAACTTCTGCAGCTGGATATCCTGAGGGGCAAACAGCAGGTAGCAGGTGCTATCCACGCCATCTCTGCCAGCCCTTCCCGCTTCCTGATAATAGGCTTCAATGTTCCGCGGAAGATTATAGTGGATGACATACCTGACATTGGATTTATCAATCCCCATTCCAAAAGCATTCGTTGCAATCATAATGTCTGATTCATCGTATACAAAGGCATCCTGCGCTTCTTTTCGTTCTTCTTCCTTTAGGCCTGCATGATATTTGGCAGATGAGCAGTTCTTGCCTTTTAAAAATTGGTACAGCTGGTCCGTTTCCTTGCGGCTTGAAGTGTATATAATTCCCGCTTCGTTTTTATGTTTCTTTATGGTCTGCAATATAAAGTCCCTTTTGTTAACACCTTTCAAAACGTGGAAAGATAAATTCTCCCTTGCAAAACCAGTAATGAACGTATTTTCCTGTTTAATGTTTAAAAGCCTGCGAATATCATCTGCAACATCCCGTGTTGCTGTTGCTGTCAAAGCAGTGATTACAGGTTTCTGGTTCAGGCTGTTAAGCTCAGCGACGACGGAACGATAACTTGGTCTGAAGTCATGCCCCCATTGAGAGATGCAGTGCGCCTCATCAAAGACGATAGCACTAATCGAAATAACGTTTAATAATTCCAAAAAGGCCATGGAACCAAATCGTTCCGGCGCCACATACACGAGCTTATATTCACCATTACGTATTCCGGCCACAACATGCTGATACTCGGCAGAAGACAGTGTGCTGTTGATAAAAGCAGCCGGGATGCCGGCAAGGCTAAGGGCATCTACTTGATCTTTCATCAGGGAAATTAAGGGAGAAATCACAATGGCCGTTCCGGGGAGTACAAGAGCGGGTATTTGAAAGCAGATTGACTTTCCGCCTCCAGTTGGGAGAATGCCAAGAGTATTGGTATGAGAAAGGATATTTTGAATAATCTCCTGTTGACCGGGGCGGAAAGAGGTATATCCAAAATATTTTTTCAGATAGCTTTCGGCTTGTGCCAGCAAATTGATCACCAACTCAACTAATATATTTTGTCTTTCATTCTCATGATACCAAAGCTTTTTTAAAAAGTAATCCTAAAAGAAAAGCGGAAGCGCCTTGCCCACGAAGGAACGCAGACTAAGAACGCCACGTCCTGTGGCAACGTCTGCATGACCCCCATCCTGGGGGCCTCACCTCAAGGGGGTAGGCGCTCCTCCTAAAAGCTAGCGCTTTTAGTCGTGCGATGATAAAGCTGTCGAAGCATTCCTTGTGGAGCTAGACAGTTATTCGCGTTCAAAATTTTATACTTAACTTTAAAAAACACCTTCTAAAAAAGTTCAGAAGATGTCTGCATTTGTTAAAGCGATATTTTTTCTACGGTATTTACAGGAAACCCCAGCCACTTTGAAGCAATTTTAGAAAAAATGGCCGTTGAGCCCGTTGTGCAGAATTTATATTCAGGGTTCTCAGCCACAGCTTTAAGCATTCCATAGTGATGCAGGATGGTACTTGCTTCCCTTGCTGTTTCCTCACCGGAACTGATGACATTTACGTCTTTTCCCATTACATTTTGAATAATTGGTTCTAATAAAGGATAATGGGTACATCCGAGAATGAGTGTATCCATTCCTTTGCCTTTAATAGGCTGAAGAGTCTCTGCCACGATCTTTTTGGCAACAGAGCCTTCATACTCCCCGCTCTCTACAAGAGGAACGAATTTAGGGCATGCCAGACTATGCACATGAGATCTCCTGTTTAACTGAATCAGCGCATTTTCATATGCCTTGCTTTTGACTGTGCCTTCTGTGCCAATGACACCAATTTTATGATTTTTCGTTACTTTTATAGCTGTTCTGGCCCCAGGGAAAATGACACCGATAACCGGTATTCTCAGTTCCCTGCGTATTTCTTCCAGGGCTACAGCAGTAGCAGTATTACAGGCAATGATCAGCATTTTAATATTTTTGCCAAGCAAGTATTTCGTCAATTGCCAGGTAAAAGATTTTACCTCGTCACCAGGCCGGGGGCCATAGGGGCATCGGGCTGTATCTCCGAGGTAAACAATATCTTCATTTGGCAGCTGACGCATAATTTCTTTTGCGACTGTTAAGCCTCCGACTCCGGAGTCAATAATTCCTATAGGTTGTTTCACAAGTACCGCCTCATTCTCCTCGCATATCATGGTGTAATTTCATTAAGTTATCTTTTAAGAACAAGACCTCATTATGTGAAGAATTTTTAAGAACTTCTTTTAGATAATCCTGGCGTTTCTTTATAACTTCTTCAATAATCCGCTCTCCTTCTTCAAGCAGATGGATCCTGACCACTCTTCGGTCATTTGGGTCTTTAACCCTCTTCACAAGGGTGTTTTTCTCCATTCTGTCAACAAGATCTGTTGTCGTGCTGCATGCAAGATACATTTTGTTTGAAAGCTCACCGATGGTCATATCGCCTTCTTCAAAAAGCCATTGCAATGCAACAAACTGAGGAGGGGTAATGGTGAAATCACTTAGAATTTCCCTTCCCTTCTGCTTGATAATGCCGGATATGTATCTTAAGTCTTTCTCAATTTCAGCTACAACATCATTTATTTCATTTGTTTTAGGATCTTCAAGCTTCATTCTTAAACACTCCCATTTAAGCTTTTACGACGTTTTCTGCCCTTGTGCATTATTTTCACCTTTTTCCGTAAAAATTTCAAGACAGAAATAAATCCAATAATGTAAAAATCCCTTTATAAATGTGATAACCGGCTTCCCAGAAGGGTAGCCGGTCTAAATTAAAGTTCTAGCTCTCCCATTCGAAGGAGCTCTACAACAGCTTGTGATCGCCCCTTTACACCAAGCTTTTGCATGGCATTGGAAATGTGGTTCCGAACCGTTTTTTCACTTATAAACAATTCACCAGCGATTTCCCTTGTTGTTTTATCTTGTACTAACAATTCGAATACTTCTCTTTCTCGTTTGGTGAGTAACGGCTTGTGAGTATATTCGTTCTCCTTCAAGTATTGTAACCCTCCTTGCCTTTCGCCAGCTATGAACCGCGGGATGGGTATATATTTAGTCACCATATCATATGTCAGCAAAACAGCCGAAGTGACTATATTTAGTGAAAGGAGAAAGTTATTTTCAAAAATGTGCCATTGTGCCGTTAGGCTCGTACTTTAACCCCGCTTTTCAGCATTTCTTTCATTTCTGCGGTCCAAGGCACACCCTTGCCTGTCACCTTTGATATCTGCACCATCGTCCCCCTGCCGGTGAAGCAAACTGAACCGTCTGATTTCTTGCCCATATAATGAAGATCAACAGAAGAATTACCTATTGAATCAGCTTTTACATATATTTGTATCTCTTCATCAAAGAAAACCTGGCAGATAAAATCGCATTGGAGGTCTGCTACGACTGGTATGG